>NZ_JAIQDH010000004.1:0-477082 GCF_020037095.1 Myxococcus sp. XM-1-1-1
GTGGTGGAGGAGACGCCCGCGCCGCCGCCTCCGCGCCCCAGTGCGCCGCCTCCGCCCTCCGCCGCGAAGCCCGCGGGTGGCGCGTTCGAGTTCGACTTCAGTGACGTGGTGGAGGAGACGCCCGCGCCGCCGCCTCCGCGCCCCAGTGCGCCGCCTCCGCCCTCCGCCGCGAAGCCCGCGGGAGGTGCGTTCGAGTTCGACCTGGACCTGAGCGACGCGATGGAGGAGGCCCCCGTCGCGCCGCCTCCTCCTCGTCCCAGCGCGCCGCCTCCGCCTCCGCCCGCCGCCGCGAAGCCCGCGGGTGGCGCGTTCGACTTCGACCTGGACCTGAGCGATGCGGTGGAAGAGGCCCCGGTCTCTTCGCCTCCGCCTCCTCGTCCCAGCGCTCCGCCTCCCGCCGCCGCGAAGCCCGCCGGAGGTGCGCTCGAGTTCGACATGGACCTGAGCGACGCGATGGAGGAGGCCCCGGCCGCGCCGCCCCCGCGCCCCGTCGCGCCGCCGCCTCCTCCCGCCGCCGCCGCGAAGCCTCGCAGTGGTGGCAGCCTGGAGTTCGACCTGGACTTCAGTGACGCGGTGGAGGAGCTGCCTCCCGCCGCGCCGCCTCCGACGCGCACCTCACCGCCGCCGCCTCCCTCCTCGGCTCGCCCGGCGGGCGGCGTCGAGTTCGACCTGGACCTGTCGGGCATGGGCGGCAGCGCGCCTCCGGGCGTGGCTGCTCCCCGCGCGCCCGTGGCCCAGGCCCGGCCTCCGCCGCCCCCGCCTCCGGCCGCGTTCCAGCCGCCTCCCGCGCCCGCGGCTCCGTCACTGCCCAACGTGCGCCGCGAGGCCCCCAGGGCTCCCGAGCCGGTGGGGACTCCCACGGTGCTGACGCCGGCCGCCCCCAAGGCCGCGCCCGTCGCGCCCGCGCTCGACGAGCGGGGTCTGCCCAGGACGGTCTTCCTCCCGCCGCCTCCGCAGATCGCCGGCACGGGCCCCGTCATCGGCATCGACCTGGGCACCACCAACTCGTGCGTGGCGCTCCTGTCCAACGGCCGCCCGGTCGTGCTGCGCTCGCGCGAGGGCTACAACACGATTCCGTCGGTCATCTCGCTCAACGCGCAGAACAAGCTGCTCGTCAGCCACCGCGCGAAGAACCAGTTGGTGCTGCGCCCCCAGCACACCATCTACGGCGCGAAGCGACTGGTGGGCCGGCCCTACGACAGCGCCGTGGTGAACCAGGTCCGCGAGCGCTTCCACTACGACATCGTCCCGGACGCGGCGGGCCGCGCCGCCGTGCGGCTGATGGACAGCGTGCTCTCGCTTGAGGAGGTGCAGGCCATCATCCTCCGCGAGTGCAAGGAGATGGCGGAGGCCCACCTCAACCAGAAGGTGGAGCGCGCGGTGGTGACGGTGCCCGCGTACTACTCCGAGCCGCAGCGTGAGGCCGTGCGCAAGTCCGGCATCCTCGCGGGCCTCAAGGTGGAGCGCATCCTCAACGAGCCCACCTCCGCGGCGCTCGCCTACGGCCTCAACCGCGAGCTCAACAAGCGCGTCCTCGTCTACGACCTGGGCGGCGGTACCTTCGACGCCACCATCCTCAAGATTGAGAAGAACGTCTTCGAGGTGCTCGGCACCGGCGGCGACATCTTCCTGGGCGGTATCGACTTCGACAACCTCATCGTCGACTTCCTGCTCAAGCGCTTCCAGGAGAAGGAGAGCCTGGCGTTCAACGGCGACGGCATCGCGCTGTCCCGCGTGAGCGACGCCGCCGAGCGCGCGAAGATGGCCCTCTCCGAGCGCGCCAGCTTCGAGGTCCACATCCCGATGTTGATGATGGACGACTCGGGGCGGCCTCGGGATTTGCGCGTGGTGATGACGCGGCAGGAGCTGGAGAAGATCTGCGACCCGCTGCTCAGCCGCACCGTGGACGTGGTGCGCGACGTGCTCCTGGACGCGAAGCTGAAGGCGGCCGAGGTGGACGACATCATCCTCGTGGGCGGCATGAGCCGCATGCCGCTGGTGCGCGACAAGCTCAAGGGCCTGTTCGGCAAGGGGCCCCAGGCGAGCGTCAACGCGGACGAGGCCGTGGCGCTGGGCGCGGCGCTGTACTCGGGCTCGGTGGACAAGGTGAGCAGCGTGGTGCTCATCGACGTGCTGCCCATGACGGTGGGCATCGCGATGCCCGGTGGCGCCTTCAAGCGCGTCATCGAGCGCAACAGCCCGCTGCCCGCGCAGCGCTCGTTCGCGCTGAGCACGTCGAAGGACAACGAGGAGGTCCTCGAGCTGTCCATCTTCCAGGGCGAGGACAATCACATCTCCGCCAACGAGTACCTGGGCACCGTGCGCATCGAGGGCCTGCCTCGGGGGCCGAAGGGCTCGGTGCGCGTGGCCGTCACCATCAAGCTCGATTCGGAGTGCGTGCTGCACGTCGAGGCGCGCGAGTACTCCACGCGCAAGGAAGTGAAGGCCACGCTGGCCACGCGCTACTCGCCGGAGGAGCTGCAGAAGCAGCTGCAGGTGAGCAAGGAGTCGGTGAAGGCCGCCGAGGAGCGTCGTGGCGCGGACCTGAAGGAGCGCGCTGGCGGATTCTGGGGCTTCGTGAAGAAGGCGCTGGGCCGGAAGTAGCCTGTGAGGAATGGGGAGATGAAAGGACCGTACGTCTCGAATCAGCCCACGCCGGCCCGGCGGCGCTGCTCGTTCTGCGGCGCCCTGGCGCATCAGGTGGGGCGGCTGCAGGCGGGCATGGGGAGCGCCGCCATCTGTGATGCGTGTGTGGTGCGGCTGTTCGCGACGCTGGACCGCGAGGCCTTCTCCGTGACCGTGCCGCCCGTGTCGGGTGACGCGGCGGTGGTGGGGCTGCGGGGCGGCTCGGACGACGCCTGAGCTCGAAAGGTCCATGTCCGCCACGGCTCCCCGGTATCTGACGCGCTTCCAGTGTCTGGCGGACACGTGTGAGGACACGTGCTGCGCGGGGCTCGTGGTGCCGGTGAGCGACGCGCGGTGGAAGGTGCTGCGCGACGCGGTGGCGGGAGGACCGGACGCGGCGCGGGTCGCGGCGCTCGTGCTGCCCGACCCGGGCAGTGGCGTGGGCGCGGAGGCCGCGTACATCGCGAAGCGCGAGGACGGGCTGTGCTCGTTCCTCGATGCCCGGAAGCTGTGCTCGTTGCATCGCGCGTACGGCGAGGCGGTGTTGCCGGATGCGTGCGCGGTGTTCCCGCGTGTGGCCACGCGCAGGGCAGGGCGGCTGGAGGTGACGGGCTCGTTCGGTTGTCCGGAGGTGGTGCGGCTGTGCCTGCTCGCGGAGGATGCGCTGGAGCCGGTGCCGGTGGACGCGTCGCTCGCGGCGCGGCCCGAGCTGGCGCGAGCGCTGGGCGGAGAGGACGCGGGCGACGCGTGGACGTGGCATGCGGCGCGGGTGCGCGAGGTGGCGCTGCGCATCCTGGAGCGACGCGAGTACCCGTATGCCTCGCGGCTGTTCATGCTGGGGGAGCTGGCCCGGCGGCTCGGGGCCTTCTACTTCCGGGGGACGGAGGCGTTTCGAGACGAAGCACTGCTCCTCTCGACGCTCTCTGACTTCGAGGCACCGTCGACGCTGGACGCGCTGCACGCGATGGTGTCCTCGGTGCGACTGCCCGGCGGCCCGTGGGCCGGCATCTGCGGCGCGGTGCTGCGCGCGCGCATCGACGGCGTCCGGGGCGCGCGGTTCCAGGCGTGGGCCCGCGCCATCCAGGCGTCCTACGGTGGTCCGAGCGCCGCGCCGGACGACGTCTGGGCCCAGTACTCCGAGCGACGCGCCCGACTGGAGCCCGTGCTCGGCGAGCGCATCGAGCAGTACTTCCGTCACCACGCGGTGAACCACTGGCTGCGCAACCCATTCACCGACAGCCCCTCGGTGATGGACTCCGTCTTCAAGCTGACCCTGCGCGCCGCGATGCTGCGCTGGGCGCTGTTCGGACATCCCGAGGTCGTGGCGCTGTGTGAAGACCCCACACCGAGCGATGCCCGTGCGCGCCTCGACGCCGCGGCCGTGGAGTGCTTCCAGCTCAGCGCGAAGCACCTGGAACAATCACCCGAGCTGCACGACCTCGCGCAGGGGCTCTCCGGTGGCGCGGGACCCGACTCGCTCCCGCGCATGCTCGTGCTGCTCCAGGGCATGTAGCGAGCGCGAGTCGCCCCGCGCCCACCTCACGTCGTCGCGCGAGGCTTCGCGCCCAGCCGCTCCATCGCCTGCTTGAACACGGCGTAGTCCTGCGCGCCCTGGATGCCGAAGCGCTCACCCAGCACGAACGTGGGCACCGCGCTGACGCCCATCTCCTGCGCCGCGCGCACCGCGTCCTCCACCACCTTCGCGAACTCGCCGCCCTCCACCGCGCGCTGGAGCGCGTCCGCGTCCAGCCCCACCTCCTCGGCCGCGCCCCGCAGCGTCTCCCACTGCCAGAGGTCCTGACCCTCGCTCCAGTACCGGCGCAGGATGGCCGCGTGGTACGGCTCCAGCTTGCCCTGCGTCCTCGCGTACTCCGTGGCCTGGTGCGCCCGCCGCGTGGACGGAATCACGTCCCGGTCCACCATCTTCAGCCCCGCCTGCGCCGCGCGGACCTTGAGGGGGTTGTTCGGGTCCTTCATCTTCTCGCGGATGTGCGCGGGCAGGGGCAGCCCCTCCGGCGGCGTCTCCGGGCGCAGGAAGAAGGGCTGCCAGTCCACCTGGATGTCGAACTCCTGCTGGAGCTTCTTGACCTCCTGGAGACCGACGTAGCACCAGGGACACACGAAGTCGGACCAGACACGCACGCTGACGGGTGGGCTCATGCCCCTCTCACTAACCGGACTGGCGCGTCACGTCATGGCTTCCGCTCCCGGGAAGTCCCGACCCCACTTTCCATGACGCGCCGGGCATACGGGCGCCCCTCGCATGTTCCGACGCCCCAAGGTGGACAGCGCCCGGAGGAGCGGGCACGGTCCACCCCCGAAAACCCCGCCCGAGCGCTCGCCTGGATGGACGCGCGCGGGCCCACCCCAGGAGGACACCTTGCCGCTGTCGCTTGTCGCGGCCCTGGCCCTCGCCGCCACCCCGGCGCCGGCCAAGACCCAGCCGTTCAACCACCACGACATGATTTCGATGCGCCGGCTGAGCAACCCGCGCGTCTCTCCCGACGGGACCCAGGTCGCCTACGTCCTGCGCTCCACGGATCTGGAGGCCAACCGCGGCCGCACGGACTTGTGGCTCGTCGGCGTCGACGGGAGCGCCCCGCGCCAGCTCACCTCGCACCCGGACGCGGACTCGGACCCCACCTGGGCCCCGGACGGCAAGAGCCTCTTCTTCCTGTCCTCGCGCGGCGGCTCCTCCCAGGTGTGGCGCCTGCCCATCGACGGCGGCGAGCCCACCCAGGTGACGAAGCTCCCCCTGGACGTCGGCACCTTCCGCCTGTCCCCGGACGGCGCGCGGCTGGCCGTGTCCATGGAGGTGTTCCCCGACTGCGCTGGTCTCGACTGCAACACCCAGCGCGAGGCGGAGCGCTCCAAGCGCAAGGCCACCGGCCGCACCTACGACAAGCTCTTCGCGCGTCACTGGGACACGTGGAAGGACGGCCGCCGCTCGCACATCTTCGTCGTCCCCGTGGCCGGCGGCACGCCCGTGGACCTGATGAAGGGCATGGACGCGGACGGCCCCACCAAGCCCTTCGGCGGACCGGAGGAGTACACCTTCACGCCCGACGGCAAGAGCGTCGTCTTCACCGCGCGCGACGTGGGCCGCACCGAGTCCTGGTCCACGGATTTGGACCTCTTCGTCTCCCCCATCGACGGGAAGGCCAGGCCCCGCAAGCTCACCGAGAAGAACCGCGCCACCGACACCAGCCCCGTCTTCAGCCCGGACGGCAAGTCGCTCGCGTACCTGGCCATGTCCCGCCCCGGCTACGAGGCGGACCGCTACCGCGTCATCGTGCGCGCGTGGCCCGGCGGCCAGGAGCGCGTGCTCGCCGAGGATTGGGACCGCTCCGCCGGCGGCCTCGCCTGGAGCCCCGACAGCAAGACGCTGTTCGCCACCGCGGGCCACATCGGCCAGCAGCCCCTGTTCGCGCTCGACGTGGCCTCGGGCAAGGTGCGGCAGATTACGAAGGACGGCACGGACGACTCGCCGCAGCCGGCCGCCGGCAACCGCCTGGTCTACGTGCACGATGACCTGGACTCGCCCGCGGACCTGTTCGTCATCAACCAGGACGGTACGGGTACCAAGCAGCTCACCCAGGTGAACCAGGACACGCTCGCGCGCGTGCGCTTCGGCGGCTTCGAGCAGTTCGAGTTCCCGGGCTGGAACAACGAGACGGTGCGCGCCTACGTGGTGAAGCCGGTCGACTTCGACCCGAAGCGCCAGTACCCGCTGGCCTTCCTCATCCACGGCGGACCGCAGGGCTCGTTCGGCAATCACTTCCACTACCGATGGAACCCGCAGGTGTACGCGGGCCGCGGCTACGTGGCCGTCATGGTCGACTTCCACGGCTCCACCGGCTACGGGCAGGCCTTCACCGACGCCATCCGCGACGACTGGGGTGGCAAGCCGCTCGAGGATTTGCAGAAGGGCCTGGCCGCCGCGCTGCAGCGCTACCCGTTCATCTCCAAGGAGAAGAAGTGCGCGCTGGGCGCCAGCTACGGCGGGTACATGATCAACTGGATTGCCGGCAACTGGGCGGACGGCTTCAAGTGCCTGGTCAACCACGACGGCATCCTGGATGAGCGCATGGGCTACTTCGACACCGAGGAGCTGTGGTTCCCGGAGTGGGAGCACAAGGGCACGCCCTGGGAGAACCCGGAGGGCTACCGCAAGCACAGCCCTATCGAGCACGTGGGCAAGTGGAAGACGCCGATGATGGTGATTCACGGCGGCCAGGACTTCCGCGTGGTGGAGACGCAGGGCCTGGGCACCTTCACCGCGCTCCAGCGCCGCGGCATCCCCTCCAAGCTGCTCTACTTCCCGGAGGAGAACCACTGGGTGCTGCGCCCCGCCAACAGCCTGCAGTGGCACGACGAGGTGCTCGGCTGGCTGGACCAGTGGACGCGCAACTAGCTCACGCCTGAAGCCGTCCCAGGGGCCCTTCGCGCGGAACATCGCGCGAGGGGCCCTTCCATGTCAGGGGTGCTTCAGGGGACGACGAAGCACTCGTCGATGCAGTGCTCCAGGTACTCCGAACAGCTCCGGTCCGAGATGCAGTCGGCACACTCGGCCACGCGCTCGCGCCGCTCGTCGGAGTCGCGGTCGTCGACCCAGTCGTTGATGCGGTCCGCGCACTTGCCCGTGTCGTCGCTGCCCGGGAAGCACTCCTTGCGGAGGTCACAGATGGTGTCGGCGTTGCTGGAGCAGCCGGTGAGCACCGCTCCGAGCGCCACCAGGGTCGTCACTGCGAGGGTTCGGATGGACATGACGTGGTGTCCTACCGCACCCAGTGACGTCCTGGAATAGCCCTCGGAGCGGCGTGCGGGACTAGTTCTTCTTCGTCCCCATGTCGCCGTGGCCCGCGTGGTCCTTGTTGCCAGCCGGAGCGGGCGAGGCGCCGGAGCCGCCCACGGCCATGCCGTCATCCAGCTTGCCCAGAATCTGCCAGGCCTGCTCGCGGTGGGCGGGGACCTTCTGGATGAGCTCGGTGAACATCGCCGTCAGCTCGGGGCTGGCCGAGGGCATGCCCTGCCGCGCGGCGAGCACCTTGCCGAGCACGGCGTCATGGTCGCCCACCTGGGCCGCCATGTAACACGAGTCGAAGGGCGCGCCCTGGAGCACGGTCAGCTCCTCCATCGTGGCCTTGTCCTGGGCCATCATCTTCTTCTCCACGTCGTTCATGGCCTTGGGCATGTCCGAGAGCTTCAGGCCCTTGCTCTTCGCATAGGCCATGAGCTTCTCGTCCATGGCGGTGTGGTCCTTGACCATCATCTCGCCAAAGGAGCGCACCTCGGCGTTCTGGGAGTTCTTCTGCGCGAGCTGGCCCGCCTGGATCTCCTGCTGGTTGGCGTAGTGCAGCCGCTCCAGCAGGGCCTTCTCATCGGTGGGGGCCATGAAGCCGCGGTACTCGGCCATGCCCTTCTGCGTCGTCGAGGGCTTCATGGCGGGCGTCGCCGACGCGCCGCTCTGCGCGAGCGCCGCGCCACCGGTGAACAGGGAGACCGCGAGGGCAAGGCCAGGAAGGGTGCGCTTCATGTGGACTGCTCCTTTCACGTCGGGAATCCAGCACTGTCGGGCCGCGGGCACGCACCTTGGGCCAACGCGTGGTCCGCGGTGCGCGGCGCGGCGCGGGTCCGTGCGACAGCGCACGAACGCCGATGAGGACGTGGGGCAGTCAACGCTGGGACTGTACGGGTGTCGGACCAGAGGTGTCGGGTGCCTCACTTCCCCGGCGTGAAGCTAGGCACCCCCTGACAGGTCGGCTGCGCGCGCACAGGCCCGCTCGCTCCCCGGCCCGACGGGCGCGAGGGGCGTGCGGGGTGGCCCGCGTTCGCGGGCGACAGGCTCCTTCGACAACGGCCTGCGTCGAGGGCGGGCCGCCTTCAGCGGTTGGCGTCGGAAACGCTTCGAGGGCAAGAGCACCTTCAGCAGCCGGCGTCGGGCGCGCTCGAACGCAGAGCGCCTTCAGCGGCCGGCGTCGGGTGTGCTCGCGGCGGGAGCGGCGGGCGCCTTGGGCTTGTCGCCGCCGGAGGCGGGCACGCTGGTGCCGGACAGCTCCGCCTCCTCCTGGAGGAACCTGCGCGCCAGCTCGTCCACCTCTTCGGGCTTCAATCCCGTGAGCACCGCCGTCGCCGTCTTCGCGCGGCCCGCCAGCTCCGCCTCGCCGAGCGCGCCGTGGATGCGCGTGAGCGCCACGTGGATCTCCGGGTCGAACGGGTCCGACGCGAGCGCCTCCAGGTACGCCGTCTTCGACTTCGGGTAGTCCTTGCGGTGCAGGAGGATGCGGCCCAGGTGCACGTTGGTGGCGGGCGCGCCGGGGTGCACGCGCAGGCTGCCGCGCAGCACGCTCTCCGCCTCGTCCAGGCGCTTGAGCTCCAGGAGCGTCAGCGCGTACTTGTTGGAGACGGACTCGTACTTGTCGCCCACCAGCTTGTGCGCCTTGGCGTACTCCTCGGCGGCGGCCTTCACCCGGTTGCGCTCGCGCAACAGCTCCCCCAGGTGCGCGAACTTGCGCGCGGGGACCTCCTGCACCTCGTTGAAGTCACCGAAGGAGATTTCACGGCCCTTCTTCTCGCCGTCCTCCTTCACCTTGCCCTTGGCGTCCTCCTTCAGCACCACGCGGTCGTCGCGCGGCACCAGCTCCATGGGGAAGGGCTGCTTCTTGATGTGGGAGAGCCAGGCCTTCTCGAACAGGCCGAACGGCATGCCCATGGCCGTCTCCACCGCCTTCTTGTCGGACTGGCCGGCCTTGAGCCCCTGCACCACGGCGCGCAGGCCCGCGGCGCCCTTGGACTGGTGCACGTAGTCGATGGCGTAGAACACCTCGGCGAACGCGGTGGCCGCGTCCTCCGCGGTGGGCAAGAGCGCGATGGACGGGTGCATCTTCTCGAACGGGATGAGCTTGTCCGCCTTCACGCGCTTGCCGAGCAGCGCCTGCGTGGAGGGCGTCATCGCCAGGCCCGCCTTGCCGCGCCAGCGCGACTCCAGGAACTTGGCCAGGCCCTCGTGCAACCAGATGGGCACCGTGTTGCGGCTCATCTGGCTGACGACGAGGTGGATGTACTCGTGCGCCAGCGTGTCCTGCCAGTCGTAGCCCTGCGCCACCGCCTTGGGGCTGGTCACCATCAGCTTGTTGAACTTGCAGATGGCGATGGTGCCCGTGGTGCGGATCTGCTTCTCGGTGAGCGTGCTGACCTTGGCCAGCTCGCGCGCGTTGTTCACCACCTCCACGCGAATCTTGCCGCCCGGAGGCGTCCAGCCCAGGTCCTCCGCCATGGCGCGGTGGATGGCCTCCAGCGTCTCCAGCGCGTACGGCACCAGCACCGCCTCCTTCCCCTTGGGGTAGAGGAAGATGAAGTGCTCGCTCTCCGCGCGCTGGTGGTTCTTGACGATGTCGCGCGTGTCCTTGGCCAGCCGCAGGTAGCTGCCCGGCTTGTCCTCGATGTTGGCGCCCTGCAGCAGGCCCACCGCGTCGTCGTAGCGGCCCTCCTCGAAGGCCACGCGGCCCTGGTAGTACTTCAGGGGCTCCACGTCGGCGGGAATCAGCGCCTCCACCTCGGACAGCTCGCGCCGGGCGCCCGGCACGTCCCAGTCATCCAGCGCCGACTCCACCTGGCCCAGGCGCGTCTTCACCTCGTCCTTGAGCGAGGACTCCTGCGCGAAGGCGGGCATGGCCGCGCACAGGCCCAGCGCCAGCACCAGCGCTCCCCAGTGATTCATCCGGGCGTCCCTCACTTCACCAGCTCCTCGTAGTAGCGCTTCACCTGCTCGCGGTACTTCTCCGGCGCGCCCTGCTTCATCGCGTCCAGCAGGTCCTTGCGGAACTCCTTGGGCGCCTGGAAGGCGTCCTCGTCGGGCAGCTCCACCTGGTCCTTGGGGTCTCGTCCGGACTGGCCCTGCTTGCGCCCGCTCATGCCGCCCGGCAGCGGCAGCCCGCCCTTCCTGCCCTTCTGGCCCTGCTGCATCTGCTGCTGGAACTGCTTCAGGCCCTCGAGCGCCGCCTGCTGCTCGCCGTAGCCCCGGCCCGGGTCCTTGCCCTGCATGCGCTGGGCGGCCTCACCCATGCGCTGGCCCACGCCCTCCATCTGCTGCGCGGCCTCCTCGCCGAACAGGGGCGCGGTCTGCTCCATCTCCTCCATCTGCTGGCGCAGCCCCTGCGCGCGCTGCTCCAACTGCTGCTGCTGCTGGGCGAGCTGCTGCAGCTGCTGCTTCTCCTGCTGGGACAGCTGCGAGCCGGGAGGAGGGAAGAGGTTCTGGAGCTGGCGGTTGACGTCCTGCACGTTGCGCGCGTCGCGGTCCAGCCGCTGCGCCAGCTCCGAGGACTGCTGGCGCACCTCGGGCGGGTTGCCGAACATCTCGTCGAGCTGCTTCTGCTGCTCGCCCATGCCGGCCAGCTGGCGGGCGGCGTCCTCGGCGCGGGCGGCGGCCTCGGCGGCCAGGTCGAAGTCGTTCACCTTCAGCGCGTTCTCCACGTTGGACAGCTCCGACTGGGCCTCCTCCAGCGGGCGCGCGGCGCGGCTGTTGAGGTGCTCCGGGTTGAGCTTGTCGTAGCTCTGCTGGGCCTGCTGCACCTTGCGCAAGAGCTCGTCCTTGATGGCCTCGCCGCGCTGGGAGAGCTTCTCCTTGTTCTGCGCCCGGGCCTGGTCGCGCAGCTGGCGCGTCTGCTCCGCCACGCGCTGCTGCTCGTCGACGGTGCCCTTGAGCTCCTCCATGAACTTGCCGAACTTCTCGGCCAGCTCCGGGTACTGCTCGCCGCCGAACTCCTCGTTGGCGTCGTCCAGGCCCTTGAGCATCTCGTCCATCTGCATGCCCAGCTCCTGCAGCTTCGCGAGCGCCTCGTCCGTCTTGCCCTCGCGCATCAGCTTCTCGACGTCGTCCAGGGCGGACTGCAGGTCCTGCTCCTTCATCATCTCCGACAGGGCCTCGGCGTTGAGGTGCTCGTCGCGGATGCCCTTGCGCATCTCCGCCATGCGCTGCATCAGCTCCTGGATGCGCGCCTTGAGCTGTTGAATCTGCTCCATCACCGCCTGGCGCGCGGCCTCGTCCGGGTTGGCCTTGAAGTCCTCGATGAGGCGCGACAGCTCGCGGCGCTCGCCGGCCAGCTGCCTGGCCATCTCCTGCAGCGCCTCCAGCTTCTGCCGGTCCAGCAGCGCCTCCAGGTAGAGGATGTCCTTCTCCAGCTCGGTAATCTCCTCCGTCACCACGGCGGTGAGGCGGTTGCCGGTGCCCCAGTCCTCGCCGCGCGAGCGCTGGGTGCGCAGGAACAGGCGGCGGAAGTCCGCGGTGCCGTTGATGTGGCTGCCCAGCGACTCGGAGATGTTGGCCAGCGCGGAGACCAGCTCGGTGGGGACATCGCGCTCGCGCGACAGCGTCTGCGCCAGGGTGCGCATGTCGGTGATGAGCTGCTGGCCGCTGGTGTCCACCGCGCCCGCGGCGGCGATGGCCTGCGCGTCCTTCTGCTTCGCGCGGTCAGGCCCCTCCAGGCGGTCCGCCAGGTGGTCCACCATGCGGCCCCAGAGCTGCTCGGCCTTCTCCAGCGCGGCGCGGTGGTGCTCGGCGGCGGAGTAGATGCGCAGCACGTGCGTGCGGCTCACGCCCTTCTTGGGGCCCTCCACCGCGTCGTTGTCCTGCGCCTCCACGAAGTACGTAATCCGGTCGCCCGCGTCGACCTTGAGCGAGCCCAGGTCCCAGGTGTACGTGTCGCGGCTTCGCCGGCCGTCCTCGCGCCGGAGCGGCACGCGCGTGTCCTGCTGCGCGCCGGGCGTGCGGAAGACGAGCGACAGGCCGGACAGGCCGTAGTCGTCGGTGGCCTCGTACTTGAGCGTCACCTTCTGGCCGGGGTCCACCTCCAGCTCCGCGGCGGGCGTCAGGAGCGACACCTGCGGCGCCTTGTCCGCCTCCACGGTGAGGGGGATGTCGGGGCCCACGGCGATGGGCTTCTCGCGCGTGCCGTAGAAGGCGAAGCGGTAGTGGCCGCCCTGCTTCGCGACGAAGGTGCCCGTCAAATCCCGGTTGCCCGTCACCTGGAGCGGCAGGGCCTCGCCGTTGATGACCAGCTCCGCGCGCTCCACGGGGCGGTCCGAGCGCGTCTTGATTTGAATCTCCGTGCCGGCCGGGGCGCTCACCGCGCCGTCGGTGCCGAGGACGGTGCGCTGGGACAGGCCGGTGTACGCGGGGTAGCGGTACGTCAGCTCGATGTCGCCGGTAATCGGCTCCACCTGGGCCTTGGCCTCGGGCGTCTTCGCCGTGTCGAGCACGCGCTTGACGCCCGCGGCCCACTTCTCGCCGAACAGGCCCATCACCAGCGCGAGCAGCAGCAGCACGCCGCAGGCGGCCAGGGCGGTGCGCTGCGCGGGGCGCGAGTCGACGACGGAGCGCGCGTCCACGGTGCGCACGCGCGTGTCCATCTGCTGGAGGAAGGCCTGGGCCAGCTCGGGCGAGCCGTTGGCGTGCGCGCCGTCCTCGCGCATCAGCTCCACGGCGGCGAGCACGTCCAGGGACAGCTCCGGGCGGCGCTCACCGACGAGCCGCGCGGTGAGCGTGTCATCCCCCACGCGGCGGCGCGCGAGCCACAGCCCGAAGACACACGCCAGCGCCACGCCCACCGGCAGCGCCAGGCCCAGCAGGCTGCCGCCCAGGCGCGGCGCCCACAGGCCCAGCAGGCCTCCGCCCACCCACAAGACGCACGCGGCCAGGAACCCCAGCGCGGTGCCCTGCAGCCACAGGTAGCGCCGCTGGCGCTGGCGCACGGAGGCCAGGAGCGCCCGGACCCCTTCGCCTCGCGAGCGCCGGCCCCTCGACGCGGGGGCGGACGGAGGGGGAGGTGGCGGGGGCGGCAGCTCGGGGCCTGGGCTCTGCGGGGTGTCGAGATTCACGCTGTCCTGTCCGCTCGTTCGCGAGGCAACCCCCGACAGGGGTGCCTATTTCCCGATTCTCTAGCAACGTCCGACGCGCCGCGAGGAGCTTGGACACGTCGATTTCGCTCGGGACGCGGCGAGGGTGTCCGACGCACGAAGGACGCGGCCGACGGAGGGTCCGGGAGGCAACGCGCGAGGGCCGTGCCCTTCGTCCCGACGGGGCGCGCCAAGTGCCCGTCATGACTCGGAAGCGGGCCAGGGCTCGGGACTCGGATGCGCCCTGGGGCACGGGATGGCGAGCACCTCGTCTGGCGGGCAGGCGGGGGAGCGGCCCACGCACGAACGGGAAGGGACGGAGGCGCCTCGCCGCGCTCGAGCCACGCGGGGGCCATTCACTCCGGAGGGGCGGCGCCGAGGGTCTCGGCCCGCGAGGGGGGCGGGCCGTGACGCTGCTCGGCGACGGACTACTTGCGGACCTCTTCCTTGCGCGCCTCGTCCGCGCCCATCTCCACCTCGGACGGCTGCAGCCCACCCAGCTCCTGCGCGAGCGCGGTGAGCACGTCCTGGGTGGCGAGGATGCGCGAGCGCGACAGCCGCCCGAGCACGCGCTGCACGGCGGACTCGACGGTGCCCTCGGAGGGGATGTCGAGCGAGCGCCCCGCCTCGGTCAGCGCGAACAGCGCCTTGCGCCCGTCGAGCGGATCCGACTTGCGCTCCAGCAGGGCGCGCTTCTCCAGCCGCTTGAGGACACCCGTCAGCGTGCTGGGGTGGACGTGGAGGATCTGCGCGAGCGTCCCCGCGGTGATGCCGGGGAAGCGGCCCACCAGCCGGATGACCAGCCGCTGCGGACCCGTCAGGCCCAGCGTCGACTCCATCCGCTTCGAGGTGGACTGGAGCCCGTGGTCCACGGCCCACAACAGCCGCATGAACTCGAGCACTTCGCCGAGGGGCGGCCCCTTGAGCCGCTCGCCTTCGTGAGGTTCCGGTTCCCCGGTGGCCGCGTCCTTCATGCCTTCATCTTCCTTCACCTGCCGTCTCCCTGTCTCTGCCATGTCCATGGAGCCGCGGGAGGTGTCCAATCCTCGGGGTCCCCCGCCGCCAGATGGCGTTGTCTATCAGTCACTGAGGACAGAAGGGTGGGGCTTTCGTGCCCCGGCCCCGCAGGACCCCTCAGGGGAGCGCCCGGCCGCCCACCCCGCCAGGTGGGGGCCGGAGCGCCGGATTCCTCGGCGGGCACTCCGGAACATGGAAGGCCCGAGGCCCTCCCCGGGAGGGGAGGGCGGGACGCTCAGGGCGCGGGCGCCACGGTGGGCTTGGGGGCGGCCGGGGCGGGGGGCGCCTTGTTGGCGGGCGCGGGGGGGGCGGCGGGCTTGGGCTCCTCGGGCTCGGGCGGCATCTGGATGCTCTTGCCGCGCTCCTGCGCGATGCGCCGGTACCAGCTGTCCGGGTACTTGGGGTGGTTCACCTTGCCCTGCTCGTCGCGGACGTTGCCGTCGATGTACTTCACGAGCAGCGTCTCGCCGAGCTTCCTCCAGCGCGTGTGGACCTTCTCGCCCTGGCTGAGCGAGTACTCGGTGAGGTAGCGCCGGGCCTCCTCGGGGCTGCGCTTGTAGTGCTCCAGCGCGGTGCGCTCGATGTCGGCCTGGTCCGCGAGGAACTGGCCCTCCAGCGCGCCCTGCTCCTTGTGCACGTCCACGGACATGTCGCTCCAGCGCGCGTAGGCCTGGTTGGACACCCAGTTGAACACCCAGAAGGACGAGTCCCAGGAGAAGCTGCCCCGGCTGGCCACGCCCTGGGCGAAGTTGCGCGGCACCTCGCGGATGCCCGCGTACATGGGCGTGTAGACCGTCATGGACGTGTCATCCACGCCGAACCACAGCACGCCGCCGATGGGGGCGGGCATGGAGGCGCGCATCTGGGCGACGAAGGAGAAGCCCGTCTGCTGCGTGGAGATGGCGCGCTCGTGCACGTACTTCTTGCCATCCACCTCCCACGTCATCGGCCGCCACCGGTACGGCAGGGCGTAGGGGCCCGCGCCCACGTCCTTCGTCATGTCGAGCGGCGTGCCGTCGAAGTGGTCGCGCATCAGCGACATCACGTCCTGCACGGACAACTTCTTGTCGGGCTTCACCCACAGGGGCAGCCGCTTGTTGGGGGCCGAGCCGTCCGCGTACTCCGGCCCGAAGTTCTTCGACGGGGCCGCGCGCCGGAAGATGCTCCACACGCGCGCCTCGGAGAAGCGCTGCCCGCCGAAGTCGAGCGGGTTGTACGTCTGGGCGAAGCTGAAGTCCTTGTCCGCGCCCTTGAACCAGCCCTTCTCGCGCGCGAAGGAGATGACGTCCTTGGAGAAGAGCACGTTCTCCGGGTCGTTCATCGGGAACTGCTCGATGCGCGCCTGGTTGGCGTGCGCGGTGATGTGGCCCTCGGGCAGCTTGCGCGCCACCCACACGGCGCCCTTCTGGCCCGCGCCCTTGCCAATCATCTCCAGCAGCCACGCCTCCTTGGGGTCGGCGATGGAGAAGGACTCGCCGCCGGACGCGTAGCCGTGCTCGGCCACCAGCGTGGTCATGACCTGGATGGCCTCGCGCGCCGTCTTCGCGCGCTCCAGCGCGATGTAGATGAGCGAGCCGTAGTCGACGATGCCGGCGGGGCCCTCCAGCTCCTTGCGGCCACCGAAGGTGGACTCGCCGATGGACAGCTGGTGCTCGTTCATGTTGCCCACGACGGAGTACGTCACCGGGGCCTCGGGGATGCGCCCCAGGTGCTTGCCGGTGTCCCACTCGATGATGTCGCGCTGGGCGCCCGCGGCGTGGCGGCGGGCGGGCGTGTAGTACAGCTCGCCGTAGAGCTCGTGGGCGTCCGCGGCGTACGTCATCAGGGTGGCGCCGTCCGCCGTGGCCCCCTTGTTGACCAGCATGCTGGTACACGCGAGCACGGGCGGAGCGACCAGCGCGGCCGACACGGGCAGCGCGGTGAGCAGTCGGGGCAGTCGTCGGTTCATGGCGGCGGATGCTCTACCAGCCAGGGCCCGGATACAAACGTCCGTTGCGATGCGCCGGGGTGTCCCCGGGCTTGCCCCCTCACCCAGCAGTCGCCGCCCGGGCCACGAAGGGAGAAAACCCGGGCGGCGACCTTTCCCGAAAGAATGGACTCGTTGCGTCAGTTGTTCGTGGCGACCACCTCCTTTCCGTCCGCCGGCATGAGGACCTGCTCCACCCGCAGGGTGGTGGGGCCGTCGAGCGCGAGGTGGGGCTTGAGCTTGAGGAACTTCTTCTTGCCGAAGCCCTTCACCCGCACGAGCTCCTCCACGCGCTGGAAGCGGCGCTTCTCCCGATGCTGGATGATGCGCTGCGCCGCCTTCTCACCGATGCCCGGGAGCAGGTCGAGCTGTGAGGCCGAGGCCTCGTTGAGGTTCACCACGCCCGTGAACTGGTGGCGTGGCCTGGCCGCCTCCGCTGCGTTGGGCCACCCCACCCAGAGGCCCACGAGCAGCGCCGCCCACACGGCCCTCACGAGTGGCCACCCACGGGCGCGGCGTCCAGGCCCACCTCGCCCGCGTAGCGCCCGCCCATGCCCGGGGTCTCGCGCTTCTCCGCCGCCTCCCGCACGTGCAGCTTGCCGTCCAGCGGCAGCACATCCAGCAGCACGTTGAGCGAGCCGTCCTTGTTCACGAACGCGCTGCCCGCCCTCACCCAGATGCTCCCGCCCTTGCCCTCACGAATGGAGAACACCGCCAGTCGCTTCCCCGCCATCAGCATCATCCACCTCCACACTCGACACCGCGCCACCACGGCGCGGACCGCCTCATTCGTTCGACCGCCTGAGGTCGACTCCGGCATGAGCAGCCGTCGTGCCAGCGCGTGCTCCCTCTGGAGAGGTGGTCGCGCCACCGTGCGTGTGCGCGCGAGCCGTCCCACCGCGAGGACGGGCGACGGGACTCCAGCGGCTTCTCGCGAGGCGAGAGCGCCACGGTGGACGTGGGGACGAACCGTGTCGGGGCTCGGGAATGAAATCGCGGGGCGTTTGCTAAGACGCGCCGTGCCGCGTCACCCGCCGTCTGGAGGTTCCATGAAGGCCGTCGCCGCCGTGCTCGTCCTGTTGCCGTGTCTCGCGCTCTCGCAGGAGCGCGACTTTTCCCAGGTGGAGGTGCGCGCGACGCCGGTGGCGGGCAACATCCACCTGCTCCAGGGCGCGGGTGGCAACATCGCCGTCTCCGTGGGGCCGGACGGCCAGCTCATGGTGGACACCGAGTTCGCGCCCCTCGCCGACAAGCTGCGCGCGGCCCTCAAGAAGCTCGGCAAGCAGCGGCTGGCCTATGTGGTCAACACGCACGTGCACAGCGACCACACCGGAGGCAACGCCGCCTTCGGACGCGAGGTGACGCTCATCGCCCACGCCGCCGTTCGCGAGCGCATGTCCAAACCGAGGACGCGCCGCGGGGAGACACTTCCTCCCGCGCCGGAGCACGCGCGCCCCGTCGTCACCTTTCAACAAGGCCTGAGCCTCTGGTTCAACGGCGAGGAGGTGCGCCTGACGCACCTGCCCGCGGGCCACACGGACGGCGACAGCGTGGTGCTCTTCGTCGGCAGCAACGTCCTGCACACCGGCGACCTCTTCTTCGCGGACCGCTTCCCCGTCATCGACCTGGAGGCGGGCGGCAACGTGGAGGGCTACGTGCGCAACGCGGAGGCGCTGCTCGCGGGCCTGCCTCCCGGCGTGCGCATCATCCCGGGCCACGGACCGCTCAGCGGCCGCGAGGCGCTGGAGCGCTTCGTCGCCATGTTGCGCGAGACGACGACGCTCGTGCGGCGCAAGAAGGTCGCGGGCAAGACGCTGGAGCAGGTGAAGGCCGAGGGCCTGCCGGAGAAGTTCAAGGGCTTCGGCGAGGGGCACGTCAAGACGGACCGCTGGCTGGAGACCGTCTACACGGGCCTGGGCGTGGCGGCGCCGGGCGCGCGTCCCTGAGGGGCCCTTCATCCCCCTCGCCGCTGCCTCGCGAGCAGCCCGGCCCGTCAGGCAGGCCCACGTGGCGCCGGCTGGGGGAGCCAGGCCCGCGCCAGGACTGCTTGGACATTCGAGAGGGCCATGTCACACGGGGCACCGGCTGCGTCGTCCTGGGGCTGGAAGGGCACTTCGCCCCCAGAACGAGGAGCCGCACATGAAGCCCAGGATGAATGCCTTCGCGGTCGCGCCCGACGCCCTCAACCTCATGGTGGATTTCAGCAAGAAGGTGGAGGCCCTGGGCCTGGAGCCGAGCCTCCGCGAGCTCGTGAAGATCCGCTCGTCCCAGATCAATGGCTGCGCCTTCTGCATCCACCTGCACACCCGCGCCGCCCGCGCCCAGGGGGAGACCGAGGAGCGCATCTTCCTGCTGAACGGCTGGCGCGAGTCGCCGCTGTACACCGAGCGTGAGCGCGCGGCCCTGGGCTGGACCGAGGCCCTGACGCTCCTGTCCACGACCCACGCTCCGGATGAGGACTACGCCGCGCTCGAACCCCACTTCACCCCGGAAGAAATCGTGAAGCTGACCCTCCTGATTGGCCTCATCAACACCGCGAACCGGCTCGTCCTCGGCTTCCGCATGGTCCACCCGGTGAGTCCGCGCAGTGAAGCCGCCTGACGTGACGCCCGCGGACGTCTTCGACCCGCTCCGCCCCCGGCTGCTCCGCATCGCCTACCGGATGCTGGGCATCGTCGCGGAGGCGGAGGACGTGGTGCAGGAGGCGTATCTGCGCTGGCATCAGACGGACCGCGAGGCCGTGCGGGACGCCGAGGCCGTGCTCGTCCGCACGGTGACGCGCCTGTGCCTGGATGTCCTGAAGTCCGCGCGCGTCCGGCGCGAGGAGTACGTGGGGACCTGGCTGCCGGAGCCCATCATCGAAACAGTGGAGGGCGACGATTTGACGCTGACCTTGATGATGGCCCTGGAGCGCCTGTCACCCCTGGAGCGCGCCGCGTTCCTGTTGCACGACGTGTTCGGCATGGACTTCGAGCAGGTGGCGAAGGCCCTCGACCGCGCTCCCGCGGCGTGCCGCCAGCTCGCCAGCCGGGCGCGAGCGCATGTGCGGGAGGCCCGGCCCCGCTTCCCCGTGACGGAGGCGAAGGGCCATGAGCTGGCACGGGCGTTCCATGCCGCGTCCCAGAGCGGTGACATGCAGGCGCTCCAGACCCTGCTGGCCCAGGACGCCGTCCTGTATGCCGACGGCGGTGGCAAGGCGAGGGCGATTCCCAATCCCGTCTACGGTCAGGAGAAGCTGCTGCGCTTCTTCCAGGGGGTGTGGCGCGCTCCCGCCGTGAGCTCGGCGCAGCTGGTTCACGAGGGCACCATCGACGGCCTGCCCGCGTACGTCACGGTGGATGCGGAGGGGGTGTTGCAGACCACGGCGTTCGGCATCGAGGACGGCCGCATCGTCGCCATCTATGTCATGCGCAATCCCGACAAGCTGAAGGGCATCCGGCACAGGGTGGTGGGCGAGTCGCCGTAGTGGGGCTCTGACGCGACGAAGGACGCTCCACCGCTCCGTCCTCGTCGTCCTGGGGAACCACCCCATCGCTCGCCGCCGAGCCCGCGCGCTCGGGGCCTTTCGCCCGTGGGGGCGCACGCAGGCGCCCCCGGCTCCATCACAGCTCGTGGTAGGGCTTCTTCGTGGACAGGCGGTTGGACCGGCTCACGCCCGACAGGTTCCCCACGCTGTTGCTCCGTCGCAGCATGGGGCTGGGCGCGCCCACGTGCTGCGAGAGGTCATCGGGCGCCTGGGGCAGGTCCATCGCCTTGGCCTCCGCAATCACGGTCATGTGGGCCACCCGCAGGTCCATCGCCGCGATCCGCGGGTTGTCGGGGGGCGCGGGCAGCGCGCCGTCATGCTCGACCAGGTACACCGCCAACTGGACGGCCCACGCGCCACAGCTGTCCTGGGCGAGCGCTTCGTTCCCGTCGCGGTCGTCCTGGTAGCGGACGGTGCAGCTCTCCGCCTCGATGCCAGGGAATGGCAGGTTGAGCAGCTGGAGGTCCTCCACCGGCACGTCGTCGGGGCTGAGCGGGTCGATGTAGAGCAGCTTCGCCTTGCGACGTCCCAGGAGGTTCGGCGCCCCGAGCGTGATGTAGAGCAGCGCCCAGTGGTTTCGGTGGCGGTGGAGCGGCTGGATGATGACGGTCGTCGCCGTGGTGATGGCCCCATGGACGGCGGTGCTGTACGCGGAGCGGTTCATCTCCCGCCACTGGACGCGGCTGATGCCGGGGAGGACCGCGACGTGCGGGTGGCCCTGGAGGTAGTAGCGCTGGAGGCAGTAGATGTCGTCCTCCTCGTAGTAGGTCCCCTCGTCGTCGAGCTTCGGGAGGGCGCTGGGGTCGCTGAAGTGTCCCAGGGCCTCGTACTCCTTGCGCTTCGACTCCAGGTCCTCGGCCTCCTTCTCCCCGTCCCGCGGCGAGCCCGACTCCTGGCTCCCGGAGACCTGGGACTTCTTCTTGCGAGGCAAGTCGATGACCCGAGGGGAGGGCTCCGCCAGCACCCGCCGCTTCACCTTGCCCAGGTTGTGAGGGCTCAGCAGGGGGAAGTCATGGACGCGGGGCCGGACGGGCACGACGACGTCCTGGCTCGGGGGTTGGATGACCACGAGGGGGCTCCCCAGCGACAGGCTCCCGGGGAGCTTGAGGTTCGGGCGGTCGAAGTCGATGCCCGTGTTGAAGAGGTCCAGGTTGCGCATCAGCAGGCGCTGCTCGAGCATCATCCTGCGGAAGTTCGTCTCCACGGAGGAGAGGACGTTCAGCTCCCGGGCCGTCTTCCCCTCCTTGGACTTGAGCTTGAGCTGGTGCTTGAGCAGCCCATCGAAGAAGGTCTGGACCGACAGGGGGGTGCCACAGACACGCATGATGCCGTGGACGAGGTCTCCTCCCGTCGGGTGCTTGCTCGCGCTCTCGACCAGGATCAGCAACCCGCCTGCTCGCGACGTCTTCGACGTGGCCAGGAAGCCCTGGAAGAAGGCCAGGTACTCGGCCCGCTCCAGGGTGGTGTTGTTGGTCGTGTCGATGATGATGGCCCCGAGCTCTCGCGCGGACACGAAGGGCTTGTTGTCGATGTTGATGGGATTGGGCGCGCCGTCGAAGACCAGGACGCGGGTGCCGACCTTGCTGTCCAGTGACGCGTAGAGCTCGTCATGGTCGAGCTCGAAGTAGGGCGCCCAGGACTGGATGGGCAGGGGCTCGCCCTGGGAGTCCAGCTTGGCGCCGCCCTTCGAGGAGAACAGCCAGTTCGAATACAGCATCCCGAACATCGTCGCCGACCGGAGCGCGGCCATGCCCGACACCAGCGAGGCCTTCTTGAGGACGAGCCTGTCGTTCACCTCGACCGGCGCGTCTCCGTCTCCCTTGGTGGGCTTCCTCGACGGCAGCAGGTCCGAGTCGTCATCCTCGTACTCGGACTCCGACCCGTAGCCTGAGTCATCGGGCTCGGGCTTGCGCTTCTTCTTGGGACCCTGGACGCGTGGGAGGACGCCCGCGAGGGTGTAGGAGACCTGGTTGTTCTCGAAGGCCCAGGAGCACGCCACCTCGCTGCCGTTGAAGTTGCCGATGAGCTCCGCGTAGTTCGCCGCCGTGGCCTTGGGGGAGTTGTTCGTCAGGGCGTGCAAGGCCGACATCAGGCGGTCGAGCGCGGCGAGCTGGTCATCCCCATAGCCCTCCAGGGACGTGATGAGCTTGATGACCGGCGGCACCTTCGAGGGCACCACCTTGGGCATCACCTTGAGCATCGCGGTGATGAACTCGCCGGTGAAGTCGAGCGCCTCGATGATGGCCTCGGCCCCGGCGGCAGGAGGCAAGAGCCCCGGGTCCAGCCGGATGCCGTTGGGGATGTCCGCGAGCGTGGGGAAGACCGAGCCGAAGCCCTCGCGTGAGACGACCTCGATGCCAATGCCGCGGGCGCGCAGCGCGCGCGTGAGCCTGGCCCCGAAGACGCACTGGATGATTCGCCACTGGCCCTGGTTGTTCAGCTTCGAGGGGAAGGCCTGCGCCTCGTTTCCGAGGATGCACAGCATCGGATAGCCGTGAATCTGCCAGCCCGGGCCTCGCTCCATCGCGAGCCGCGTGCCCCCCTCGACGTGGAAGCTCTTGCCCTTCTGCACGAAGCCGGCGAGCACCGCCTGGCACACCGCCCGCTTGGACAGGATGGCGATGTCGCTGAGCGGCACGGCCAGCCCAGCGCAACCCTCCTCGAACAGGGAGAGCAGCGAGTACATGCCGCCCCCGTTGCTGAGCGGCTGACGTCCGCCTCCCTTCGACGAGGTGTCGAGCGGCTTGCCCCGGCCCAGCACGAAGCCCGGGCTGTACGAGCGGGGATAGGACCGCGTCCCCAGGTTCGCGCCCGTCGAGAACCTCGTGAAGGGCACCATCGAGTTCGCGGACGCGAGCATGACCTGGTGCAGCCACTCGAGGTCGTAGGTGATGCGGATGCTGCCCGCTTCTTGAGCTGCCTCGACTTGCCACACCATCGACCGGCTCCTTGGTTCCCCATCGGACGAGCCCGGGTGCGCATCGGGGGACGCGCGGCGTCGGGAGGGACCTGGCCGGAGGTTTTGCATGCGTCGCGCCAGGGTGGACTTCACCCGGGAGCGCGCGGGATGGGGCCCCTGGCGCACCGTTCCCGGGGCGCTTGCGTCGTGCCTGGACGCACGTTCGTCCCGAGGGGACGCGGCTTCAACCCATCCCCTCTCCGTGAAAGAGTGCGCCCACCCGTCCCGCCGTCCCGAGGTGCCTTGCGTGAACCGCTCCGTCCTCGCCGCCCTGGTCGTCCTGGGAACCGCCCCGTCGCTCGCCGCGGAGCCCGCGCCCGTCTCCGCCAAGGCCCGCGCCATCCATGACTCGGCGCTCATCATCGACACCCACGTGGACACGCCCCTGCGCATGCTCAACGAGGGCTTCGACGTGGGCTCCAAGCCGCCCAATGGCCAGGGGCACCTGGACCTGACGCGCGCGCGGGAGGGCAACCTGGGCGCGGCCTTCTTCTCCATCTGGGTGGAGCCCAAGGAGTACGCCGGCCGCTACACGCACCAGGCGCTGCGCATCATCGACTCGGTGCACACCGCGGTGGAGCGGCACCCCGACCAGATGGTGCTCGCGCTGTCCTCGAAGGACATCGTCGCCGCGCGCTCCGGCAAGCAGAAGAGGCTGGCCACGCTGCTGGGCGTCGAGGGCGGCCACGCCATCCAGAACGATTTGGGCGTGCTGCGCGACTTCTACCGCCTGGGCGTGCGCTACATGACGCTCACCTGGTCCAACACGAACGAGTGGGCCGACTCGTCGGGCGACCTCACCGACACCACCGTGAAGCACCACGACGGCCTCACCGACTTCGGCCGCGACGTGGTGCGGGAGATGAACCGGCTGGGCATGCTCGTGGACGTCTCGCACGTGTCCGACAAGACCTTCTTCGACACGCTGAAGGTGACGCGCGCCCCGGTGATTGCCTCGCACTCGTCCGCTCGCGCGCTCACGGACCACCCGCGCAACATGACGGACGAGATGCTCAAGGCCGTGGCCGCCAACCGCGGCGTCGTCATGGTGAACTTCTTCTCCGCCTTCGTCGACGACGACTACCGCAAGGCCTACGCCGCCATGTCCCAGGAGCGCGCCGCCGCCCTGGCCGCGGTGGAGGCGAAGCACAAGGACTCCGACCCCGTCACGCGCTTCCGAGCCCAGTCCCAGGCCGGCTGGGAGTGGGCCGCCAAGGTGCCGCGTCCTCCGCTCAAGGCCGTCATCGACCACATCGACCACATCGCGAAGGTGGCCGGCGTGGACCACGTGGGCCTGGGCTCGGACTTCGACGGCATCAACTCCGCGCCACAGGGACTCGACTCGGTTGCGGACCTGCCGCGAATCACCGAGGCGCTGCTCGCCCGGGGCTACACGCGGGAGCAGCTGCACAAGATCCTGGGCGGCAATCTCCTACGGGTCTTCCGCGATGCGGAGGCCGTCAGCCGCGAGCTGCGCTCACCCCCCAGCGTCCGGCGCTGATTCCAGGCCCCGCGAGGGCAGGCGGCGGCACGAGGGAACGTGACGCCTGTCCGCCCGGGATTGCAGGCGCGGCGCGTCTTTTCCGATGCACCTGCTGTACAGCGGGTCCGGGGAACCCGGGGGCTTCCTTCGGCCACACGCGAAAGCTAGCCTCGCGTTCATGGCATCGGGCGTCGTGTTGATTCGGCTGGGGCTCGTCGCCGCCCTGTGCCTGGGCGTGGAGGCTCGCGCGGAGGACGGCGGCGGCGCATGGCTGGCCGTGGCGCGCATCGCCTCCGCGGAGGACGGCGCCCTGCTCGAGCGCGTGCGCGGACAGAGCAGCGACCTGCCCGTGGAGCTGCGCGCCATGCCGGGCCCCTCCCTGGAGGGCCCGCCCCAGGCCCAGTGGCGCTCCGCCGTCGAGCTCGCGGACGCGCACCAGGCCCGCGCGGTGCTCTGGTTCCAGCGCTCCGGCTCCGAGCTGCGCGTCCACTTCGCCGAGCCCGGCAGCCGGCACCTCTTCATCCGCACCGCGAAGCTGGAGGGACAACCCGGCGCGCTCGAGTGGTCCGCGGGCGCCGAGGCCGTGGCGCTCGTGGTGCGCTCCGCCCTGCGCGCGGTGGAGGCGGGCACGCCCCTGGGCGAGGTGGTGGAGGCCGCCGCGCCCCCCGTGCCCGTGCTCGAACCCGAGGCCGGCCCCGTCGTCGTGCCCCCGGAGCTGTGGACCTATCCGCCGGCCTCGAAGGACGCGCGCTCCCTGCGGTGGCAGGTGATGGTGGGCGGGCTCGCCGCGCTGGATGGGTACACGGACTCCGGCCAGCAGGGGTTCCTGATTGGCTCCGGGTGGGAGTTCCCCTCGGCGCGGCTGCGGCTGCTGCTCTCGCTGAGCCTGGCGCGCATGCTCCCGGATGGGCGCACCGACGTGAAGCTGGAGCAGTACTCGGGCGGGCTGTGGCTGGACTTCCCGCTGCTGGAGACGGGCGCCCTGCGCTGGGGCCTGGGCGCAGGGGCGGGCCTGCTGCTCTTCGGCCGCAGCACGGAGTCGTACTTCCCGGGCATCCAGGCCGCCAAGCCGCGCTTCATCCCCGCGCTGCTGGTGGGGCCCGACACGTCCCTGCGGTGGAGCTTCTCGCGGCTGCTCGCCGTGGAGCTGTCCGTGGCCGCCGACGCGGCGGTGGGGCGGCCGGAGCTGGGTTACTCCGAGAACGGAAACTTCGTGCCGCGCAATCAGGGCTGGGCCATCCGGCCCAGGGCGTCCCTGGCGCTGGTGCTGCTGCCATGAGCGGTGATGACCCGTTTTCGCCTCGGCCTCCCTCCATGGGGTCGATGACGAGCACGGGTCCGGAGGCCATCGGCAGGGCAAGACCTGGAGTGGACCCGCGCATCCAGGCGGCCATCCAGGGGCGCAAGGAGGCCGCCGAGTCCCTGCTGCTGGAGCTCCTGCCCCGGGTGCGCAACCTGGTGCGCTACCTGGTGCACGGCGACGGGGACGTGGAGGACATCGCCCAGGAGGCGCTCATCGCGCTGCTCCGGGGGCTGCCCTCGTACCGGGGAGAGGGGCAGTTCCACTCGTGGGCGGACCGGGTGGTCGCGAGGACCACCTTCGCGTGGCTGCGGCGCGCCCGGGGCACCGAGGCGCGCAGGGGCGAGGAGCCGGCCGAGTTGATGGCGGTGCCGTCCGAGGACGCGCCGCCGGACGAGTACGTCCACCGCCGTCGCATGGTGATGCTGCTGGACCGTATCCCCGACGAGCAGCGGCATGCGATGGTGCTGCACCATGTGCTCGGCATGAGCGTGCCGGAGGTGTCGGACGAGCTGGGGATTCCCTTCGAGACGATTCGCAGCCGCCTGCGGCTGGGGCGCACGGCGCTGCGCGCGCTGGCCACGGATGCGGGTGGCGCTCCGGAGGGAGGTGCGGCATGAGTCGGCTCGTGGATGAGGACGGGCCGAACGAGCTGCTCACGCCGTTGGATGACGGCTCCGGACCCGCGCGCCGGCTGTCGCGGCAGAAGTCCGCAGCGCTGGTGCAGGCCGCGCTCCTGGCCGCGATGGACGCGCCGTCGCCGCCGCCGCGTCGGCGACACCGGCCGCATTGGTGGATGGGCGGGGCCCTGCTCGTGGTCGGCGCCGCGGCGGTCGCGACCTGGCAGCTCTGGCGTCGCCAGGAGCCTCCTGCTCCGGAGGACACGGCGGTCATCGCTCCCTCCGCGCCGCTGATGCCCCGCGCCGAGCCCGTCGTGCCCGTGCCCGAGGCGCTCGCGCCGGAGCCGCCCGTGCCGTCGATGCCCGGTGCGGCCGCGCGAGCGCAGTCCGTGCCTCCAGGGCCGGAGGGGGTCGCTCCGCAGGTGCCCGATGCGGTCGCTCTGGAGTCCATCACTCCGGTGAAGCCCCGGATGAGCGCGCCGTCCGCCGCGCCCGCGCCGGAGGACCTGCTGCGCCGGGCCAACGCGCATCGGGCCACCGGACAGTGGAAGGCGGCCGAGGCGCTCTACCTGCGCGTCATCCGGGCCGAGCCCCAGGGCATGTCCGCGTACGTCGCGCGCGTGGCCTCGGGCGCGCTGAGGCTGGAGCACCTGGGCGATGCGCGCGGGGCGCTGCGCCAGTACCAGGAGGCCCTGAAGGGCTGGCCCGGGGGCTTGTTGGAAGAAGAGGCGAGCCACGGTGTCACCGAGGCGCTGCGCGCGCTGGGGGACCGGGACGGCGAGGTGCGCGCGTTGGAGGACTTCCTCGCGCGTCACCCCGATTCGCCCCATGCCGTGGCGGCCCGGAAGCGGCTGAAGGAGGTCTCAGGTCGATGAGTCGCGCCAACGTGTCGCCGTGGAAGTCCGGGACGAAGGTCCTCTGCGTGCTGGGGTTGGTGGGCGCCTGGAGCGCGTGCGAGGTGAAGGACCCGGTGGCCTTCATCGAGACGCCTCGCAACGACGCGGGGCCGGTGGCCTCGTCGGACGCCGGGCCGACGACGGGCGAGGGCGAGCAGCCCGCCGATGACCACACCGCCTTCTGCGCGTCCACGGGGCCGCTGCTCCTGGTGGGCGACAGCCTCACGGGCGCGAAGGTGTGCAGCGGGCACCTGGCCGAGCGGGCCTTCCGCTACGCGCTGTGCTCGTGCGAGCGGCTGGCCTTCAGCGCGTCGCTCACCACGGATGCGTTCAAGAGCTCGCTGGGCAAGTACGTGCCGGGCGGCAAGGGCGGCGCGGTGGCGACCAATGGCGGCGTCGCGGCCAACGACACGCTGACGATTGGCGGCGGGCTGAGCGCGGGCGGCGCGGACGGCATCCTGCTGGGGCGCGGCCTGTCGGTGGGCGGCGGGCTGTACAGCGGCGGTCCGCTCAGCGGCAACGTGTCCGCGCAGGTGACGGGGGACGCGTGGGTGCGCGGCGACGTGGGGCTCGCGTCGCTGAACGTGGCGGGCAAGCTGGCGGTGCCCGCGGAGCGCAGCATGTCCGGCACGGTGACGGCCGCCGAGGTGCTGCGCGAGCCGGTGGCCTCGGTGTCGCCGTGCGCGTGCGGGGACACCGCGTCGGTGGTGGACATCCAGGGGCTCATCGCCAACCACGCTCGCGAGAACCACAACGACGTCATCGACCTGGAGCCCTCGGCGCTGCAGGGCTTCACCGGCGAGCGCACGCTGGAGCTGCCGTGCGGGCGCTTCTTCCTGACGGGCATCGAGGGCCAGGGCCGGCTGAACCTCGTGGTGCGCGAGCGCACCGCGCTCTTCGTGCGGGACAGCGTCGTCATCGGCGAGCGGCTCTCGGTGGAGGTGGTGCCGC
This sequence comes from Myxococcus sp. XM-1-1-1, assembly GCF_020037095.1. Lineage (NCBI taxonomy): Bacteria > Pseudomonadati > Myxococcota > Myxococcia > Myxococcales > Myxococcaceae > Myxococcus > Myxococcus sp. XM-1-1-1. The sequence continues at coordinate 28,237 of NZ_JAIQDH010000004.1, forward strand.
CGGGGGAGCTGGACTTGTTCGTGGGCGGCGACATGACGGTGGCCGGCCAGCTCCTGCTGGGGTCCGTGGACGCGCCGGCGAAGGTGCGCGTGTACGCCGCGGGGACGGGGACGCTGGGCATCTCCGCGGGCAGTGTGCTCGCGGGAAACCTCTACGCGCCCGGCGCCACGCTGACGCTCAGCGGCAACGCGGAGGTGTTCGGCTCCGTCTTCGTGCGCCACATCGAGTCGTCCGGCACGCTGGCGTTGCACTACGACGCCGACATCCTCTCGCTGGCGAGCGCCTGCGGAACCGTGGAGTGACGCAAGGGGGGTGGACAGGGCGAGGGGGCGTGCACAGGTTTGCGTGCACACCTTCCCGGCCTGGAGGGCTCGTCGTGCTCCACCGTCTGTCCGCGCTGATGTCCCGGCTCCAGGAGGACCGCGAAGCCCTGCTGCGGGAGGTCGGGTGGCCCGTTCTGGTGTGGGACTCCATGCCGAGCCGTCCGCGCTCCGTGGCGCAGGCGGAGCCGCCGACGCTGAAGGTGCCGATTCCATCGCGAGTCGTGGAGCCCGTGGTGTTCGAGCTGTGTCCGCGCTTCCCTGGCCGAGGGCCGGAGGTGATGGTGGGCCGCAGCCCCGAGTGCGACATCGTCCTGCCCGAGCCCACCGTGTCGCGACAGCACGCGCGCTTCCGTCCGGAACCGCACACCGAGGTGTGGAGCGTGACGGACCTGGAGAGCCACGGCGGCACCTTCGTGGAGGGGGTGCTGATTGTACCGGGGCGCTCGACGCCGCTGTTCAGCCAGGCCTCGCTGCGACTGGGGGGCGCGCAGGTGGTGTTCCTGCAGGCGAGCGCCTTCGAGTCCTACGCGCGCGCGTGCGAGGTGTCGTCCCGGGTGCGCTTGACGCGCTGGTAGTCAGCTCCTAGAAGGGGTGCGCCCTTGGGTGCCCATGTCGGGCTTTCAAGAGGGAAGCCGGTGCGATTCCGGCGCGGTCCCGCCACTGTGAATGGGCCGCCCTGAGGTCAGGGCCGGGGACTTCGGTTGTCGCCACTCCGGCGGTGTCCAGGCGGACGCTCCGGGGGAAGGCGGAAGCCCCCTTCCAGCCAGACGCGTCGTGCGCCTGGAGCTGGAGTCCATCAGCCAGGAGACCTGCCCGAGGGTGCGGACGTGTCGCGTGGCGGCACGTGCGGATGGCCTTCTCTCTTCGATGGAGAGAGCGGAAGGCGGAGCATGCGGCGCACCTTCCTCGCCGGGCACCTGGTGTGCCTGGCGCTCAGCCTGCCTTCCGGAGCGCGCGCGCAGGCGACGGACGACGTCGTCGTGCCCGCGACGGTGGTGCGAGGCAAGGCGCCGCCGCCTCCCGACGCCCCCGAGCGCCGCGACCCCACGGGCGCCATCACCGTCATCGACGCGAGCGAGCATGCGGGCGAGGCGCGGGACACGGCGGAGCTGCTCGTGGGCTCGGTGGGGCTCGCGGTGCAGGACTCGGGTGGCTACGGGCAGAGCAAGAGCCTGGTGGTGCGCGGCGCGGCGTCGAACGGGGTGCTGGTGTTCCTGGATGGAATCCCGCTCAACGGCGCGGGCGGCATGGCGGACCTGTCGCAGGTGCCGGCCGCATTGGTGGAGCGACTGGAGGTGCTGCGCGGGGGCGCGGGGGCTCGCTATGGCTCGGGAGGGCTCGGCGGCGCGGTGAACATCGTCACGCGCGCGCCGTCGTCGCACGTGCGGGCCAGTGGAGAGGTGGTCTACGGGAGCTGGAACACGGCGCTGGGGCACGTGGCCATCACCGGGCCTTTGTTGGACGGGAACGCGCTGGTGCTGCTGCACGCGGGGCGCTCGGATGGGGACTTCGCGTACGAGCTGGATGAGCTGCCCGCGGTGCCGGACAACCCCGTCACGGCGGAGGCGCGCGCGCGCAACGACGCGAAGGGGGGAGGCGTGCTGCTGCGGTATCGGCGGCGGCTCCCGGGGGGCTCGCGGCTGGATGTGCTGTCCGAGCTGTCGCTGGAGGACCGCGCGATTCCGGGCACGGTACAGAACCCCCAGTCCGCGGGGCGACAGGACCTGGACCGGCTGTCATTGGGCGTGCGGTGGTTGGGGACGCAGGCGAGTGCGAGGGGCTTCTTCCGTCGCGATGGCCTGGAGGTGACGGGGGGGCTGCTGGGGGCGGGAGGTCCGCAGCGGCATGTCGTGGGTGGGGTGGAGGTGGAGGGGCGGACGCTGCTCGGGGGCGGGCATGCGCTGACGGCCACGGTGGCGTCGTCGGGGGAGCAGGTCACCCAGGCGAAGGGCGCGCAGTCCGCGAGCTGGTGGCGCGGCAGTGTCATGGTGATGGACGAGTGGGCGCTGGTGGCTGACGTGTTGAGCGTCGTGCCGTCGCTGCGGTTCGAGCGGGTGGGGCCCTACTGGTTGTTCTCGCCGAAGGTCGGCGCGTGGCTGTCGTTGGGCGGAGGCGTGGGGCTTCGGGCGAACGCGGGACAGTCGCATCGCGCGCCGTCGTTCCTGGAGCTGTACATCCGTCAGGGGACGTTGTTGCCCAATCCGGGGCTGAGGCCCGAGCGGGCGCTCTACGCGGACGCGGCGGTGGTCTGGGACTCCCAGGCGACGGTGGCGGGGGCTCCTCGGTGGAGTGTGACGGCGGGCGGCTTCGCGGCGCTTTACGAGGACCTCATCGCGTACGAGCTGTATCCGCCGATGATGGCGCGGCCGTACAACTTCGACGCCGCGCGGGTGTGGGGCACGGAGCTGGAGGCGGAGGCGCGGCTGTTCTCGTGGCTGTCGGCGAGCGGTGGCTACACGTGGCTGCGCACGCAGAACCGGTTTGGAGACCCGCGCTACTTCAACCAGGACCTGCCCAATCGCCCGCGACACAAGTGGGTGGGGCGCCTGCGCGCGGGGCCGGAGTGGCTCAACGCGCGCACCGAGGTGCTGTATCAGGCGTCGCAGTTCGTCAACCGCACGGGCACGCGCTCTCTGCCCTCGCGCACGCTGTGGAGCGTGGGGGCCTCCAGCACCTTCCTGCACCGGCCCGAGGTGACGCTGTCGGTCGAGGTGAAGAACCTGCTCGACGCGCGGGTACAGGACTTCACCGGCTTCCCGCTGCCAGGGCGCGCGGCGTACGCGACGCTCGCGGTGTCGCTCGAGCCGGCTCCTTCTGCTCCCGAGGGCTCGAATGCACCGCGCGCTCCGTGAGCCCGGACGCCGGAGTTGTTCCGGAGCGCGTGGCGTGCGAGGTGACACCGCGCCGTCGCCAGTCGGTGTGCGGTCCTCTCAGCCGCCCGCGCAACTCTCGCTGGGCCGCTCGGCTCATGAGCTGCGCGCCCTGCGCGCTCGCGTGCCCATGCCGGTCGTTCACGGCACCCGTTGCAGCGCCGTCCTCTCGCAGGGGGCATCTCGCACGCACGCTCCTCGCGTCCGGTTCGTCCGTGGGGCCCGCTCGCGAGGTGCGCGTCGCATGTGTTCGCTCTCCCTGGCACCGGTCGTTCGCGGTGATGCCGCGCCTGCCTTCCCCTTCCTGAGGACTCGATGCTTCCTGTTCCTTCCTTCGTAGCGCCCAGGTTGCTCGTCCTGTCGCTGCTCTGTGCCTCGGCGCTCGTGCTCACGGGCTGTCCGGATGAGGGCGTGGTCTGCACCTCCGGCCTCGTCGTCTGTGACGGCGCCTGCGTGGACACGCGGAGCGACACCGCGCACTGCGGCGCCTGTGGCACCACGTGCTCCTCGGGGGAGGTCTGTCAGGACGGCGCCTGTGGTTGCCGCGCGGGCACCGAGTTCTGCAACGGCGCCTGCGTGGACACCGCGACGGATGTCGCCCACTGCGGCGCGTGTGGCTCGGCCTGCGCCGCCGGACAGGTCTGCGAGTCCGGCACCTGTCGCGAGGGCTGCTCCGAAGGGCTGCTGCGCTGCTCCGGCGCGTGTGTGGACGGCCAGTCGGATGCGCTCCACTGCGGCGCCTGCGGCAACGTGTGCCCCGACGCGCAGTCCTGCCGCTCCGGGCGTTGCACCTACGACGTCGTGGCCGCGTGCTTCACCAACGGGCAGCTCGTGGGCCTCCAGGCGGGGACGGACCAGCTCGGACCTCGCCGAGAGTTCGGCGCTGGCATCCAGGCGCTCGCGTCCTGGGACGGCTTCGTGCTCGGCGCGGACATGACCAACGGCAAGCTGCTCCAGGCTCCTGGAGGCAACCTGGGCGCGCTCGTCGAGGAGGACTCGCTGGGCGTCGTGTCCGGCTCCCCCAATGACATCCTCGTGGACCCGCCCCACGTGTACGTCATCGACTCGGTGAACAACACGCTCCAGGTGCTCCGCCGTGACGGCCCGTCCCACGGCAACGGCCTGGGCCTGCGCACCGTGGGGCAGTTGAACCTCGGCCCGAACACCAGCCCCCAGGCGCTCGCGCGCTTCGGCGACCTGCTCTACATCCCGCTCTTCGGCACCGGCAGCTCCAACTTCCAGCACGGCAACGCCGTGGCGCGCGTGGACATCTCCGACCCCACGCAGCCGCGCAAGGTGGACACGCTGTCGCTCACCGGCCTGGACCTGAAGCCCTTCGACGGTACGGGCTCCATGCCCCTGCCGTTCTCGGTGACGGCGACGCGCACCCACGTGTACGTGGCGCTCACCAACCTCAACCCCGCCAACGACTACCGCCCCAACGGGCCGGGCATGCTCGCGCGCATCGACCCCGCCACCGGCGCCGTCAGCGCCATCGACCTGGGCCAGGAGCGCTGCCTCAACGCGGGCTACGTGGAAGCCGTCGGTGACCAGCTCGTGGTCGCCTGCATCGGTGAGGCCATCTACGACACGGCCAACGGCTACATCGCCACGTCGGTTCGCTCCACGGGGCTGGTGCTGGTGAAGAACGATGTCCCCGTGGCCTCCTACGCGCTGAATCCCGGCTGTCAGCCCGGCGCACCGGGTTGCCTGTTGTCGGTGGCCAGCCGCTTCGCCGTGTCCCGAGGCGCGGTGTACCTGGCGGACACCAACGCGGGCCGCGTCTTCGTCGTGGAGGTCGGTGATGGCACCCTCACCGAGCGCAGGGGCTACTCCACGCCCACCGCGAAGGGCCCCGCGCTGGAGGCGTGCCCGGTGGACCCTCGACGCCCCGTGTCCAACGCCATCGACGTCACCGCGCTCCATTGACAATGCCTGTCGCCCGCCATATCCCGGCCGCGTCCTCGGTGCCGTCGTGCGAACCACGGCGGCTCTAGGGAACCCGGTGCGAATCCGGGACTGCCCCGCAGCGGTGTGCAGGAACGACCGCCGTCATTGAAGCACTGGTCCCTCACGGGACTGGGAAGCGACGGCCACTAGGTGGGCGCCCTCCGGGGCTCCCGCGCCTGCGAGTCCGAAAACCTGCCGTGGACCCGTGCCCCTTGGGCACGGACATCACCGAGGCCTCCGAGGGGAGGCGGCGGAGGCGTCAGCCCATTCACCGCGCACCGTGGGGTGCTCGGGTGCCCGCCTTCGACCGCGTCCTCCTGGAAGCCCACCCGCCCGTGGGGGCGGAGAGGGACGAGGACGCAGATGAAGACGGCTGAATCGAAGCGCGCGAAACCTTGGATGAAGTCCGCATCACTGGCCGTGGCCTCCTTCGCCGTGGCCCTGCTCGGCACCGGCTGCAACCCGGAGTGTGTCGACCCGTTCGACTGCCGCGCCGACAACGGCGAGGCCCCCGCGGGGCAGCAGTGGGTCTGCGTCGACGAGCGGTGCGAGACCGAGCCTGCCCCCACCACCCCGACGCCCGACGCGGGGACGCCGGATTCGGGCACGCCCGACGCGGGCCCGCCGGACTCCGGGACGCCGGATTCTGGTACGCCGGACTCCGGCACGCCCGACGCGGGTCAGCCGGACTCGGGCACGCCCGACGCGGGTGAGCCGGATGCAGGTGCGCCGGACGCGGGTGAGCCGGATGCCGGCCCCGTGGTGGTCGACTGCGCGACGGTGCCGCTGGACCCGAAGCTGGGCACGCTCGTGCTCCAGCCGGGCTTCGTCGCCGCCGAGTCCGTGGCGCTGTCGCCGGACATCCTCGCGCTCGGTGCTTCTCCGGGCCCCACGTATGCGTTCTACGGCATCCAGGGACGAGGCAAGGACGCCGCGCTGTACTCGCTGGGCACCTGGCCCGACCTCCTGCCGGGCACCACGAAGCTCTTCGACATCATCACCCCGGCGGACCGCGAGGGCGGCGCCACGGTGTACCCGAACGGCTATGTCATCAACGACGGCCTGCGCGTCTTCACCGGCTACACGCTGGGCGCCACGGGCTCGCCGGGCAACGTCGCCGCGTATGACCTGGCCACGCCGGCCCACTCGAGCTTCGTCGTCGCGCCCAAGAACTTCTCCGCGGCGGCCTTCTCGTCCGGGGAGCTGAGCGCGGTGCTCGTCAACGGCGGCGGTCTGGGCTCGGCCTCCGACCTGGCTGTCTATGGTCTCGTGACGTCCACGGACCCCATGGGCACGGTGCGCGCGGTCAACTTCCCGCAGGGTGACGTGGTGGGAAGCGGCTTCACCGCCGTGACGGACACGGGCGTCGCCGCGCTGGGCTACTTCGACCAGAACTTCGTCAACGTCCTCCACGGCGTGGCGCCCACGACGCTCGCCACCGCCATCACCAGCGGCACGCCGCTGGACCTGGGCACCCAGGCGAAGGTCGACGTGGGCAGCGACTTCAACGACGTCGCGGCCTTCGGCGGTGGCGTGGTGCTCAACCGCGGCGCCTACGCTCCCCCGGACTACGACTTCGTCGCCACCGACGTGTCCCGCTACGCGCTGTCCGTCGGCGCGAATGACGCCGTGACGGTGGGCGCGCGCGTGCCCGTGCTCACCTACGTCAACCAGTGCACCACGGTGCGGATGCTCAAGGCGCTCGGCTCCGACGTGCTCGTCGGCGTGGCTGACCGCAACGGCCGGCGCCTGGTGCGCCTCCAGGTGGCGCCGTGAGCACGCGCGCCTCCTCGCGGTTCGGTCGCGGCACCGTGCTCGCCCTGGCGCTGAGCCTGTCCGCGTGCGGTGGGGACGAGGCTCCCGTCACGGACGACGACGCGGGGCCCGGTGACTCGGGGACCGACGCGAGCCCCTCGCGGCCCGCTGACCCGTACGCCGACGAGGTGGTCGAGTACCTGCCCGGCCCCGGCGCGGGCTTCGGACAGGACCGCTTCCCGTCCATCGTCCTGGGCGCGCCGGTGGGCGGGGGGCTGGACAGCGGCTCGCTGGATGTCCTCTCGCTGGGGCAGGGTGGCTCCATCACCCTGCGCTTCACGGACCTCGCGGTGGTGGATGGCCCGGGCGTGGACCTGCTCGTCTTCGAGAACGGCTTCCTCATCGCCGGAGGCCCGCGCGCCTTCACCGAGCGGGGCCGCGTCTCGGTGAGCGACGACGGCGTGCAGTGGCACGAGTTCCCCTGCGCCCCCTCGGACGCGACGAACAACTACCCGGGCTGCGCGGGCGTGCGTCCCGTGACGGCCAACCCCGCCGCTGGCATCAGCGCCACGGACCCCGCCGTGGCCGGCGGTGACGGGTTCGACCTGGCCACCGTGGGCCTCGCCCGGGCGCGCTACGTGCGCATCGTCGACGCGGGCACCAACGGCTCGGCGGGCACCTCCGCGGGGTTCGACCTGGACGCCGTCGCCGTGGTGAACGGCGTGTCGCTGACCGCCGCGCCATGACGGACCTGGACCGCCGCGCCGCGCTCCTCACGTTGGCCCGGGGCGGCTGTGCCCTGGCCACGCTGGGCGCGGGGTGCGGCGGCGAGTGGCGGGAGGCCATCGTCCTGGACCCTCCGCCCGAGGGCGCCTCCTGCCCCGACCTCCCCCAGCCCGGCACCGCCGCCGAGGGCTGGGTGGAGGTGCGGCTCGAAGCGCATCCGGGCCTCGAGTCCCCCGGAGGCCACGCCCGGGTGCACGCGCCCGAGGCCCTGCTGGACGTGCTGCTCGTCCACACGACGCCCGGGTGCTTCGTGGCGCTGTGGCGCATCTGCACGCACGGCGACTGCGGCGTGGACTGGCGGCCCGGGGAGGGCGTGGTGGAGTGCCCCTGTCACGGCTCGCGCTTCGCCCTGGACGGCGCCGTCCTCCAGGGCCCGGCCCGGCGGCCGCTGGCGGCGTTCACCGCGGTGCGGCAAGGCGCGTCCGTCTTCATCCACCGACCCCGCTGAGCCCCGCACCCGAGGGAGCGGCCCGGCGCACTGTCAGTCCTGACCCGGCGACGGGCCTTTGCGCCGGGAGTCCGGGTCAGCCCCGTCCCCCTCCGGGGCACAGGTCTCCCTCTCTTACGTTGAGAGAGAGTCGTGTAATGTCGGGGATTCGATGTGGCAGATCATCATCAACGGGCCCGGCTACTTCGACACGTCCTATGACTTGCCCGAGGGCGTGACGAGCCTGGGCCGCGCCGACGAGAACGACATCGTGCTGGGCGGAGACCTGGTCTCGCGCCGGCACGCGCGCCTCTACGTGGAGGCGGACATCCTGCGCATCGAGGACCTGGGCAGCCGCAACGGCAGCCGCGTCAACGGCGCGCCCCTGCAGGGCTCCCGGCAGCTGTCCCCCGGCGACTCCGTGGCGCTGGGCGAGAACACGCTCGCGGTGCGCCAGCCCAACACCGTGGAGAACGCCGCCACGGAGATGGTGGACCTGGGCGCCGGCGGCGTCGTGCGCTTCGGCCACGGACAGGACGTGGGCCCGTCGGTCCTGCTCGCCAAGAGCGTGCGCGACGCGGACGTGCTGCGCCTGCTCGACAACGTGGGGCCGGTGCCCTTCGAGGACTTCAACCAGCAGGCCTCGTTCGTCCCCCCGGCCAGCCCCCGCGTGGCGCAGGAGACGCTGGTGCTGATGTTCCGCACCGCGGAGGCGCTCTCCACCGCCACCACGCTGTCCACCTTCCTGGACCTGACGATGGACCGGCTGCTGGAGCGCACCGACGCCACCACGGCGGTGGTGCTGCTCAAGCACCCCACGGGCGCGCTCGTCCCCGCGGCGGTGCGCCACCGGGGACGGCTGGCCAAGGGCGAGGTGCCGGTGTCCGACGCCATCGTCGACGAGGCGCTGCGCCAGGGCCGCGCGCTCGCGGTGGGCGACGTGCGCGACGACCGCCGCTTCGCCGCGCGCGAGAGCGTCATCCTCTACGGCGTGGCCAGCGTGCTGTGCATCCCCATCGGCTCCGAGGCCCCGTACCAGGGCGTGCTCTACGTCAACACCTCCGCCAAGGGCGACGGGCTGGAGCCCATGCTGGACGCGTGCTCGGCGGTGGCGCACCTGGTGGCCACCGGCGTGCAGAAGTTCTCCCCGCGCGACGGCGGCGCCACGCAGGAGCGACTGCGCCGCTCGCTGGAGCGCTTCCACCCGCCCGACGTCGCCGAGCGCCGCGCCACCGAGGCCCAGCGCCAGGGCGGCCGCCTGCCGGGCCTGGAGGAGCGCACCCTCACCGTGCTGCACGTGGAGCTGGTGGGCTTCCCCGCGCTGGCGTCGCGCATCGGCGGGGCCAAGGCGACCAGCCTGCTGAGCGACTTCCACTCGCGCGCCACCGGCATCGTGTTCAGCTTCGAGGCCACCGTGGAGTCCTTCATCGGTGAGTCCATGCGGGCCCTGTTCGGCGTGCCGTACGTGAAGGGCGAGGACTCCGTGCGGGCGGTGCGGGCGGCCTTGGCCCTGCGCTCGGACTGGGAGCGGGCGATGAGCCGCCGTCCCCTGGACGAGCGCTGCTCGCTCCGGATGGCCCTGCACACCACGCGCGCCCTGGTGGGGATGATCGGCAACGAGGTCCGCCCCGACTACACCGCCGTGGGCGAGGGCATGTCCGTGGCCACCTGGCTGGCGGCGACGGGCAACCCCGGGCAGGTGTTGATTTCCGGTAAGGTGCTGGCGGCCGTGGCGGCCCGCTTCGACGTGATGCCCCTGGGGGAGCGGCTGGTGCGCCCCCCCAAGGAGAAGGTGGCCGCCTTCGAGGTCCTCGACGAGGACGTCGGGGTGTTGACCAACCCCGGCCTGCGGTGAAACCCCCTGCGGCAGGTTGACGGGTTGATGGACCAGGGCAAGCCAGGGTTCAATGGGCGCCCGAGTGGTGGACCCCCGCCCCCATGAACGCTCATAACCCCTCCGCCCGGCTGCGCCCGTTCCGGCCCCAGCCCTTTGGCCGGTACACCCTCCTGTCCCATCTGGCGACGGGCGGCATGGGTGAAATCTATCTCGCGAGGCTGGAGGGCGCGCAGGGCTTCGAGAAGCTCTGCGTCATCAAGAAGATCCTCCCGCAGCTCGCCGAGGACACCGACTTCGTCGAGCGCTTCGTGGGGGAGGCGCGCACGCTCGTCCGCCTGAGCCACGGCTCCATCGCCCAGGTGCTGGACATGGGGCTGCACGAGGGCGAGGCCTACATGGCCCTCGAGCACGTGGACGGCAAGGACCTGCGCAAGGTGGCCGCCCGGGTGGGGGACAGGCAGGTTCCGCTGCCGCTGACGTTCATCCTCTACGTCATGGGCCGGGTGCTGGACGCGCTGGCGTACGCGCACCGCAAGAAGGACGACGACGGGGAGGACCTGAAGCTGGTCCACCGGGACATCTCGCCGCAGAACATCCTCATCTCCTACGAGGGGGAGGTGAAGGTCATCGACTTCGGGCTGGCCAAGAGCCGGCTGTCGGCGGCGAAGACGAACCCGAGCATCATCCTGGGCAAGTTCCTCTACATGTCCCCGGAGCAGGCCCGGCACCAGCCGGTGGACCGGCGCGCGGACCTGTACGCGGTGGGCCTGACGCTCTACGAGCTCATCTGTGGGAAGAACCCCTTCGACGGCATCCACCCCGGCGAGCTGATGTCCGTGGTGGCCAACCCGAAGGTGGCGCCGCTGGACGAGGTGGAGCCGCTCACGCCGCGCTCGGTGACGGCGCTGGTGGCCAAGGCGCTGGAGGTGGACCCGGCGCAGCGCTTCCAGACGGCGGAGGAGTTCCGCGGCCGGCTGCAGGCGTGCCTGATGGAGATCGACCCCAGCGCGGGGCCGGAGAGCGTCAGCCGCTTCATGCGCGAGCTGTTCACCGCGGACTTCCAGTCCGAGCGCCGGCTGCTCGCGAGCCTCAAGGACGTGCCGCGCGGTGGCTACGCCGAGGCGCGCGCCGCGGCTCCGGAGCCCTCGGAGGAGGGGGCCGCGCCGCGTCCGTCGCCGCCCGCGGGGGCGATGTTGCCGGCGAAGACCATCCGCCTGGATGGGCCGGTGGAGGCGCTGTCCTTCCATCCGACGCGGCGCAGTCGCGATGGTGGGCCCGTGGATGACGGGGAGACGCGTCCAGGCATCCCGATGGATGAGTCCACCCGGCCCGCCTTCCCGCTGGAGGCGCTGGAGGAGGAGGCTCGGGTGCGGGCGGCCCGGCTGAATCCGGACACGTCGCCCTCCCTGTCCGTGGAGGTGGCGCCCGAGGTGGCCGCCCGCCCGCCCGCGCCGCCGCCCGCCGTCGCGCCCGCGCCTCGGCCGCCGTCGCAGACGCGCGAGGTCCCGCTCACGACCATGCCCGCGGAGGCGATTCCTCCCGCGCCGCCATCGCCACCTTCGCGCCCGGACACGCGGCCCACGGAGCTGGAGCTGCTGCCCGTGGGCGCGGTCGTCGGTCCTGCGGACGGGCAGGGGAGCCCCTACGACGCCACCGACCCCCGCGCGGAGCCGCTGCGTCCCTTCGGTGAGGACCCGCGTGGCGCGGCGTCCCGGCCCCCCACGTTCAGCGGTGGGAACCCGCGTCCTCCTCCGCCTCCCGTCACACCGCCTCCCGCGGCGGTGATGCCCCAGCGGCAGGCGCTCGTGCCTCCTGGCGCGCCGGCACCGGCGTCTCCGGCGCGCTCCGGGGTGATGGTGATGCCCGCTGTCAGCGTGCCTTCCGAGGCGCCGGCTTCGGGTGTGACGACGCGGCCTGGACCTGGGGCCTCGATGCCGTTCGCGGGCGAGCAGCCCGCGTCCGGTGTGACGACGCGGCCTGGACCTGGGGCCTCGATGCCGTTCGCGGGTGAGCAGCCCGCATCCGGTGTGACGACGCGGCCTGGACCTGGGGCCTCGATGCCCTTCGCGGGTGAGCAGCCCGCGTCCGCTGCGACGACGCGCTCCGGACCTGGGGCCGCGATGCCCTCGGCTGGCGAAGTGCCCGCGTCCGGTGTGACGACGCGGCCAGGACCGGGGGCCTCGGTGCCCTTCGCGGGCGAGCAGCCCGCGTCCGGCGTGACGACGCGACCTGGACCTGGGGCCGCGCCGCCCCCTGGGTCTCCGTCGCGCTCGGGCGCGATGACCATGCCCCCGGCCGCCGCGTCCGCGCGCGGCGGCTCCCTGACGTCGAACCCGGGTGTCCCCTCACGCTCGGGTGCGATGTCGATGCCCGACGCGGCGTTGACGTCGAACCCCGGCGTGCCGTCGCGCTCGGGAGTGATGACGGGGCAGGGCTCCGCGTTGACGTCGAACCCGGGTGTCCCCTCCCGCTCGGGAGCGCTGCCAGGGCAGGGCTCCGCGTTGACGTCGAACCCAGGGGTTCCGTCGCGCTCGGGCGCGTTGCAGGTGCAGGGCGCCGCGTTGACCTCGAACCCAGGCGTGCCGTCGCGCTCGGGAGCGAAGGTGGGCGAGCCGGGCGTGGTGGTCTCCGACCTGGAATCTTTGGTTGGTGACGCGGACGGCGAGCTGCCGGTGCTCACGCCCGAGCAGATGGGACACGGCGAGCCGTCGGAGCGCCTGGAGGAGATGGACACGAACCCCCGGGCGTCGCGGCCCGGGCGAGCGGAGCGCTACGAGGACACGCACCCGCGCGCGCCTCGGGACGCGGACACGGACCCTCGGGGTCCACGCGTGGCGGACATGCAGGCCCGCGCCGCCGTCCACGAGGACACCCAGCCTCGCGTCGTCCTGGACGAGAGCCTCCTGCGTGACGCGGAGGGCGTCGCGCGCGACGACGAGGAGCGCTCGGGTGTCTCGCGTCCGAAGACGGGCTCGCGCCGTGTGAGGCCGTCCTCTCCGGGCATGGCGCCCGCGCCGGGGCGACGCACGGGTGTCAGCCGTCCCGTGGTCGTCGCCGTGCCCGAGGAGGAGGAAGAGGACGCGGACGTGCGCGTGTCCATGGCCTCGCACGAGGAGACGCGGCGCACGTCGGTGCCCTCGCGGCCCAACGTCCCCGTCCGTCGCCCGTCGGAGGACACGCGCAAGACCACCGTGCCCAAGCGCGGCAAGCGCAGCTCCGCGCTGACGTGGGTGGTGGTGCTGGGCGGCTTGGGCGCGCTGACGGCGGGAGCGGCGTTCCTCCTGTCGGACCCCCAGGTCCGGGGAATGGTGATGAACCAGCTCGGGCAGCTCGGCCTCGTCGCCAAGGGGCCCGAGGGAGCTCCGGCTCCGAGCCCCGTGGCTCCAGGCGCGAAGGCCTCGAAGGCCCCTGGGGACGGCGCCGCGGAGCCCAAGCCGGGCGCCGTGGTGGCGGAGCAGGCCCCCGTGGAGGCGGCGGCCCCTGGCGAGCAGGCCCCGGCTGACAATCCCGCGGCGGTGGACAGCCCGCCGTCCGCGCCTCCCGAGGCCGAGGCGGCCACCGCGCCGAAGAGCGCCGAGGACGATGACGGCTCGTTGCTGGCGCCCCTGGGGAAGCCGGCTCCGAAGGCCCCCGCGCCGAAGCGCGCCAACACCAATCGCGTGCGCATCATCAAGGGCGCGGGCCCGCAGACCGAGCTGGCACGCGAGTGGAAGGCGGCGAACGCCGAGTTCAAGAAGCTCGAGGCCCTCCGGTCCTGCGACAACCTGGGGTTCCTCTGCCAGAAGCGGGACGACCTGGATGAAGAAGTCGCCGCCGCCCAAGGGGAGTCCAACCCCGAGCTCTTGAAGACGGTGAGGAACTTCAGGAAGCAGGTCCAAGGCAAGCTGGCGTCAGGCGACCCGTGACGCCGTTGCCGTCGTCCTCGGACTTCCAGGAGCCAGGGTGTTGACCGGAAGTCCGGGTCGGGAAAGCCTCGCGGCATGAGCCTCCCCCTGATTGCTGGAGTGTTCCTGGTGGTGCTGGCGCTGGGCTATCGCTTCTACGGAGGCTTCATCGCCCGGCAGTTCCGCCTGGATTCTGGAGCGGTGACGCCCGCGCACGCGAAGAGCGACGGCGTGGACTTCGTTCCGACCAGGCCCTTCTACCTGTTGGGCCAGCACTTCAGCGCGATTGCCGCGGCCGGGCCCATCGCCGGGCCCATCCTGGCGGCGCAGCAGTTCGGTTGGTTGCCGGCGCTCTTGTGGATTGCGGTGGGCTCGGTGTTCATCGGGGCGATGCATGACTTCGCCACGCTGGTGGCGAGCATCCGCCACGGCGCGGTCTCCATCGCGGAGGTGGTGCGCAGCCACCTGGGGCCCACCGCGGGGCTGGCGATGCTGGCCTTCATCTGGGTGGCGCTCGTCTACGTCATCGTCGCCTTCACGGACGCGACGGCGGCCACGTTCGTCAGCGGCGACGCGGAGCTGGAGGGGCTCACCTTCCGCTTCAACCCGGGCGGCGCGGTGGCGTTCGCGTCCATCGCGTACCTGCTGCTGGCGGTGGTGATGGGGCTGGTGGACCGCTGGCTCAAGCCGCCCCTGTGGCTGCAGACGCTCATCTTCGTGCCGGCGACGCTGGGCGTGGTGTACCTGGGCACGCGCATGTCCACGCTGCTGGTGCTGGATGCGCGAGGCTGGTCCGCGCTCATCCTGGCGTACTGCTTCGTCGCGTCGCTCACGCCCGTCTGGGTGCTGCTGCAGCCGCGCGGCTACCTGGGCGGCTTCGTGCTGTACGCCGCGCTGGCGGTGGGCGTGGTGGGCATCTTCTACGGCGGGCTGAGCGGGGAGCTGTCCATCCAGCAGCCCGCCTTCTCGGGCTTCAACGTCCCGGGGCCCGGCGGCGCGCTGTTCCCGTTCCTCTTCGTCACCATCGCGTGCGGCGCGTGCTCGGGGTTCCACGGGCTGGTGTGCTCGGGCACCACGTCGAAGCAGATCGACAAGGAGCCGCACTGCAAGCCGGTGGGCTACGGGGCGATGTTGCTGGAGGGCTTCGTGGCGGTCATCGCGCTGGCGACGGTGATGGTCGCCACCAAGGCGGAGCTGACGGGCAAGGCGCCGGGCGCGGTGTATGGCGCGGGGCTGGGGCGCTTCATCGTCACGGTGCTGGGCAAGGAGTACCTCGTCATCGCGACGACCTTCGGGGCCATGGCCTTCTCCACCTTCGTGTTCGACACGCTGGACGTGTCCACGCGGCTGGGGCGCTACATCCTCCAGGAGCTGTCGGGGAAGAAGGGCAAGGGCGCGGCGATGGTGGCCACCGCGGTGACGTGTGGAGTGCCGCTGGCCTTCGTGCTGCTGGCGGGCTCGGGAGCGTGGCGCTCGTTCTGGACGTTGTTCGGCACGTCGAACCAGCTGCTGGCGTCGCTGTCGCTGCTCGGGGTCTGCGTGTGGCTCAAGAGCACGGGCCGGCCCTATGTGTATGCGTTGGTGCCCATGATGTTCGTGGGGGCTGTCACGCTCACCAGCCTGGTGCTCCTGGTGCGCGAGGCGCTGTCGCCGGCGAGCTCGGCGGCGTCGCGGGTGAACGGGGTGGTGGCGGTGGTGTTGCTCGCGTTGGCGCTGTCCCTCTTCGCCGCTGGGTCGCGCGCGCTGCGCTCCCGGCGCCATCCTCCCGCCGCGGCGCCGGCTGTCTGACGTACGTCTCCCAGGGTCTCCATGCTTCGATACTCCGTCGCCATCTTCACGAGCGCCTTCCTGTTGTTCGGGGTGCAGCCCCTGGCGGGGCGCTATGCGCTGCCCTGGTACGGCGGGACGCCCGGTGTGTGGACGGCGTGCATGCTCTTCTTCCAGGCGGCGCTCCTGGGCGGCTACGCGTACTCGCACGGGCTGGCCTCCCGGCTGACGCCGCGCCTGCAGGCGAAGGTGCACCTGGGTGTGCTGGCATTGGCGGTGGCCGTGTTGGGGGTGAGGGCGCTGTGGGTGGGCTCGCCGGTGGCGCCGGGGCCCGAGTGGCGTCCGGTGGGCACGGACCTGGCGGTGCCGCGACTGCTGGCGATGCTGGCGGTCACCATCGGCCTGCCGTTCTTCGTGCTGAGCACCACGGGGCCGCTGCTCCAGTCCTGGTTCGCGAGGGCGCGGCCGGGGCGCTCGCCGTACGTGCTGTATGCGCTGTCGAACGTGGGCTCGCTGCTCGCGCTGCTGGGCTATCCGTTCCTGGTGGAGCCCTGGGTGGGGCGGGGCGCGCAGGCGTGGGGCTGGGGCGTGGGCTTCGTCCTCTTCGCGGTGGCCTGCGCGGTGTGCGCGGTGGATGTGCTGCGCCATGAGCGCTCGGCGGCGGCTCCCGTCGAGGGACAACTCGGCGTCACGGTGACGCACGTGGCGGCGGACGCGGCGTCACGGCTCGCGGTGGGTGCTGGCGCAGCAGGGGGCTTGGGCTCCGATGCGAATGCCGCGCTCATGGGAGGCTCGCGCGAAGCCGAGCCACACGTCGCGGCGGGCGCTGGCAGAGTGGTCTCGGGCGTCGATGCGAATGCCTCGCCCGTGGCGGGCGCGGAGCCGCGAGCGACGGTAGGGGTTGGCGGAACGGTTTCGGGCGTCGATGCGAAGGCCTCGCCCGTGGCGGGCGCGGAGCCTCGAGCGACGGGAACGGTTTCGGGCGTCGATGCGAGCGAGACTCTCGCCGGAGGCGCTTCGCGCGGGGGGACCGCCGGGCACGCCACGGACGCCGAGGCCGCGCACGCGGCCGCCTTCGCGGCGATGAAGCAGGAGGCGCGAGGTGGCGCGCCGGACGCCCCTGTGATGGAGCACCCGTCGAAGCCCGGCCTGAGGAACACGCTGGAGTGGCTGGGGCTGTCCACCTGCGCCTCCGTGCTGCTGCTCGCCACGACGAACCAGCTCTCGCAGGACGTGGCCGCGGGCCCGTTCCTCTGGGTGCTGCCGCTCGCCGTCTATCTGCTCACCTTCATCCTCGCCTTCTCGCGCGAGTCCTTCTACTCGCGCACGCTGTACTCGGTGCTGCTCATCGCCTCGGGCGCCGCGGCGGCGCACGCGCACGCGGCGGGTCCACACTTCCCGCTGCCGCTGCTGCTGCTGGCCTACGCCGCGTCACTCTTCGCCGGCTGCATGGTGTGCCACGGTGAGCTGTTCCGGCTGCGCCCCGCGCCTCGGCACCTGAGCGCCTTCTACCTGTGGGTCTCCGCGGGCGGTGTGCTGGGCGCGCTGTTCGTCAGCGGCGTGGCCACGAACTTCTTCCGCGCCTACTGGGAGTATCCGCTCTCGCTGGGCGGCTGCTGCCTCGTGGCGCTGTTGGGCCTGGCGAAGGCGCCCCCGGACGAGACGCGCGGCCGGCGCGTGAGCCGGATGCTGCGCGGCGCGATGCTCATGATGGTGACGACGAACCTGTTCCTCTCGATGAGCCAGGACCTGGAGCGGGCCCGGTTCAGCGAGCGCAACTTCTTCGGCGTGGTGCGCGTGATGGAGCAGAACGCGGAGGACCCGGCGCTCCACCTCTTCGGCCTGCGCCACGGCGCCGTCACCCACGGCTGGCAGCTCGCCTCACCGGAGAACCGCTCGCGGCCCACGACCTATTACACGCGCGAGGCCGGACTGGGCCTGGCCATCGCCGAGCAGCGTCGACTGCGCGAGGCGGTGGGACTGCCCCCTGGCCTGCACGTGGGGGTGCTCGGCCTGGGCGTGGGCACCAGCGCGGCGCTGCTCGAGAAGGGCGACCGGGGCCGCTACTACGAAATCAACCCGGCGGTCATCGAGCTGGCCCAGGGCAAGGGCGGCTTCTTCAGCTTCCTCGCGGACTCACCGGCCACCGCGACGATGGTGGAGGGCGACGCGAGAATCTCCCTGGAGCAGGAGCTGGAGCGCGGCGAGCCGCAGGGCTTCGACGTGCTGTCCCTGGACGTCTTCTCCTCGGACGCGGTGCCCGTGCACCTGCTCACCGAGGAGGCGGTGGCCCTCTACAAGCAGCACCTGGCCCCCCACGGTGTGCTGGCGATGCACATCAGCAACGTGCACCTGGACCTGGTGCCGGTGGCGCTGGCGCACGCGCGCAAGCTGGGCATGCACGCGACGTTCGTCTTCCACGAGACGAAGGACGACGCCCTGCGCAGCAACTGGATGCTGCTGAGCCCGGACCGCGAGTTCTCCTGGGGGCCCACCTTCACCCGCGCCACCGCGCGCGTGCGGCGCCTGGGCCTGCGCGGCGAGCCGGACTTCACCTGGACCGATGACCGCAGCAGCGTGCTGCGCGTGCTGCGCCAGGGCGGCCCCGACTCGCGCGTCCTGGACGTGGAGGCCTCCTCGGGCCCGCCGCCCACCCAGCCCCTGGCCCAGCCCGCGTCCCCGTGAGGTCACGCCCGTGACGTGGAGCCTCGCGGCGCCCCGCGCGCCGCGGCCGGGCTCAAGTCCAGCCCGATGAGCAGCAGCAGCACCACACACGGCAGCCCCAGCGCCGCGGGCCCGTGGCGCAGGTAGAGCAACGGCCCGCCGGTGCACCCCAGCAGGAACGACAACCCCAGTCCCAGGTGCAGCCGCGTGCGCTCGAACTCGATGGCCGAGGGCAGGGCGCGCAGGCGCCTGAGCACCCCCGTCACCCCCTGGCCGCGCGAGCCATCCCGCACCCACGCGAACATCTGCACCAGCTGGATGCCGATGTCCGTGAGGATGCCGGTGACATGCGTCGTGCGCACCACCGCGCCGGACACGCGCGTGACGAGCGCGTTCTGCAGCCCCATCGCGAACGCCAGCGCCCACAGCAGCACCGGCGCACGCGCACCCGGCGCCGCGTCGAGCGCCACGCCGATGCCCGCCAGCGTCACCACCTCCACCGCGAGCGCGGCCACGTGCCGACCCCGCTCGCGCCGTCGGGACGCATCCAGCAGCGCCGCCGCGCACACCGCGCCGACCACGAAGGCCAGCAGCACCTGGGCGGCCCGGAACGCCAGCGCGCCGTCCCCCAGCGCGAGCGACTCGCCCAGGGACGCCATGTTCCCGGACATGTGGGACGTGTGCACGCCGAGCGCCACGAAGCCCGTCGCGTTCACCGTGCCCGCCACCGCCGCGAGCAGCAGGGCCAGCACCGTGTAGGCACGACGATTCGCGGGAGTCGATTCCGTGGAGAAGGGCATCGCCGGCGCACCCCTCGCGCCTCACGGGACAGACACTAGCAACCGGTGGGCCCCACCGCTTCGCCTCACCCCGGAGGCCAGGTGAGCGAGCGGCCAGCCAGGAGGTGCAGGTGGATGTGGAACACCGTCTGCCCCGCATCGCCGTTCGTGTTCATCACCACCCGGTAGCCGTTGGCGTCGTGGCCCAGTTGCTTGGCCAGCTTCGCCGCCGCGGTGAAGAGGTGGCCCACCGTGGCCTCGTCCTCCGCCGCGATGTCGTTCACCGTCGGGATGTGCTTGTGGGGGATGAACAGGACGTGCGTGGGCGCCTGAGGGTTGATGTCCTTGAACGCCAGGCAGACGTCGTCCTTGTAGACCACTTTGGCCGGGATGAGGCCGTCTCGAATCTTACAGAAGAGGCAGTCGGACATGGCCGGGGCTTACCAACCGGCGGGACGCCGGGAAATGGCCATGGCGCGCATTGTTGAGGCGCCAATCGGTGGCCCGGGCGCCCGAGGCCGGCGGGCCGGTGGTCGGGTGGGCAATCGGCGGTAGAGGTAGGGGATGCCATGCCCCGTGGGCACTTCGACTCAAAAGGTCCCACCGGTGATATTCCAGGCCCCGACGATGAAATCCATCCGCATCTCCCAGCTCATCGAGGACCACGACTACGACCTGCGGCTGACGCTCGTCGCGGGCGCGGCGGGCCTGACGAGGACGGTGGACTCGCCGCGCATCCAGAAGCCGGGGCTGGCGCTGGCGGGGTTCACCGAGCACCTCCACCCCCGCCGCGTCCAGGTGTTCGGCAACACCGAGATTTCCTACCTGGCCACCCTCCCCGAGTCGCGGCAGCGCGAGGCCCTGTCCAAGCTCTTCGAGGAGGAGGACCTGGCCTGCGTCGTCGTCACCAAGGAGCTGGAGATTCCCCCCGTGCTGGTCACCGCCTGCGAGGCGGAGGGCCTGGCCCTGATGAAGACGCCGCTGCTCTCCAGCGACTTCATCACCCGCGTCCAGTCCTTCCTGGAGGAGGCCCTCACCGAGTCCAGCAGCCTGCACGGCGTGCTGATGGACGTCTTCGGCGTGGGCATCCTGCTCCTGGGCAAGAGTGGCATCGGCAAGAGCGAGATTGCCCTGGATCTGGTGATGCGCGCCCACCGCCTGGTGGCCGACGACATCGTCGACGTCACCCGCCGCAAGGGCGCCGTCTACGGGGCGGGTAATCCGGTCATCAAGCACCACATGGAAATCCGGGGCTTGGGCATCATCAACATCAAGGACCTGTTCGGCGTGGCGGCGGTCCGCGAGCAGAAGAAGATTGAGCTCGTCATCGAGCTGCAGGAATGGGACCCCCATCAGGAGTACGACCGGCTGGGAGTGGAGGACAAGCACCTGCAGATTGTGGGTGTGGACATCCCGCTGTCGGTGGTACCCGTGCGTCCTGGCCGTAACATGGCGACCATCATCGAGGTGGCCGCCCGCAACCAGTTGTTGAAGCATCAGGGCCACCACTCGGCGCGGGAGTTCGCCGAGCGGCTCAACCGGGCCATCGCCGAAGGGGCGATGCGCCGCACCCTGGGAGAAGAGGTCGAGTGACCGCGCCCGCGAAACAGTTGGTCGTCATCACCGGCATGTCCGGCTCCGGCAAGTCCACCGCCATCCGGGCGTTGGAGGACGCGGGGTTCTTCTGCATCGACAACCTGCCGGTGGTGCTGTTGCCCAAGCTCACGGAGCTGGCGGGCGGTGGCAACATCGAGCGCATGGCGCTGGTGGTGGACGTGCGCGAGGGCGTCTTCCTCAAGGAGGCCCCGCGCATGCTCGACGAGGTGCGTCGCGCCGGCCACCACGTGGAGGTGCTCTTCCTCGACTCGAGCGACGACAGCCTCATCCGTCGCTTCAGCGAGACGCGCCGCCGCCATCCTCTCGCCCCCAACGGCACCGTCGCCGACGGCATCAAGGCGGAGCGCGAGGCGCTCAGGGATTTGCGCGAAATCGCGGACCAGGTCATCGACTCGTCGGTGCTCAACGTCCACGACCTGAAGCGCATGGTGCAGGCGCGCTTCAGCCCGGAGCCCGCCGCGGGCCCCAGCCTGTCGGTGATGTCGTTCGGCTACCGCTACGGCGTGCCGCCGCAGGCGGACCTGGTGCTGGACGTGCGCTTCTTGCCCAACCCGTACTTCGTCCCGGAGATGAAGGGGCTGACGGGCAAGGTGCCGAAGGTGGCCGCGTACGTGCTGGACCGCGACGAGGCGCAGCAGTTCCTCGAGAAGGTGGTGGACCTCTGCCGCTTCCTGTTCCCCCGCTACCAGAAGGAGGGGAAGGCGTACCTCACGGTGGCGCTGGGGTGCACGGGTGGCAAGCACCGCTCGGTGGCCATCGCGGCGGAGCTCACCCGCCGGCTGACCGATGAGAACACCCGCGTCCAGCTATGGGACCGGGACATCGAGAAGGAATAGCCGGAGATGACCCTGTTCCTGCTCGCGCTCGGGGTGGCGATGGACGCCACCGCCGTCTCCGGAGGCATGGCCATCCGCGGGGCGCGTCCGCCAGACATCCTGAAGCTGGCGGTGACGTTCGGCCTGTTCCAGTTCGGCATGTCCCTGGCCGGCGCGCTCGGGGGCAAGGTCATCCTCACGCGCTTCGCGGCGGTGGACCACTGGATTGCCTTCGGGCTGCTCGCCCTGGTGGGCGGGCACATGATCTACGAGGCGTTCTCCCACGACGAGGAGGAGCGCGCCGCGTCGACGGGCATCAAGCTGCCCATGCTGATGACGCTGGGCGTGGCCACCAGCATCGACGCGCTCGCCGTCGGCGTGACGCTGCCCGCGCTGGAGCTGGGGGTCATCCTCTCCACCGGCCTCATCGGCGTGCTCACCTTCGTGCTGTCCGTCCTGGGCGCGTGGGCGGGCAAGCGGCTGGGTGAGCGCTTCGGCACCAGCATCGAGCTGCTCGGAGGCGTGGTGCTCATCGGCATCGGCCTCAAGACGCTCGTCGAGCACCTGAACCACTGACGTCCCCACTGGCGGGCCCTCGCGAGCGACGGCCTTGTCGGAAATGAGTCAAGGTTGCGAAGTGACTCATGACGCGCCATGGTAGGAATCCGTGGCGCGGGCGGGGTGGGCGACGGGCGGGTTTCCTGGAGCGGAGGTAGGAGATGTCCCTGGCTCGGGTCCGGCACTTCCACGTGGCCATCGCCGGCAGCGGCTTTGGTGGCCTGGGCATGGCCATCCGTCTGAAGCAGGAGGGGATGGAGGACTTCGTCATCCTGGAGCGGGCGGGGGACGTGGGCGGTGTCTGGCGGGACAACGTGTACCCTGGCTGCGCGTGTGACGTGCCCTCGCACCTGTACTCGTTCTCCTTCGCGCCCAACCCGCGTTGGTCGCGGGCCTACTCATCGCAGCCGGAGATTCACGCGTACCTGCGTGACTGCGCGGAGCGCTTCGGGGTGCTGCCGCACGTGCGCTTCCACCACACCGTGGAGGAGGCCTCCTGGGACGAGGCCGCGCAGCACTGGCGCCTCCAGACGTCCCAGGGGCTGTTCACCGCGGACGTGTTCATCTTCGCGGCGGGCGCGTTCAGCGAGCCCGTGGTGCCCTCGCTGCCGGGGTTGGATCGCTTCCAGGGCAAGGTGATGCACTCGGCCCGGTGGGACCCGGGCTACGCGCTGGAGGGGCGCCGGGTGGCGGTGGTGGGCACGGGCGCGTCCGCCATCCAGTTCGTCCCGGTCATCCAGCCGAAGGTGTCGCGGCTGGTCCTGTTCCAGCGCACGCCGCCGTGGATTCTGCCGCGCGAGGACCGTCCCATCTCCGCATGGAGACAGTGGCTGTATGCGCGAGTCCCCGGGGCGCGGTGGCTGACGCGCCTGGGCATCTACACGGTGAAGGAGCTGTCCGCGCTGGCCTTCATGCACCCGTGGATCATCCGGCTTGCCCAGCGAGGGGCGAAGCGGCACCTGCGCGACTCGGTGAAGGACCCGGTGCTGCGCGCGAAGCTCACGCCCGACTACACGATGGGCTGCAAGCGCGTGCTCGTCTCGGACGATTACTTCCCGGCGCTGACCCGGGACAACGTCGAGGTCGTCACGGAGGGCCTCCAGGAGGTGCGCGAGCACTCCGTCGTCACCACGACGGGCGCGGAGCACCCGGTGGACGCGCTCATCTTCGGCACGGGCTTCCAAATCACGGAGCCCGCCTTCGCGCGGCACATCCGGGGACGGGATGGGCGCTCGCTGACCGAGACGTGGGCGGGGAGCATGAAGGCGCACCTGGGCACGTCGGTGAGCGGCTTCCCCAACTTCTTCATGTTGCTGGGGCCCAACACGGGGCTGGGGCACACGTCCGTCATCCTGATGATGGAGGCCCAGTTCGCGCATGTGCTCAGCGCGCTGCGCTACCTGGAGGGGCGAGGGCTCGCGGCGGTGGAGCCCACGGCCGACGCGCAGGAGGCGTTCATCCAGGACGTCGACACGCGGATGGCGCGGACGGTCTGGCTCACGGGCGGGTGCGTGAGCTGGTATCTGGATGCCACCGGGCGCAACTCCACGCTGTGGCCCGGCTTCACGTTCTCCTACCACCATCGAGTCTCCGCCTTCGAGCCGTCGGAGTACGTGGCCATCGCCCGGCACGGGCGTTCGAGCGCGACGGCGGGGACTCGTCACCGGAAGCTGGCACATGGCTGATGACACGAAGCTCACCCTCCTGGAGCGCCTGGAGTTCAAGGTCGCGAGCGCGCTGTTCCGCCTGCCGCCGCCGATGCTGGTGCGCTTGTCCGGCAAGCCGCCGGTGGTGATTGACGGGCTGCGCCTGCACCCCGAGGTGCAACTGCTGCTCTCGCTGCGGGAGCGCAAGGGCGTGCCCCGGAAGTCGGAGCTGCCTCTCGCCGAGTCGCGGAACCGGCTGCGGCGCGAGGCGCTGATGCACTCGGGGGCGCTGGAGCCGGTGGCGTCGGTGACGTCGCGGGTGCTCGAGACGAAGCAGGGCCCGCTGCGGGCGCGGCACTATGTCCCGCCCGGGGACTCACGGGGGCGGCCGCTGCTGGTGTTCTTCCATGGCGGTGGGTTCGTGATGGGGGATTTGGACACGCATGACTCGCCGTGCCGGCGGCTGTGTCACCACGCGGGCGTGCACGTGCTCTCCATCGACTACCGGCTGGCGCCCGAGCACCCGTTCCCCTCGGCGGTGGAGGACGCGATTGCCGCGTTCGAGTGGGCGCTGGAGCACGCGGAGGCGCTGGGCGCGGACCCGGAGCGGGTGGCGGTGGGAGGTGACAGTGCGGGTGGGAACCTGGCGGCCGTCGTCGCGCAGCACACGGTGCGCGAGGGCACGCGCAAGCCGGCGCTCCAGTTCCTGTTGTACCCGACGATGGACCGCACCCGGGACTGGGGCTCGCTGTCGCACTTCGCGGAGGGGTTCTTCCTCACGCGCGTGGATGTCGAGTGGTACCAGGAGCAGTACATGATGGGCAGCACGACGCCGCTGGCGGACCCCCGGGTCTCTCCGCGTCAGGAGAAGTCGCTGGCGGGGGCGCCACCGGCGCTCATCGTCACGGCGGGGTTCGACCCGCTGCGGGACGAGGCGGAGGCGTACGCGACGGCGCTGCGGGAGGCGGGGACGCCGACGACGCTGCGCCGCTTCGACTCGCTGGTGCATGCGTTCGCGAACATGTCGGGGCTGAGTCGGGCCTGTCGGGAGGCGACGGTGGAGGTCGCGCGGTTGCTGCGCCGGATGCTCGACGAGGTGGAGCCGAGCCGGGCGCGAAACGGAGCCAGCACATGAAGACGGTGAAGGACAAGGTCGCGGCAATCACGGGCGCGGGCTCGGGCATCGGCCGGGCCACGGCGGTGCTGCTGGCGAAGCGGGGCTGTCACCTGGCGCTGTCGGACGTGAATCCGCAGGGCCTGGCGGAGACGGAGGCGAAGTGCCGGGAGCACGGGGTGCGCGTGCGGGTGGACCGGGTGGACGTGGCGAAGCGCGAAGAGGTGCACGCGTGGGCGGACGAGGTGGCGCGGGAGTTCGGCGCGGTGCACATCGTCATCAACAACGCGGGGGTGGCGTTGGGGGCGACCATCGAGGACACGCGGTACGAGGACTTCGAGTGGTTGATGAACATCAACTTCTGGGGCGTGGTGTACGGCACGAAGGCGTTCCTGCCGCACCTGAAGGCGGCGGACGCGGGGCACATCGTCAACGTGTCGAGTGTGTTCGGGCTCATCGGGGTGCCGACGCAGGCGGCGTACAACGCGGCGAAGTTCGCGGTGAAGGGGTTCACGGAGGCGCTGCGGCAGGAACTGGAGGTGGAGGGGGGGAGCATCGGCGTCACGTGTGTGCACCCTGGGGGCATCAAGACGAACATCGCGCGCAACGCGAGGGTGACGGTGCGGCGGGGGTGGACGGATGAGCGCTCGTCGAGTGACTTCGAGAAGGCGTTCGCCACGACGCCGGAGCGCGCGGCGGAGGACATCGTCACGGCCATCCACAAGAACCGGCGTCGTCAGCTCATCGGCGGGGACGCGGTGCTCATCGACTTCATGCAGCGGCTGTTGCCCACGCTGTACCAGCGCGTGTTGGTGGCGGGGATGAAGCGGCGGCGCCGGAAGATGCTGAGCGCGGCGACATGAAGCGGACGGGGGCGAAGCCCGTGCGGCGGAGCGCGAAGGGGGCGCCGTCGAGGACGACGCGTCCGGCCTCGCGCGAGAAGGCGCGGGTGCGGGTGACGCCGTTGTCGAAGCGGCTGGAGGCGCCCTCGCGGGCGACGCCGAGGGATTTGTTCGCGTTGGCGATGCGGTGGTGGAGCGAGGGGGAGCGGTTCGACATCGGCAGGATGGCGCAGGAGCTGGGCGTCAGTCGGGCGACGGTGTTCCGGTGGGCGGGGACGCGCGAGCTGCTCTATGGGGAGGTGCTCTCGTCCCGGTTCGACGCGGCGCTGACGGCGGCGAGGGGCGAGTTCCAGGGCGAGGGCGCGGCGTACCTGGCGAACGTCACCGAGCGGCTCATCCAGCTGATTGTGGAGGACGCGCCGCTCAGGCGCTTCATCCAGCAGGACTCCGAGTACGCGATGCGCGTGCTGATGTCGAAGAGCAGCCGCGTGGAGGAGCGCTGCGCGGCGAGCATCCGCAGGGCGTTGGAGGAGGGCGTGCGGGACAAGCTCATCCGCCCGGCGATGAACCTGGATGCGCTGTCGAACGTCATCGTCCGGGTGGGACAGTTCTTCCTGTACCGGGATGCGCTGACGGGAGACCCACCGGACGTGGAGTCCGCGATAACGGCGACGCTCATCCTTCTCACCGCGGAGGCGGGTGATGCGCGGTGGCGCAGGCGGTGAGCGGCAGTCAGGGGACGACGGGACGCAGGAGTCCAGCCCTGGCGAGAAGCTCACCGACGCGTCTGCCCAATTGGACGTGCCCCGCGTCGTGGGTCGTCACACGCTCGGGAGTGAGGATGATGAGGGTGCCCATGTTCTCGACGGGCTCGATGCGGACCGGAGCGGGAAGGGGTGGCACCGTTCCTCGATGGCGCGAAAAGTAGGTGACCCAGCCCACGAAGGTGCCTGCGTCCGAAGTGGGACTCATCCGCTTGCGGTAGTCGTCGGACGTGGCCACGGCCCAGTCCGGCTCCCAGGCCAGCACCTGGCTGCGGACGATGCTCGTGAGGACGGGCGCGGTGGTGATTCGCTCCGCGTTCAGTCCTTTCCTGGGAAGTGGCATGAGGCAGCAGTTGGGGTTGGCTCCAGCGTAATCGCCACACTTGATTTGCAGGCTGGCACTGTCGGCGCCGGAGCCCCCATTGCCGAACCAGAAGCTGTAGCCGAGCTCCTCGATGATGGGACCGCCCGACTCTCGATTGGCGCCGCCGCGGAACAGGTCGGACAGGACGGCTTCATCGGGAGGCATGAGGGGATGGGCACGCCTGTCCCTCGTGGACCGGGTGGGTTTGTACCACTGGGCAAGGAAGGGGTCGCATGCCGCCAGGAGCGGGAGAAGGTGCGCTGTGCGTCGAGCGCAGTCCTCGTGCGACTCCCTGCGGGGGCCCCAATAGGCACCCGCGTAGCAAGGTTCGGGAGCGGCGTTCTCGGTCACGCGTTGGGTTCCTCAGCGCGCGGGGGAGTGGATGACGCGAATGCCCTTGATGCTGTTGCGCTCCAGGAGTCGGGTAATGGCTTCGGCGGCTCGCGCTTCGGCGACATGCCACTCGATGAGCACTCCGAGGCTCCGCACTTGCTGGCTCTGTCGGTTCGCCTGGTCGACAAGGCTCTTGGCTCCTGAATGTTGGAACCAGTCCTTGGGCTCCAGGTCATCGAAGAACTGGGCATAGCCCGGTCCCTTCGCCTCCAGCAACACGCCCTGCTCGAAGCCATCGAACTTCACGCCACCGACCCAGTATGCCTCGTCCGCCGAGTGGCCGGAGATCTGTTCCTGGTAGCGGCGAGCGCGTGGGGACATGGACTCCTTCGCGGGACCCCACTGGCCCGGTCCAGGACCACCCGACGGTTGGGTGGTCGCCGAGTTGGCGCGATGAAGCACGATGGCCGCGCCGGGGCCGCCACCCATCACCGTTGCCGCGCGCCCCACAGGCACCGCCAGCCGCTCTACGCGGAGCACCCCCTGCGCGGACAGGGACAGCACCGGAGCGTGTGCTTCGGCGCCCGCCAGGGCTCCCGTCACCGTGCGAGTCGTGGCCGAGGCCGTCCCCGCCGTGACGAGGAGGTTGGTCGCCAGCTCAGCGGCGGCGCGGACCTGCTCTCCGCGAGTCATGTGCCGGAAGCGCTCGAAGTAGGCGGGAGACGCGGTGATGAGCGCGGCCACTCCGGAGGGCAGGTTCTTCAACTCGGCGAGGCTGTCGAGTGGATGGGTGAGCAACTGCCCCACTGAGAGCGCCAGCTTCAGGAACGCGGACTCCGCGCCATCCAGCGCGCGGCCGAGATAGTCCGCGTCGTCGTACACCTCGACGAACACGGCGCTGTCGATGGGCTCCAGTCGCTCGTTCGCGAGCCGGAAGACGAAGCCGTTGCTGACATAGAAGCGTCCCAGTTCGAAGTGATGCGCCCGGAACGCTCCATCCTCCCATTCGACCTCACCGATGCGTTGTTGCGCCCGCCCTGTGAGCGCCCATGCCAGGCATCCATCCGGATGGAGCACCGCTATCTGACGGAAGCGTCCGACGCGCCGCTGTAGCTCGGCGGGCGCCACAGACCCTCGTTCGAGAACTTCACGCAGCAGGTGGCCCACCGCCATTCGCGAAGGAAAGGTCCCGAGCGTCACGGGCTTGCGCAGGAGCGTCGCGAGCAGTCGCGCCGCCTGTGCTGGCGTGAGGCTGTTGCCGGGGATGGGCCGGTCGTCCTGCTCCTCAAGCCCGGCGTTCTTCAGCAAGTCCTCGAACGTCTCGACGTGCGCTCCTGAAGCGCTCCGAAGTCCGGCCGACGAGGAGGCGCGTGAGGTTTCGGTGTCATCGCGAAGAGCCTCCCCAGCCCGAGCACCGTGCTGCCGAAGCATGGAAGCCCGACGTCGGCCTGCTGACGACTCGACTCCCGCACAACCCGCGAGAAGGACCGCAACGCACAGTAGCCAGAGGCCGGCACGCATGCTTCACCTCCGTCCTTCATGGGCAGAGTCCATGGGAGGATGCTCCCACTCTTGTCTGACGAAGGACGCCGCACCGGCTCTCGGCGGACAGAACAGGTGAAGCGCTCTGCCGCCGAGAGAACGCAGCCCTTCAGGGGCCCGCGCGGGGGGGGCGGATGGCAGGTGGCTCACTCACACGTCAGGACCCCTACCGCCGCCAGGTGCCGTTGCAGCACCGGACCAGACACTGCCCCGTGGCGACGCAGGGCCGGCCCGCCCAGGGACCGCCGATGCAGTGGCCGTCGAGCTTGGCGGAGCAGTAGATGTCCGCACTGTCACTGGGGAGCGCGCCGTCAGGATAGGTCTCACCTTGGTACGTGCAGGTCCGGCAGGCATTGGTGACGCCATCACAGGCGGCGTGGCCCGTGGGGCCATTCAGCGCCGAGCACGTGGACGTGCCCGAGCACGTGAGCGTGGTGCAGCTCCCGCAGACCGCCGTGGCCGTACAGGCGGCGAGGCTCGGGTCCTGCGCACTCGCCTCCTCGGACAATGCGCTCTCGGAGGTCATCGTCTCCGTGTCGCCCTCGCCCGGCTGCGGCTCGGGGCTGCACGCAACCAGGAACACCGAGAACAGGGCGGCGGTTGCAAGGGAAAGACCGGTTCGAGTCATGGCGAGGCAACTCCTATGGCCTGGGCGGCCGTCGATGGGGTGGCACTGCGGACATGACGGTCCTTCGCCTGCTGTCGCGCGCGAGTCACCCCATCGGTCGGCCACGGCCCGTCGGGCGGAATGCTGCGCGGATGAAGGAGGGGATGCAAGTCTTCAGGAAAGCCCGCTCCCCATGCCAGGGAAGCGGGCCCAATCCCAATCGCTAGTTCGTGAAGTACAGATTGTCGAGCAAGAGCGTGTTGCCCGAAGGGCCCGCGCCGGACAGCAGCACGAACGGCGCCTGCACCGCCGCCAGGTTCACGCCCCCCGCCGAGAAGTCCGCCAGGGGGATGGCCAGGTGGTGCCACTGTCCATCATTCGCATACCCATACTTCGTCGCGTCGACCTGGAAGCCCTCCGTGTCGTTCATCCCAATCTTCACCGCGGCGAACCCCGGGTCCGACGACTGCAAGCTCACGTGCAGCGTCTTCCATCCATCCAGGCTGTGCGGCGTGTCCCAGTGGATGCCGAAGCCGAGCCACGCCTTGCCCGCGTGGACCACCCGGTCCGACAGCTTCCCCTCCACGCGCGTCGTCGACGAAGCAATCGAGACCGTGCCCTCGTACAGGTAGATGTGCGAGTCCACGTCGTTGATGATGATCTCCTCCGAGCGTCCTCCCTCGTAGAAGCCCACGAACAGCCGCCGCTGGCCCTGCTGGTAGGGGAACGGACCCGGCAGGAACTCCTCCTCCGGATTCGGTCCCGCGTCCCCCTGCACCGACGGCTGATGGTTCTCGTAGTCGGACTCGCCCGGGTCCGGCCGGCAGGCCCCCAGCATCAGCAGCACCACGCCCAAGGTCCGCTTCATGGCCGCACCGCCTTGTCCGCGCCGCTCGAGGTCCGCACCAGCACCCACCCGCCCGTCACCGTCCCACCCATCTCCACGATGGCCTTGTATGCCGGCGTCACCAGCTCGTACTGAATCGTCCCCGTGGCGTCGTACGTCACCGCGTCCGGGAAGTTGTCGAGCACCGACTGGTACGCCTTGATGGCCAGCTCGCGCACCACCGGCAGGTCCTGCTGCGACGCGAGCCCGTTCTGGTACACGCCCAGCAGGTTCAACCCCACGTAGTACTGCGCCTCGCCATACGGTCCGCGCGCCAGCAACGTGGCCCACGCGTAGAACGAGGCCACCGGCCCCGCGTTGGCCTGGATGAGCCACTTCGTCTCCGTCCCCGGCGTCGAGTCCACGAAGGGGTTGTTCGGGTCGTCCAGGACCGTCGTGCTCGGGTGCACGCCCATCGTCGCGTCGTGGACCTGGAGCGTCAGGTCCTCCATCGACTCCCCATAGACATAGCTCGCGCGGTCGTAGCACCCGGAGGCCGCCAGCGCCGCGAGGAGCACAAGACACGTCTTCATCCGTCGTCCCTCAGAGCGAAAGGATTGCATACGCACCCACCTCGTATTCGCGGCCCTCGAGCCCCTCGGCGATGGCCGTCGTGCTCAGGCCCTCCGAGTACTCGTTCAGCATGCGCACCAGCCCTCGCAGACCGAAGCGCGTGGACACCGCCCCCAGCACCGGACGCTTCAAGCCGTAGGACAAGTCGCCTCCGACCTGCAGCGGATAGGTGAGGTTGAAGATGCGGTGATAGTCGTACGGCCCCCAGTCGTTGAAGCGCACCTGCGCCGCCAAGAGCAGCGTGTCGTACAGCGCGTTGGCGTCCAGTCCGAAGCGGCGCACCTGCCGCGCGTCCTCGCCACCCGACTGGTTGCTGCCCACGAACGCCGTGCCGTACAGCTTCAGCCGCTGCGACGGGTTGCCCACCATGCGCAGCGACGCCTCCCACTCGTCCCGGGCGGGCGGAGCGCCGGCGAACGGCACCGCGCTGCCATCCGCGAGGATGGCGATGCTCGCGTCACGCGACGTCGGCTGGTGGCGGTACACCAGGTCCAGGCCCGCGGCGAATGGCGCGTCCTCGCGCATCTCCCGGTCCCACTGCCAGAACCACGTCCCGGGCGTCGGGTCGAAGGTGATGAGCAGCTCCGCGCCCAGCGTCTCGCGGTTGTCGAGCACCGTGAACGCATCCTGCAACACGTTGCGCGCGCGCACCGCCGGGAAGTACGTGCCCGTCTCCCGGTCGAACGTGTCGGGGATGTTCGGGTTCGGTCCGATGAGCGGCTTCTGGTACAACAGATTGGGCGCCACCTCGATGGTGCCCAGCTGGAACGCCGCGCCCGCCTGCGCGCCGAAGTGATTGCCGCGCCCGCTCTCCCGCAGGCTCCAGCCCGTGAGCACGATGCTCGGCTCCGGACCGCCGTCCGCCACGAGTCCCCGGAACGAGCCCTGCGCGAACACGCGCGCCCCGCCGAAGTCATACGTGGCCCGCGCCTTGGCGCCGAGCGTGTCCAGGAACTGCACCTTGTCGCGCAGCACCTCCTGGCCCGTACCCTGGTAGCCGGGGCCGTTCGTCTCGCGCGTCCAGGTGAACTCCTCGCCGATGCGCTGCGGCGCCGCGAGGATACCGCCCACGTCCACGGACAGCGGACCCTGGTTCCACTCGAACGTCAGCGCCGTGCGGCGCGCCACGCGCTCACGGATGACGGAGGCCGTCTGCTGCGTGCCTCCGCGCGCGATGTCCTCCTGGTGCACCAGCGTCAGCGCCGCGTTGCCGAAGCCCTTGCGGTACTTGGCGACGATGGAGGGGTTGGCGCCCCAGTACAGCTCCGGGCCGATGGCGAGCTTGAAGCCCTCGTACGCGCGCTTGCCGCTGAGCACCACGCCGAAGGGCGCGTTGCCGTGGTAGATGTCGATGTTCGGCCCGTAGTTGGCCTCGCGGTACAGGCCGAAGAAGTCGCCCTCCTCGCCCCAGTGGTAGTGGCCGACGCGGTAGAAGCCCTCGAGCGCGAAGTCCGTGCGGTCCAGCTTGAACTCCGCCTGGTACAGCGCGAACCGGTCGAACCCCGACACACCCGGCTGCGCCACGCCCGGCGTCGGAGAGACACCCGGCGTGGGCGTCGTCGGCGCGGGCGTGTTGCCCCGGTTCTCGTAGAACAGGTTGTTGAGGCGGTTGGTGGCCACGTTGCCCACCACGTTGAACGACGCGCGCCCGTACACGCCGGTGGCGGGCTGGAGCGCCAGGTCGAAGAAGATGGACTCCGTGTGGTCGGAGGCCGTCTGGTTCGGCCGCGTCGTCGCGATGCTCCCGCGCGACAGCGAGCTGTCCATCACCAGCCGCAGGTTGGACACGCGCACCGCGCTGAGCTCATCCGCCTTCGCCAGGGCGATGGAGGACTCGTACCCCTTCGACAGCTCCGAGGGCCGCAGCGCCCCGAAGTGCGCGTGGATGCGGTCCAGGTCCGTCTCCTCCGCGTACGGGTCCAGCCGGAAGGCCGCCTGCAAGAGGTAGTAGGCCGTGCGCGGCTGGATGCGGGAGATGCCCGCGTCATCCGGCGTGCCGAGCGCGCAGATGCCGAACCACTCCTCGTTCATGTTGTTCTGGCCCGGCACGAAGTCCGCCGCGTAGCCGCCGTTGGGCCACGACGCCGTGGTGTCGTGCAGGGAGAGGTTGGTCTCCTGGCCCATCTTCCACCAGCCATCCACCCACTGGAACACGAAGCCGCCCAGCGCGTTGCCCACGCGGCCCTGGCCGTACGTCTGGGTGTAGATCTCCTCCCACTGCTGGCGCAGGTACTCGGCCTGCGCCAGGTGGTCCTCGCGGCCCTCCTTCGCGTTGTACGCGTCCGCGCCGAACTCGGAGAAGAGCACCGGCTTGTCCACCTTGCGCAGCACCTCCTCGTACAAGTCACGGACGCTCGGGCCGCGGTAGACGTTGGCGCCGAAGATGTCGATGTCCGCGGCGTGCTGCGCCACCAGGTCGATGTACTGGAGGTCGCCGTTGGCCAGGGCCACCGGGTGGTTCACGTCGCGCGCCTTGATGGTCCGCGCCGCTTCCCCCATCAGCGTGTAGAGGTGCACCGCGCGCGCGGCGTCCTCCTGGCCGGGCAGCGCCTCGATTTCATACGAGGTCCAGTGCAGGCCGTAGTTGTTCTCGTTGCCGAGCAGCCACAGCAGCACGCCGGGGACGCCCCGGTAGACCTCCACCTTCTTCGCCAGCTCCGCGAGCAGCGCCTCGCGGTGCGTCTTGTTGGAGTAGTCGATGTTCGGCACGAAGGCGCCGTTGACGGTGGCGCCGTAGCGGCCCATCAGCGGGTTCACCACGGTGGTGATGCCGTAGTTCTTGTAGATGAACTCCACCCAGCGCGGCGGGATGTCGTCGAACTGGCGGATGGAGTTGACGCCCATGTCGCGCAGCAGCGTCATCTCGCGCGCCAGCACCGCGCGCACGAAGTCATCGGGCTGGTTCCAGAGCGAGTAGCGGTAGTTCTCGCCGATGGGCGTGTAGCCCCAGTTCATGCCGCGCATCAGGAAGTCGCGGCCGTCCACCTTCAGCTTGAAGCCCCGCTCGTCGCGGTACACCTTGACGACGGTGGCCTTCTCCGCGCCCGCCGTGACGTCCACGGTGGGCAGGGCGATGGGCTGCGGTGACGGCGCGGGACTCGGAGGTCCCTCGGGCAGCGTGGACGTGGTGGGCGGAGGCGCGCCGCCGGGCTGCGCGGCGGCGGGCGGCGCGTTCTCCACGGGCGCCGCGGGGGGCTGCGCGGCGCCGGGCTGGACGGGAGGCGCCTGGACGTCCTGGGCGAGGCCCGAGGGCGCGTGCAGGGCGAGGGTCAGCAGGGGGGCGAGGAACAGGGCTCTCATGCGGCCAGCTCCACATCCAGCCCGTTCTGGGCCACCACGGCGCGGTACAGGTGCGCGCTGTCCTTGGGGATGCGCTTCTGGGTGGCGTAGTCGACGTAGACCATGCCGAAGCGCTTCTGGTAGCCGTAGGCCCACTCGAAGTTGTCCAGCAGGGACCAGGCGAAGTAGCCCTGGAGGGGCACGCCCTGGCGGATGGCCTCGAGCGAGGCCTCCAGGTGCAGCCGCAGGTACTGCACGCGCTTGGTGTCGCGCACGCGGCCGTCCGCGTCGGGGCCCGTGCCGTACGCGGCGCCGTTCTCCGTCACGTAGAGGCGGCCCGGGTTGTAGTCCTGGTGCAGCCGCACGAGCAGCTGGGTGAGGCCGTGGGGGCTCACCTCCCAGTCCATCTCCGTCTTCTCGCTGCTGACGTGGACGGTGCGCGGCGCGTTCTGCGACTCGGGGATGCGGTCGCTGCGCAGGACGGCGCGGTTGTAGTAGTTGACCCCGAGGAAATCGATGGGCGTGGAGATGTCCTCCAGGTCTCCGGCGCGCAGGAAGGGCAGGGTGTCCGACTTCAGATGGCCCGCGGCGACATGGTCCTGGATGACGTCACGCGGGTAGCCGCGTCCGTAGAGTGGGTCCAGGTACCAGCGGTTGAAGCCACCGTCGAAGGAGCGGCAGGCCTCCAGGTCCTCGGCGCTGGGCGACGCGGGCTCGGCGGGCACCAGGTTGAGGGTGATGCCCACGTCCGCCTGGGACACGTTGGAGCGCAGCACGGGCACCGCCTGTCCGTGGGACAGGAGCACGTGGTGGGCCGTGGCCAGGGCCTGGCCCCAGTCCTTGATGCCGGGCGCGTGCTCACCGTTGGCGTAGCCCAGCACGCTGATGCACCAGGGCTCGTTGTGCGTAATCCAGCGCTTCGCGCGGTCGCCGAGCTTCTGGCTCACGACGTCCGCGTACTCGACGAAGGCGCTCACCGTGTCGCGCGAGGCCCAGCCGCCCTGGTCCTGGAGCGCCTGGGGGAGGTCCCAGTGGTACAGGGTGACGCAGGGCTCGATGCCGGCCTCCAGCAGCCCGTCGACCAGCCGTGAGTAGAAGTCCAGGCCGGCCTGGCTCACCTTGCCGCGGCCGGTGGGGAGGATGCGGGGCCACGCGATGGAGAAGCGGTAGGACTTCAGTCCCATCCAGCGCATCAGCTCCACGTCCTCGCGCCACCGATGGTAGTGGTCGCAGGCGACGTTGCCGTTGGTGCCGTCCTGAATCTTCCCAGGCGTGGCGGAGAAACGGTCCCAGATGGATTCACCGCGCCCGTCAACATCGGTGGCGCCTTCAATCTGGTACGAGGAGGTGGCGACACCCCACACGAAGTCACGAGGAAACTGCCGCATCGTCAGGGACTCCTTTCGAGGACTCGAGGTGGCAGCGGACGTGGTGCTCCGCCGCGGAATGGTGGAAGGGGGGAATCGATTCGTGACAGCGCACGTCCGCGTGCGGACAGCGCGGGGCGAAGGCGCAGCCCAATGGCGGCGCGGGCCCGGCGGGAGTGCGAGCGGGCAGCGGCGTGCGCAGGAAGTCCACGCCGTCCGGCACCGCGGAGAGCAGCAGGCGCGTGTACGGGTGGCGAGGTGCCTGGAGCACCTCGCGGGTGTGGCCTGTCTCCACGACGCTGCCCGCGTAGAGCACCAGCACGCGGTCCGCGAGGTGTCGCGCGCTCGCCAGGTCGTGGGTGATGAAGAGGATGCCGATGCCGCGCTCGCGCGTCAGGCCCTTGAGGAGCTGGAGCACGCCTCGGCGCGTGGAGACGTCGAGCATCGACGTGGGCTCGTCCGCGATGATGACGTCGGGTTCGACGGCCAGCGCTCGGGCCACCGCGACGCGCTGCCGCTGGCCTCCGGACAGCTCGTGCGGATAGCGCTGGGCGAACTGCTCCACGGGCGTCAGGCCCACGGACTCCAGCAGCGCGTGCACGCGGCGCTTGAGTTCCACGCCCTGGGCCTTGCCGTGGCGCAGGAGCGAGCGCTCCAGGTGATAGGCCACGGTGTGCACGGGGTTGAGCGAGGCGAACGGGTCCTGGAACACCATCTGCACGCGGGCGCGGTAGGACAGCGACGCGGCGCGGCCGTCGTGCGCGAGGACGTTCTCTCCGTGCAGACGCAGCTCGCCGCCGTCCGGGGTGTCCAGCCGCGCGAGCAGGCGCGCCAGGGTGCTCTTGCCGCTGCCGGACTCACCGACGAGCGCGAGGATTTCGCCGCGCTCCAGTGAGAAGGAGACGTCCTGCAACACCTTGCGCCGGGAGCGCGAGAGGAAGCCGCCCAGCGGGAAGCTCTTCGACAAGCGCGTGGCCTCCAGGAGCGGCGGGCTCATCGGCGACCTCCGGGCAGCGCGGCCTGTGCGGTTTTGAGTGAGGCGTGCTCCAGGACATCCGGTGGCGGCGGCGCCACATCGGACGCGCCGAGGTGCGGGAAGGACGAGAGCAAGAGCCGCGTGTACGGATGCTTCGCGTCCGTGCGCAGCCGCTCCGCCGTGTCCACCTCCACCAGCTTGCCGGCCTGGAGGATGCCCACCCGGTCCGCGAGCGCCAGCAACAGCGGCAGGTCATGCGTGATGAACAGGACGGCGAAGCCCAGCCGGTCCTTCAGCTCCACCACCCGCTGGAGCAGCTCCTTCTGCACCACCACATCGAGCGCCGTCGTGGGCTCGTCCATCACCACCAGCTTCGGCTCCAGCGCCAGCGCCAGCGCGATGCCCACCCGCTGCCGCATGCCGCCCGACAGCTGGTGCGGCCACGCGTGCACCAGCTCCGGCTTCAGCCCCACCATCGCGAGCATCTCGCGCGCCCGCGCATGGGACGACGCGCGGGAGCTCCCCCCGTGCGCCGCCAGCGTGTCGTGGAACTGCTCTCCCAGCGAGAGCACCGGATTGAGCGCGCTCATCGCGCTCTGGAACACCATCGACACCCGGCTCCAGCGGAACTCGCGCATCGCCTCGGGCGACAGCGCGGTGACGTCCGTGCCGTCGAACAGGATGCGGCCCTGGGTAATCGCCGCCGACGGAGGCAGCAGTCTCAACAGCGCGTAGCCCAGCGTCGACTTGCCGCTCCCCGACTCACCCGCGAGCCCGAACACCTCGCCCGGCGCGATGTCGAGCGACACCTGGTCCACCACCCGCGAAGGCCCCGAGGCCGTCATGTACTCGATGGACACCCCACGCACGCTCAAGAGCACACCGGGCGTGGGCACCTCGGAGGACGCCTCGACCGCCTTCGCGGGCACCGGCGCCGAAGGGGGCGCCCGCAGCGCGGGGTTCGTCACCTCGTCGATGGCGGAGCTCAGCAGCGTGAGCGAGAAGCCCACCAGCGCGATGCACAGGCCCGTGGGAACGAAGATCCACCACGAGCGCGTCAGGAGCGCCGCGTCGTTGCCGGCCCAGTACAGGTTGGTGCCCCACGTCACCGCGCCCACGTCGCCCAGGCCCAGGAACTCCAGCCCCACCTGCGCGCCCACCGCGTACAGCGTGTTCCCGATGAACGACGACGCCACCAGCGACGCCATGTTGGGCAAGAGCTCCCGGGTGATGATGCGCGCGTGGCTCTCCCCGGCCACCACCGCCGCCGCCACGAAGTCCCGACCGCGCAAGGCCAGCGCCTCCGCCCGGAACACCCGCGCGTTCCACGCCCAGCCGGCGAAGGTGAGCACCACCACCATGCGCATCGGCCCCGAGGGCAGGTACGCCCCCAGCACGATGGCCAACGGCAGCCCGGGGATGACCAGGAACACGTTGGTGGTCAGCGTCAGCGCGTCATCCACACGCCGGCCCAGGTAGCCCGCCGTGATTCCCACCAGCGCGCCCACCAGCGTCACCAGCGCGCCCACCGCGAAGCCGATGGCCAGGGTCTCCCGCGCGCCCACCACCGTCTGCGCGAGCACGTCCTGTCCCTGCCCCGTCGTGCCGAACAGGTGCGCGCGCGAGGGCGGCTGGTGCGGCTGGCCCACCAGCTCCGTGGGGTCCATCACCAGCCACGGGCCCACCAGCGCGAGCAAGAGGAAGCCCAGCAGGATGCTGCCTCCCACCGCCGCCTTGCGCTGGCGGAGCAGGCGTCGAAGGGTCTCACGCATGGGCGCGGGTCCTCGGGTCCAGCCAGAGGCAGAGCAGGTCCACCGCGAAGTTCGCGGCGAGCACCGCCAGCGTGATGACCAGGAAGAGCCCCTGCATCAGCGGGTAGTCCTGGTTGCGCACCGCGAGGATGAGCAGGTAGCCCGTCCCCGGATACGAGAAGACAATCTCCGTCAGCAGCGAGCCGCTGAGCACGAACCCCAGCGCCATCCCGAAGCCCGTCACGTTGGGCAGCAGCGCGTTGCGCGCCGCGTACCGCAGCATCACCTGCCGGGGCGGCAGCCCCTTCGCGTGCGCCAGCCGCAGCGTGTCCGTGCCCAGCACGGCCACCATGGTGTTGCGCATGCTCAGCATCCACCCGCCCAGCGTGGCCACCACGATGGACGTCGCCGGCAGCACCGCGTGCCGCCCCACGTCCGCGATGAACGAGAGCGTCAGCCCCGGCTCCACGTCGTGCGAGTACGCGTGCCGCAGCGGGAACCACCCCAGCCCGAAGCCGAAGAGGTACAGCGCCAGCATGGCCAGCCAGAAGTAGGGGAAGGCCCCCAGGAACGCGAGCGCCGGCGCCAGCGCGGAGTCCATCCATCCGCCCCGGTTCCACGCCGCCAGCACGCCCAGCATCGTCCCCACCGCGAAGCTGATGACCACCGCGCACCCGGCCAGCCCCACCGTCCACAAGAGCCCCGTGCCGATGACCTCCGACACGCGCGACGGGTAGTACGCGTAGGACAGCCCCAGGTCGCCCGAGAGCAGGTGCTTCAGGTACGTGACGTACTGCACGTGCCACGGTGCGTCCGTGAAGCCGAAGGCCGTCTTCAGCGCCACCAGCGCCTCCGGCGAGATGCGCCCCTCGAAGCGCGCGAACATCGCCGTGGCCGGATCTCCAGGCGCGAGCCTCGGGATGACGAAGTTCATCGTCAGCGAGGCCCACGCCGCGAGCAGATAGAAGCCGAGCCTGCGAAGCACGTAGGACATGGTCAGGGCTCCCTCGGCGTGAGGGTCGTCAGCACCAGCAGGCTGTCCGGCTCGGCGTGCGGGGACAGCCGCGCGTACGGGTTCGCCTCGGAGGGAAAGCCCGTGAAGCGCTTGGAGTTGGCCTCACCCCAG
Source organism: Myxococcus sp. XM-1-1-1 (assembly GCF_020037095.1). Taxonomy (NCBI): domain Bacteria; kingdom Pseudomonadati; phylum Myxococcota; class Myxococcia; order Myxococcales; family Myxococcaceae; genus Myxococcus; species Myxococcus sp. XM-1-1-1. The sequence goes on from NZ_JAIQDH010000004.1 coordinate 67,439, forward strand.
GACGGGTTCGGGAACAGCGGAATCGCGGGCGCCGTCTCCGAGAAGCGCCGCTGCACCTGCGCCATCAGCGCCTGCTGCTCGTCGCGCGAGTCGGTGCCCTCGAAGCGCTCCAGCAGCGCGTCCGTCTGCGCGTCGCCGTAGCGCTGCCAGTTCGCCGCGGCCACCTCGCCCACCGGCCGCACCGTCGCCGACGACAGCATCCACTTGTAGAAGGTGTACGGCGTGGGCCCGTCCAGTGACCACGAGATGGCCAGCTGGAACTCGCCCTTCTGCAGCCGCGCCTGCCACGCGCCGAACTCGTACGTGCGCAGCTGCGCCTGCAGCCCCAGCTTGCGCAAGTCGCGCGCGACCACCTGGCCCGCGCGCACCCAGTCGGACCAGCCGCCCACCACCTCGATGTCCAGCGTCAGCGGCAGGCCGTCCTTGCCACGCCGCAGTCCGTCCTCGCCCGCGATGAGGCCCGCCTCGTCCAAGAGCCGCGCGGCCTCCTTCGCGTCGTGGCGCACCCACGCGTCGTCCGCGACGTCCGCGTCCCGCCAGCCCGCGTACGCGTCATTGAGGCCCGTGGCGTCCGCCGGCCGCGTGTAGCCGTACATCGCGATCTCGACCAGCCGCTCGCGGTCCAGCGCCATGCTCAGCGCCTTGCGCACGCGCACGTCGTCCAGCGGCGGCCGCGTGGTGTTCGGGTAGAGGAAGACGGTGCTGCCGTAGAGCGGGAACCAGCGCGCGTGGTGCTTCGGGTCCTTGGACACGAAGGTGCGGTCCACGGCGGGGACGAAGTTGCCCGCCCAGTCCACCTCGCCCTCCACCAGCGCCAGGTTCGCCTGGTCATTGGTGGGGAACGCCAGGAAGCGCAGCGCGCGCACCGCGGGCTTGCCGGGCTGCCAGTAGTACGGGTTGCGGCCCAGCTCGTACACCTGGTTGCGGAACAGGCTCACCTGCGTGAAGGGGCCGGTGGCCACCGGGCTCGGGTTGGTGAACGTCACCGGGTCCGCCACCCGCTCCCAGATGTGCTTGGGGACGATGGGCTGCGCGGCCAGGTCTCCGAAGCCCGGGATGAACAGGCGCGAGAACTGGAACGCCACCGTGTGCGGCCCCTCGGCGCGCACGTCCGACAGGAAGCGCCACACGCCGCCCGCGTCCAGCGCCGCGTGCTTGCGCAACAGCTGGAACGTGTACGCCACGTCCTCCGCGCTGAAGGCCCTGCCGTCGGACCAGCGCACGCCCTCGCGCAACGTGAAGCGCAGCGTGCGGCGGTCCTCGGACCACGCATGCCCGGTGGCGAGCCACGGCGTGAAGCCGCCGGTGGACGGCGTGTAGAGCTCCAGGCACTCGTAGATGCCCGCGCGCGTGGGCCACCTGGAGCCCGCGCCCGGGAACAGCGGGTTGAAGTTGCGCACCCACGCGCTCTGCTGCTCCACGGAGACGAACAACGTCCCGGGCGGACGGGGCCTGGGCTCGTTCGAGCACGCGGCCAACGTCAGCAGGAGGAGGGGGAGCAGTGAGGCCGCGGGCCTCATTCCGCCCTCGCGTAGACGCGCACGTAGTCCACGCGCATCGTCTGGGGGAACTGGGTGGTCCCGTCGATGGGCCCCACGTAGTTGCCGCCCACCGCGATATTCAGGATGAGGAAGTGGGGATGGTCGAACACCCAGCGCCGGTTGGCCGGCAAGTCCTTGGGCGTCACCTCGAGGAACGCGACGTCGTCGACGAACCAGCGGATGCGGTCGGGGTCCCACTCCACCGCGTAGAGGTGGAAGTCCTCGTACAGCTTGCCCCCGCTGACCACGTGCTCGCCGCCGACGTTCTCCCCGCCCGAGTAGCCCGGGCCGTGCAGCGAACCCCGGACGATGGCGGGCAGCTGGCCCCGGTGCTCCATGATGTCGATTTCGCCGCACTCGGGCCAACCGACCTGCGGGAAGTTGGCGCCCAGCATCCAGAACGCCGGCCAGATGCCCTTGCCGGTGGGCAGCTGGATGCGCGCCTCGAAGCGGCCGTACGCGCGCTCGAACTTGCCGCGCGTGTTCAGGCGCGCGGAGGTGTAGTCGTTGCCCTGGTAGCGCTCCTTGCGCGCGGTGATGACCAGGTGGCCCTCGCCATCCAGTGACGCGTTCTCCGTGCGCGCGGTGTTGTGCTCGTACTGGGCGTTGCCCCAGCCGTCTCCTCCGACGTCCGCGTTCCACCGCTCAGGGGAGGGCGGGGTGCCCGGTGCGCCGTCGAACTCGTCCTGCCAGACCAGCCGCCAATCCTGATGCGAGGGCTGGTGGATGGTGGGAGGGGGCTCGATGCTCTTGGAGCGGGCCGGGTCACAGGCCACGCTCCCCAGGAGCAGGCACCACGCGAGGAGTCGGCTGGAGGTCATGCGATTCTTCCGACGTGTTGGAGTGGGAACAGCGTGCGGTCCCGGAGGGCCGCCTGGAGCACGAGCGTCGCCGCGCCCACCGCGATGGACTTGTCGCCCAGCGCGGAGGTGACGATGCGCGTCTCCGCCATGGACGTGGACAGCGCGCGCTTGCGCACCGAGGTCCGCAAGGGGTCCAGCAGCAGGTCCCCCACGGAGGAGATTTCTCCGCCGAGCACGACGATGGCGGGGTTGAGCAGGTTGAGCAGGCCCGCCACCGCGATGCCCAGGTACTGGCCCAGCCCGTCGATGATCTGCCGCGCCGCCGCGTCTCCGGCGCGCGCGCCCTCGACGATTTCGCGGATGGTCGGCGCCTTGCGGCCCTTGGTGCCCATCAGCTCCCGCGCGCGCTCCACCAACGCGCCGGACCCGATGAGGGTGACCAGGCAGCCGCGCAGTCCGCACAGGCACGGCGGCCCCGCGGAGTCCACGGCGATGTGGCCAATCTCTCCGGCCGTCCCTCCGGCGCCGCGGTACACGTCGCCGTGGATGATGTGGCCCGAGCCGATGCCCGTGGCCAGCTTGATGTACGTCAGGTCCTCCCCGTTGATGCCCGCGCCCCAGTAGCACTCCGCCAGCGCGCCCAGGTTCGCGTCGTTGTCCACCAGCACCGGCAGATCGAACGTGTTGCCCAGCGCCTCGCGCACGTCGTAGCCGCGCCAGGCCGGCAGGATGAGCGGCGAGAGCTTCCCCGGCGCGGACGGGTGCACCGGGCTGGGCGCGGCCACGCCCAGGCCCACCACGGACTTGCGGGGCACGCGCTCGGCGTCCAGGCACTCCTGCACCAGCGCCCGGATGGACTTGAGCGTGCCTTCGGGGTCGTTGCGCACCTGCTGCGCGCTGTTGCGGTGCGTGCGCACGCGGCCTCGCAGGTCCGTGAGCACGACGGTGACGTGGGTGGCGCCCATCTCCACGCCGAGGATGCTGAAGGCGTCATCCCGGAAGCCGATGAGCGTGGGCCGGCGGCCACCCCGGGACACGCCGGCGCCGATGCTGCGCACCAGCCCGGAGTGCTCCAGGTCCGCGACGATGGCCGACACGGTGGACGGGCTGAGCTCCGTCCTCCGGGCAATCTCCGCCCGGGAAATCTGGCGCTCGCGCCAGATCATGTTCAGCAGCAGGCTGCTGTTCTGCGCCCGCATGCCCGCCGCGTCGACCGTCCGTGCCGCCGTTCCCACTTTCATCGTCCCCTTACGCTCCGTTCCACCGCGTGGAGGATGGTGGGGGTCACCGCCACTGGATGTCGTCGATGAAGAAGACGACCGGAGAGGGCTTGCCTCCCGCGACCCAGCCAAAACCACCCACCACCTTCCGGTATCGGACGCGGCTGACGTCGATTGTGTACTCAGTTGGCGTCGTCGTGAGCGTCACGTCGCCGGTATCCAGCGTGAATCCGTCCGCCTTGGTGCTCAGGCCGGCCAGGAACTTGACGACCTCGCCGCCCGAGGCTCCCCAGGCGTAGAAGGAGAGCACGGAGGCGCCGTCCGGGATTTCGAAGCCGGGCAGGTCGCCCCAGTTGCTCTCCGGGTACTGCCACCACACGCCGCCCCAGTTGTTGCCGCCCACCGTATATGTGAACTTGTGGCAGGTGCCCTTGCCCGTGCCGGGCCGAGGCGAGGCGCACTCGGACGCATAGGTGATGGTGCCCTGCTCGCCGTCGCCCATGTAGCCGCTGGCCGCCCAGTGGCTGTCCACCGCCAGGGGCAGCGTCACCGTGGGGCCCGCGTCCGGCGTGCCCGCGTCCGGAGGAGGTTCGCCCGCGTCCGGCGTCCCTGAATCAGGAGTCCCCGAGTCGGGCGCACCGGCGTCCGGCGTGCCCGAGTCCTGCGGCGTCCCGGAGTCGGGCTTCGTCCCCGCGTCGGCCTGCGGGTCCGGCGTCTTGTCGTCCTCTTCCGGGTCACACGCGCCGAGCAGACTCATGGCGGCGAGCATCCCCGCCGCGGCACACGTCCAGGCGAAACGCTTGTGCTGCATGGGCTTCCCCTCCCTGCTGGAAAACTTCGTTCTTGCTGCGAAGAAACCAGTCGACGCACACAGGTGGCGCTCGCACGGTGCGATGCGTCATGAAAAGCGCTCTGCTTCAGAGGAGCGTGCGGTGAATCACGCCGTGCCCATCGCCCACACCCCCGGGGCCCACCGTCACTCCGTGACGAACCGGCGCCGCATTCGTTCGAGTGGCGAAGAAAGTACCAGTGACGTCTGGCGGATTGCAAGTTCGCGCACGTCTGCGTTTGCGGCGCGCGCAGGGCACAATGCCTGACGCGACGCGGCGGTGGCGCTGGTGAGAGTCATTGTCCACGCGGGCGCGAAGTCGTGAAGGCTGGCGCGCGGCGGGGGCGGATAACTTCATTCGTCGAGCGAATGAAGTGGGGGCGGGACGGGGTGCTGCTCACGTCCGGTGTCGGGAGGAACGACGAGGCCGGCGGACACGATAGCGGGTGTCCGCCGGCCAGGACAAATCGAGGCGGTGTGCGAATGCAGCGCGGTTACGGGCTGGCGGTGAGCAGGTTCGTCATGGAGACGACGAAGGTGTAGTAGCCGCCGCCGTGGGTGGGCGGGGGCGGGTTCTGGCGCATCCACGCGGCGAGCTGCTCGGGGGTGCCGTTGGGGAGGGCGGTCCGGGCCTCTTCGAAGTAGTTGAGGAAGGTGCGCACGCCGGAGTTCGCGGGGGTCGTCTGTCCCTCGGGCGCGATGAGCCCCATCATCTGGTCGATTTCGGAGGGCGCCAGGTCGAAGGCCTGGGCCACCTCCCGCAGGCCGGCGGTGTCGGTGAGGCGGCGCGTCACCAAATCCCTCATGCGTGGGAAGTCGAGGCCGAGCGCCGCCAGGTCGCGGGCCTGGCTGGGGTAGGTGGACACGAACTCCACGCGGGCCGCGGCGTCGGGGATGCCGAACGCGGTGGCGCGCTCGGTGACGGCGCGGCGCACCTCCTCGTCGCGCAGGTAGCTCTCCCGGGCCTGGCCAATCTGGTTGAGGACGAAGAGGGTGGCGGCCACGGCGAAGCCCGGGGCGCCGGTGAGGATGCCCGCGAAGGACAGGGCGCCCGTGACGACGCTCGCGGCCTGCACGGCCACCTGGATGTGGGTGCCCTGGTTCTGCTCCTGGCGCGAGAGCAGCTCCACCACGTTGAGGCTCGCGGCCACCATGCCCAGGATGTTGCTGGCCTTGCCCACCAGCTTCGCCAGGGCGGGGGCATTCGCCGCCAGGTTCGCCGTGTGCTGGGCCGCTCCCTCGAGGACGGGGAACCTGCCGGCGGCGGAGGAGGTGACGCGGTGGAGCACCGACGCCACGGTGCCCAGGCTGAGGCTGACGGCCGCGGCGCCCATGCCCACCTTGCTCAAGGGGCCGGTGATTCCCAGCAGGACGTTGGGCTCGGAGAACACCTCGGGCCGCGTGAACATGGCCACCGAGAGCGCGGAGGTGACCAGCGACATGGCGCCGGCGCCGCCCTGCGTGGCCGCGTGGGTGGACAGCGCGGTGAGGGCGGCCACGTCGCCAGTGACGGCGCGCGACAGCGTGTCCAGCGTCGCCTGGGGGTTGGGGCCCAGGATGCTGGCCTGGACGCTCGCGGGCATCGCGTCGATGAGCGCGCGGCTGGCGGCCACGGCCTGCTCGGGCGTCTGTCCCTTCGCGAGCGCGTCCGCCATGGTGGCGTTGAGCGCGGGGCCGTAGACCTGGGCCTCCAGGTTGACGCCCGCGCCGCTGGCGAGGGTGGTCATCAGCGGGGCGTTGTTGGCCAGGAAGTCCACCGCGGCGCCCGCCTGGGGCGAGTCGGCGACCAGGGCCAGGCCCTCGAACAGCGCGGCCGCGGCGGTGGGCGTGGTGTAGGGCGAGCCCGCGTGGTGCTCGGCGAGGTAGCTCGTGAGCGCGTCGCCGTTGGCTTCGAGGTGGGCGGCGAAGTCGGCCACGGCCGCGTCGCGCGCCGCGTAGACGCCGGCGTTCTGCTCGCGGTAGCCGGCGATGTACGCGTCGCGCTCCTCGGTGGTCAGCGTGGGGCCGAGCAGCGCCAGGTCGTTGGCGAGCTGCACCTCCGTCGCGTCGACCGCCTGCTGCGCCGCGGTGGCGGAGGCGGACAGCGTCTGCATCCGCGCGTACGCCTCCGCGCCCGTCAGGCCCGGCGCGACCTGGGCGCGAGAGGTCGCCGTCGTGCCCTCGGGCCCACCCCCGCGCGAGACGAGGCCGCCGTTGCCCGTGCCTCCGAGCAGGTTGCCTCGTCCTCCGTTCAGGAGGCTCGCGCTGGCCCCGGAGCCATTGAGCAGGGCCATGCCGCCGTTCATCAACATCCCCGCGGTGACTGTGCCGCCGCTGCCCTGGCCCCCGTGCTGCGTCGGCACATGAGGCCCGGGCTTGCCCGCGCCGGCCGTGTCGCCGTTCTTCGCGGCCCACTTGCGGAGGTCCGACTTGCGCGTGTCCTCGGCCTCGAAGCCGCTGTCCTGCTTCTGGTAGCGCGGCGTGGGCGGAGGAGGCGGCGGTGGCGGAGCCGGCCGGGCGGCCTCGGCCTCGGGCGGCGGCGTGGGAACGAACGACGGGGATGGGCTGGACGGAATCCGGGACATGTCGCGCGACCTCGCGTTGAAAACTTTCAACGGAAGTGTCGCGGCCCGCGCGTCGTCGGATGAATTAAACCGAGTTAAATCCGCGCCGCCTCGAGTGTCTTCGGCACGGGGCCCGGCGGCTGGGAATCGAGGCCCCGCTCCTCCGTTGTGGAGGTCCATGCGAGCGATGAAGCGACGAGAGGTCCTGGTGGGGTTGGGCGCCTGCGCGGCCGGCGTGGTGGTGGGAGCCTGCGCGGAGGCGGGTGGGGCGGTGCCCCGGGCGCGGCCGGACCTCTACGCGTGCGAGGGCTGTGAAGCGGTGGCCGAGCGCGCGCCGGACTCGATGACGTCCCGCGTCCAGCTCGCCTCGTCGACGGAGCCGGGCGAGCGGATGGTGCTGACGGGGCGGGTGCTGAGCCCTGGCACGCGAGCCCCCGTGGCGGGTGTCATCGTCTATGCCCATCACACCAACGCGCAGGGGCTGTATGCGAACGGGGGCAAGGAGACGACGTGGAGCCGGCGTCACGGCCGGCTGCGAGGGTGGGCACGGACAGGGAAGGACGGTGTCTACACGTTCGACACCATCAAGCCCGCGCCCTATCCGGACGGTTCGATGCCCGCCCACGTGCACCTGTTCCTCGGCGAGCCCGGCCGCGCTCCGTACCACGTCGATGACGCCGTGTTCGACGGCGAGTACGGCGTGACGGCGGAGTACCGCGCGAAGCAGGAGCTGCGCGGCGGCAGCGGCATCCTCAAGCTGTCACGCTCGCCCGCAGGCGTGTGGCTGGCGACGCGGGACATCGTGCTGGAGCCGCATCCCTAGTCACGGCTCGCTCAGCGCCGGGTCGAACAGGTAGCTCAAGCGGACGAGGAACTCGCGCGAGAACACGGGCAAGGGCGCATGGCCGCCGTTGTACGGCTGGGCGATGCGGAAGTTCGTCCCGAGGATGTTGTAGACGCCCGCGCCCACCTCCAGCCCTGGCGTGAGCACATCCCGCGCGCGCACGTAGAGGTTGAGCAGCAGCTGCGTCGGCAGCTCCTCCACGGCCGAGCGGCCCTGGTCATCCGGCACGTCCACCGCGAAGCGCCGTCCCACCAGCACCGCCGTCGGGTTCACCGACAGCCACGGCTTGAGCTTCAGGCTGCCGGACAGCGAGGCCTTGTGCGTGGGCATCCCGGTGAACGCGTTGGAGTGTCCGGGCACCTGGTAGTCGGCCACGTCGTTGCGGCCCGAGGGCGCGTAGAACGAGTAGCTCAGCGCCACCCGTCCCCAGCTCCCCTTCAGGTGGTAGTCCAGCTCCACGCCCCGGCTGCCGAGCCGCCCCAGGTTGCGGTAGGCCTCCTCGTTCGTCACCGCGTCGTACGAGTAGATGATGGGGTCGGAGACGCCCACGTCGAAGGCGTTGGCGCTCAGCGCGTGGCCCTCGCCCAGGCGCAGCGTGCCCTCCAGCTCGTACACGGTGGTGCGCTCGGGCTTCACGTCCGCGCCCAGGCTGATGTTCTCGATGCCCGGCGCGCGGAAGGCGCGGCTGAACAGCGCCTTGCCGCTGAACGGACCGAAGGCGCGCAGGAGCACCAGCCGCGGCACGAAGGAGCTGCCGAAGGCGCTGTGGTTCTCGTACCGCGCGCCCGCGACCACGGTGGCGATGGGGTTCTCCGAGAACGCCTCCACGAAGCCCGCGACGTTCAGATAGGAGACGCTCGTCGCGCCGTCCGCGCCGAAGGCCGTCTGCAGTCCCACGTCCGCGGGCCCCTCCAGCCGCCCCTGGTCCGACGCCACGTCCACGCCGCCGGTGAGCTGCAGGTAGTCCAGCGCCGCCCAGCGCGCCATCGTCCGGCCGCGCAGCCGCATCACCCGCTTCTCGTAATAGAACTCCGAGCCCTGGTCCGTGTCGCGGAACGGCTCGGCGAGCGTCAGGTTGAAGCGGGGGATGATTTCAACCCGCTCGCTCGGACGGAAGCGGTTGCTCAGCTCCGCGTGGAAGGACTCGAAGTCGGTGGCCGCGGGCGCGTCCAGCACCTCGTCGAAGGCGACGATGGCCGACGTGGCGAAGCGCTGGTACAGCACGCTCAATTGCAGGTCCCGGTAGCCCACGCCCGCCTGCACCGTCGTCGGGTCCAGCTTCGTGTTGCCGCCCAGCTGCGCGGTGTTGCCGAAGAAGTCCTCGAAGCGCCCGTCGCTGCGCTGCCCTTGCCCCAGCGACGCGGAGGCGAAGACGCTCAGGCCCGGCGCGGACTCGAACACCTTGCGGCCCGACAGCGTGAGGCTGCGCCGCCCGTTGACCGACTCCAGCTGGCCATAGGTGCCCGACACCATCAGGTCCGAGCTGCCCTGCACGCCGCGGGTGATGACGTTGATGACGGCCAGCTCCGCGTTGCCGCCGTAGATGACCGAGCCGGGGCCGCGCACCACCTCGATGCGTTCGATGAGCTCCACCGGCAGCTCGTTGCCCAGCTGCATCGTCGAGTAGAGCTGCTCGTTGAGTTCCTTGCCGTCGACGACGAGCAGCACCTTGCCCTCGTAACCCCACAGGCCGCGGAAGCCCGGCCCCACCGTGCCCTGCGTGTCCACGCCGAAGAAGAAGCCCGGCACCTGGAGCAGCACGTCCATCAGGTCGCGCGCGCCCGAGTCGCGAATCTCCTCCGCCGTCAGCGACGTCACCACCGCGGGCGAGTCACGCAGCCGGGTGATGGCGAACGAGGCCACCTGGCTGTGCACGTCCGACTCCCCATCCAGCGGCAGCTCCTCCTGCGCGCGGGCCTCGGGCGCGGGCTCGGACGGGGGCTCGGGCTCCTCCCACTGGGCGAGGGCGGGAGACGCGCACAAGAGCAGCGAGAGCAGACCGGGGCGGAGCCGATGACGGCGGACCATGGTGACCTCCAGGCAATGACGGGGCGTGGGCGTCCAAGGCCCTCGCGGAGATTCGGAATGGGAGCGGTGCGGGGAACGAGAGGCTTTCAGCGCACCCGGACGGCGACACGACGGCCTGCTTCGACCTCGACGCTCATGCGACGCTTCACCTCGCCGTTGACGCGGACCTCCACGCGGGCGGGGCCGGCGGGGAGGTTCTGGGCGACGAGGGGTGGAAAGCCATAAGGGCGGTTGTTGACCCAGACCTCGCCGTAGAGCGACGGGGAGCTGATGTCGAGCTCCCCTCGCCCCGTCGCCTCGGCCTTCACCGCCACGGGCGCGGCGGCGGCGACGGGGGGCGTGGGCTGCGGCTCGGTGGGCGCCGTGGTGGCCACGGGGCGCGGAGGGGCGGGCGGCGCCAGCTGCTCGCTCACGTCCCGGTTGAGGGAGTGCACGCCGTCCTCCTCCAGCACCACCGTCTCCTCCATCAACCGGCGCTCCCCCTGCGCGAGCGCCACCCGGTAGGTGCCCGGCCGCAGCGGCAGCCGCGCGGGCGTCATGTCCACCGCCTTGCCGTCCACCTGCACCACCAGCCCCGGAGGCGTGGAGGTCACCAGCAACAGCCCGTTGCGCGGCTCCTCGACCACCGGGGGCGGCTCCTCCTTGGTGTGCTGCGGACTCGCTCGGGACGGACTCGAGCGCGAGGGCTTCGCGCGCGGCGGCGTCCGCGTGACGGCGGGCTCCCGCGCCGGCCTGGCGGGCTCCACGCGCGTCCGGTCGCGCTCGCGGGACTGGAGGTCCGTGGCGATGCGCAGGAGCTCGACCAGGTCACCGCCGGGGGTCCTGCGCAGGCTCAGGGCCTCGGTGAACTCGCGGACGGCGATGTCGTAGTCGCGGTCCTCCAAGGCGGCGAGCCCCGCGGCGCGGCGGGCGCGGGACAGCCCCTCGTTCGCGTCCTCCGCCGGCGGCGCGGGGGCGGTGACGGGCGGCGCGGGGGTGGCCGAGACGGGAGGGGGAGGGGGCACGTCCGACGCGCGGCGCTTGCGCACGACCACGTACGCCATGGCGTTGATGGCGAGCGTTCCGACGACGATGACGGCAATCCAGGTCTTCTGTTTCATCCGCTTCTCGGTCTCACCGCGCGCGCCGCGTCCACCCCGGCGCGAAGGCCGTCACCCTCAGGCGACGAAGTACCAGAACAGGGCACTGGCACAGATGGCGGCTCCGGCCGTCAGGACCACGGGCCAGGGAAAGGGCGGCTCGCCCACGGGCAGGGGCCCGGGAGGCGGACTGTGCACCGTGGCCGACGTGCGCTCCTCCACCGGAGGCCCGGGCCGCGCGCCCGGCACGTCGTCCAGGGGGGACATGTGCCCGGAGGACATGCCGCTGCCGGACACCCCGCTGAAGGCGGCCAGCGCCGCGCCCGTGTTCCCGGGGCGGTCCGCGGGGAACAGCGACGTCACCAGCGACGCCAGCTCGCGCCCGCCCGATGTCCAGTGCTGCGACGCGCGGAAGCGCTCCAGGTCCATCGCCAGCTCGCGAGCGCTCTGGTAGCGCGCGTCCGGCTCCTTCTCCAGCAGCCGCAGGATGATGCGCTCCAGCTCCGGCGCGAAGCCCGGTGACACCTGTGACGGAGGCGTCACCTGCACCTGGGTGGCGGCGACGATGGTCTGCTCCACCGTCTCGCGCTTGAACAGGCGTTTGCCGGTGGAGGCCTCGTAGAGGACGATGCCCAGCGAGAACAGGTCCGAGCGGTGGTCCAGCTCCCGGTTCGTTATCTGCTCCGGGGACATGTACGCGTACTTGCCCTTCACCACCCCGACGCTCGTGCGCTCCACGTTGACCGCGCTCTTGACGATGCCGAAGTCGGCCAGCTTGACGATGCCGTCACGCGACACCAGCACGTTGCCCGGCGTCACGTCCCGGTGCACCAGCTTCAGCGGCGTGCCGTCCGGCAGCGTCTTCGAGTGCGCGTACGCCAGCGCGTCCGCCACCGCGATGCCCACGTCCACCGCCACCCGCTGCCCCAGCGGGAAGGCCGACTTCCACGCGTGCCGCAGCACCCGGTCCAACGACTGACCCTGGATCCACTCCATGGCCAGGTAGTACTGGCCATCAATCTTCCCGAAGTCGAAGACCTGCACGATGTTCGGATGCGTCAGCAGCGCGGCCACCTTCGCCTCGTCCGCGAACATCCGGCTGAACGCCTCCAGGTTGGCGTACTCCGGCAGCACCCGCTTGATGACACACGGCTTGGAGAAGCCGTCCGGACCGTCGATGGAGGCCAGGAAGATGTGCGCCATCCCCCCCGCGGCCAGCCGCTGGAGGATTCTGTACTTCCCGAAGAAGACCTCTTCCACGGGGGCCGGCACCGGCACGTCGAGCCTGTCCAACGGTCGCCTCGGGTAAAACCTGTAAGGCGAGAAAGATACATTCCGTCTGACAACCCCTCAAGTTCGTGACTCCTGGGGTATCAGGTGGCCGGCGTATCAAGCGCCCGGGACCGGGTGGGTCATTCGCCGCGCGGTTTGCGCCGGCTCTTGCGGCGGGGTTTGCGTCGGGCGGGGGGCGGCCTGGTCACCTCTGCGAAGCGCACGCCGCTGACGCCCGCGTGCTCCAGGGCCTGCTTGATGCCCTCGGAGACGATGAGGCTGACGGGCCAGCCCCAGGTGCGCAGCACGCGGGCGCCGCCGGTCTTCTCCGGGTCGATGCGCAGGCCCTTCACGGTGCGGTAGTGGCCCACGCGCTCGGGAGGGGCGTCCTGGGCGGTGTAGTGGGCGACCTCCGCGCAGGCGCGCTCGTCGATACAGCGCATCAGCCGGGTGGCGACGAGGATGAAGTACGGCTCGCTCTCGCCCTCCACCTCCACGGGCAGCAGCTGCACGTCATCCGGGGCCAGCTCCCGGAAGACGGAGGCCACGGTGGCGTGGACCACGGGGGTGAGCCCCGCACCGGCCAGCGAGAAGTCCAGGGGGCGGCCCGGGGGCTCGACGGTGAGCTTCAGCCGCCCCCGCTGGAGCACCGGGGCCCCCGAGGTGAAGAACCAGACGGAGTTGAGCTTCCGCCCCTCCACGGACACCGGGTCGCTCAGCTCCCGGCGGGCCGGGTGGCGGAAGTCGTCGTGAAGGTCGAAGTAGCGGGCGGCGCGGGCCGTCCTCGGGGGAGCTCGCCGCGCGGCGGACGCACGGCGGGGCCTGTCCGGAGTCTCCTCGGAAGGTGCCGCGCCCATGCGTGGAGTCCCTTCGGAGGAGGCCGGACCCGGAATGCGCCGCGCGAGCAGCCGGAGCGCCTGGGTGAGCCGCCTGAACATCCGCCGATGTTACTTCGCACCTCCCGGGTGGGGGCGAGCGGAACGTGAGGGCGCCCGCTCGCGCGCCTCCCTGGCCAGGCGGCCTACCAGGAGGTGTGCAGCGCGTAGCGGCCCGCGCGGGTGTCCAGGCTGAGGAAGGAGAACTGCCCCTCCGAGCAGGTGCCGCTGTTGAGGAACAGCCGGCTGCCGTGCTCCACCTTCATGCCCAGGTGGGTGTGGCCGGTGACGACGACGTCCGCCTGCTGCTCGTGGGCCCGCGCCAGGGCCCAGCGCTGGAAGGTGCAGCGCTCCGGGTCCGGCGTCGCGTGCGTCAGCCGGACATCCAGCGCCTGGAACATGCGGAACATCGCGTGCAGCCGCATGCGCCTGAGCCACGCGCCCGTCCACACCGCGGCCTCCGACAGCCAGCGCGCCTTGCGGATGACCCAGTCGTGGTGGTGACCGTGGGTGAAGAGCATCCGCACCCCGTCCGCCTCCAGGACCAGCTGCTCGGGCGCCCCCAGCACCGTGCCCGCCACCAGGTCGTGGTTGCCGTGGATGTAGTGGTACTGGGGCTGGGAGAAGCGCCTGACCAGCTCCGGGTGGGCGGCGCGAGCGGCCGCCAGCTCGGCCGCCTGGCGTCCCGGGGTCCTGGAGGTGAGCGTCTCGAAGATGTCCCCCAGGAGGATGATGCGCTCGAAGTCGTCCTCCAGCCCCCGCAGGAAGCGCAGGAAGGCCGTGTCCTCGTGGCCGAAGTGGTCCGCCACGTCGCGTCTGCCCAGGTGCAGGTCCGAAATCACCGCGATGCGCATGGCGTGCCCTGTTCCTCACCCGGTTTGCCCCGCAAGGCTGCGCACGCCCCCCGCGTCGCGCCACGAAATCCGCGGGCCCTGTCGCCGCGCGGATGTTCCCCACCTCCGGGACTCTTCCACCGGCGGTCACACTTCGGGTTGCCTTCGTGTCGTTTGGACACTAATAATGGTGTCGAAATAACACGAAGTGGCGAAGCATCGAGGGGTGGACCCCATGGTCATCGGCTACATGAAGGCGGCACCGACGTCGTACGTGATGCAGTTCGAGGGGGGACGGATGGTGCGGGAGGGGGCGGGGCTGTCGTTCTTCTACTGGAAGCCGTCCGCGACGCTGGTGAGCGTGCCCCTGTCGAGCGCGGACGTGCCCTTCGTGTTCAACGAGGTGACGCGGGACTTCCAGGCGGTGACGCTGCAGGGGCAGCTGACGTACCGGGTGGCGGACGCGCGCAAGCTTGCGGGGTTGTTGGACTACTCGCTGTCGGCGTCGGGGCGCTACCGCTCGGAGGACCCGGAGAAGCTGCCGGAGCGGCTGGTGCAGGTGGCCCAGGTGCGGGCGCGCACGGTGGTGCAGGGCCTGAGCTTGCGCGAGGTGCTGGTGAGCGCGCAGACGATTGAGGACCAGGTGCTCGCGTCGCTCGCCTCGGCCGAGCCCATCCGCGCGCTGGGGGTGGAGGTGATGGCGTTCTCGCTGCTCTCCGCCAAGCCGACGCCGGAGATGGCGCGGGCCCTGGAGGCGGAGGCGCGCGAGGGGCTGCAGCGCCAGGCGGACGAGGCCATCTACGCGCGCCGCAACGCCGCGGTGGAGCAGGAGCGGCGCATCAAGGAGAGCGAGCTGGCCACGGAGCTGGCCGTGCAGGAGCGCCAGCGGCAGCTGCGTGAGGCGAAGATGGCGGCGGACATCGCGGTGGAGGAGCAGCGCGCGGCCCTGATGGAGCGGTGGACCCAGAACGAGAAGCAGGCCGCGGACGCGCGCGCCTACGCGCTGGAGAAGACGCTGGCGCCCGTGCGCGGCGTGGACTGGAAGACGCTGATGGCCACCTCGGCGAGCGGCGGGGACCCCGCGCTCAACATCGCGCTCGCCTTCCGGGAGATGGCGGAGAACGCGCAGCGCATCGGTGAGCTGAACGTGTCGCCGGACCTGCTCCACTCGCTGATGAGCGCTGGTGCGGGGAGCAAGCCGCCGCAGGTCTCCGCGCCGCGCGCGCCGTCGCCCGGCCGCGAGCGCTGAAGCCACCCGAGGGGAGGGCACGCCATGTTCGAGAAGATTCTCCTGGTCACCCGGCGCACGCGGCTGGCGGGGCTGGTGGAGCGCTTCAACACGAAGAAGCAGGCGAAGTTCTACGTGGAGAACGCGGGGCAGGACTTCGACGAGTTCGAGCGCGAGGACCAGGCCTACGCGCGCGCGGTGGACCGGCTGCGCGACTCGCTGGACCTGGGGCTGCCGGTGCAGCAGGTGGACCGCGGCCTGGTGCCCACCTTCCTCTTCACCGGGAAGGAGGTGGTCGTCGTCGCCGGGCAGGACGGGCTGGTGGCGAACGTGGCCAAGTACGTGGGGGAGCAGCCGCTGGTGGGCGTGAACCCGGACCCGGACCGCTTCGACGGCGTGCTGTTGCCCTATGAAGTCCCGCAGGCCCGGGCCGCGGTGCGCAAGGTGCTGGAGGGCAAGGCGCGCACGCGCGGCGTCACGCTGGCGGAGGCGCGGCTGGAGGACGGGCAGCGGCTGCTCGCGTTCAACGACCTGTTCATCGGCGCCCGCACGCACGTGTCGGCGCGCTACCGGCTGAGCCACGGGGGACAGGAGGAGGCGCAGTCGTCCAGCGGGGTGCTGGTGTCCACCGGCGCGGGCTCCAGCGGGTGGCTGTCCTCCGTCTTCACGCTGGCGCGGGCGCTCACCGCGCGCACGGGCGGGGTGCCGGGCGGGGAGTGGCGGCTGTCGTGGGAGGAGCCCCGGCTGGCCTTCGTGGTGCGCGAGCCCTTCGTCAGCCGCAACTCGAGCGCGGAGCTGGTGGGCGGCTTCGTGACGCCCGAGCAGGAACTGGTGCTGGAGTCGCGGATGCCGTCGGGGGGCGTCATCTTCAGCGACGGGATGGAGGAGGACTTCCTCGCGTTCGGCGCGGGGGCCCGCGCCCACATCCGTCCGGCGAAGCAGCGCGCGCGGCTGGTGATGGCCTGAGGGCCGCGCGCGCCCGGCTCCGGGTCAGGTCACCGTCACTTCGATGTCGGGGCAGTCCACCGCGGTGTCGTGGAACTCGCCGTTGAGGGCGGGCACCTTCGCCGCGTCCGTGGTGACGTCCATCAGCGGGCCCTCGAAGTGGATGCGGTAGGTGCCCGGCGTCTGGACGCCATACACCTGCGCCACGTCGACGCTGCGCTCCTCCGACGCGCCCGGGGCGAGCGTGGCGTAGGAGGACGCGTCCGGCGGCCCGCGCTTGACCATGGGGCCCAGGTAGGGCTGCTCCGTGGCGGAGCCCGCGAGCGTCACCTTGAAGAAGTTGTTGCGGACGCCCTCCAGCGGCGTGTGCCACTTGAGCACGTACACCGGCTGCTCGGAGGTGTTGGTGAGCTTGAAGCGCACCTCCACCGGCTCGCCCGCCTTCACCTGGGCGGGCGCGCTCAGCGAGCACTCCAGCGTCTTCTTCGCCATGGCTGCCGTCTCCTCGGGCCGCGCGTCGACTGGCGGCGGCGCCTCTTCCTTGCGGGCCGCGCAGCCCGCCACGGCGATGGCCGCGGTCAAGAGCGCGATGCGACCTGCGTGTGCGTGCTTCATGTGTTGGACCCTCCGCCCTTCGCTCCGGGAGCGCGAAAGGCGCGCCCCTCGACAAAAAAGAAAGCGGGGACGCCCGGCCGCGCCCCCGCTTCCCCTTCACATCATGTCAACGGCGCGCTGTCACGGCAGCGCGGGCGTGTTCTCCGCGAAGTACTCGTGGCTGTCTGCGTTGTCGCGGGCGCGCGCGGAGTTGGACGTGGCCAGGCTGCGGCAGGCGCTCTGGCCGTAGGCGTGGTCATCCGTGTCCGCCACCACGGTGAAGTGGCTCATCTCGTGGACCAGCGTGCCGCCCTTGGAGTCGGTGCCGGACATGGGCGCGCTCCAGAAGGCGTTGCACACGTAGATGCGGTAGTGCCCGTTCTTGTAGACGTACGCGTAGGCGCTGTCCGTGCAAGCGCAGTCGACGACGACGTTCTTCGTGTCGAACGCGTTCTTGATGGCCGCGAAGTGCGACCGGATGGTGGCCACGTTCGTCGCGGTGTTCGTGCCGAACCATGTGGTGTAGCGCTGGCCGATGGTGCCGTTCAGGTAGTTGACGGCGCCGTTCGTCATCGACTGCGCGGTGGTGAACGCCGTCGACACCGTGGAGGCCGGGCGCGAGCCCGTGCAGCTCGACGTGGACAGCGCCTGCGCGGAGACGGTGTCGTTGCCCCAGGCGACGGGCGGCTGGAACTGACGGCCCTCCACGAACACGCTCAGGCTGTCGGAGGCCAGCTGGGACAGGCCCTGGTGGCCCTCGTCCGAGTGGTGGCCCTCCGAGTCGTAGCGGATGCTGTAGCTGCCCGTCTTCGCGAAGTCGTAGATGGTGGCCAGGTCCACCGTGTAGGAGACGCTCTCTCCGGCCGCCAGGCGCAGGAAGTCCGTCGTCGCCGGCGTGGCCCACTTGTAGTGACGGCCGTTGTACTCCGCCTTCTGCCCGTCCACCGTCACCTGGAACAGGTCCTCCTTGATGCCGTCCGTCGGCGTGTGCCACTTGAGCACCCGCACCGTGTCCCGCGACACGTTGGTGAGCGTCACCTGCACGTTGACGCCCTCGCGCGCCGCGTAGGACTGGCTCGGCACCGACAGCTTCACCGCCACATCGCCCGCGACCGCGTCACGCGCGCTCTCGCCGGCGGTGGGCGTTTCTCCCGCACGCTCGTCCGGCGCACCACACGCCGCCAACAGCGACACGCTGACAACGGCACCCATCCACCCATTGAGGCGACCACCTGAGCTGAAGCTCATGTCGGGGACTTCCTTTCGGGGATTGCTTTGGGGAGTGACTTCGCGGAGCGCGCGGCGGTCCTCATTCGGAGAATGCGGTCCTGTCGCGCTATGCAGCTTATAGCTCCGTTCACTCCACCCCGTCCAGGCCCGACATGTCGGGTGGCTACGGGCGCGCGTAGGCGACGAGCAGCGCCACCATGCCGACGGCGTACCCGAGCACCACGGGGCCGAGCGCGAAGAGGACGGCGTCGTAGAGGCTTTCAGTCTGGGTGTTCATGGCCTGGGTTCCTTGCGTGGCGCCGCGCGTCCATCGCGTGGCACCCGGACCCATGAGCAAGGCGTGGGCCATGACCCGTCCGGGCGGGAAACCCCATGCACTTCGCGCGGTTGAAGCGGGCCCGGGGGGGCGCGCGCCATCAGGGCCCGCGCAAGGTGTTCGCGCCTGGGACGCGCGCGTGCGGCCGCGGTATCGGCCCTCACGCGCGCGTGCAGGGGTTGCGTCGTGGCTCAGGGAGAAGCGGCGCTCTTGGAGGCGAGCGAGCGGACGAGCTCCAGCGCGCGGCGCACATGCTCGCCCACGCGAAGCTGGGATTCGAAGCTGTCCTGGACGATGCCCTGGCGGTCCACCACGAAGGTGACGCGGCCGGGCAGCATGCCGAGGAACGACGCGCCCACGCCGAAGGCCTCGCGCGCCTGACCCTTCTCGTCGCTCAGCAGCACGAAGGGCAGGCGGTGCTTGGCGGCGAAGCCCTGGTGGGACGCCACCGAGTCGCCGCTGATGCCCACCACCTCCGCGCCCGCCGCGACGAAGTCCTCGTACTGATCTCTCAACCCGCAGGCCTGCACGGTACAACCCGGTGAGTCGTCGCGCGGGTAGAAGTAGACGACGAGCACCTTCTGCCCCACCAGGTCCTTGAGGCGCACCGGCTGGTTGCCCGCGCCCGTCAGCGTCACGTCCGGCAGCACATCGCCCTGCTTCAGCAGCTTGTTCTTCGCCACGCTTGGCTCCTCCCGCACGCACCCGGTGCTACAGCCCCGTGCCGTCGACGCGTCAGTCAACCATGCCCCCGAGGGAGGGGCGAGCTTGCGGACGAGCGCCAACACGCACGGGGTGCACAGCCTGTCCCCTCGCTTTCCGAGAGAGCGCGTGGGCGCGGTGTCACGCGCAACCGCGCCGCACGCATCCGCGATACTTCCACCGCATCTGAATCAGCGTGGGGGCGGCGCGTGTTGCTCCCACGTCCGGCAGGCGACAGCCCTGCGCGCGGCCGGACCCGAAATTTCGGGCACGGGAAGCAATGGCGTCTTACCTTTCGAGACAAGACGTGAGAGCTTAGCTACGGGTACAGGGCGGAAACTTTCGCCGAGGTTGCGCAAGATGCCGTTCAGGCGTAGGACGCAGCCTCGGGGGGTTGGTCAGGAGTGAACATGGTCGGCCTCGTCGTCGCATCGCACGGGCGTTTGGCGGAGGAGCTGGTCTCCACCGCGGAACAGATCGTGGGGAAGCTCCCCGCGGTGGCAACCTGCAACATCGAGCCGGGGACTCCCGTCGAGGACCTCCGCGCGAAGATGAAGCAGGCGGTGTCGCGCGTGGACACGGGTGATGGCGTCATCATCCTCGCGGACCTGTTCGGAGGTACGCCCTGCAAGGAGTCGCTGATGATGTGTCAGCGCATGAACCTGGAGGTCCTGGCGGGCGTCAACCTGCCCATGCTCCTCAAGGCCAACTCGCTTCGCTCCGAGCAGATGACCCTCCCGGAGATGGCCAACCAGCTCGCGTCCTATGGTCAGCGCAACATCACCTGTGCATCCGCCCTGCTTCGCGAGGCCCAGCAGCAGCCGCGAACTTGACCAAGTGGCGCGGGTCGGCGATTCGAGACGGCTGTGATCACCCTGGTCCGCGTCGACAACCGCCTCATCCACGGCCAGGTCGTCGAGGCCTGGCTGCCGCACCTCAAGGTCTCCCGCGTCGTCGTCGCGGATGACGAGGCTGCCTCCAGCCCGCTCATCCGCGCCGCCATGGCGCTCGCGGTGCAGAGCGCCATCGAGGTGCAGATCCTCCCCCTGTCCCAGGTGGACTTCGCCGCCCTGTCCAAGGACGGGGTGCGCACGCTGGTGCTCCTGCGCGACGTGGCCTCGGTGCCCTTCGCGTATGCGCACGGGCTCTCCCTGGGCGAGCTCAACCTGGGCAACGTGCACTTCGGCACGGGGCGCCGGCAGGTGTCCCCCTCCGTGTTCCTGGCCGAGGCGGAGCTGCGCACGCTGCAGCAGCTGGCCGAGCAGGGCGTGCGCGTGGAGGCCCGAGCCGTCCCCGCGGAGAAGCCCGTGGAGCTGCCGGACCTCTCCGAGCGGTGGGTGAAGGCCGGGTGAACACGTGAGCGTCCTCTGGACCCAGGTGGCGCTCGCGGGGTTGTGGGGCGGACTGGTGGCCGTGGAGCGCAAGGCGTTCCTGCAGGCCATGCTGTCGCGCCCATTGGTGGCCTCCACCGTGATGGGGCTCTTGCTCAACGACGTGCCCTCGGGCCTGGGCGTGGGGCTGCTCCTGGAGCTGTTCTTCCTGGGCACCGCCAACCTGGGCGCGTCCCTGCCGGAGAACGACACGCTGGCGGCCACCGCCACCAGCGCGGCGGCGTGCACGATTACGCTCGCCTCGGGCGCGGGCTCCACGCCGGCCATCTGGTCGCTCGCGGTGCTGCTGTTCATCGGCATGGGCCGGGTGGGGCGGCGCGCGGACCGGCTGTTGGAGGGCTACTCGGCCCGGCTGGCGCGCGTGGCGCTCGCCTCCGCGGAGGCCGGCAACCTCACGCGCGCCATGCGGCAGAACCTGTGGGGCATGTGGCCGCACTTCGTGGTGTACGGCGTGCTGACGGCCCTGTGCGCGCTCGCGGGCTTCTTCGTGGAGCCGGCGCTGCAGTCGCTGCCGCCCATGCTGGTGCGGGGGCTGGCGTGGGCGTGGCCGGCCATGGCCTCGGTGGCGGCGGCCATCGCGGCGCAGGGCAGCCACGCCCGGAAGGCGCCCCTGTACGCGGCCCTGGGCGCGGCGGCGGTGACGGTGGCGGTGGTGCTGTACGTGCTCCAGGGGCATGACGCGTGAGCGCTCCGGACACCACGCTTCCCTGGGGAGTGCTGCTGCGCGTCTTCATGCGCTCGCTCTTCCTGCAGGCGTCGTGGAACCCCAAGGGCATGCAGAACCTGGGGCTGGCCTACGCGGTGTTCCCCGCGCTCGAGTGGCTGTACGCGGCGGGCGCCGCGCGCGAGGAGGCGGTGCGCCGGCACCTGGTCTTCTTCAACACGCACCCCTACGTCGCCGCGGCGATTGTCGGCGGCGTCGTCTTCCACGAGGAGCGCATCTGTCGGGGGGAGGAGACCCCGGACAAGGTGGTGGCCTTCAAGGCGGCGCTGATGGGGCCGCTGGCGGCGCTGGGGGACGGGTTCTTCTGGCTGTCGCTCAAGCCCGCGGCGGGCGCGGTGGGGGCGGCGCTGGTGCCGCTCCTGGGCCTGTGGGCGGTGCCCGTCTTCCTGGTGCTCTACAACCTGGTGCACCTGCTGCTCCGGGTGAGGCTGTACTGGCTGGGGCTCACCCTGGGGGACCGGCTGGTGGAGGCGGTGGCGAAGGCCAACCTGCCGGCCCGGGGGGCGCGGCTGCGGACGGTGGCGGCGCTGTGCGCCGGCGGGCTGGCGGCGTGGCTGGCGGTGTCCTTCGGGGCGAACGCGGGCGGGGCGCACGCGCCCTTCCTGGCGGCCGGGTGTCTGGCCCTGGGGGTTGCATCCTACGTGCTGGTCAGCCGTCGGGTGCCCAACTACGTGGTGCTCTACCTCGCGGCGACGCTGGCCTGCGCGGCGGGTGCCTTCCTTTAAGACGAGAGGTAGGAGTCGCGAATGGCAACGGTGGCCGAGGGAACATACGAGATCATCAACGAGCTGGGGCTGCACGCCCGGGCCGCGGCGCAGATGGTCAAGGTGGCCAACCGCTTCAAGAGCGACGTGCTCATCGAGGCGCAGGGACAGCGGGCCAACGCCAAGTCCATCATGGGGGTGCTGATGCTGGCGGCCGCCCAGGGGGTGCAGGTGAAGCTGACCTGTAAGGGAGATGACGCCGACGCGTGTCTCCAGGAGCTGGCAAAGCTCATCGCCGACCGTTTTGGCGAGTCCAAGTGACGGATGACAATGCAAATGCGGTAGGACGGGGAGGGAACAAAGACACGTGAGCAGCCAGGCCACTCCCACACTGAGGTTGATGGGCATCGGCGCCTCACCCGGCGTGGCGGTCGGCCACGCCTTCATCCTGGACAGGAAGCGCATCCGCACGCCCAAGCTGCGGCTGGCGGAGGCGGAGGTCGAGCCCGAGCGGATGCGGATGAAGACGGCGGTGGACCTGTCGGACCGCCAGCTCGCCGAGCTCAAGGAACAGATTACGCGCACCGAGGGCAGCGACCACGCGCTCATCCTCGAGGCGCACCGGCTGATGCTCCACGACCCGATGCTGGTGGACGCCGTCAACCAGCTCATCGTCGAGGACCGCATCAACGCCGAGTGGGCCGTCCGGCGGGTGGCCCGCAAGATAAAGCACCTGTTCGACAACATCCCGGACGAGTACTTCCGCGAGCGCCGCTCGGACGTGGACTACGTGGCGGACCGCATCATCCGCAACCTGATGGGCCAGGTGGTGGACGAGGAGGTGGAGGTCCCCGCGGAGGCCATCGTCGTCGCGCATGATTTGCCGCCCGCGGACGCGTCGCTGATGGCGCGCAGCGGCCGCGTGGCGGGCTTCGTGACGGACCTGGGCGGTCAGACGAGCCACACCGCCATCGTCGCCCGCGCGCGGGAGACGCCCGCGGTGGTGGGCGCCGGCCGCGCCAGCGAGCAGATCTCCCCCGGGGACCTGGTGGCCATGGACGGCACCCGGGGCATCATCCTGGTGAACCCCACGGAGGAGCAGCTCCAGAGCTTCCGCGAGGAGCAGCGCCGCCACCAGGAGGCCGAGCAGCTGGCGCTGGCCACCAAGGACCTGGAGGCGGTGAGCACCGACGGCTTCCGCATCCGGCTCAACGGCAACATGGAGTTCCTGGAGGAGATTCCGTCCCTCCTGGCGCACGGCGCGGAGGGCATCGGCCTGTACCGCACCGAGTTCATGTTCCTGGACCGCAAGACGGCGCCCACGGAGGAGGAGCACTACCGCGCCTACCGGCAGGTGCTGGAGGCCATGGGCGGCAAGCCCGTCACCATCCGCACGTTGGATTTGGGCGGCGACAAGGTGCCGGGCAAGACGAAGCACGAGAAGGAGCCCAACCCGGCGATGGGCCTGAGGGCCATCCGCTACTGCCTGTCCAACCGGGAGCTGTTCCGCGTCCAGCTGCGCGCGCTCCTGCGCGCCAGCGTGCACGGCAACCTGCGGCTGATGTTCCCCCTCATCTGCGGGGTGAGCGAGCTGCGCGAGGCCCGCAGCGAGCTGGAGGCGTGCCGCACCGAGCTGGGCCGCGCGGGCGTGCCCGTGGGCAAGCGCTTCCCGGTGGGCATCATGGTGGAGACGCCCAGCGCGGCGATGATTGCCGACCGGCTGGCGCAGGAGGCGGACTTCTTCTCGGTGGGGACCAAC
The DNA here is from genome assembly GCF_020037095.1 of Myxococcus sp. XM-1-1-1. Lineage (NCBI taxonomy): Bacteria > Pseudomonadati > Myxococcota > Myxococcia > Myxococcales > Myxococcaceae > Myxococcus > Myxococcus sp. XM-1-1-1. The sequence goes on from NZ_JAIQDH010000004.1 coordinate 90,899, forward strand.
GACCTCATCCAGTACTCGCTGGCCATCGACCGCCAGAACCGCGAGGTGGCCTACCTCTACCGTCCGCTGCACCTGTCGGTGCTGCGCATGCTGGAGACCATCGTCCACGCGGCCAAGGCGGCCAACATCCCCGTGTCCATGTGCGGGGAGATGGCGGGAGACCCGCTCTACACGCTGGTGCTGCTGGCGCTCGGGTTCGACGAGCTGTCCATGACGTCCGGGCAGATTCCGGCCGTCAAACGCTTCCTGCGCCGGGTGGGCCGCAAGGACGCGACGGAGCTGTTGCGCGAGGCGATGGAGCTGACCACCGCGGAGGAAATCGAGCGCTTCATGCGCACGGAGATGGACCGGCGCTTCGTCGACACGCCGGAGCCCGCGCCCGCCCACGAGTCCCCCGGCGACACGCCGTCCGGACGCACCACGGGCTGAAGCCCGCCTCGCACTCCCTGGAGCGCGAGGCGAGGGCCCGGCTGCCCGCCCGCCGGGCAGGGGCCCCGTGCCGGAGGAGGGCGGGCATGCCCAACTTCCAGGTCGGCACCGGACTTCGGGAGGCGGGTGTGTTCAATCCAGCGGACATCCAGAAGGGCATGACGGCCAGGGACAGGGACGGGGAGAACCTGGGCCTCATCACCGCCGTGGACGCGGCGGGGTTCCTCATCGAGAAGGGCAGCTACTTCCCGCGCGACTACCGCGTGTCCTTCTCCGACGTGACGGACATCGACCGCGACGACGTGTACCTGCGCGAGGACCTGGCCAGCCTGCCCGGCGTCAGGCCGGACGTGCTGGCGGCGCGCGGCGAGGTGGCCCGGCGTGTGCCGCTCCAGCACGACGCGACGGGCGCGCTCGGCGCGGCCCCCGCGGACTGGGACAGGTAGGGCGCGGCCCGTTCACTCCGGGCTCTCGTCCTCCGGGGGCTCGGGGCGGCGGCCCTCCACCTTCAGGCCCCGGCGGGCGCGGTGCCCGCGGATGGCCTTCTCCAGGGGGCGCAGGCCCGCCAGCGCCACCAGGGCGATGACCACCGTGGTGACGGCCGCCCAGTGGAAGCCCATGCCCACCGCGAGCCCCACGGACGCGGTGAGCCACAGGTTGGCCGCCGTCGTCAGCCCCTTCACGTGGCCCTGGTCGCGGATGATGGCGCCCGCGCCCAGGAAGCCGATGCCCACCACCACCTGGCTGGCGATGCGGCTGATGTCCGCCTGCGAGCCTTTGGGCGAGTCCTGCCCCAGGGACGTCTCGACGAAGATGCCGGCGAGCGTGAAGAGGCACGCCCCCAGCGACACGATGATGTGGGTGCGCAGCCCCGCGGCCTGGCCGTTGAGCTCGCGCTCCAGGCCGAGCACGGCGCCCAAGAGCGCCGCGACCCCCAGCCTCATGACGATGAGCGTCTCCTCCACGATGGGAGGAACCTACTCACCCAGCTCGATTTTCTCGTCCTTGTCCGCTTCGGTGAGTTCGGGATTGGGCAGCGTGTCGAGCGTGGCGGCGAGCAGCTTGGTGGTGGGCACGACGTACGGCGCCACCTCCTCGCCCAGCTCCTGGCTGAACTTCTGCACCCGCGCCGCGTAGTCCTCGTCGCGTGAGCCCCAGCTCCCCGCGGCCTGGGCCGCCCAGACCTCCTCGCCATCACTGCAGCGGAGCAGCTGCGCCTTCACCTCGGCCTCCGCGCCGTCGCCCTTCAACTGGATGGTGGGGTCCAGCCAGAGCACGCCCTCCACGCCCTCGGTGCACAGCTCCTTGAAGGTGGTGTCCGTGGTGGGGCGGCCGGGCAGCGCGACGTTGTCCTTCACGATGAAGTCGCGGTTCTGGTTCACCCACTGGCGGGCGATGAGGCTCCACAGCTCCCCCACCGCGGGCTTCTCGTCCGGCAGGGGCTGCGCCACCACCACCAGCCGCTTGGTCTGCTTGCGGTCCACCTGCGCGTAGTCCGGCCGCACGCGGTGGCTCTTCACCGCCGAACAGCCCGCGAGCAACCCCAGCCCGAGCACGGGCGCCCATCGCATCAGCCTCATGATGTCTCCCTCTCCCGGCCCCCCTTCCTCACGAAGGAGAGGGGGCCTCGTTACCGCGCGGTTGTGTGACGTCGATGAACGCGCCGCTCAGGCCGCCCGCGTCGAGCCATCCTCGCCGGAGGCGCTGCCCGTGCCGTCGCCCGGCGGGGACTCGCGCTGGCGGCGGTCATGCATGAGCTGCATCACCGCGGCCAGCACGGTGAAGGACACCACCAGCGTGGTGATGAGGCCGATGCAGGCCACCATGCCCATGGAGCGCAGTCCGTTGTGCGCCGCGGCCAAGAGCGCCGCGAAGCCCGCCACGGCCGTCAGCGTGGAGGACGCCACCGCCGCGCCCACGCTCCTGAGCGCCACGAGCGGGGAGGTGCCCTCCAGGAAGCGGTGCAGCAGGTACAGGCCGTGGCTCACCCCGAAGCCCAGGAGGATGGGCAGGATGATGATGTTCATGAAGTTCAGCCGCAGGCCGACGAGCGACATGATGCCCAGCATCATCGCCACGCCCACCCCCAGCGGAATCACGGACGCCAGCGCCAGCTTCGCGTTGCGGAAGTCCAGGAAGTGCATCGCCAGAATCCACAGCGCGGTGAGCACCACCGTGACCTTGCCGTCCCAGAGGACGATGCGCGCCAGCTTCGCGTACAGCTGCGTGGCGCCCGCGGCGCGGAACTCCTTCTGCGCCGTCGGCGTCTTCGGGTCGAAGTCATCCTTGTCGAAGCGGCCCGGGTAGTAGGTGGCGGGGATGGCGCGCGTCTCGTCGGCGAACTGCATCATCTTCTGGCCGTCGAACAGGTCCACGCTCGAATAGATGAACGTCAGCCAGCCGCGGTTCTCCGGCTGCGCGCTGGGCAGGTTCTGGAACTGGCTCTTGTAGTTGGCCGGCACGCCGTGCACGTCGAAGGGCTTCGCGTCGAGCACCTTCATGAAGAAGCTGGCGTTCTCCTGCATCTCCGGCGGCAGCGCGGCGATGGAGAAGCCGCGCGCCTCCAGGTTCGCCATGTCCTGCTTCCACTCCTGCAGCACCTTCTCGTTGGCCTTGGCCGTGGCTTCCGGCGGCACGAAGGTGAAGACGCTCACCACCTGGTCGATGGACGGGTACTTCTCCGGGTGGTCGGTCAGCTCGCGGTAGATGCCCTCCGCCTCGTCCAGGTCCTTGGTGTAGATGGCCATGGGGTCGCTGGAGATGTTGAAGCGGGCGTTGATCTCGTCCTGCAGCAACACCGACGACATGCCGTCCGGGATGAGCGCGCGGGTGTTGTAGTTGAAGCCCACGCCGTGCTTCACGCGCTCGAAGAAGCCCAGGTTGCCCTCGGGGGGCTCGCCCGTGCCGGCCCAGGGCACGGCCGCCGCGCAGATGAGCGCGACGAGCGCGGTGCTCACGCCCAGCACCAGCCCGGGGCGGGGGATGCGCAGCTCCTGGCCGCTGGAGGAGTTGGTCGGCGGCGGCTTCATCTCGCCGATGAGCTTCTTGGGCCACGCCGGGTTGATGCGGCCGAACAGCGCCAGCAGCGACGCGCTCCACACGAACAGCGTCAGGCCCAGGATGAGCGTGCCGCAGCCCGCCAGGAAGCCGAACTGGGAGAAGCCGCGGAACTCACTCACCATCAGCACGAAGAACGAGCCACCCGTCACCACCGCGGCCACCGCCGCCGGCCGGCCCGCGTTGACGAAGGCGTCCACGATGGCCTCGTCGTACGGCTTGCCCGCGCCCAGCTCCAGCCGCGTGCGGAAGGTGAAGTGGATGCCGTAGTCGATGCCGAAGCCCATCAGGATGCCGCCCAGGATGGACGTGATCATGTTGAGCTCACCAATCGTCGCGTAGGTGAAGCCCAGCGTGTAGATGGTGCCAATCACCGTGCCGCTCACCACGATGAACGTGGGCGCCAGCTTCCGGAAGAAGACGATGGTGATGAGGAAGATGGTGACCAGCGCGATGATGGTGACGGGCTCGAGCGACTCCTCGATCGCGAACGAGTCATCCACCGTCGTCTTGTACGAGCCGGTGTAGCCGTAGGCGATGGTCTTCGCGTCGCCCATCAGCTTGTAGTCCTCGACGAGCTTCACCTTGCCGGCCTGCGTGGAGTACGCGGCCAGGTCCTTGTTGAGCTTGTCGAGGTAGTCCTTCGTCTTGCCAATCTCCGTGGTGTCCCACATCGGCTTGATGAGGATGAGCACCATCTTCTTGTCGGCGGAGATGTTGTAGTCGTCGCGGATGCTCTTCTTGCCGACGGACGAGTACTTGTCGACCAGGTCCTGGAGGTTCAGCTCCACGGGCTTGGTGGCGCCCATGTCGATGTAGAAGGGGTTGCTGCGGCGCAGCTTGTCCTCGAGGAAGGCCATGATGCGGCGCTTGCCCTCCACCAGGTCCTCCGTCTTCACGAAGAGGACCATGTTCTGCTGGATGAACTCGACCGGCAGCTTGTAGCTGACGGTGCGCACGTGCTCCTTGTCCGCCTGGAGCATGCCGGCGATGTCGTCCGCCGTGCGCTTCATGGCGGCCTCGTCCGTCGAGCGCAGGGCCAGCATCAGGAAGCCGCTGCCGCCCACCATGTCGATGACCTGCTTGACGTCCTTCACCTCCTGGAGGTCCTGGGAGATGAGGTCGAGCTGGTTCGAGTTGATGCGCAGCTGCAGCGTGGCCCAGGTGGACACGGCCAGCAGCGTCAGCAGCACGGCCAGGACGGTGCCGGGCCGGCGGACCAGGAGCCTCGCGAAGCTGTAGGCGAAGCGAGAATGGGAGTTCGGGTTTCGAGGAGCGCCGCTCATTCGCGGCGACCCTAGCGGCAAACGCCCGGCCCCGGAAGCGCGGCATGACCTGCCCGGCCGGCTCCCGGGCCGCGAGGAAGGGCCGCTCGGACCCTGGGAATAAACGCCCCGTCAGGAGCCGCCGTGCTCCAGGGCGGGGGCCGCCGGGGGCTCCCCGGGGGGCAGGAAGAAGGAGCGGGGGGCCGAGAGGAAGCGGGCCACGACCGCCCGCAGGAACGGCAGGGCCTCCGCGGTGGGCACGTCGCGCGCGCGAACGGCCACCCCCAGCGCCAGGCTGAACGACACCGCGAAGTTGATGACCCCGATGAGCCCCACGCCCACGAGCGCCCACAGGAAGTCCGGCTGGAGCACCCCGTGCGGGCCCAGCGCCGCGCCCGCCATGGCCAGGCCGCCGAGCGCGAAGGTGACGTGGCGGATGTCCAGGGGCAGCCCCACGAAGCGCCCCAGTATCGTCATCAGCGCCAGGAGGAAGCCCAGCGTCACGTTGGCGCCCAGACCCGACGCCGCGTGCGCCAGCCCCTCCGCGAGCCGGTGCGCGCCCCGCTCCCCGAGCAGCCTGCGCGTCAGTCGGTGGTGCGCGAGCGCCTCCGGCAGCCGCCGGTACACCACGAAGTTCTCCAGCCACCCGCCCGCCACGCTGGACAGCCACAGCAGCACGCCGGTGAGGGCCGCGTACAACAGCGCGCCGCTCTTCCACGGGTGCATGGAGGCCACCGTGGCCTGGGCCTTGGCGGGGCTCAAGAACGGCTGCCCCGTGGCCACCTGCCACAGCAGGGCCAGCACCACGGCCGCGGGCAGCACGCAGCCCAGGTTTCCCGCGAAGGCGGCCAGCTGGGAGCGGGTGATGCGCGGGATGATGTCCACCAGGCTGGAGAGCCGGTCCCCCCGCGCGCCCTCGCCGATGGCGCCCGCCAGCGTGGCCGCCGTGACGGAGGGCTGCTTGGTGGCCAGCGTGAAGCCCAGCGCCTGGATGAGCAGGAACGCGACCGCGTAGTTGAGGCCCACGCCCAGGAACGCGAAGAGCGGGGCCAGCGGCAGCGTGGCGAGCAGGAACTTGCTGGCCACCGCGACGGCCGTCACCAGTCCGCCGCCCGCCGCCGAGTGCACCATGGCGTGGAACTCCGGGCGCGTGGTGGTGATGTAGTGCTCTCCCGAGTGGCCCGCGCGCTCGATGATCTTGCGCGCCAGCATCCGCACGTTGCGCCGCGCCAGCTCCACCACGGAGCGGTCCGCGTGCGCCCGCCGCAGCAGGTCCGACAGCAGGCCCAGCGCCTCACGCCAGCGCGGCTCGCCCCGGGGCGCGCCCAGCACCCGCGCGATGGCCTCCATGCGCTCCAGGCTCCGGCGGATGCGCTCCAGCCGGTACACCAGGTCCACGCTGACGCCCGCCTCCTCCAGGTGCCGCGACACGCTGCCCACCACCCGTCGGCAGTCGTCCACGCACGTGCTCAGGTCCCGCAGGGTGTCCTGGGCCGCGTCGCGCGCCAGCACCGCGTCGCACACCAGCCGCAGCCGCAGGAAGGGCGAGGCGCGCAGCGAGGTCTCCGGCGTGCGGTCCCTCACGTCCTCGGTGGTGCCCAGCGCCGCCGTCTGCAGGGCCAGGAGCAACAGCGCGTCCATCAGGTCCGCGCGCACGCGGGCGCCCGGCTGGGGCATGGGGGGGCGCGGCTCGCCCACCAGCGCGGACAGCTTCGCGAGCAGGGCGGGCGACAGGTGGGCGAGCCACACCGCGTCCTCGGGCACGGGGAACAGCCGCAGGAGCAGCTCCGACAGCTTGCCGGGCTCGGGCGGCGCGGGCAGCACCGCCCGGGCCAGCCGGTCGGACGCCTCCGCGAAGAAGCCCTGGCCCGCGGGCAGCCCCACCTGGGCGAAGAGCTTCAGGCCCCGGCTGCCGTCGCACACGCCGGACACCAGGAGGGTGAGGCTCGCGCGCATGGCGGGCTCGCCCTCCAGCACGCGCACCATCAGCGCGAGCCTCGCGTCCGCGGGGGGCTGCTGCGGCTCGGTGTCGTCCACCAGGGCGTGCGCGGGGAGGCGCTCGCGCAGCCACGCCATCCACCGCTCCACCCAGGTGAGCCGTGCCTCCAGGCCCTCCTCGGGGACGTCGCGCAAGAGCCGGTACAGGTCGCGCACGGCGGGGTGGCCCGGCGCGCGGGGCGCGTACTGCATGCAGAACGCGTCCACCTCCCGCTCGGAGGGGCCGTGCTGGGAGCGGCTCGGAGGTGCAACGGAGTGGGAGGCGGTCATCAACCAGGCCAGAGGGGGAGGGACAGACTACGCCAGCCCGGCATCCCCTCGGAACCCCTCCGGCGACCAGGAGCCTGGTGGCCTGGTCGCCGGGAGTGGGCGCGGCGGCTACTTCTTCGCCAGCTCCTGCCGCATGCGGCCCAGCAGCAGGTCCCACCCGCCCTGCTTGAGCAGCGGCTGCACCTGCGTGTCGCGGATGTCCTGGAGCATGGAGGAGCCGAGCACCGTCACGTCGACCACCTTCCACGCGGCCGCGTCCTTCACCAGGCGGTACTTCAGCTTCATCTCCTGCGTCTTCAGCGGGTGCTTGATGAAGACGACCGAGTCCACCGTGGCCTCGCCGCCGTTCACCTCGGCGGGCGAGTAGACGATGTCCTCCAGCGACTTGAAGTTCTCGCGCACGCGCGGGAAGGCAATCTTCGCGAACAGGCCGTGGAAGAGGCTGACGAACTCCTTGCGCTGCTCGTCGGTCCCCTTGGACCACTCGTCGCCGAGCAGGTACTTGCCCTGCTCCTCACCGCCGAAGAGCTTGAGCGCGGCGGCGTCCCGCTCGTAGCGCACGGACGACACCACCGTCTTCACGGGCTTGACGACCGGGTCGTCCTTCTTCGGCGCCGCGGCGGCCGCGGGCAGTGCGAAGGCGAAGGCGACCAGGAGGGAGAGGGTACGGAAGCGGGCGTTCATGTCGGGCGAGTCCTCCAACGGGATTGCTCGGCGTTCTGTTAGCCCAGGAGAACGTCGGGCGCCTCGCGAAATTCATCCCCATGCGGGCCGAGGGCTTCTGGCCATGCCCGTTTGCCCAGGGGGCGCCCGCGAATGTGCGGGCATTGATGGCTGTTTGACTCCCCCAGGACCACACTTTAGTGTCCTGCCCTTCGCGCGTCGTCTGCGCCTCCTTCTCTCTACAGAGCCGACATGCCTACCGACTTCCTCTTCACGTCTGAATCCGTCACCGAGGGCCACCCGGACAAGATCGCCGACCAGATCTCCGACGGTGTCCTGGATGCCATCATCGCCAAGGACCCCCAGGCCCGCGTCGCGGTGGAGACGCTGGTCAAGACGGGCCTGGCCATCGTCGCGGGTGAGGTGACGACGAACACCTACGTGGACATCCCGCGCATCGTGCGCAGCACCATCTGCAAGATCGGCTACACCGACAGCTCGATGGGCTACGACGGCAACACCTGCGGCGTGATGGTGGCCATCGAGGGCCAGAGCCAGGACATCGCGCGCGGCGTGGACAACAAGAAGGACCAGGGCGCTGGTGACCAGGGCATGATGTTCGGCTTCGCGTGCGACGAGACGCCGGAGCTGATGCCCGCCCCGCTGCACTACGCGCACGCGCTCACGCGCAAGCTCGCCGACGTGCGCCGCAAGCAGCACGACTGGCTGCGCCCGGACGGCAAGAGCCAGGTGACGGTGGAGTACCGCGAGGGCCGCCCGGTGCGCATCGACGCGGTGGTGGTGTCCACGCAGCACTCGGAGGAGATCTCCAACAAGCGCATCCAGGAGGCCATCCGCGAGGACGTCATCGCGAAGGCGCTCCCCAAGAAGCTCATCGACAACAAGACGAAGTTCTTCATCAACCCCACGGGTCGGTTCGTGGTGGGTGGCCCCATGGGCGACTCGGGCCTGACGGGCCGGAAGATCATCGTCGACACCTACGGCGGCATGGGCCGTCACGGCGGCGGCGCGTTCAGCGGCAAGGACCCGTCCAAGGTGGACCGCTCTGCGGCGTACATGGGCCGCTACATCGCGAAGAACGTCGTGGCCGCGGGCCTGGCGCGTCGTTGCGAGGTGCAGGTGTCCTACGCCATCGGCGTGGCCGAGCCGGTCAGCGTGATGGTGGAGACGTTCGGCACCGCCACCGTCCCGGAGGAGCGCATCGCCAAGGCCATCCGCCAGACGTTCGGCCTGCGTCCGCGCGAAATCACCGAGGGCCTGGACCTGCTGCGGCCCATCTACCAGAAGACCGCCGCGTACGGTCACTTCGGCCGCTCCGAGAAGGAGTTCACCTGGGAGCGCACCGACCGCAAGGACGCCCTGCGCGACGCCGCCAACAGCACCAGCTCCCGCCGCCTGAAGGCGGTCTGAGGTCGCTGACACACCCGGCCGTCACGGTCGGGGCTCGACGCGGGCCGCTTCCCGGATGTGGGGGCGGCCCGTCGTCTTTTCCAGGCGTCGTGTCAGAGCAGCCCTTGCGCCTGGAGCGCCTCGATGGCGGCGGGGAGCGCGAGGTTCTTCGACGGGGACTTGCTGCCCGGCGCCTGCTTCACGGCGCTGACGAAGACGTGGCGTCCCTTGGGGGAGGACACGTGCCCCACCAGCCACATCACGTCCCCGTCCTTGGCGTCCTGGTGCCAGCCCGTCTTCGCGCTGAGGGTGGCGTGGTCCTTCCAGGGGCCTCCCAGGTTGAGGCCGTCACGCACGCTGGCGACGGTGTCGGGGCCGTGGACCAGCGTGGCCTGGACGGCCTCGAGGACGCGGGGGCTGACGAGGAGCTGGCCCCGGTACATGCGCGCGAGGAAGTCGAGCTGCGCGTCGGGGGAGATGCGCAGCGGGCCGCCGAGCCAGAAGCGGGTGATGTCGCCGGAGGCCTTGCGGTTGCCGTAGTCCAGGCGCATGAGCCATTGCTCCAGGCGCTCGCGGCCAATCTGCTTCGCGGTGCCCTGGAAGACCCACAGCGCCGAGCGGCGCATCGCGGTGTCGAGCGTCTGGTCCTGGTTCCACATGGCGATGGCGTGCTGGGTGCCGTCCCACTTGCGCACCTCGTCCGTGCTCGACACGACGCCGGTCTCCAGGGCGATGAGCGCGTGGGGCACCTTGAAGGTGGAGGCCGGGACGAGCGGCGTGGCGCACAGCTTCGCGCCGTTGCGTGTGACTTCGCCGGAGTCCAGGTCCATCACGAGGAAGCAGCCGGGGTGCTTGGGCGTCTTGGGCGGTGCCGCGAGCGCGCTGGTGGTGACGAGGAGGAAGACGAGCACTGCGCGGAGGGAGCGGCGGCGGGACATGGGACTCCTGGGCGATGGGGGCGCTGCTGTGTCGGGCGTGCGCTTGGAGCAAGGTGTGGGCCAGGAGGACCCGCCTGGGACGGAGTCGTGCGCGTGGTTGGAGGACCACACGGGTGCGGTGATTCGTCCGCACCGCCGTGGTTCGAAGCGGCGTAGCGTGTGACGGGAAGATTCTGGCGACCCGTCGTTGAGCGGGCATGGGCTGCCAGGGCACATACGCGGGGAGTTCGCCGGTGGATGCAGGGTCCGGGGCCTGGATTCCGAGGCCGAAGTCGGCCGTTCTCGTGGCGTTGGTGGTGGTGGTGGGAGGCGCGGCACTCATGGCGGGCTTGCGCTCGCGCCGCGTTGCTCCCGTGTCGCCCGAGCTGTTCCTCACCAGCGCCCCCGTGCGCATGCTCGAGGCCCGGGTCAGCTATCCGGGCGCGGACGTGTATCGGCCCTATGGACCGTTGCGCTCGGCGGCGGACGCGGGCCGCGCGGCTCCGGCGCCCCTGAGCGAGCTGGCGCGACTGGAGTCCGAGGGTGACATGCACGGTCTCGCGGCGGCCTATCTGGTGCGCCGCAACGCGGAGATGGCCGCGCCCTATCTCGCGAAGGCAGGCACCTCGCCGGACGTCGCGAGCGACCAGGCCATCATGGCGCTGGACCGCGGTGACTCGGCCTCCGCGCTCGCGCTGCTGGAGGGGGTGCTCGCCTCGCGGCCCACGCATGCACAGGCCCTGTGGAACCGCGCGCTGGTGCTGCGGGACCTGGAACTCTGGGCGCTGGCCGCGCAGTCGTTCGACGCGGTGGCCGCGCTGGGCGAGTCCGGCTGGGCCCAGGAGGCGACCTCTCGCGCCCAGGCCGCGCGCGGTCGGCTGCGAGGCACCGAGGACTGGCGAAAGACGTCGACGTGGGGCCAGTCCCTCATCGTGGACGGAGCGCGCGTGCCCGATGACGTGCTCCGCGCACAGCCCGGCATCTTCCGCATGTACTTCTATGAGGCCCTGCGCGCGGCCCCCACCGTGGAGCGCGTGCGCGCCCTGGAGCCGATGGCCGCGACGCTGGACGCGCACTCGGGCGGCACCGCCCTGCGCGAGGCCCTCCAGTGGACCCTGACGCGGGACTTCCAGCTCCGCGCGCCCCTCGCCCGTCGCTATCTGGAGCTGTACCGCACCCATCAGGTCTCGGGCGGCTTCGCCGCGTTCCTCGAGGACGTGCGTCGCGCCGGAGAGCAGGACCTGTTCCTGGGCGCGCTCGTTCGTGAGAGCAAGGTGGCGGACCACCTGGACGAGGTCTCCCGGCTCGTCGCGAAGCTCCAGGACCCGTGGTTCACGCTGCTCCTGGAGCACGAGCGCGCACTGCAGGCCATCTCCCGAGGCGAGCTGCTCCAGGCCGAGCAGCTCCTGCTGAGCGCGGCGGCGCGGTGCCAGCAACACCCGCTGGGCTATCGCTGCATCCCCATCGAGTCCGACCTGGGCGACCTCTATCGTCAGCTCCACCGGTTGGCCGAGGCCCAGCGTCATCTGCTGGCCGCGCGCGCGCTGTACCGCGTGGACCCGCGCTGGGGAGAGGCGCAGCTCTTGCTCCAGCTCGGACAGCTCGCGCGCTACCAGGGCGATGCGGCGCTGGCCCGCGGCTACCTGGATGAAGCGCTGGCCCAGCGTCCCGACGACTGCACCATCCGTCACTTCGTCCGCGCCAACGATGCGCTCGCCTTGCTGGAAGCGTTCTCCGTGGAGAGCGCGCAGGCCCGCATGCGCGAGGCGCTCGCGTGCAAGACGCCCCTGCTGTTGTCGGGCGCGAAGACGCTGGCGGACCTGGCCCGGCTCCAGCCGGACTCCGCGCTGGACGCGCGCCTCGTGCAGGGCCTGGCGGAGCGACGCCAGAAGGGGAACCTCACGCCGGGCGAGTCCGCGCTGCTGACGCACATCGAGGGCCGCTATGTCGTGGAGCGCGACCGGCCGCGCGGCGAAACCCTGCTGCGCCAGTCCATCGCCGAGGCCGCGAAGCTGCCCGTCACCAGCGTGGATGCCCGCAAGGCCCGCGCGTACAGCTACACGTCGCTGCTCTTCTCCTCCGCCAAGGCGGGCGAGTACGAGCAGGCGTGGCGCCTCTTCGGTGAAGAGGTGGGCGGACAGCTCCCCGGGCGCTGTGTCCTGGCCGTCACCACGGACGTCGAGCGCACCTTCGTGCTGGTGCGAGGCCCGGAAGGTCAGCTCGTCGGTCACCACGACGCGAGCCGCAGGGCCCCGCTGCACGACGAGCTCCAGGGGCTCATCCCCGACGCGATGACGGACCTGCTGCGCGCCTGTCCGGCGGTGGAGGTGGTGGCGCGCCCGCCGCTCCATGGTCGCGCGGGGCTGCTGCCGGAGGACCTCGCCTGGGCGTACCACTCGGTGCGCGCGTCGCCCGTCGCGTCCGGTACGCGGACGCCTCGCCGCCTCGTCGTCGCCGACGTGCAGGCGCCCGAGGCGCTGGGCCTGCCGATGCTCGGAGGCTGGGCGGGGCTGCCCGGAGACGAGGCCACGATGCTGCTCGGACGCCAGGCCACGCCGTCCCGCGTGCTGGAGGCGATGACGGACGCGACGCAGATCGAGGTCCACGCCCATGGGCTGATGAATCCGGACGTGTCCGAGGCCTCGTTGCTGGTCCTGTCGCCGGAGCCGAGCGGCCGCTACGCGCTCACCGCCGGCGAGGTGCGCGGGACGAAGCTGCGCGGCCAGCCGCTGGTCATCCTCGGCGCATGTCGGGCCGCGCATGGCGCCGCGTGGACGTACGAGCGCTTCAGCCTGCCGGTGGCCTTCCTGGACGCGGGCGCGAGCACGGTGCTCGCGGCGACGGTGGATGTGCCGGACGCGGAAGCAGGACCTTTCTTCAATGCCGTGAGGGAGCGGATTCAGCACGGCGAGCGCGCGGCCAACGCGCTGAGGGATGTGCGGATGGCCTGGATGAAGCGAGACCCACGCAGTTGGGTGCGCTCCGTCCTGGTCTTCGATTGACGGCGGGATGGGCCCGCCTGGATGGACTGGAGGGGGAACGACGATATGAAGACCTCGAAGAAGCTGATGATGTGTGTGCTGTTCGTGGGTGCCTTGACGGGATGCCGCACGCTGGGCTCGCGGCCGACGCCGAGTCCCTCGTGCCCGGAGGTGGCGCCGCTGCCGAAGGTGCCGACCATCCAGGCCCTGCCTCCCAACGCGGAGCTGCCCGAGGGCGCCACGCAGGTGGTCGTCGGACTGTGCCGCAGGACGGGCCAGTACCTCGCGCTGGGCGTCGCTCCCGAGAAGGGGCGCTTCGCGTACGCGGTGGCGGGCAGCCGGGGGACCAGCGATGCGTTCTTCGCGCGCGTCCAGCGGCTCGGCCTGCCGATGACGGTGTTCAGCGCGCCGGTGAAGCTGCGCAAGGGCGGCTCGGTGGGCAGCTCGGCGGTGGACACGAGCTCCGACCCGCAGCAGGGCAACCCCCAGGAGGACAAGGACCCGACGGAGGGGCCGACGTACGACCCCTGCATCAATCAGCAGGACGAGATTGGTGACAAGCCGCCGCCGGACCCGACGGACGAGGGCGGCGCCGCGCCCACGGTCCCCAACTCGTTCGCGAGCCTGGCCTGGCAGACGGCCAGTGCCATCGACGCGGCCTCGGACCCCGCGCCGGAGAAGCCGGACACCACGTCGCCCACGGGCTCGACGGTGCCTCGGTAGTCAGGTGAGTCGAGGCGAGGAGCCCGGACCGTGCACCGGGCTCCTCGCGGCGGGGGGACGAGCCGTGTCCCGTCCCTCACTCCGCGAGCACGCCATCGAGCTCGCCGACCCGTCGCAAGACCTCGTGCCTCGCCGCCGTGCGGAGCCGATGGTCCAGGATGAGCTTCGAGCGCTTGAAGGGGTCGAGCCGGTCGATTCGCTCGAGCCCCGCCAGGAGGTCATCGCGCACGAGCTCCTCGTGGGGCTCGTTCATCGCGGTGGTGAAGAGGTGGACCTCGTGCCTCCCCTCGGGTCCACGCACGAAGCGGAAGCCGCAGCTCCAGTCCTTGGAGTCGTTGCGTACCAGCCGGAGCGTGAGGTCCGGGACCTTCAGCCTCGGGACGAGCGGGATGAGGGCCAGCGCCTCCGCGGCGGAGGGGCCACTGACGTAGACGCGGAGCTGGAGACGCTCCAGCCTGTTCACGAGCGGTGACTCCAGGAATCGAGCGGCCCACCAGGGGAAGGCGAAGAGGTCCAGGTGGCGCAGCGAGGGGAACGCGCTGGGGTCCTGGGCCAGCTCCACCCATTGGTCCAGCGCGCCACGCATCGCGAGGGACTCGAGCCCGGGCCGCTTCGCCAGGTCCTGGGTCCTCACATCGCTGTTCACGAGCGAGCGCAGCGATTTCATCACCGGGTCCGTGGTGACGTCGTAGTCCCCGCGACCTTCCAGGTGCTCCACGGTGGCCCAGAGCGGATGACCCGCCGTCTTCTGGATGGCGCTCCGCAGGGCGCTCGAGTTGCCCTGCTTCAGCGCGGCGTGGGACAGGAAGCCCCGCGTGAAGACGCAGTCGGGCTTGAGCACCTCGTCGAGCGGACCGAGCAGCTCCTTGCGCGCGTTCTTGAGAAGCTCCCGCTCGCGTTTGCGCTCGGCGGTGGTGAGCGACCGACGCGTGGCCTCGAGCTGCAGGGCGATGAGCTCGCCGCGCGGATGGCCTTGCTCCAGCAGCACATCCGCCAGCACCGCGCGCGCCTCGTTGTCTCCTGGCTCCTCCAACACCCGCGCGAGCAGCGCCTCCGCGTCCCCGCCCTTCCTTGGCGCGACAGGCTCCGCCCCCCGCTGCTCCGCGTCGACAGGGAGGACGGCCCCGTGGGCTGCATTGGAGTGTTCGCCCACGTCCCAGGCCTTCCGAGGCGCGACGGGCTCGGCCTCCCGCATCTCCGCGTCGACGTGGATGATGGCCTGGTGGTCCGCGGCGGAGAGCTCACCTTCGCGGGCCGCGGCGTCGAGCTGGGCGCGAATCCGGTCGA
This sequence comes from Myxococcus sp. XM-1-1-1, assembly GCF_020037095.1. Classification (NCBI taxonomy): domain Bacteria; kingdom Pseudomonadati; phylum Myxococcota; class Myxococcia; order Myxococcales; family Myxococcaceae; genus Myxococcus; species Myxococcus sp. XM-1-1-1. The sequence continues at coordinate 105,899 of NZ_JAIQDH010000004.1, forward strand.
CGTGGCTCGCGAAGAAGGCCTCGGCGTCGTCCTCCACGTCGTAGCCCTTGCGCGCCTTCAGCACCGTGCTCGCGGCACGAGCATCCCGGATGCGGCGCGCCAGGGGCGCAAGCCTCGTCCAGAAGGGACGCGCGCCAGTGCTGGTGAAGGGAGGCTCCGCGAACTGGCTCGCGACCCAGCGGTCGATGCGCGGGTCCTCGGGCCAATCCGCGAGCGCCTCCAACCGGGGCCTCGCCTTCACCGAGCCCTTGTCGAGCAGCGCCGCGAGCAGCGTCGTGAGCGTCGCGGCATCCCGCCTCTCGGCGAGCGCGTCCCAGTCCTTGGGTGCGGGCAGGTCCCTCGCGAGCTTCTTGCCCAGTCCGACGATGCGCTCGGCCAGCACCGTGTGGGGCGCTGCGCGCCAGCGCGTGAGCAGGTTCTCCAGGACACCCGCCCAGTCCCCCTGCTTCGTGGCCTCCTCCAGCGTGGGCGACTTCTTCTTCGGCGCGGAGGGCATCGAAGACCTCCCCTACCGGGGGAACGTCGCGAGGGTGAGGGACTCGGGCGGCACGGTCAGCTCGCGGAGCATGAGCGTGTGCCCGGACAGGTAGCGCCACCCGACCCCGTCATGGCGGAAGTCCGAGCGCTCGACGAAGGAGCGCTCCTTTCCCTTCTCGAACACCTTGGCGAAGAAGAGCACCTGGGCGTTGCCCTGGGCGTCCGGCGCCTGTCGGTCCATCACCACCAGCTTGGGGAACTGGTGCCCCTGGGCGAAGACGCGCAGCTCCCGCACCACGTCGGCCTCGGGCCGGGCGCGGTCCGGGTGCTGGGGGTGGAGTGTCTTCCACAGGTAGGCGGCCTCGCGCTGGGCGAAGGCGCTGTAGCGGCTGCGCATCAGCCGCTCGGCGTCGGGGGCTTCCGCCTCGCCCTTGTGGAAGGGGGCGCAGCACTCGCGGTAGCGCAGGCCGGAGGAGCAGGGGCAGGGTGGGGCAGGGGGCATGTCTCGGGAGGGGAGCCTACCTGGACCGGTGGGGGGGCGGGAGCACCGCATGCTCTGCGAGCCACACACGCACAGGAACGCCCTTGCTGGCGGCGGTGTCCGGGCATACATCCCGGGACCGCGCCTATGAGCCTGATAGAAGCCATTGTCCTGGGACTGGTCCAGGGTCTCACGGAGTTCCTGCCCATCAGCTCCACCGCCCACCTGCGCATCGCGCCGGAGCTGTTCGGCTGGAAGGACCCGGGGGCCGCGTACTCGGCCGTCATCCAACTGGGCACGGTGGCCGCCGTGCTCATCTACTTCCGCAAGGACATCGTCTCCCTCGTCACCGCCTTCTTCAAGGGCCTAGCGAAGCGCGAGCCCTTCGGCACCGTGGAGTCGCGCCTCGCGTGGTTCGTCCTGGTGGGCACGCTGCCCATCGGCCTGTGCGGCCTCGCCTTCAAGAAGGCCATCGAGACGCAGTTCCGCTCGCTCTACGTCATCTCCGGCAGCCTCATCATCCTGGCCATCATCCTCTTCGTGGTGGAGAAGCGCGCCTCCCACAAGCGGACGCTGGCGGACATGACGTGGCGGGACGGCATCCTCATCGGCCTGTGGCAGGCGCTGGCGCTCATCCCGGGCTCGTCGCGCTCGGGCACCACGCTGACGGGCGGCCTGTCGCTGGGCCTCAAGCGCGAGGACGCCGCGCGCTACTCGTTCCTCCTGTCCATCCCCGCCACCACGCTCGCGGGCATCTTCGAGCTCAAGCACCTGCTGGAAGCCACCGAGCGGCCCAGCGCCGTGTCGCTCTGGGTGGGCACGCTGGTGGCGTTCGCCTCGGGCATGGCGGCCATCGCGTGGTTGTTGAACTACCTGCGCTCGCGCACCACGCTGGTGTTCGTGGTCTACCGCGTGGCGCTGGGCGTGCTGCTGCTGGTGCTGCTCCAGATGAACGTGCTCAAGCCGCTGTCGGGCGTGGAGAACGTGGACGTGCCGCCCGAGCCGGGCAAGCAGCAGCTCGAGAAGCAGATCACCGACTGAGTCGCGGAGGCGTGGCGTCGTGAGCGTGGAGTCGTTGTTCCAGGCGGTGGAGGCGCGGTTGTCCACGCGCCCCGCGCGCAGCGTGGACCTGCCAGGGCTGGTGCTGCGCGAGGCCTCCGTGCTGGTGCCGCTGTTCGAGCGCGACGGCGTGCCCCACATGGTGTTCACCCGCCGCCCGGCCACGCTGCGCACCCACGCCAACCAGTACAGCTACCCCGGCGGAGGCCGCGACGCGGAGGACCTGACGCCGCTGCACACCGCGCTGCGCGAGACGGAAGAGGAGCTGGGCATCGACCGGCGCGGCGTGCGCGTGCTGGGCATGCTGGACGAGGTGCCCACCATCTCGCAGTACCGCGTGCGGCCCTTCGTGGGCGTGATTCCGGGGGACGGCCGCTACACGCCGAGCCCGGAGGAGGTCGCCTTCATCCTGGAGGTGCCGCTGGCGCGCCTGCTGGACCCGGCCATCCTGCGCGTGGAGCGCAAGGAGGTCTTCGGCGCGGAGCGGGACCTGTACTTCTACACGTACGAGTCCCACGTCATCTGGGGCGCCACCGCGCGCATCCTCCGCGACTTCCTCACGCAGCTGTCGCACGTGCCGGACTTCGAGTCGTTCCTCGGCGCGCGCGGCTAGAACTGCAGGTAGACGTACGGCCGCGCCTCCACGGACGCCAGGTGGCGGATGCCCAGGCCGAGCACCACGAGCGCCATCGCGCGCACGGGCACCGGCATCCGGACGAACGCCTCCGAGGCCACCGTGTACAGCTTCATCGGCACCACGTGGAAGAACACCGCCGCGGCCAGCATGCCCCACACCAGCGGGCTGACGTTGGCGATGCCCGGCACGCCCGCCATCATCCGCGCGTAGAACTCCCCCGCGTCCGTCATGGAGTGCGCGCGGAACACCACGCGCGTGAGCACCACCAGCGTGAAGGTGGCCAGCATGCCCGCCGCGACGCGGGGGATGCCCGGGTTCTCCGGCTTGCCCACCGACCACTCCCAGCAGCGCGTCAGCCCCAGCGCCACGCCGTGCACCGCGCCCCACACGGCGAAGCGCCAGTCCGCCCCGTGCCACAGGCCGCCCAGCACCATCACCGTCATCAGGTTGAAGAGCACGCGCGGCTTGGACACGCGGTTGCCGCCCAAGGGCCGGTACAGGTAGTCCCGGAGCCACGTGGACAGGCTCATGTGCCACCGGTTCCAGAACTCGCCCACGTTCTTCGCCAGGTACGGCCGGTTGAAGTTCTCCGGGAACTTGAAGCCGAACAGCGCCGCCACGCCCAGCGCGATGTCCGAGTAGCCCGAGAAGTCGTAGTAGAGCTCGAAGGTGTAGGCCACCGCGGCGACGATGCACTCGGCGGAGGCGTACTTCTCCGGCGCGGCGAACACCGGGTCCACGATTCCGCTGCCCAGCACGTCCGCGATGACCAGCTTCTTCACCAGGCCCACGGCAATCCGGAACATCGCCCGGCCGCCGTCCTCGGGCGTCAGCGTGGGCACGTCGCGGAAGCGCTCGAGCAGCTCCGACGCGCGGATGATGGGACCGCTCACCACGCGCGGGAAGAACAGCATGTAGAGCAGGTGCTCGAGGAACGAGTGCTCGGAGCTGGCCTTCCCCCGGTACACGTCCACCGTGTAGCTGATGGCCTGGAAGACGTAGAACGACAGGCCCAGCGGCAGAATCAAATCGAACGGCGTCTCGCGGACGTGGATGCCCCACGAGGCGGGAATCAGCGAGAGCGCCGTCTGGCGCAAGAGCTCCAGGTACTTGAAGCCCGCGAGCAGCCCCAGGTTCGACACCACCGACAGCGTGACGAGCAGCTTGCGCACGCCGGGCGACCGCGCGCGGCCCATGCCCTTGACGAGCACATGGTCCACGGTGACGCCCGCCAGGAAGATGAGCAGCGGGAAGGGCGTGAAGGCCGTGTAGAAGAAGACGCTGGCGCCCAGCAGCACCAGCATGCGCGGCCAGTAGTGACGGTGCACCGCCCAGTAGAGCGCGAACACCGCGATGACGAACACGAGGTACTGGAGGCTGTGCGACAGCACGTCAGTTCCCCTCCATGCGCGCGGTGGGCTCGCCCTTCTTGCGCGCCTCGTAGGCCGACAGGAAGTCCCGGGCGAAGCTCGCCGCCAGCCGCTCGTAGCCCTCGGGCGTCAGGTGCACGCCGTCCGCGTGCCCGTACACCGGCCGCGAGCGCTGCCAGCGCAGCATGGCCCGCTCACCGCCCATGGCCGCGCGAGCAGACCAGTACGCGCACCCCGCGTCCCGCGCGACGCGAGGCAGCGTGTCCAGCACCGTCGCCAGCGAGGGCGCCTCCGTCCAGTGCCCGCTCGCGTCCTTCGCCAGCCGGTCCGTGGGCCCCAGCACCAGGCACTCCGCGTTGCCCGTGGCCTTGCGCAGCCGCGAGATGAGCGCCGTGTAGTCGCCCGACAGGCCTTGCGCGTCCAGGCCGACGAGGTTCGCCTCGTTGGTGCCGTACCAGAACACGAGCAGGTCCGGCCGCCGCGACGCGAGCTGCGCGTCCACCGCCGCCGCGTCCATGTCCCGCAGGGTGAAGGACGTGGAGCCGGGGAGCCCCAGCGCGTCCAGCACCACGCCCGGCGTGTCGTACTCCAGCGCCGCGCCCAGCACGGTGACCTGGCTGTTGGGCGCCGCCGCGACCTCCACCTCGTGCGAGGTGCCGGTGACGGGGAACGAGCGGATGCGCACGGTGGGCGCGGTGAGCGGCTCGGGCGGAGGTGCGTCCGGGGGGATGTCCTCGCCGTCCACGCGGATGTCCGGCGACGCCACGTCCGGCACGTCGAGCGCGTACAGGTCCAACCGGCCCGTGCGCGACTTCTCCTCCGGGCAGCCCTTGCAGAACTGGATGCGCAGCTTCGAGCCCGGCGCGCCCACGGCGCGGATGCCCGTCAGGCCCCACAGGCCGCCCGGCGTCGAGTCCAGCGCGTCCTCCACCTTCCACTCCCCCGTCAGCTCGCGCGCCACGCGCGCCTTGTCCAGGCGAGGCGAGGACTTGCCCGCGGCGATGAAGCCCCGGCCCGCGTCGCCGAAGCGCTTGGAGAGCACGTCGCGCACCGCGTCCGTGAAGTAGTGCGACGCGGTATGCGACGCGCCCAGCTGGGCGATGCCCACGCGCAGCGCTTCACCGGACTCGCGGCGGCGCAGCTTGTCGAAGGTCCGCGTCAGCGCCACGTCCGCGTCCTGCAGCCCCGGCGTGTCCGCCACCGGCACCAGCGCGGTGTGCGCCTTGGCGAAGCTGCGCTGGAGCGCCAGGTCGAAGAGGTGGCCCAACAGGTCGGAGCCCTTGGCGCGCGGGTGCACCAGGTCCTCCAGCATCAGCCCCGCCTCCAGCCACCGCAGCGCCGCGCCCTCGCCGCCCATGGCGTTGTACGCGTCCCAGAACGCGCAGCCGCCCAGGCGCGCCTCCTCGCGGAAGATGTCGGAGACCTCCTTGGACCCTCGGCGCGGCACCGGCTCGCCGCCCATGGTCCGCACGCCCGCGTCGATGGGGGACATCACCAGGCACGCCGCGTCCGGCACGTTGGTGCGCACGCGGGAGACCAGCTCCTTCATCTGCGCGCGCACTTCCTCCAAGGTGGTGCGCTCGCGCGAGTAGAAGAACGCCTCGTTGCCGCCCACCATCAGCACCACCATGGACGGCTTGCGCTGACGCAGCTGCGCGCGGAAGGCCGCGGGCTGGGCGCGCAGGTACACCTCCGCCATGCCGCCCAGCAGGCCCACCGTGTCGTAGATGACGCCCGGCGTGCCCGTCTCCAGCGTCACGCCGTGCAGCTCCACCCGGCCGGACGTGGTGAGCGTCAGCGTCCTGGCGTTCTCGGGCAGGTTCACCCGCGCGAAGGCCGCCTCCGACTTCGTCTTGGAGAAGCCGCGCGTCTGGATGCGCTGCAGCGGACGGCCGTCCACCGACAGCTGCACGGAGCCGCTGGAGGGCTGGGCCAGGAAGAACAGCTCCGCGACCCGGGCTCCTTCCGCGTCGTATTTCGTGTTCTGCGAGCCGCCCGCCGCGGTGAAGGCCACGCCCGTCCAGCCCACCCTGTCGCGCGGCCACTTGGTGTCCACCAGCCGCTCGATGGTCCACCCGTCCGAGCCCCGTCCGGAGCGCGTCCACCGGCCCGCGCTCGCGGGGCGGGTGATGAAGAGGAATCCCTTGCCGCCCGAGCCGAAGCGCTCCTGGAGCCTGTCGCGCACCACGTCGGTGATGTAGTCGGACGCCACCAGCGAGTCGCCCAGGTGCACCACGCGCACGGGCGTGCGTCGGGTGTCCGCGCGCAGCTCGCCCAGCGCCTTGTGGAACGGGGCGAGCCCGTCCTCCTCGCACGTGCCATCCGAGCGCGCCTTGCGGCAGTTGAGCTCGATGTCCACGTGCTGGGCGCTCATCTTCTCGCGCAGCGCCTCCAGCTCCACGGCGCGGGCCAGGGAAGGCGCGCTCAGCTCCTCCAGGCCGATGCCCGGCACGGTGGGCACCACGGGCTGGTCCGGGGGGAGCGCGGCGACGTCGGTGCCCGCGTCCTCGCCCGCCTCGTCCTCGGGGGGCGCGGTAGGCTTCGTCGGCTGGCCGGCGGCCACCTCCGTCTCCGGCGTGGGCACGGGCTGGCCCCCCAGGAACCTCGCCGGGACGGTCAGCGCGACCAGCTTCTCCTGCAAGGGACCGCGCTGGAGGGAGGGCAGGGGGCGCCACGCCTCCGGAATCGGGGCGAGCGAAAGCCCCAACGTCAGCGCGATGGTGAGGAGGAGCGTCAGCCCGGTGGATCTGGCCTTGAGGAAGTCCAACAGCGCGGCATGAGACTGGCTTTTCGGGGGCGGGTCAAAACTCCCGCCACTTCCGGCCGCTTCACCGTCCGGAGGGCGTCCGGCCGGGCGGGGTGGGCGGGAAGGTGGGAGTCGCAACGGCTCTGGAGGGGCTGGCTTCGTCACGGCTGCCCTCTTTCCCGGAAAGGCCGAAACGGTATGGTGCGCCGCCAGTCACGCCGGGGGGAAGACCCTGGCGCTTCTCGCTGGCTCCGAGCCGGCACTCGCAGGAGTCGTACCCCGCATGGCCCTCTACCCCGTCATCATGGCCGGTGGCTCCGGCACGCGTTTCTGGCCGCTGTCCCGGCAGGCGCGCCCCAAGCAGTTCCTGCCGCTCGCCTCGAAGCTGCCGCTCATCACCGACACCGCCCAGCGCCTCAAGGGCCTGGCCACGGTGAAGAACACCTTCATCGTGTGCGGCCCGCTGCACGCGAAGGCCGCCGCGAAGCTGGTGAAGGGCCTTCCCAAGCCCAACCTCCTGGTGGAGCCCGTGGCCCGCAACACCGCGCCCGCCATCGCGCTCGCCGCGGTGCAGGTGGCCGCCCGCGACCCGAAGGGCGTCATGGTGGTGCTGCCCTCCGACCACCACGTGGCCGACGTGCCGGGTTTCAAGCGCGTGCTGGAGCAGGCCGCGCGCATCGCCGAGGGGGGCCACATCGTCACCCTGGGCATCCAGCCCCACCGCCCGGAGACGGGCTACGGCTACATCCAGGTGGGCGACGCGCTGGAGGGCGGCGGCCGCGCGGTGAAGGCCTTCAAGGAGAAGCCCGACCCCCAGACGGCGCAGGCCTACGTGTCCTCCGGTGAGTACCTGTGGAACGGCGGCATCTTCGTCTTCCGCGCGGACGTCATCCTGGCCGCCTTCGAGCAGCACATGCCGGAGATGAAGAAGGGCCTGAAGGCGCTGCGTGAGGCCGCCGGCAAGCGCACCTTCGGCGCGGTGCTCAAGAAGGTGTTCCCCAAGCTGCCGTCCATCTCCATCGACTACGGCGTGATGGAGAAGGCCAGCAACATCGCGGTGCTGCCGGGTGACTTCGGCTGGTCGGACGTGGGCTCCTTCGCGGCCATCCCCGAGGTGCGCCCCGCGGACGCGCACGGCAACGTCATCTCCGGCGACCTGGCCGTCGTGGTGGACTGCAAGGGCTGCATCGTGCTCGCCGACAAGCGCCCGCTGTCCGTCGTGGGCCTCACCGACGTGGTGGTGGTGGACTCCGGCGACGCGGTGCTGGTGGTGCCCCGCGAGAAGAGCCAGGACGTGCGCAAGGTGGTCGAGGCCCTCAAGGCCCGCAAGCTGCAGAAGTACCTGTAGGTGCAGGCGCCCAGTGTGCGCTGGAGAAACTTCCGACCCCGGGGCTGAAAGAACTTCCGCTCCGTGGGTAACGGGGTTCTCCGCTTTCTCGTCCCGGCGGGAGGTTGTCGTGTCCAGTCGCTGACGAAGTGGGGGGTGCACGCCGGTTGCAGGGCCGTCGCCGCCCGCCCCATCCCGGGGCGGACGGGGCGGAGCTCGAACATGGCTTGCAATCACTGCGCGGTGGAGCATCCGGTGGGGTCGGTGTGTCCTCGGGCGCCGTCCCTGGAGGGGCAGCGGCATGGCCCGCTGGTGCTGGGCGCGGCGTTGGGCTCGGGGGCGTTGGGCACGGTGTACCTGGCGGAGCACACGCCCACGGGGCACCGCTTCGCGGTGAAGGTGATGCACCCGCACCTGGCGGCCCAGCCGGTGGTGCGCTCGCGCTTCCTCATGGAGGGCCGCGCGCTGCGCTCGCTCAAGCACCGCCATGTCGCGCGGGTGCTGGACGCGCGCATCGGCCCCGCGGGGCTGCCGTGCCTGCTGATGGAGCACGCGGAGGGTGAGCCCTTCTCGAAGCTGCCCATGCCGCTGGCTCCGGCGGAGGTCGTCCTGGTGCTGGCCCAGGCGCTGTGCGCGCTGGAGGTCGCCCACGCGCAGGGCCGCGTGCACGGCGGCTTGAGCGCGGACAGCCTGGTGCTGACGTGGGATTCGCGGGGCGAGCGGCGGGTGAAGGTGCTGGGCTTCGGCTCTCGCGAGGTGCTCACCGCCAGCCTGTCCCGCGAGGAGCGCGCGTGCGGCATGGTGGTGGGCTCGCCCGCGTTCCTCGCGCCGGAGCAGTGGGCGCAGGACTCGGTGGACGGGCGCACGGACATCTACGCGCTGGGCGTGGTGGGCTACCTGCTGGCCACGGGCCGGCTGCCTTTCGGCTTCGGGCGCGTGGGGGCGCTGTCGCCCGCGGCGCCGCACGAGCTCAACCCTCGCGTGCCGCGCGCGCTCTCGGACGTGCTGCTGCGCGCGCTGTCCCAGAGCCCCGGGGAGCGGTTCCCGGACGCCGTCTCCTTCCGCGAGGCGCTGCTCGACAGCCAGGGCATCGGCCGGGTGCGGCCCGCGCCCCCGCAGCGCACGCGCACGTCGCGCGGGAGCATCTCCATCTTCGGCCACATCCTCCCGGAGGACGACGCCACGCCGCTGCACCGCGCGCTGCGCGAGGTCGCCTACGAGCAGGTGCCGACGGCCGAGCTGACGCCGCCGAAGATGGAGTCGCCCCGGGGCCTGCTCGTGCGGCTGGGGCTGGCCACGGACGCGGAGCTGGTGCCGGTGCGCCTGGGGGACGTGACGGTGGATGGCTTCTTCGCCACGTGGGCGGGGGTGCTGCCTCCGCTCGCCTCGCAGCTCCCGGTGGAGCTGACCTTCAAGGGCCGCAAGGTGGCGTGCGACTGCGACGTGGTCCGCCATGTCACGCGCGAGGAGGCACGGGCGTGGAACGGTGAGTCGGGGCTGCACGTGCAGTTCGCGGGCGAGGCGGCGCGGGAGCTCCTGGCGCACGCGCTGGGGCTGGGCTCGGGGCCGCGCGCGCTGGAGGCGGAGCCGGTGCCGGACGCGGAGCTGGCCCGGGTGTTGTCGCGCGCGGCGGTGGTGGAGAAGGACCCGTACGCGCTGCTCGGCGCGCTGCCGCACGAGGACTTCGAGGCGGTGCGCCGTCGCGCGACCTCGGCGCTGCGCAGGCTGAACCTCTTCCGTCAGCGCACCCTGCCCTTGGGGCAGCGTCAGGCGCTGGAGGCGCTGCTGCGCCGGGTGGAGGCGGCGGGCCGCATGCTGACCGACGTGGTGTCGCGCGCTGGCTACGACGCCACGCGGGGGAACCTCGCGGGGGTCGCCCGCTGCCTCGACGCGGGGCTGGCGGATGAGCAGGCGGAGGTAATGCGCGGTGCCTTCCTCGCGGCGCGTCCGCTGGCGGAGTCGCGGGCCCGGGCGCTCTTCACGCAGGGCCATGCGCTGGAGGTTCGGGGGCAGCACGACGCGGCTCTCGAGCGCTACGCGGAGGCGCTGGCGTTGGATCCGCTCAACGCCTCCTGGCTGCGCCACTACCAGGTCCTGCGCGGGCAGCCGCGCCCTGAGGTGCCGCTCTCCATCGAGAGCGCCGGCGTGGAGGTCACCGCGCACTGAAGGCACGCGTGTTCCGGAGGGGCGCTCCCAGCGGAGCGAGGGTGCGGAGGTCACCGCGCACTGAAGGCGCGCGTGTTCCGGAGGGGCGCCCCCAGCGGAGCGTGAGCGCTGTGGACTCAGGTCCGGCCTCTACCGAGGCCGTCCTCGTGACCCTGGCGATACGGCGAGCACGCACTCGGGCCTCTACCGAGGCCGCCCTCGTGACCCTGGCAATACGGTGAGCACGCACTCGGGCCTTGCCGAGGCGGCGCCCGCTGCCGAGGAGAGGTCGCTGGCACGCGCTCGGCGGCCGCGCCGTCGAGGCGGGGCCCACCCGAACTTCTCCGACCCATGAGGGCTCGCCTGGAGGGCGTTCGCCCCAGGAGGCCGGCCCGACTGGAGCGCTCGCCTCCCTCGACAGAGGGAGCCCGGAGCCCCGGTCGCCCCACAGCCGGGCGGGTGTGGGGGTTGATTGGCACCCCAGGGATTCACAGGGGCGCCGAGGGAGCATCGTTCAGCAGCCCGCGCAGGCCCCCTGTCGGGTGCCGGGAACCGTTGCGCTCGTGTAGAGTCCGCCGCCCTCTGTCATGCCCTCCGGTTCCAGGAGGAGGGCGGGGACACCTTCATGAACGCGCATATCTTCCGCGAGTACGACATCCGGGGTCTGGTGGACAAGGACCTCACGGCCGAAGTGGTGGAGCTCTTGGGCAAGGGCCTGGGCACCATCATCCGCCGCAACGGCGGCCGCTTCATCGCCGTGGGCCGCGACTGCCGCGAGTCCTCCACCCGCTTCCGCGACTCGCTCTGTGCCGGCCTGACGTCCACGGGCCTCAACGTCTTCGACGTGGGCGTGGTGCCCACGCCGCTGACCTACTTCGCCGCCAACACCCTGCCGGTGGATGGCCTGGCCATGATTACCGGCAGCCACAACCCGCCCGAGTACAACGGCTTCAAGATTGGCGCGGGCAAGACGACCTTCCACAGCCACGAAATCCAGGCGCTGCGCCGCCTCATCGAGGCGCGGGACTTCGAGGTCTCGAAGACGCCCGGCACCGTGACGCCGTACGACATCATCACCCCCTACAACCACTTCGTCCGGCAGACGGTGAAGGTGGGCCGCAAGGGGATGAAGATCGTCATCGACGCGGGCAACGGCACCGGCGGCGCCATCGCCGTCCCCCTGTTCGAGTCCATGGGCTTCGAGGTGGTGCCCCTGTTCTGCGAGATGGACGCGACGTTCCCCAACCACCACCCGGACCCCACCGTGGTGGAGAACCTCCAGGACCTCATCGCCGCGGTGAAGCGCGAGAAGGCCGAGGTGGGCATCGCCTACGACGGCGACAGCGACCGCATCGGCGTCATCGACGACCAGGGCAACATCCTCTGGGGCGACCAGCTCATGGTCCTCTTCAGCCGCTACGTCCTCAAGGACAGCCCGGGCGCGGCCATCGTCGGCGAGGTGAAGTGCAGCTACACGCTGTACGACGACATCGCCAGGCGCGGCGGCAAGCCCGTGATGTGGAAGGCGGGCCACTCGCTCATCAAGGCGAAGATGAAGGAGGAGCACGCGGAGCTGGCCGGCGAGATGAGCGGCCACATCTTCTTCAAGAACCGCTACTTCGGCTTCGACGACGCGGTGTACTCGTCCGCGCGCCTGCTCGAAATCCTCACCCACGAGAAGCAGAAGATGTCGGAGCTGCTCGCGGACGTGCCGAAGACCTACGCCAGCCCCGAGCTGCGCTTCGACACGAAGGAGGAGAAGAAGTTCGAGATGGTCAAGCGCGCCACGGAGACGCTGCGCGCGGCGGGCCACGACATCATCGACGTGGACGGCGTGCGCGTGACGTTCCCCGACGGCTGGGGCCTCATCCGCGCCTCCAACACCCAGCCCATCCTGGTGCTGCGCTTCGAGGCCAACACGCCCGAGCGCCTCAAGGAGATCCAGGCCCTCATCGAGGGCACCGTGGCCCAGGTGCAGCGTGAGGTGGGAGGGTGAGCGCGCCTCGAATCCTGGCCATCGCGGGCAGCCTGCGCACCGGCGGCTTCAACCAGAAGCTCCTGGCGCTGGCCGTCGAGAAGGCCCGCGCGCTCGGCGCGGACGTGGACGTGGTGGACCTCAAGACGGTGGGCGTGCCGCTCTACGACGGTGACGTGGAAGCCCAGGGCCTGCCCCCGAGCGTCGTCGCCCTGCGTGAGCGGGTGGCGAAGGCCCAGGGCCTCCTCATCTCGAGCCCCGAGTACAACTCGTCGATTCCAGGCGGCCTGAAGAACGCCATCGACTGGGCGTCGCGTGCGCCCGGCCGGCTGTTCCAGGGCAAGTGGACGGCCATCATGGGCGCCAGCCCCGGCAACTTCGGCACCGCGCGCATGCAGCCGCACCTGCGGCAGGTGATGTCGTCGGTGGGCGCGCTGGTGCTGCCCACGCAGGTGCACCTGGCGCGGGCCGCGGAGGCCTTCACGCCGGAGGGCCGGTTCAAGGACGACGCGCGGCAGCAGGAAGTCGAGGCGCTGGTGACCGAGCTGGTCCAGCGCGTGAAAGGCTAGAGGGGAACACCGCCATGCCGACGCTGGGAATCGACCTGGGGGGGACGTTCGCTCGAGCCGCCGTGGTGGACGAGGCGGGGAAGCTGCTCGCGTCGACCAAGGTGGCGCTCGCCGAGCGCAGCCCGTCCGGGGTGGTGGAGACCATCGCCCAGGCCGCCTCCGAAGCGGTGCGGTCCGCGGGTGTGCCGGTGGACGCCTGCGGCGTGGGCGCGGCCGCGCAGATCCACAAGGACTCCGGGGTGCTGTCGGTGGCCCCCAACCTGGGCTGGCGCAACGTGCCCCTGGGCAAGATGCTCACGGACCGGCTGAAGCAGCCGGTGAAGGTGGTGAACGACCTGTCCGCGGCCGCGTGGGGTGAGCTGCACGCGGGCGCGGGCCGTGGCGCGCAGGACCTGCTGGTGGTGTTCGTCGGCTCGGGCGTGGGCAGCGCCATCATCGCCGGCGGGCGCCTCCTGGAGGGCGCGGGCGGCGTGGCGGCCGAGCTGGGCCACATCAAGGTCGTCCCCGACGGGCGGCGCTGCGGCTGCGGCGAGCTGGGCTGCCTGGAGGCGTACACCGGCGGCCACAACCTCATCGCCCAGTCGAAGGAGCTGCTCGTCGCGGGCCGCGCTCCGCTGCTCGCGAAGCTCGTGGAGAACGACGCCTCCCGGCTGACGCCCGTGTCGCTGGAAGAGGCGGCGGAAGCAGGCGACGAGGCCGCTCGGGAGGTGTATGAGCGGGCCGCGCGTTTCCTGGCGCTGGCGGTGGCCAACCAGGTGACGGTGTTGAACCCGGCCAGGCTCATCCTCGGGGGTGGGGTGTTGAACCACTGCCCTGGGATGCGGCGCCGGGTGTTGGACGGTGTGAGGGCGTGGGCGTCCCAGACGTCCCGCGAGGGGTTGCTCATCGCCGACGCGGAGCTCGGCGACGACAGCGGCCTCATTGGTGCGGCACTGCTGGCCGCGTGACGTGAGAGGAGTGCAGTGATGGCCGAGTTCAAGGACCAGGTCACCTACCGCGGCAAGCCGGTGACGCTGGAGGGCGACGGGCAGGTGCAGGTGGGCGACCTCGCGCCCGACTTCACCGTGTACAAGGGCTTCTACGAGTCCCACCGCCTGTCGGAGCTCAAGGGGCAGGTGGTGGTGTTGAGCGTGGCGCCGAGCGTGGACACCAAGGTCTGCGCCATCCAGCTGCGCATGTTCAACCAGCAGGCGACGCAGCTGGGGCCGGACGTGAAGGTCTGGTACCTGAGCCTGGATTTGCCCTTCGCCCTCAACCGCTTCAGCGCGGCCGAGGGCATCCAGAACGTGGCGGTGCTCTCGGACTACAAGGACCGGGACTTCGCGCGGAAGTACGGGCTGTACATGAAGGAGCTGGGCCTCCTGGCGCGCAGCACCTTCGTGGTGGACCGCGAGGGCCGGGTGGTGTTCCGCGAAATCGTCCCGGAGATGATGCACGAGCCGGACTACGACGCCGCGCTGGAGGCGGTGCGCAAGGCGCTCTGAGGCACGCCTCGCGCCGCGCTCGACGCACGCTCAGGCGGGCACCATGCGGGCCTGCTTGAGGGCCATCAGCTCCAGGCCGCTGAAGGCGGCCACGGCCACGGCCTGCACCACGGTGAAGGCCACGCCCCAGACGGTGGGCTGCACCCAGCCCGTGGCGAGCAGCGCCAGGCTGTCCACCGTCCACAGCACGTTGGCGCCGATGATGGCCCAGACGAGCCCCCGGGGGACGAGGGGCCGGTTGGCCAGGAACACGAGCAGCGCGGCGAAGGGCAGCAGGCTGAAGCCCGCCGAGCGCAGCAGCGTGACGGGCAGGCCGAGCAGCTCGCTCAGGGGCTGGGCGGCGAAGAACATCAGGGCCCCGGTGGCGCCGCTGATGAGGCCGTCGGCGAGCAGGATGTGGCCCAGGAAGGTACGCGACGCGGGAATGGCGCTCATGGCTGTGTCCTTGGAATGCGGCGCCGGGGAAATCCCGCCGCCGTCTGGGGACACACATTGCGCGTGGGCGGTGCGCGGGTCGATTACGCGGGAGGTAATGGGCAGGCTTCCCCGTTGTTCCTAGGGTCAGGGGCATGATGATGCCGAGCCGTCCGGTGGGAGAGTTGCTGCGCGAGTGGCGTCAGCGCCGCAGCCTGAGTCAGTTGGACCTGGCGTGCCGCGCGGAGGTGTCCGCCCGCCACGTGAGCTTCCTGGAGACGGGGCGCTCCACGCCGAGCCGGGACATGCTGCTGCACCTGGCCGAGGAGCTGGACGTGCCGCTGCGCGAGCGCAACACGCTGCTCGTGGCGGCGGGCTTCGCGCCCGTCTACTCGGAGAACGAGCTGGACGGGCCGCGCATGACGGCGGCGCGCGAGGCGGTGGAGCTGGTGCTCTCCGGACACGAGCCGTACCCGGCGCTCGCGGTGGACCGGCACTGGCACCTCGTCACGGCCAACCGCGCGGTGGGCGTGCTCCTGGAGGGCATCCCCGGCGAGCTGCTCCAGCCCCCCGTCAACGTGCTGCGGCTGAGCCTGCACCCGGACGGCCTGGGCCGGCGCATCCTCAACCTGGAGCAGTGGCGCGCGCACGTGCTGGCCAGGCTGCAGCGGCAGGTGTCGACCACCGCGGACGCGACGCTGGCGGCGCTGCTCGACGAGCTGCGGGGGATGGGGCCGGTGCCGAGCCACGCGTCCGAGCCGGACTACGCGGGGGTGGTGGTGCCCCTTCGCATCATGACGCCCCGGGGCGTGCTGGCCTTCATCGGCACGACGACGGTGTTCGGCACGCCGGTGGACGTCACCCTGGCGGAGCTGGCGATTGAGTCCTTCTTCCCCGCGGACGCGGCGACGGGGGAAATCCTGCGCCGGGCCGCCGCCGAGGCCCCGCGGCGCTCCGACGCGTGAAACAAGGACGCCCCGCCTCGGCCATAGGGAAACCGGAGCGGGGCGCGGGTTTGGGGACTGCGACTACAGCGTGGGCGTACCCACGCGATTGCTGCAATACGCACTGGAGCCGCACGTGGTGCCGACGCTGGTGTACCAGGCCGTCTTGCGGGTGCCGTACTGGCGGTTGTCCGCGTGCACGTGCGCGCCGGTGGAGTTGCCCGTGGAGCCCACCAGGCCCAGCGCGCAGCGGTCGCAGGTCTTGGAGCCGGAGGACACGTTGGAGTTCAGGTGGAGCTGGCGGAAGTCCCAGCCGCTGCCGCCGGTGACGACGTAGTAGTTGCCCGCGCCGCCGTTGCAGCTGGTGCCGCCGCTGCAGTTGTTCGCACAGCCGCCGTAGTAGGCGTAGTAGCGGCTGACGTTGATCATCCCGCGGTGGTTCCACACGCTGCACGTGCCATTGCTCATGTCGAGCGCGTTGTGGCTGCTGCCCGAGCACGAGTAGTACGTCGTGGAGCCCACGCGCGCGGCCGTGTCACAGATGGGACCGACGGCCGTCGCCGACGACGCGCTCGTGGACCACCCCGTCACGGCCAAGGCCACCGTGGCCAACATCCACTTCATTGCCTTCATGGAACTGCCTCCTCTGGTTGTTTCGCTGCGGCACTGCCCGGTGATGCAGGGGTCACCTCCTCAACCGCTGCTTCTCGCGCAGCAGCAGGTGCCACTCCTGGAGGTTGAGCTTCAGCGCGGACAGCCACGCGTCGATTTCAGGGTCCATGCGCGGGTCCACGCCGCGCAGCGACTCCAGCAGGGGCCGCGCGGAGGCCTGGCCCAGCCGGGCGATGCCCTCGAGCGCCGCCTTGCGCACCGCCGGATTCGTGTCCCCGCGGAAGGCCTCCACCAGCGCGCGCCGCGCCCCCGCTGACTCCGCTCCCGGCGCGCCTCCCAGCGCCGTCGCCGCCGCCGCGCGCAGCTCCGGGGACTCGGCCTTCAGGTGCCGGGTGACGCGCTCCACCGTCTCGTGGCCCACGGCCTCCATGGACACCTCGCCCAAGAGCCTCGCCGCCACCGCGGGGTCCTCGGCCGCCGACGCCACCGCCACCGTCGTCTCCGACACCGTGCGGTCATGGCCCGAGTACACCTGCGCGCTCTCCGCCAGCAGGTTGTCGGCCACCGCCTGGCGCACCTCCGGGGAGCTGTCGCGCACCAGCTGCTCGTACGTCACCACGCCGCCGTTCTTCGCCATGAACTCCACGGAGGGTGTGGCCCTGAGGGCCCGCACCGCCGCCGCGCGCGCCGCCGGGTCCGCGTCTCCCGCGGCCCGGGCCAGCAGCGGCTGCACCAGTCCGGGCGACTCCGCGTGGCTCGCCTTCGTGGCCAGCGCCGCGCCCAGGGCCTCCAGCACCTCCGGCTGGTGCTCGCGCTCCAGCGCGGCCTGCAGCTCCCCGGCGGGCATGGCCAGCGCCGCCTCCCGCAGCCGCGCCTTCACGTAGTGCTTCAGCGCGGGCGAGCCGTCCTTCATCGCCGCGCGCACGTCGCGCAGCATCGTCTCCACCGAGCAAGTCTCGGGCGTCAAGAGCGGCGCGGCCGCGCTCGCGGGCCACGCACCCAGGAGGAACGACACCAGGAGCCCGCGCCCCCATCGCCTGTTCATGAGGGCATGCATCAGTGCGGCGCTCCTTCCTCGACGAGGCACGCGTGGTGCTCGCCCTTGCCCAGCCAGATGCGGGCGAAGTCCACGGTGCCGGAGGCGTACAGCTGCTGGAACTCGGTGTAGTCGCGCTGGAAGCGCGGGTCCTTCGCGGCGAGCCGCGCCAGCATCGGCAGCGCTCCCTCTCCCGCGGCGCGCACGGCGAAGCGGAAGATGGCCCAGCGCACGCAGACGTCGTGCTCCTTGTCGAACGCCGCCTCGTAGATTTTCAGCGCCTGCTCGGGCTCGCGCGTGACGCCCAGCCGGAAGGCGGCCATCTCCCGCACGTCGCGCTCGCGGTCCGTGGTGAGGATGTGCTCCAGCTCGTCGAAGGACTCCGGGCCGATGAGCGGGTCGGAGTACGACGGCATCTCCAGCGCGAGCAGCCGCACCGCCATGTCGTCCGAGGTGCCGGCGATGGAGAGCAGCTCCTTCCAGTACGGCGCATGGGTGCCCGTGCGCTCGAAGTCCTCCTTCATCACCCGGCCCAGCGTGCGCGTGGCCACCCACGCGGTGGAGTCCGCCGTCTCGTCCAGGGCCACCGCCTTGAGCCGCGCCAGGTCCCCGGGCGACAGCCGCCGCTGGGTCTCCAGGGCGTCCAGCGCCGCCGAGCGGTTCTGGGTCGGCAGGCTCTTGTCCTCGCCCATCCCCAGGAGCGCCGCCGACACCTTCGCGTCGTGCACGGCTGGCGCCGCCTTCACGGCCTCCAGGTAGAGCCCCAGCTCCGGAGGGCTGGCCTGCTTCGCCCACTCGATGACCTGCAGCGCGCGCCCCGCGTCCTGCCCCACCAGCTCCGTCAGGCGCTCCTGGAGGTAGGTCGCCAGCAGGTTGTCGCGGTGCCCCACTGCCACCCCCAGCGCCGCGCGCAGCGCGTCCAGCGAGGTCGCCTTGTCCAGCTCCCGCAGGCCATCCCAGCACCCGGGCATCGGCAGCTGCTCCACCGCGGGCGTCGGCTCCGAGGCCGGCGGCACCCCCGAGGGCGTGCCCACCATGACGCCGCTGGAGGTGGGCGGCCTCGCGGCGCTCGCGGCGGGGGCGGATTCATTCGAGGAGGCAGACAGGCCTCGGGTCAGCAGCGCGACGACCGAGGCCACCAGCACCACCCCCAACAGGACCACACCGGACTTTTTGGAGTTCATCAGGACGAAGTCGAGAAGCTCGTGATTCCTTTAATTCTTGATTACTTGGAAATCGCGAGCCAGGCAACGGCTTTGTCACGGCCGCGACGCGTCGCCTGCCTCCTGCGAGGGCGGGCGTGGGGCGCGGGCCTGGGGCGGACATAGCTTGAGGGGAGAGAGCTGGTTGCTGACTGGGGGAGTCGAATGCGCGAGCCGCCACCCGCCGCGTCCGGCGTCGAGGACGCACGTGAGCCCGCTTCGGGAGCGGTGCCCTGGCATGCCCTGCCGGTCGAGCGGGCCTTCGAGCGGCTGGAGAGCGGACCGTCAGGGCTGACGGACGAGCAGGCGCGCGAGCGGCTCTCCCGTCATGGGCCCAACGTCCTGGAGCGACAGAAGGGCGAGGGGCCGCTGAAGCTGTTGTGGCGACAGGTGAACAGTCCGTTCATCTGGGTGCTCATCGTGTCGGCGGTGCTGGCGGTGGTGATGGGCAAGGTGACGGACGGGCTGGTGGTGGCCGCCGTGGTGGTGCTCAACACGCTCATCGGCTTCGTGCAGGAGTTCCGCGCGGGCAAGGCCATCGAGGCGCTCAGCCGGATGGTGCCGCAGAACGCGACGGTGGTGCGCGCGGGCCACAAGCGCGCGGTGCCCGCCGCGGAGCTGGTGCCCGGGGATGTGGTGGAGATTGCCGCCGGGGACAAGGTGCCCGCGGACATGCGGCTGGTGGGCTCGCGCAACCTCCAGGTGGAGGAGGCCGCGCTCACGGGCGAGTCCGTGCCGGCGTCGAAGCAGCCCTCGGTGGTGGCCAAGGACGCGGAGCTGGGGGACAGGACGAGCGTCGTCTTCGGCGGCACGCTGGTGACCTCGGGCGTGGGGCAGGCGGTGGTCATCGCGACGGGAGGCGCCACGGAGCTGGGGCGCATCTCGGAGATGTTGAGCGAAGCGACGGATTTGCAGACGCCGCTGACGAAGGCGCTCGCGAGCATCGCCAAGGTCATCACCGTGGCCATCCTCGTCGTATCGGTGCTGCTGCTCGGGGTGGGGCTGTGGCGCGGGTATGACATGAGCGAGGCGGTGGTGGTGGCCATCACCCTGGCGGTGGCGGCGATTCCGGAGGGCCTGCCCGCCATCGTCACCATCGCCCTGGCCATCGGCGTGCAGCGCATGGCGGCCCGGCGTGCGGTCATCCGCAAGCTGCCCGCGGTGGAGACGCTGGGCAGCACCACCGTCATCTGCTCGGACAAGACGGGCACGCTCACGCGCAACGAGATGACGGTGCAGGCCCTGTGGACGCCGACGGGGCGCTACACCGTCACCGGCGTGGGGTACGCGCCCCGGGGCGAGCTGCGCCGCGACGGCCCGGCGCTCAGCGAGTCGCTCCTGCCCGACGACGCGAAGGAGCTGCTGCTCGCGGGCGCGCTGTGCAACGACGCGGCGCTGGAGGGCGGTGATGGCAACTGGCGCATGACGGGCGACCCGACCGAGGGCGCGCTGGTGGTGGCGGCGGAGAAGGCGGGCCTGCGCGTGGAGGAGTCCCGCTCGCGCTTCACCCGCGTGGACGCCATCCCGTTCGAGTCGGAGAACCAGTTCATGGCCACGCTGCACGACGATGGCCGCGAGGGCCGCGTGGTGCTCCTCAAGGGTGCGCCCGAGGTCGTCCTGGCGCGCTGCGAGCTGGACGGCGCCGTGTCACGCGAGGCGGTGCTGGAGGAGGTGGAGCGGCTGGCGCGGCGGGGCATGCGCGTGCTCGCGGTGGCGTCGCGGCAGGTGCCCGAGGCGAAGGACGACCTGGCGCTCGAAGACGTCGAGGGTGGGCTGGAGCTCCTGGGCCTGCAGGGGATGATGGACCCTCCGCGCGAGGAGGCCATCGAGGCGGTGCGCGCCTGTCACGAGGCGGGCATCGTCGTGAAGATGATCACGGGCGACCACCTGGCGACGGCGGAGGCCATCGGCGCGAAGCTGGGTCTTCAAGAGGCGGGGATGCCGGGCGTCGCGGGCGCGAAGCTGGGGGCGCTGGACGACGCGCAGCTGGCGCACGTGGCCGAGAGCACGAACGTCTTCGCGCGCGTGGCGCCGGAGCACAAGCTGCGCCTGGTGCGCGCGCTCCAGGGCCGAAGGCACGTGGTGGCGATGACGGGCGACGGGGTGAACGACGCGCCCGCGCTCAAGCAGGCCAACATCGGCGTGGCGATGGGAATCACCGGCACGGCGGTGTCCAAGGAGGCGGCGGACATCGTCCTCACGGATGACAACTTCGCCTCCATCGCGGCGGCGGTGGAGGAGGGGCGGCGCGTCTACGACAACCTCATCAAGTCGCTCGCCTTCGTGCTGCCCACCAACCTGGGGCTCGCGCTCATCCTGCTGTGCGGCGTGGCGTTCTTCCCCATCCAGGACATCGGCGGGAGGGCGGTGCCGCTGATGGCGATGCTGCCCACGCAGCTGTTGTGGATCAACCTGGTGGCCACGGTGTCGCTCGCGCTGCCGCTGGCGTTCGAGGCGCGCGAGTCGGACGTGATGCGCCGCAGGCCGCGCCGTCCGGACGCGCCGGTGCTCAGCCACTTCGTGGTGATGCGCACGGGGCTGGTCGCGCTGCTCATGGCGGCGGGGGCCATCGGCCTGTTCCTCTGGGAGTACTCGCGCGAGCTGCCGGCGGTGGGGCACTCGCGGGCGCTGGCCGAGGCGCAGACGATGGCGGTGAACACCGTCATCAGCTTCCAGATTTTCTACATGGTGATGTGCCGCACGCTCACCGGCTCCGTGCGCAAGGTGGGCCTGTTCAGCAACCCCACGGTGTTCATGGGCATCGGCGCGCTGGTGCTGCTGCAGCTCGCCTTCATGTACGTGCCCTTCATGCGGAGCATCTTCGGAACGGCGCCCCTGTCGCTGGAGGCCATCGGCCTGTCCGTGCTGGTGGGCGCGGTGGTGCTGCCCGCCGTCGGCCTGGAGAAGTGGCTGCGAGGGCGCAAGGACGGTGGCCCCGTGCAGCGGCCCCGCGCCCGGGAGCGGGGGGACGAGGACCACACGCCGCCGCCCGGCAGACGCGAGCGGCTGCCCGCGTAGGCGTCAGCGCTCCGAGCGGACCTCGCGCGCCGCCGCATCCGGGAGCGCGGGGTCCTCCGGCTCGTACACGATGTGGCAGCGGTCCAGCTTCGGCCCGCAGGCGTGGTCCAGGTCCGCGCGCGTGTCGCAGCCGGGACGATCCTCGCAGGTGTCCGGCAGGAACGCCCAGACGAACTGGAGCACGTTGCCCCGGCGCCCCTCGGGCAGCGCGGCGAGGAAGTCCTCGCGCCAGGTCTCGAACAGCTTCGCCAGGTACACCGTGTCGCGGTCCAGGCGCACGTGGCGCTTGTCGCCCACGAACCGGCGGCTGGCCTCGTTGAGCTGCGCGTCGAGGAACTCGGGCTGGAAGTGGGTGCTGTCCATGCGAGGCCCGCCGCGCGTGGCCTGGAACAGCGCCAGGTGGATGCGCGGGTCGGCGTACTCCCGGGCGAGGATGCGGTGGTGCAGCGACCACAGCGTCATGCGCTTGCCGCCCACCGGCCACGAGCGCCCCCAATAGAAGCGCCCGAGCAGCGGCCCGTGCACGCTCTCCAGATAGGGATACCCATCCACCACCTGCTGGAGCACCAGCGCGTGGTAGGCATTGAGCCAGAAGGCCAGCGCGTCCTCCGACGTCGGGAAGACGTCCGGACGGTTGTGCGGCGAGAACGACGCCAGCGATTCGACGAACCGGTCCAGCTCCGCGCGCTCGCGGCCGATGGAGGAGAAGTCCACATCCCCATCCGCGCGCACGTGCCGGAGCACCTTCTCGTAGCCCTGATAGTGGAAGGGCTCCGACGCGGACGGGACGGAGGCCGGCAGCAGGCCCTGCACATACAGCGCGGCCAGGGCGACCAGCGTGCTCGCGACGGCGAACACCACGGCGGGCACCAGGAGGCGGCGGCGGGAGGGCAGGGGAGCGTCCACGGGAGCGCGCAGCATAGACCAGTGCCGCGCCGTCCCGCTGCGGTCCACCGCTCTCCCGCCAGGAGGGTGGCCCGCCTACAACGTCCGACGCTGTCCCGACGCCGAGGACTCCGCGAAGGTGTCCAGTACCCGATGCAGCTTCAGCGCATACGCGAAGTCGGGCGCCAGCGACGTGCCCTCGTCCCAGTCCCGGGCGAAGGCCGTGTAGAGCTGGCCCGTCTGGTACGCGTCATCCGTGAGCGAGCCCTGTGGCCCCCAGACGTAATGCTCCGGCGTCGGCAGCGGCTGGAGCGGCTGGTCGTCGCCCCGCGCGCCGGACACCTTCAGGCCGTGTGACAGGTACAGGTCTCCCTCCGTGCCGGTGAAGGTGGCGCCGATGACGCCGCCGTTGCGCTTGCCCGCCTCGATGTGCGCGGACAGCAGCGCGCCGCTCGCCAGCGTTCCGCTCACCAGCACCTGGTCCGGCGCGGTGACGGGGATGACCTCGCCCGTCTCAATCAACGTCGTCTGCTCCAACTGCCGGGCCACGAGCGCGGACGCGCTCCGCAGGTCCCCCACCGCGGACAGCACCGTGTCCAGGAAGTGCGCGGTGATGGTGGCCAGCGTGTTGGCGCCCTGCGTGGCGTCCGCCGTGTAGCCGTAGGCCTTGGGCCGCCGGTGTCCGAGCATCGACGTGGTGACCTGCAGCGACACCGAGCGCAGCCGCCCCAGGTACCCCTCCTGGAGCAGGTCCTTCAGGTAGCGCACCCCGGGCGCCAGCCGCCGCTGCAATCCGATGACGGTGCGCACCCCCGCCCGCCGGGCCAGCGCCTCCAGCTCCGTCGTCTCCGCCAGCGACGCGCCCAGGGGCCACTCGCAGAACACGTGCTTCTTCGCGGCGAGCGCGGCGCGCACCAGCTTCGCGTGCTCGGCTGCCCGCACCGACACCACCACCAGGTCCACCTCCGGATGCGTCACCAGCGGCTCCGCGCTGGCGAAGGCGTGCGGCACGTCGAAGCGGCGCGCCGTCTCGTCCGCGCTCTCTTGCCGCGTGGTGCTCACCGCCGTGACGTGGAAGCGCGGCAGCGTCTGCAACGCGGGCAGGTGCGCATACGTCGCCCAGCCCCACTGGGGGCTCGCCCCGATGATGCCCACCCGAATCCGGTCCGACGTGCTCGTCCTGCGCATGGCCTCACTCCCTCGGGAGGACCCGGGCGGCGCTCCTCCTCGCCCACCCAGGTCCCCGTCGCCCACCAAGCTAGCGGCCGTCCTATTGTCCATCAAGACGACTGGTCATATTGAGTAAAAACTGCCCTGGAATCATGGGGTTGGTGGAACCAGGGGGCCCTTTTTGACGACCCGGGACGCGGGGCCGTAAAAGGGGCCGATGCCGAGAGCCAGTGTTCGCGACAGGCTGCTCGCCGCCGGTCTGGAGACGCTGCGCACGCAGGGCTTCAACGGCTGCGGCGTCCAGGACATCACCGACGCGGCGGGCGTGCCGAAGGGGTCCTTCTACAACCACTTCGACAGCAAGGAGGCGCTGGGCGCGGCGGTGGTGGACCAGTACATGCGCGCGAGCACGCAGGATTTGTCGCTGCTCCAGGACCCCGGGCGCACGCCGCTGCGACGGCTGCGCGACTACTTCGCCCAGCAGGTGGAGCGGCTGGTCGAGGGCCGCTTCGAGTGCGGCTGCCTGTTGGCCAACTTCGCCGCGGAGCTGGCCGACCACAGCCCCCTCATCCGCGAGCGCGTCGCCGCCTCCTTCACCGAGTGGTCCTCCCACCTCGAGAACGTCCTGCGCGAGGCCCAGGCCTCGGGCGAGGTGGCCCCGGACGTCGCGCCGGAAATGCTCGCCACCTTCATGCTCGGCGCGTGGGAAGGCGCCGTGCTGCGCAGCCGCGTGGAGAAGGGGCGCGCCCCGCTGGACGCCTTCCTGCGCCTGGCCTTCGACCGCTCCCTGGAGCAGGGGACTGCGGCCTGTTCCCTCCCGTCCGGGTGACGCGCCTTGACGCGCTGTCCTGGTTGATTGGGGATTGTTGCTTTCTCGCGTCTTGAGACAGAGTGCCCTCCGGAATCAAAGGGAGGGAGTCAGCTTTGTCCATACGTGTGGGTCTCGCCCGCGGGGTGTGTCTCGCGGTCCTGCTCTGTGGCGCCGGAGCGTTCGCTCAAGGCGTCTCGGTCATCACCGGCACCATCACCAGCGCGGAGGACAAGAAGGCGCTGGGGGACGCGGTGGTGACGGCCACCTCGCCGAAGCTGCAGGGTGAGCGGGTGGTGGTCTCGGATGCGAGCGGCCTGTATCGCATCCCGCAGCTGCCGCCGGGCACGTACACGCTGCGCGTGGAGCGCGAGGGCTTCGAGCCCTTCGTGCGTCCGGACATCGTGCTGCGGTTGGACCGGACCATCCGGGTGAACATCCAGTTGTTGCCCTCGGCGTTCGGCGAGGAGATCTCCATCAGCGCGGCGCCCACGCTGGACGTGGGCTCGAGCACGCAGGGCATGAGCGTGGACGCGGACTTCCTGCGCAACGTGGCCGTCATCCGGCCGGGCAGCAAGGGCTCCGCGTCGCGCTCGTTCGAGTCGCTGGCGGAGCTGGCGCCCGGCGCGGTGGAGGACCGCTACGGCGTGAGCGTCAGCGGCAGCAGCTCCCCGGAGAGCCAGTACGTGGTGGATGGCCTGTCGGTGAACGACCCGGGCGTGGGCACGCTGGGCACGCCGCTGTCGGTGGAGTTCGTCCAGGAGGTCAACGTCATCACCGGCGGCTACATGCCCGAGTACGGCCGCTCCACGGGCGGCGTGCTCAACGTCGTCACCAAGTCGGGCTCCAACGAGTTCCACGGCTCGGTGTTCGCGAACATGGCGCCGGGGGCGCTGCAACGCGACGGCCCCTGGGTGCGACAGGAGGGCTCCGTCATCTCCGCGCAAGGCCAGCCCTGGAACCAGGGCGACTTCGGCTTCGATTTCGGCGGCCCCATCCTCAAGGACAGGCTCTGGTTCTACGCGGGCGTGGCGCCGTCGTTCAATCGCATCCGCGTGGACCGGCAGCTCAGCCGGCTGGAGTACTGTGGTCCCGACAATCCGAGCTGCGGCGGACCGAACGATCGCGACAAGGACCCGGAGACGGGCTTCGGGCTGGTGACGCCCATCGAGGGCACTCGCACCACGCGCTTCGCGGACGAGCGCTCGCTCCAGTACATGACCAAGCTGACGTACCTCTTCAATCCGGACCACAACTTGTCGGTGTCGGTGTTCGGCACGCCGCGGTCCTCGGGAGGCGCGGGCAAGTTCTCCTATAGCGATGACGGTGACCCGGAGGTGTGCACGGGCCTTGCCTGCACCGGCTTCGTGCAGGGGTCCTACGAATCCATCGCCACGCGGCGCAGCAACGGCGTGATGGACATCGTCGCCAAGCAGTCCTCGTCCTTCTTCGGCAAGACGCTCCTGGTCGACGCGACGGCCGGTTGGCACCACCAGGCGGACAGCATCCTGCCGTCGGATGGCTCGGGCCTCTTGTCCCCCACGGGCCTGGCCGCGGAGCCGAACGTCTCCTGGCGCCGTACGAGCAATCCCGGCCCGCGCTCCATCACCGACTTCGAGACGCTGCCGGACCCGTCTGTCTGTGGCACCACGCCGGAGGAACAGCGGCTCTACTGTCCCGTCAGGACCTACTCCACCGGGGGGCCTGGCACCATCAGCGAGCAGGAACTGGACCGCTTCCAGGGCAAGGTGATGGGCACCCTCCTGGTCCAGGCACTCGGCCACCACATCATCAAGGCGGGCTTCGACGCGGAGCGGATGAGCTTCTACAACCACCGCGCGCGCACGGGCGGCGCCCCCTGGCAGGAGTGCGCCAACGGCCGCTGCTTCTTCACGCTCAACCAGTACGGCTATCTCGAGGGGCCGGACCAGCCGGTGTTCCTGGCGAGCAAGGAGGGCACGTCCACGTCGGTGACGATGGGCGGCTTCATCCAGGACAGTTGGTCCATCCTGGACAAGGTGACGCTCAACGCGGGCCTGCGCTACGACGTGCAGACCATCCGGGGGCTGGACGACAAGGTGGGCCTGCACCTGCCCAACCAGTGGTCGCCGCGCGTGGGGCTCATCTACGACTTCACCCAGCAGGGCCGCTCGAAGCTGTTCGTCAACTTCGCGCGCTTCTTCGAGAACGTGCCGTTGGATTTGGCGGACCTGTCCTTCCCGCAGCAGCAGCTCCTGTCCGCCACGTACGGTGCGGAGAACTGCATGCCGAGCGACCGGGAGTCACGGCTCACGGGCTGCATGGCGCCGGGCAACCGTCAGACCATCGGCAGCCGGGAGGGGCCGAACCAGCGCTGGGACGCGCAGGGTGGAGACCGCGTGCCGGTGGACCCGAACATCCGCGCGCAGTCCGCGGACGAAATCATGGTGGGTGGTGAGTACGAGGTGCTGCTCGGCCGCTTCGGCCTGACGTACACGCGGCGCGTGCTCAACGACGTCATCGAGGACATGAGCCGCGATGACGGCAACACCTTCTTCCTGGGCAACCCGGGCAAGGGGTTCTCGACGGACTTCCCCGAGGCGAAGCGCCACTACGACGCGGTGAACCTGTACTACCAGAAGGCGTTCACCGACGGCTGGCTGGCCCAGGCCAGCTACACGTGGTCCAAGCTGCGCGGCAACTACTCGGGTCTGTTCCGCGCGGACACCGGCCAGTTGTCGCCCAACCTCACGCGCGACTTCGACCTGGTGTCGCTGACCACCAACCGCGACGGTCCGCTGCCCGGGGACCGCACGCACTCGTTCAAGGCGTTCGGTGCGCGGGAGTTCAACCTGACGCGCACGACGAGCCTGAACGTGGGTGGTGGCTATCGGAGCCGCTCGGGCACGCCGCTCAACTACCTGGGCGCGCATCCTCGGCGCAGCGGCTCGGAGACGTTCATCCTGCCGCGAGGCAGCGCGGGTCGGCTGCCGTGGGTGCACAACATCGATACCCGCGTGAGCGTGAACCAGAAGCTGAGTGGCGACTACGTGCTGAGCATGTCGCTGGACGTGTTCAACGTCTTCAACTTCCAGCAGTACACGGCGGTGGACCAGACGCTGACGAATACGCGGGTCTACGCCATCGAGCAGGGGGGCAAGCCCGCGGACCTGTCGGCGTGCCTCGTCGCCAACAACCCGGACTGCAAGGTCATCTCGACGGCGACGAACCTGCCCATCGTCCCCGCGGACATCAACCCCAACTTCAAGCGTCCCACGGCCTACCAGGCGCCGCGCTCCGTGCGGCTGGGCGCGAAGCTGACCTTCTAGGCGCTCGCCATGAAAGGACATCTGCCAATGATTCGTGGAATGGGATGGAGCGCGCTGGCGGCGCTGGTGCTCGCGGGCTGTGGGGTGGAGGACCCGGAGGCGCAGTGTGTGGTGGCCCGGGCCGTGACGGATGGTTCCATCGGCTCGTTCGCCACGGTGTACACGCTGCTGCCGGGACAGAACCCCGACCTGCAGTGCGCGCGGTTGGCGCCGGAGGCGGTGGGGATGCAGAAGTACTTCAGCCAGGACCCCAAGGCGCCGGACACGGTGGCGCTGCGCAGCGCGCGGATGGGGAAGCTGCTGGTGGACTTCAAGGACCGGCCGGACCTGGATGCGTCGCACACGCCGTACTCGGTGGGGCCGTTGGCCAGCGAGGGGCCGGGGGCGGACAATTTCTGCGACGTGCCGCAGTTGTCGACGACGCGTCTGGAGGTGCCGGCGACGGACACGCTGCCCGCGCAGAGCTTCGCGTACGAGTGGTCCAACCTGCGCATCTACAACACGCCGGGCATTCCGGGGACGCAGTTCAAGGCGGACCTGCGCTACTCGGAGAACGGGTGCACGGCGACGTATCAGGCCAAGGGCATCTGGCCGGTGGTGAGCTGCGCCACCGCGGGCAAGCCGGACGACGTGAAGTGCGACCCGTACCCGGACTTCGAGGCGGGCCGCCTGCGTGGCTCGGGTATCAATCCCGTGTTCCCGGTGAAGTGCGACCCCGTCGCGCTCATCTGCGTGCTCACGGGGGAAGTGCCGTCCGACGAGACGCCCTGAGCGAGCGTCGAGCCCCTTCCCGCTTCTGTGGATTGAAGCGGGGAGGGGGCGTGGCTCCTTGCGCGGCGGCCTGCGCGGAAGGGGCGCTGGTGAGTGAGTGTCAGGCGAGCTGAAGCCGCGTGCGTCGAGTCCGTCCTGCTCCGTGCGTTGGCGCGAGCTGCAAGAGCCTCTCCGCGAGAAGACGCCCCGAGGGCCGAGTCCCTTCCTGCGCTGCACGTCGCTGCAAGCGGAAGGGGCGCGCCGGTGAGCGGCCTTCAGGCGAGAGATGCCGGGCTCGGTCTCGCCGAGTCCAGGCTCGCTCGGGACAGTCGAACGGGTGGGCTCCTACTGGAGTGGGGTGGACTTCTGGTCCACGCCCGACACGCGGCGCCACTGCGCGAGGCTGCGGGTCTCCTCGGGGTCGGCCTTGAAGGTGCCCTCGGCGGCGTACTGGTTGCCGTCCATCTTCAGGCCGGGGCGGTGCTTGCCCAGTCGCACCAGGTGCCGACCCTGGATGGAGTTGCCGCGCACGGTGAGGTTCTCGCTGGGCGCGCCGTTGGAGCCCAGCCCGAGCATCATCCCGAAGCCCTCCGTGTCGGAGATGGTGTTGCCCACCACCGTCACGTCGCGCGAGTTCTCCACGCGGATGCCCGCGCCGTCGCTGCCGCCGCTCTGGGTGATGCCCTTGATGGTGTTGCCGCGCACCACGACGTTGGCGGGGCTGGGCTGGTTCCCCTCGCGCGAGCCGCCCACCGCGATGCCGCGTCCCGCGTCGGAGATGCGGTTGCCCTCGATGCGCACGTTCCGCGCGGAGAAGTGGACGACGACGGCCTCGCCCGCCGACGTGGGGGACTTGCGGAAGCCGTACATCGTGTTGTCACGGATGACGACGTCGTGGCACGTCTTGATGTCCACGGCGTTCTCGTCGTTGTCGTGGAGTTGGTTGCCCTCGATGACCACGTTGCGCGCGGGCGCCTGACCCTTGCGGTCCGGCAGCAGGCACTGCACCGAGTCGCCCGAGTTCCCGTGGATGTCATTGCCGCGCACGGTGATGTTCCGCGACGTGGCCTGGATGACCACGCCGTGCGAGTCGCCCTTGGGCGCCCGGCGGAAATCGTGGATGTGGTTGTTCTCGATGAGCACGTCGCGCGCGCCACCGTGCGTCGCGACGCCGGCGCCCAGCGTGCCGTGGTGGATGTGGCAGCCGGTGAGCACCGCGCCGGTGGTGTCGCCCTCGAAGAGGACGGCGAAGCGCGGCTGCCCGCGCACGTCGATCTCGAAGCCCTCGATGACCCAGTGGGGCTTTCGCACCTGCACCAGCGTGCCGCCGCGCGCCGTCGGAATGATGCGGGGCTTGCCCTCGCCCAGCAGCGTGATGGGGGCGTTCGGCTTGCCGGCCTTCACGGCGGGGCCATCGATGAAGACCCCTTCCTCGTACTCGCCTGCCTGGACGCGGATGACCTCGCCAGGACCCGCGGTGCGCACCGCGCGGCCGATGGTCCGGAACGGGGCGCGCTTCGTCCCCGCGGCCATGTCGTTGCCCGAGGGGCTCACGTACCACTCGCGGGTGAAGCGGCGGGGACGCGGGGAGGAGGCCTTCGCGACGCTCTCCTGGCTGCCCTGCTCCCGGGCACTCGGGGGCTCTGCCGCCCATGCGGGCGTCGTGGCCCACATGGCGCAGGCAAGGCCCCATCCCAGTGTTCGCTGGCCGACC
Organism: Myxococcus sp. XM-1-1-1; assembly: GCF_020037095.1. Classification (NCBI taxonomy): domain Bacteria; kingdom Pseudomonadati; phylum Myxococcota; class Myxococcia; order Myxococcales; family Myxococcaceae; genus Myxococcus; species Myxococcus sp. XM-1-1-1. The sequence goes on from NZ_JAIQDH010000004.1 coordinate 136,030, forward strand.
CTCATCCCCATCCCCTTCCGCACGAGACCGTCCCCAAGGTGCGCACGATGGCGCCCTGGGGAAGCGGGGCGAGGTGGGAGTTGTGCGCCCTGGCGAGCGAGGCGCCGGGACGGAGGACTCCAGGAGCGACGAACGGTCCTCGGAGCCCTCCGCCAGGGGGCTCAGGGAGGCGCGGGCGTCTTGAACTCGGGGATGAGCTCGCCGGTGAGGCGGATGCTCTTGAGCACGGCCTCGTGGGAGAGGGCGCCCACCTGGTGGAAGGACATCAGCGCGTCGATGCCCAGGGCCTCGTAGCGCTTGAGGCCCTGGCGCACCTGGTCCTTCGTCCCGACGATGAGCGAGTCCTGGGCGCTCAGCACCTCCCAGACCTGCTCATCGGGCACGGCCTCGCCGGACATGATGCGGCCGAGGATGCGCTGGGCCTGGGACTGGGGTGCGTTGGGGTCCTTGCGTCGCAGGTACTGGCCCGTGAGCCCGCCGCCAGCGGGGTCCTTGGCGAGCGCTTCCAGCTCCGCGGCGGATTTGACGAAGTGGTCCTTGGCCTCGAAGAACGTGAAGGAGCCGCTGGTGTACCAGGCGGCGGCCTTCGCGGCGCCGTTCTGCATCGCCTCGCGCTCGGTGTCAGCGCAGTGCACGAAGGTGAAGAAGGCCACCTGGTCGTTCACGAAGTCGCCGACGGGCTCACAGCGGGTCCGCAGCGCTTCGCGGTAGAGGTGGATCATCTCCGCGACTTCTTCGGGGGAGGCCCACAGCGTCACGCCGAGCGCGCCGACGCCGTTGCGTCCGGCCTGTTCGAAGGACGCGGGGCTGGAGCACGCCTGCCACAGCGGCGGGTGCGGCTTGCGGAAGGGCTTGGGGATGACGTTGATGTCCTTGACGCGGAAGTCGGGTGAGTCCCAGGAGAACTTCTCCTGGGTCCACAGCTTCGGAATCATCTGGAAGGCCTGCTGCATCTGCGAGCGGGTGGCGTCGGGCTCGATGTTGAAGACGCGCCACTCGGGGATGGTGCTGCGGGCCATGCCGAGCTGGAAGCGGCCGCCGCTCAGGTGGTCGAGGAACGCGGAGCGCTCGGCGATGCGGATGGGGTGGTTGAAGCGCGCGGGCGCGAGCGCCGCCGAGTGGCCCACATGGATGTTCTGGGTGCCCATCGCGATGGCGGTGAGCATGACCTCGGGTGCGGAGCTGTAGCTGAACTCCACCGCGGTGTGGTGCTCCACCTGCCACCAGACGCCGTAGCCCATCTCGTCCGCGAGCCGAGCCTGCTCCAGCGTCTCACGGATGATTTGATGCTCGTGGTCCGCGCCAGTCCACCGCTCCTTCGGGTGCTGCATCTCCGAGAAGATGTCGAGTCTCATGTCGGGTCCTCCCCCTGTAGACCTCGGGTTGCGGAAGACTGTAGCACCGTGGCTGCGGTAATCAGATGCCACGACCCAATCCTTGTCATGGAGAGGGCCTGGGTTGACATCCATTGTTTGTTTCGGCGGAGGGGCCCGCAAGCGCCGGTTCCTCGTGATGAACGTGCGGGCACCCGGAGCCGAGGAGTCAAGACGCCGCGCGGCCACCGATTTCCGGGAAGCGCGCATAGGCGCGCTGGAGCGCGTCCAGATGAGCGGGGTCGTCCAGGTCGAGCGGCGCCTCCGTGAGCTGTACGACCCAGCCCCCTGTCGCCGTGCGTCGAGCCCGTGAGAGCAGCTCCGCGTCACGGGCGGGGTCCGGGAACCCGATGGCCTGTGCGGCGGCGGAGGACCAATAGTTCAGCCACCCGAGGTGACGTGGCGTCTCAGGTGAATGGATGTCCCATGGCATCTTCAACGCGGGCAGTCCGAGTGGCGGCTTGCTGGGGCCGTATCTCTTCGGGCCGGTCTGGTCCGCGATGACCTCCATGATGGCCCCCGGTGCCACGAGGCCCCACAGCGCCCGGATGCCCTCTGCCACTTGCTCCAACACATCCGCAGCTGCCGCGAGAGCGACCGTGTCCTGCGGTAGCTTCGCATGAACCTGAAGCTGGGGCTGGCCTCCTGGACTCTCACTGGCGAGTTGTTGCCGCCCTACAACCGTCACCGGGTAGCGCTCGTCCCCGTTGCAAACAAGAGGAAACTCTCCGCGTGCGGCTGCCTCGGCGAGCCATGCGTCGCGCTTGGGTATCGCGATGAGCTGACCTTTATTTGAAACCTGCCACGTCATGCTCAGGCCGGGGAACGCCCGCTCCAAGCCGTGGACGGCAGCGAGCGGACGGCCATCGTTCTCACTGAGCGCAGATGCATAGAGGTTCAGAATGAGGCGGTTTCGAGTGCTCATCGCGTGCACCCCGTCACGACAATGTCAAAGGTGTCGTCTGCCATCTTCAGTTCAGCTTTGTGCGTAACGGTGCTGACGCCAATGACGAAGTCATAGCCACAAGTCCGTGCGATACTCCGCGCATCCTTGAACTCTCTTATCTGGTCTTCGATGACCCGTTCCCGGAGGAAGTCACTGTACGTGTCGAACTGGTAGGTCTTGATTTCCCATAGGACACGCGCACCGACTTGAAGCGCATCGAAGCGCTTGCCACCCACCAGCACGTCCATTCCAGGATATCGGTTGGGCGGAAACTTATCGGCGCACTCGTCATGGGCGGCATCCTCGCCCGCGTGCGGCACCGGGACGGGCTTGCAGTCCGGGCGGCGCTCACTCGCCACTGGCTCGGTCGGCCCTGGAGGAAACCAATCCTGTCCTGATGGTTCGGGCTTTCGGTTTGCCGCAGGCTTCTTGAGGGGCTGCGTCTGGACCTCTGGCCGCGCGCTCGCACGGGATGCCCGCCGATACGCAGCCAACTCCTCGCTGATGGCGGCTGCCACCACGACCGCACCTGCGACAATCACGGCCCCGACGATGATTTCGGGCGCAATCAGAACGCAGACGCCCAAGCCAAGTGCGGCGGCTCCCGCGGAGGCGACCGAGCATCGTCCCGTGACATCACGAAACTCGAGCCGGTCATGGTCGAGCGAATGGAAGCACCGCTCCACCAGCACGGCCCATTCGTTGGAGGCCTCCCGCACCACACAGCGCCCGTCATCCACCCACGGCAGAGTCGCCGCTCTCTGGAGGTTGGCGACCCTGGAGTCTTGGGCCGCTGAGCCTCGTGTGTTCGACTCTGTCGTCGCGCAGGCCGAGAGTAGCAGCAGAAGTGCGGCGCAGGCGCGGAGTCGCATGGTCACGTCCGTTCAATCAGGCCGGGCTGTCGCGGGTCAAGGAGGGCCAACCGCGTCCGAGCGGGGACAGCGCCGCGCGGCCACTTCAGGCATTCTCCCGCGCATGGCACAGCCACCTCCCTTCCGGACCTACGCGAAGATGCCCGCGGCGGGCGAGCCGAAGTCGGTCCCCAGTCCCGGCGGCCCGTGGATCGCACTGGAGAAGGTCCATGGCGCGCAGCTCGTCATCGCCGTGCGTGAGGGACAGGCGTGGTTCGGCAAACGCAAGGCGTGGCTGACCGAGGAGGAGTCCTTCTTCGGATGGCAGCTCGGCCGAGCACAGCTGGGCCACGCCGCCGAGCAGATGGCCCAGGCGCTGGGGGCGGCCACCAGCACGTTGTACTTCTACGGAGAGCTCTTCGGCGGGCACTATCCGCATCCCCAGGTGCCACCCGTGCCGGGCCTGTCCGCCGTGCAGACGGGCATCTGGTATGCGCCAGACCTTCGCTGGTCTCCGTTCGACGTCCTGCTCGCGCGAGATGATGAAGACGAGGGCGTCTTGCTGGCCCACCCGGAGCTGGAGGCCGCGGCGAGGGACGCGGGGCTCATGACGCCTCCCGTGCTTCGCAGGGGAACCCGCGGCGACATGGACAGCGTCCCCACTCGGTTTCCGACGCGGGTCCCCGGCCTGTTGGGGTTGCCGACGCTCGTCGACAACGTGGCGGAGGGGCTGGTCATCAAGAGCGAACTGCGCGCCTCCCCGAGCGCGCGTGCCTCCGTCAAGCGAAAGATCGACGAGTTCAGCGAGGGCCGCTTCGACGAGAGCGAGGCATGGAGTCCGAATCAGGCCCTCTCGGTGGAGACGCTCGTGGACTGGTCCGCGCGATTGGTCAACCCCGCGCGAATCGCCAGCGCCATCTCCAAGTGTGGACGCGACCACGTCGACGCCCTGCTCGACGAAGTGGTCCTCGACGTGCGCGTGGACCTGGAGCTGGCGTTCCCGCTTGCCTATCGCTCGCTCGATGTCGCGGCGGAAGAACTCCTCTCGTCTCGGATTCGCGAGCGAGCCCGTGTGCTCATCCAAGCCGCGCTGGTGCCTCACGGTGTGTGACGACAAATGGACAGCATCCCGCCATCTTCAATCGGCCTCCCATTTTCTTCTGTCGCCGTGAATACACGCAGTCTTCAATTTTGCGCGGGCAAGTAATTATTGATTTCCAGGCAACTCGTTCCTGAGCGGCAAGAAAACCCATTCGTCACACATCACCGAATGGGTTTCCCCTCACCCCTGGAGCGACATGAGAAGACAATTCCTGGCACTCACCGTGCTGACGCTGGCTGCGACCAGCGCCGCCGCGGCGGACCGCATGAATCCGACGGACCTGCGCCGCGTGACGAAGGCGCGTGAGCACCTCGTACCCGCCGTCGCGAAGGAGTTCGGACCCAAGGCCCGGTTCGTCCACCTCTTCGGGCAGGGCAAGGGAATGCTGGCCGGCGTCGTCGCGGAGATTCCCGCCGACGCCCTGGGCACGGACGAGCTGCCGCTGCTGGCCATCGTCCAGTACGACGAAACCACGGGCGCGGTGCGCGTGGTGGGCCGTGAGTTCAAGTACCGCGAGGCCCGCACGGTAGGCCCCGAGGTGGCGCTGCTGGATGGCGAGGGCAATCTGCACCTGCGCGACGCCAACGGCCGCGAGCGTCTGCTGGCGCAAGGCGTGGGCGGGGACCTGTTCCCCACGGCGAAGGGCGACGCCCTGGTGGCCACACTGGCGATGTCCCGTGGGCCCAAGCACGAGACCTCCGTGGGCCTCATCGACCTGAAGGGCCGCGTGAAGGTGCTGGCGGATGGGCCCGGCGTGGACGCGACGCCCAGCATCTCTCCGGATGGACGGACCGTGGTCTTCGTCTCCGGCCGCACCACCGTCGCATCGTTCTACGTGACGGACGTGGACGGCGCGGCGCCCAGGCAGCTCACCAACCTCGGGATGGACAGCACGATGCTGTATGGCGGCCCGCCCAAGGGCTTCGTGCCACCGCCCGTCTCCAGTCATCACATGACGTGGTTGAGCGACGACGTGCTCCGCTACAACGCGGGTGGCGGCGAGTTCTGGAAGCTGAACGTGCGGACGGGCGAGGCCTCCGCGGACCTGGGCGGTGAGAAATGAGTCTCGCGATTCGGCAACTGCTCATGCTGGCGCTGTGTGTCCTTCCAGCCCTGGCCTCCGCGCAGACGATGTTCCGCTTCCCCGCGTCGCAGCTCGCGGACCAGTGCGGCAACGGCGGCTGTACCGTGAGCGCGTACAAGGATTACGGCGGTCGGGACTACGCCTGTGGGGGTGTGCGCTACAGCGGCCACACGGGCACGGACTACGCGCTGGTCGGCGGGTTCAGCAAGATGGACTACGGCGTCTGGGCGATGAATGCCGCGCGGGGCTACATCGAGTCCAACGTGGATGGGTATTACGACCGGTGCAACTACTGGAACCAGTCCAACCCCTACGCCGCCTGTGGCCTCTACACGGCCAACTACATCATCATGCGGCACCCGGACAACACCCAGACCTGGTACTGGCACCTGAAGGCCTATACGCAGCAGTTCGCCCGGGGCACGTCGCTCGACTGCGCCTACTGGATTGCACGGGTGGGCTCTTCCGGGGCCTCCACGGGGCCGCACCTGCACTTCGAATACTGGGTGCCGGGCTACGGCACGGATGACCCGTACGCGGGTTCCTGCGGCACTCCATACACGCGTTGGACCTCACAGGGCGCGTACCGGGGCCTGCCGGGAATCGCCTGTCAGTAGCTCACGCTTCCATCGCCGGCGTGGTGGGTTGGGATTGCCCGCCACGCCTGGCGTAGGATGAGGCGTGCACTCTCCAAGATGGCTCCTCCTGGTTGCCCTGACGTTCGCCTGCGTCGCCTCCGCGGCAAGCCCCGCTCCCAGCTACCGGACCCGGGCCATCGAGGGCTGGACGGTTCGCATCGATGACCGCCTGCTGTCAGCGGCGAACAAGCCCCTGACGGACAAGGCCCTGGTGCTCCTGGGGGCGCAGCTCAAGGAGGTCGTCCGGCTCATCCCCGCGGGGCCCGTGGCGCAGCTCCGCAAGGTGACGCTGTGGCTGTCGCCGCCCTATCCCGACGCGCCGGATGCGGCCCGGTACCATGCTGGCAGGGTCTGGCTGGGCCAGCCCGGTCGCAACATGGCGATGCTGAAGGGCATCGAGTTCTCGAACGTCCTCATCTTCGAGAAGGAAACCAGGCGGATGCCGCTCTTCGTGCTCCACGAGCTCGCCCACGCCTATTACGACCAGGTGCTCCACCAGCACGCCGACATCCGGGCCGCCTATGCGCGCGCGGTGGCAAGCAAGAACTACGAATGCGTGGAGCGTCGGCGTGCGTCCGACAAGCCCATCACGTTCGAGCGTGCGTATGCCATCCTCGACGACTGGGAGTACTTCTCGGAGACCTCGGAGGCGTTCTTCGGCCGCAACGACTACTTCCCATTCACGCGTGAAGAGCTGGCCAGTCACGACCCGGGCATGCTCATGCTGCTCGAGCGGATGTGGCAGATGCCCACGACCACGGCCACGCCTCCCGCCACGCCACCTCCGTCCGCCGACTTCGATGCGCGTTGCTACTACCGGCTGACGACCCTGTGGCAGGGCGAGGGCATGTCGCTGGACATCCTCGGGGATGGCAAGGACGACAACGTGCCCATCCTCGCCAGGTCGGCGGAGCTCACGGGTCAGAAGTGGAAGGTGACGCCGGAGGCCAACGGCTACTACCGGTTGACGACCCAGTGGCGTGGGGCCGACCTGTCCCTGGCCAGCACCGCCGACAATCGCCCCCTGCTCGTCAAGACCGCGGATGTTCCGGAGCAGCGGTGGAAGTTGATTCCGGAGCCCAACGGCATCTATCGGCTGACCACCCAGGCGCAGGGTGATGCGCAGTCCCTGGGCATCCTCAATGACAGCAAGGAGAACAACATCTCCGTCCTCTCCAAGACGACCTGCAATGACTCGGCACAGTTGTGGAAGGTGACCTCCGAGTGGCCCGTGAAAGAGGCGCTGTGAGCGACGCCCCGATGGGCGTGCTGGCCACTCGTTCGGGTCAGGGCGACTCCAGGGCGAGGTCGTCCGCTCCCATGGGTCCATCCTTGTCACGCGAGGGTCTGGGCTGACATCCATTGTTTGTTTGAAGTGAGGGTGTTTCCCGGGCGCGAGGGAATGGTCTACTTCGCGGGCTCGCACGCGCTGGTTCCCTCAAGGCGCGTGTGAGCGTTTCCCCACGGCCCGCGACCCTCCGCTCACCTTGCATCCACCTCCTTCGTCGGAGGGCGAGGCCGTTTCCTGCTCGTGCTGGAAAGGAACGCCCGAATGAGGATGCAAGCCAGGCAGCGCTGGAGTCAGTTGTGTTGGGTCATCGCGATGGTGTTCACCGTCTGGGGCTGTGGCTCCTCCGTTGAGCAGGAGCAGACGGGCTCCGTGGAGTTCATGAGCGCGGTGTCCGACGCGCTCGCGGGAGAGGACGTCACCCGCGTCACGGTGACGCTGACGGCCACGGGCGTGCCCGCGTCGACGGTGGTGTTGACGCAGGAGTCCGGGGCGTGGCGCGGCACGTTCCACCAGGTGCCCGTGGGCAGCGCGCGGACCTTCACGGCGGAGGCGTTCGATTCGCAGGGCGCGCTGCGCTATCGCGGCGTGGCGGAGGGTGTCACCATCGTCGCGGGCGAGACGGCGGTGGTGGCAATCACACTCCAGTCGCTCTCCAGTGGTACCCCGTTCGAGAACACGGTGCCGTGCATCGACTCGCTCATCGCGTCGGCGAGCGTGGTGATGCCGGGTGGGAGTATCGTCCTTCGCGCCACGGCGCACGACAAGGACACCCAGGACACGATTTCGTACGCGTGGAGCGCGACGGGTGGTTCCTTCACCACGACGGGCACGGCGACCACCACGTGGACCGCGCCGCAGGTGGCGGGTGAGTTCGCGCTGACGCTCACGGTGACGGACTCGCGTGGCGCGGCGACGAGCCTGCGCATCGACGTGCGGACGCTGTCGACGGATGGCGGGGCGGGGATGGGCAGCGCGAACGTGACGGTGTCCTTCAACATGGCGCCCACGGTGCGCGGAATCACTGTCACCCGTTCTCCGGTGCCGGTGGGGCAGGGGACCACTGTCACCGTGGACGCGGTGGACGCGGATGGGGATGCGCTGAGCTACCAGTGGTCCACGACGTGCGCGGGTGCGTGGACGCAGGCGACGTCCGCCGCCGCGACCTTCACGCCGAGCGCCGTGCCGGCCGGTGACCCGTGTGGCAACTGCGCGCTCAACGTCAGCGTGTCGGACGCGCACGGTGGACGGACGCAGGGCACGCTGCGCATCTGCGTGGGCCCTGGCACCGGTCCGAGCATCCCTCCGCGCATCGTGCAGGCGTACCAGTCCGCGACCACGGTGGCGGGCGGTGAGTCGGTGACGCTGCGGGTGCTGGCGGAGGATGGAGATGGCGGGGCGCTCGGCTTCGGCTGGGCGGCGAGCGTCGGCACGCTGGGCACGGCGACGAGCGGCTTCACGTCCAGCGAGGTGCGATGGACGGCGCCGGCCTGTGTCGCGCAGGGCAGCGCGCCGACCGTGACGGCCACCGTCACGAATGCTCGCGGCTTCTCCGCGTCACACACGTTCAACGTGAGCGTGGTGAACGGGACGAACTGTGGCAGCGGCTCCGCCGCGAAGTGGGATGCGACGGGGAGCTTGCAGGTGGCACGCGCCCGCCATGAGTCGGTCCTGCTGCCATCCGGCAAGGTGCTGGTGGCGGGAGGCTACAGCAACACGTCGACCTTCGCCTCGGCCGAGCTCTACTCGCCGGACACTGGGACGTGGACCGCGGCAGGTAACATGCGCCGAGGGCGCATCAACCACACGCTGACGTTGCTGCCTTCGGGCAAGGTCCTGGCGATTGGCGGGATTACGACCGTGAGCGCGGGGAGTGAGACGCAAGAGGTGGATGTGTATGACCCCCAGACGAATACCTGGTCTGCAGGGCCCTCGATGACGTTCGCTCGGGAGACGCACACCGCGACGCTGCTCGCATCCGGCAAGGTGCTCGTCATTGGTGGGGCGAATTCGGCCAGCGGTGGAGGTCGCATCCCGGAACTCTATGACCCGGAGACGAACGCCTGGACGCCCGTGGCGAGCATGAGCGCCGCGAGTCGTCTGGGCCACGTCGCGCTCCAGTTGCCCTCGGGCAAGGTGCTGGTGGCCGGCGCTGGCGGCGTGGCCGAACTCTACGACGTGGCGACCGACACGTGGGCCCCCGCCACGGGGCTGACGGGAACGAATTGGACGCGCGCCTTCCTATTGCCCTCGGGGCGCGTGCTGCTGCACGGCGGCACCACCTTGTTGGAGTATGACCCCGCACTCAATCTGCAGCGGACCGTCGGCTCCTGGATGCATGGCCGGAGCTGGTCGTTCCTGCTCATGCTGCCCTCCGGACAACTGCTGCACACGGGCGGGACGGACGCGATCTCCGCCACGGGCGAGCTGTTCGACCCCGCGACAGGGACCACCCGCTACACCGTGAGCATGCCGGGCGCTCGCGGCGGGGGACGCCCCATCCTGTTGTCCTCAGGCAAGGTGCTCGTGGAGGGCGGCTTCATCTTCGGCTCCTCGAGTACGACCTTCCTCAACACCGCGGCCCTCTACACGCCGTAGGCCGCATCACCCCGCCACCCTCGCGTGACCCGGCGCGAGGGTGACGGCCCCTCTCCGGGCACCTGTGCGCTCACAGGCTCGGGTGCCCATCCCCCACGGCTCCAAACACGTGCCCCCAACCCCCGAACCACGTATGCAGGAGCGCATGAGCCGCGCTGACTCCCGTGGAATCCTCTTCGACCTCGACGGCACGTTGGTGGACTCGCTGCCGGACATCATCGACAGCTTCCTGTACGCCTTCCCCGCGAATGGCCTCCAGGCACCCACCTACGCGCAGGTGCGCGCCCTCATCGGCCTGCCGCTCGACATCATGTACGCGGAGTTCGCGCCCCAGCACGTGCCCGCGCTGTGCGCCTCCTACCGCGAGCACTACCCGCTGAACTTCCACAAGAACTCCCGCCCGTACCCCGGCGTCCTCGAGCTCCTCCACACCCTGCGCGAGCGCGGCTACCTGCTGGCCGTCGCCACCACCAAGAAGAGCCCCATGGCCCGCCGCTTCGTCGACGCCATGGGCCTGGGTGACGTCCTCCACCACGTCCAGGGCACCGACGACTTCCCCCACAAGCCCGCGCCGGACGTCCTCCACCGCGCCCTCGCCGCGCTCGGCACGCAGGGCCTGTGGATGGTCGGGGACACCTCCCTGGACCTCCGCGCCGGCAAGGCCGCCGGCCTGCGCACCTACGGTGTCACCTGGGGCACTCACCCCGTGGAGGAGCTCGCCCGTGAAACGCCGGATGAGCTCCAGCCAGACCTGAAAAGACTGCTGGAGCGCCTTCCTCCCCTGTCCTGAGTGGCCCGCTATACTTGGAAAGTATGGAGCCACTGCCCGACGTCCTTCGTCACTTCCATCCCGTGCTCCCTTCCGAGTCCCTTCGCCGAGAGCCCGTGCGCGTGGAGGTGGCCGGTCGCGCCTACGCGCTGTTCCGGGACGAGAAGGGGAGCCCCGCGGCGCTGGCGGACACGTGTCCCCACCGCTTCGCGCCCCTGTCCAAGGGCAAGGTGCGCCCGGACGGCCGGCTCCAGTGCCCGTACCACGGCTGGCGCTTCGACTCGCAGGGCCGGGGCTCCAATCCCAGCCAACCCGAGCTCAAGCACTGCGACGTGAAGAGCTTCCAGGTCGTGGAGCACCACGGCTACCTGTGGCTGGCCCACCGGGAGACGCCGCGCTCGGCCCTGCCCGAGCTGCCCCTGAACGACGGCTACGTCTTCGGCGGCAGCTTCTCGGTGCCCTTCGAGGCGCCGCTGCACGTCTCGCTCGACAACTTCAGCGAGGACGAGCACACGCCCTACGTGCACACCCGCCTGGGCTGGGACGACCCGCACGCGGGCCAGGTCGAGTTCGACGCGAAGAACCACGACGACCACACGGAGGTCCATTACCGCGCCCCCCAGCGCCCCGCGCTCCTGATGAAGCTGCTCGGCGTGCGCGACGGCGACTTCTTCCACAATGACTGGCTGACGCGCTTCGACCCCGTGCAGAGCGAGTACGTCGTGAGCTGGGTGTCGCCCACGGGGGAGAAGCGGCCGTTCATCACCCGCGCCAACATCTTCTTCGTGCCGGAGACGGCCAGGCGCACGCGCCTGCATGTCTTCTCCTTCCTGCGCTGCGTGCACCCGTGGCTCACCCCCTTCCTGCCGGTGGCGGCGAAGGTGGCGCGCGAGCTCACCCGCTGGGAGATCGTCGACGACGCGCGCTTCATCCCCACCGTCGCGGACACGCCCTACAGCCACAAGGGCATGCGGCTGGACCGCTACGACAAGCCGCTCGTCCACCAGCGCCGGCTGATGGAGCGCATCTATTTCCGTCAACCCCGCGCCGTCACCGAGGACGAGGTGCCCGCGCGCGAGGCGGTAGGCTGAAGGGCGCATGAGCCTGGATGAACGCGTCCTCGAAACCCTCGTGGCCCAGCGAAGGCGCTTCCTCGCCTTCCTGGCCCCGCGTGTCGGCAGCCCCGAGGAGGCCGAGGAGGTCCTCCAGCTCGCCCTGGTGAAGGGCCTGGAGAAGGGCGAGGCCCTGCGCGACGAGGAGAGCGCGGTGGCCTGGTTCTACCGCCTCCTGCGCAACGTGCTGGTGGACCGCCACCGCCGCGCGCGGCGCGAGTCCCAGGCCCTGGCCCTCGAGGAGGCCGAGGCGCCTCGCTCCACCGAGGACACCGCCGCGCTCGAGTCCACCGTGTGCGCGTGCGTGGCGGGGCTCGCCGACACCCTCAAGCCCGAGTACGCCCAGGCCATCCGCCGCGTGGACCTGGAGGGCACGCCCGTCTCCGCCTTCGCGGGGGAAGAGGGGCTCACCGCCAACAACGCCGCCGTGCGCCTGCACCGCGCCCGGCAGGCCCTGGGCCGCAGGCTCATCGAGCTGTGCGGGACGTGCTGCACCCACGGCTGCGTGGACTGCGTCTGCGAGCCGGACCGTCCCCGCGTGGGTGACGCGCCTTCATCCTGAGGTGGGGTGGAGCCGCGGTGCCTGCATCCGCGCACGCAAGGCGCGAGGGCTCGACGCGGTAGGGCTTCCCGGGGCCGTCTTGCTTCGTGGAGTCATGTGCTCCACGAAGGCTCGACGGATTCCCGCTGGACGGGCGTCAGTGCGCCGGTTGAGCGGGTTCCTGTTGCGGCTGCGAGCCAACCCCGACCCGGGCCTCGTACGCGTTGCAACCGCTCGCGCCGGAGACCTTCAGGTCGAACTTCCGCAGACTCGCCTGCATGCAGCGCTGCGTCTCGTTGTCACTGGGGTTGGGCTTGTCGCTGGCGAAGTAGCGACAACCCTTGCAGGTGCCCCACGTTCCTTCCGCCATGTTGACCTCCTCGGTGAAAAGGGTGCTTCGACTTCTCTCCGAGGGTGGGGCCGGTGGTGGGCTCCCACAAGAGCCCCGCCCACCCGCCCCGGGAAGCGGTCGCCCCGGTGCCTGGCGTCGAGCGTCCAGGCCACCGGATGGCGCTCGAAGCCTACTGCTGCTCGGGTGCCGGCTGCTCCGTCTGCACCGGCGCGTCCTGCGGCGCGGTCTGCTGCTGCAACTGGGTGGCGTCGCCGGGCAGCGGCTGCACCACGGGCGGCGCGGCGCTCTCGTCCTTCAGGTCCGAGTCGAGGCTGCGCGCCTCGAACGCACCCACCGAGCGCAACAGCTTCAGCGCCGCGACGGAGGCCTGGAGCCGCTCGGCCACCAGGCCAATCTCCGCCTGCGTCAGCGCCGTGTTCGCGTCCGCGACCTCCAGGTACGTGGCGACGCCCGCCTTGAAGGAGACGTCCGTCAGCCGCTGGCCCTCACGCGCCAGCTCCACCGTCTGCTCCGCCTTGAGGCGGTTGGCCAGCGCGCTCTCCAGGTCCAGCTGCGCCGTCTTCACTTCCTGCCGCGCCGTCAGCTCCGCCTTGCGCTGCGTGGCCAGCGACTCGGCGATGCGGGCGGAAGCCTCGGAGAGGTTCGCCTCGCGAAGCCCGCCATCCCACAGCGTCCAGTTGGCGCCGAAGGTGATGAGCCACACGTCCGAGCGGCCCTGGAAGCCCGCCGCGTTCGCCACGCGGAACTGACCGGTGACGCCCAGCGTGGGCAGGTAGCTGAACCACACGCCGCGCTTGTTGATGCGCGCCAGCTCCGTCGTCTCACGGGCCGCGGCCACGTCCGCGCGCTGCTCCAGCGACTTCTGCACCAGCACCTCCGCCTCCGTCTTCACCGGCACCTGCGGCTCGGGAGGAGGCGCCACCTCGAAGTCCGGGCTGTCCAACGCCAGGAGCGTCGCCAGCACCAGCTTCGCGGACGCCAGCGCGTTCTTCGCGCGGATGAGGTCCTGCTCGGCGCGCGACAGGTCCTGCTCGGCGCGCAAGAGCGCCACGCGCGTCACCGTGCCGGCGTCGAAGCGGATCTTCGTGTCCTTGGCGCGGGCGCCGTTGAGCTCCACCAGCCGCTCCTGCACCGTCACCGCCTGGGCCTGCGCCGCGGCGCCGTAGTACGCCTGCGCCACGCCGAAGAGGATTTCGCGCCGGGCCTGCTCCACGTTGAGCTCCGCGACGCGCTCGCTCTTGTACGCGGCCTGGATGCCCGCCCACAGCTGCGGGGCGATGATGGCCTGACGCACCTCCGCCTGGAACTGGCGCTGCACCAGGGGCTGGATGACCACCGGCTCGGGGCCCAGCGGGCCGGGGGGGATGATGGCCGCGTTGGAGTTGCGGATGATGGCCGCGCCCACGGTGACGGTGGGCAGGTAGCCCGCCCACGCCTTGCGCGACGCCGTGTCCGCCTGCCGCAGCCGGGCCTGGGCCGCCTTCAGGTCCAGGTTCTCCTTGCGCGCCTGATTGAGCGCGTCCTCCAGTGTCAGCACGGGGGGCGGTGCCGCGGCCAGGGTGGCCGCCAGGGTCAACGCCAGAAGTGAGCTCATAACCGCCTCTGCCTCCTCGTGGAGCCCCGCGCCGGCGCGGTGTGCCCCATTTGCGTCCTCGAAGGACTTGCTACGGGTTGTGTCTTGGGTGCGCGCGCCCGGACGTCTTGCCCGGGTGCGTCATGCTCTGTGGGAATTCAGCGCGAAGTGCCGAACCGGCTCTTATGAAGTTCGTCCGCCGCCGCATCGCTTCTTCCGCCGTCCTGTTCCGGGTCCGGCCCCACATAGGCCATGTCGTTCTATTTTGGAAGCTCCGGAATGTAGTAACCCTCAATAGTTGATGAAGTCAATTGTTTAGGTGGGCGGGGTGAATTACCATGAGGGGCATGAGCGGAAGCAGCGAGAGTCTGGAGCGACGCGGCAGGTCACCGGACGCCGGGCAGCAGGCCCCTGAGGAGGCGGGGCTGCCCAGGCAGGCGTGGACGCTGCTGTTCGAGCTGATGCACGCGCACATGCGCAACTTCCCCGCGCTGGCGGCGGAGTTCGAGCTGTCCCCGGTGCAGGCGCACGTGGTGCGTCAGCTGGGCGAGGGCCCGCTGGCGATGAGCACGCTGGCCAACTACCTGTCCTGTGACGCGTCGAACGTGACGGGCCTGGTGGACCGCATGGAGGCGCGGGGCCTCGTCGAGCGGCGCAGCAGCGAGCAGGACCGGCGCGTGAAGATGCTGGTGCTGACGGAGGCGGGCGTGGCCCTGCGCGAGCGGCTGCTCGAGCGGCTGGCGGAGCCGCCCGAGCCCATCGCCGCGCTGTCGGACGAGGACCTGCGCGCGCTGCGAGACATCATGCGCCGGGCGCTGCGCTCGCAGTGACGGCGCGCCCCCGGCGCCTTCAGTCCAGCAGGAACGTGTACGAGTACTTCATCTCCGTGGAGACCGCCTCACCGCCCTTGATGGCGGGCTTGAAGCGGAAGCGCTTGATGGCGTCGCGGGCCGCCTCGTTGAGGCCGTAGCCCGGGCCGGAGAGCACCTTGGCGGAGACGACGCGGCCCTCGTTGTCGATGGTGATGGACAGCGTCACCGTGCCCTCGATGCCGGCGCGGCGCGCCTCCTCCGGGTAGGGGACCTTCACCTCGGAGGCCACGGTGGGCTCGGAGTCCACCTGGTAGATGGGCGTGTACTTGGGCGCCGAGTACCCCTTCACGTCCTTGGGGTCCTTCGCGGTGCTGTCCACCTTGCCGTAGGACGTGTTGCCCACGGGCGCGGCGAACGAGCCGGCGCTGGTGGTGGACGACATCGTCATGCCCACCACGAGCGGCGGCGGCTTGGCCTGGGGCGTGGGCGGCGGCGGCTCGTTGGGCGGCGGCGGGGCCTGCTCGGGCGGGGGCGGCTGGGGCTTGGACTCCGCGACCTTGATGGGCGGCGGCTTGACCGGCTTGGGCTTGGGCGGAGGCGGCTTGGGCTCCTCCTTCTTCTCCTCGGGAGGCGGCGGCGGAGGGGGCTTCTGTACCTCCACCATGACCAGCTCCACGGGGCGCTGCACCACCGGCCGGGGCCGGTCCGCCATGTGGCTCAGGTACCAGAAGCCCACGCCGTGCAGCACCAGCGACACGAGCAGGAAGGCGCCCACGAACACGAGCGAGCGCTCGCGGCGGGGAAAGGAGTTGTCTTGGAGGACCGCCTGGCTCATGTGCTGGGTCGTGCCGTCAGGGAGTGGCGGGCGCGGCCGCGGGGGCCACGTCCTTCTCGATGTTGAGGGCGAACTTCGCGATGCCCTGGCCCTTCACCGTGTCGATGAGGCGCATCACCTGACCGTAGGCGATGGTCTGGTCGGCGCTGATGATGGCGCGCGTGTCCTTGTCCTTGGCCACCGCCTCCGCGACCTTGGTGGTCAGCTCCGGCTCCGTCACCTGCGCGCCGTCGAAGTAGAGCTTGCCCTCCTTGTCGAGCACCACGTTGACCAGGCCCTGCACCGTCTCGCCGCCGTTGGCCGCGCGGGGCAGGTCCACCTCCACCGTCTCCCGGACGATGAAGTTCGCCGTCACCATGAAGATGATGAGCAGCACCAGCACCACGTCCACCAGCGGCGTGACGTTGATGCCGGTGATCTCCTCTTCGTTGTCCTGCGCGCCGCCCGCCATGGCCTAGCGGACCTCCGCGGCCCGGGCGGCCGTGTCCGGCGTGCGACCCGAGGCGCGCATGCTGCCGACGAGCGCGTGGCCCAGGGCGTTGGTGCGGCTGGTGACCGTCTTCAACTGACGGTTGAAGATGTTGAAGGCGACGACGGCGGGAATCGCGACGGCCAGGCCCACCGCCGTGGCGACGAGCGCCTCGGAGATGCCGGCCATGACGGTCTGCTGGATGGCCGCGCCCTTCACGTTGCTGGCGCCCAAATCATTGAACGCCTTGATGATGCCGAGCACGGTGCCGAACAGACCGATGAACGGCGCGTTGTTGCCCAGCGTGCCCAGGAAGGACAGGAAGCGCTCGTACTGGGGACGCTCGCGCGCGACGGTGGAGGCGATGACCTGCTCCACGGTGTCGGCGCCCTGCGCGCTGGCGGCGAGCGCCTCGCGAATGACGGCGGCCTCCATGCCCGTCTTGCCCTCGATGGCCTTGCGCCCCGCATCGAAGTCGCCCTTCGCGAGCCGCACCGCGAGCGCCTCCGAGTCCGGCAGCCGGTGGCGGGCGAAGTACACCGCGCGCTCCAGCATGATGGCGATGGAGAGCACCGAGAGGACGACGAGAATCCAGAGGACCCACTCGGCGGACGTGAGCGTGACGCCGAGCAGCTTGCTGCTGAGCCAGCCGAGCTCGGAATGCCCTGACTGGGCCAGGAGGATGGGGGGGAGCGTCATGCGCCCATCTGTTTCTCCGTCCGCCCTGAAAGTCAAATGGATCAGCCGGTTTGTCCGCTTCCCGGGCCCTCGGGCCACGACTGGAAACACATTTGTTGCCCGGCCGTCCGCCCCTTTTCAGGCCCGTCTCCCCACGCGGACTCGGAGTGCTGGTCCGCGTGGGTCCGGCACCTTCATTGGGGTGTCATCTTGAGCAGGCGGCCGTTCGGGTCGTCGGTGAGCAGGTACAGCGCGCCCTCGGGGCCCTGGACCACCTCGCGCACCCGCGCGTTGTTGGCGGGCTTGAGCCGCTCCTCGCCCACCACCCGGTCATCCTGGAGGACGAGCCGGATGAGCGCGTGCCCCGACAGCGCCCCGATGAAGATGTTGCCCTGCCACTCAGGGAACAGGCTCCCCGAGTAGATGGTCATCCCGGATGGAGATACCACCGGGTTCCAGAAGTAAACGGGTTGCTCCATGCCCGGGCCCTGGCCGGACTGGTGGATGGGGGCTCCGGAGTACTCGGTGCCGTAGCCGATGGTGGGCCAGCCGTAGTCCTTGCCGCGCTCCACCAGGTTGAGCTCGTCGCCGCCCAACGGGCCCATCTCCGCCTCCCAGAGCCGGCCGCGTGAGTCGAGCGCGGCGGCCAGGATGTTGCGGTGGCCCAGGGAGAAGATCTCCGAGCGGGCGCCGACCTGGTTGTAGAAGGGGTTGTTCGAGGGGACGGTGCCGTCGGGGAAGATGCGGACGATCTTGCCGAAGTGGCTGTTGAGCTGTCGGGCCTGGACGCGGCCGGGGAGGATGGAGCGCTCGCCCAGCGTGACGAACAGGGTGCCGTCCGGGTGGAACACGATGCGCCCGCCCGCGTGCAGCGTCGAGTCCAGCGTGGGCTTCATTCGGAAGATGATTTGCAGGGCCTCGATGCGCGGCTGGGGGCCGTCCACCAGCTTGCCTCGCGCGACGGCCAGGCCGTTGCCCGCGGTGGGCCGGCCGTTGCCCGCCTCGCGCGGCTCGTAATAGCTCCAGTAGATGTAGCGGCTCTGGGCGTAGTCGGGGCCCACCTCCACGTCCATCAGCCCGCCCTGGCCCCGGCCGTCCACGGGCGGCAGGCCCGCCACGGGCGCGGACTTCGCGCCCTGCTGCGTGACGATGTAGAGCTTCCCGGTGGGCTTCTCCGTCACCAGCATCCGCCCGTCCGGGAGGAAGGCGATGGCCCAGGGGTAGTTGAAGCCACTTGCAATGGTGGTGACTTTGTAACGCGTCTGCGAAACGACGACGGGGCCGTTGGTCTGGCCGGGGAAGGCGGGAGGGAAGGGGGACGCCAGGGCCGCGGCGCCCTGTGGGGTCTGGGGCGGCTCGACGGGTTTTGCTGTCTCCGGGGGTGGGGGCGCGGCGCTCTGGGCGTGGGCGGTTCCCGTGAGGGACAGGAAGAGGGCGCAGGCGAGGCTCGACAAAGACAGACACAAGCGCATGGGGATCCTCGGCGGGTGGTGGGTGGTCGAAGGGCAGCTAACCATCGCGTGCGCGGGCCGAGGCCCGAGGCTCGGGTGGCTGTGGCCGGTTGGACAGGTGAAGGGTTCGGCGTCAGTCCTTGCGGGGCGGCGCACGTCCCTTCGGGGCATGAAGACCGTCGCGACGCTGACAGAGGACGCCGACGCTCCGGGAACTGGGAGCGCGGCCCGCACGCTCCTGGTCCTCGACCTGGACGAGACGCTGATTCACGCGCGCGAGACGCCGCTGGCGCGCGCGGCGGACCTCGAGGTCTTCGGTTACCACGTCTACCTCCGCCCGCATCTGGCGCGCTTCCTGGCGGACTGCGCGAGGCGCTTCCGGCTGGCCCTCTGGTCCGCGGCGTCGGACGACTACGTGGCGGCGCTCACCGGGCGCATCCTCCCGCCGGGGCTCCGGCTCGACTTCGCGTGGGGGCGCAGCCGGTGCACCTTCGCGGCGGACTCGGCGCGTATCCAGGAGGAGGGGTTCATGGACCCGTCGCACTACGGCTACGTGAAGAAGCTGCGCAAGCTGCGGCGTCGGGGCTACCGGCTGGAGCGCGTGCTCATCGTCGACGACACGCCGGCCACGTGCGTCCACAACCATGGCAACGCCATCTACGTGAAGCCCTTCGAGGGCGACGTGGAGGATGCCGAGCTGCCGGCGCTCTCGCGCTACCTGGCGACGCTCGCGCACCTGCCCGACGTGCGACGGCTGGAGAAGCGGGGCTGGAGGACGGCGGGGACTTGAGGGACAGTCAGGAGCCTTCCTCCTGGAGGACTCCCGCATGTCGAACACGCCGCCCGATGACGATTCCTGGCGCTCCGTCCCGCCGCCGCCCCGGCCGCCGCACATGCCGCCCTCGCCCGAGGCGCCCGCGAGCGACCCGCGGATTCCCGAGGGCAGCGCGGACTACTCCGCGGCGTTGGCGGACTCGGCGGCGTACAAGCGCGGGGACATCGCCTTCGAGGAGCTCCAGCGGCGCGTGCTCGCGCGGGCGCTCCCGCCGCACCCCCTGGGGGACGCGTATCTCATGATGACGCCCCCTCCTCCGCCCCCCGGCATGCTCTCGAGCTTCAATCCGTTGCGGATGCCAGGCGACTGGCGCGGGACGTGGGGCGAAGTCGCGATGACGCTCTTCGCGGGCGACATCACCCATGCGGAGTACGAGCGCCTCCACGCGGCGGCGCATCCAGACTGCCGGCGCTGAGCGCCTGGCGTCACTCGGGATAGGACGACTTCGCGCTCGGCTTCGGTGCATCGCGCTGGCGCCGGTACTCCTCCATGTTCCGGCGGTACGCGGCCTCGCTCTCGAGTTCCTGGCGCAGCTTGTCCGGGTACTCGGCGGCGATGATGGGGGCGAAGGTCTCCAGGGCCTCCTTGAGCGCGGGGAAGGGCACCGCGTCCTTGTCGACGAGGATCTCCCAGGGCTCCGACGTCGAACCCCGCTGCATGGTGAAGCCGACGCCCTGCTCCAGCCAGGTCTGGGGCACCTCGATGCGGAGGATGCCGTGGGTGTTGCTGTCGCAGTCCTGCATGGAGACGGCTTTGGGGTACCTGTTGCGGCCCTTGGCGTCCCACCGCTTGTATTCGATGCCGCAGGCCTCGAGCGGTCGGAGCTGCTCCTGGACGGAGGCGAGCTCGGCCAGGTCTCCCACGTCCGAGGTCCGCAGGAAGCCCTCCTTCTGCAGGCCGATGGCCACCGCGGCCAGTCCCCCGCCGGCCGCGAGGATGAAGCACAGCATGACGAGCACCCACCAACTGGATGGCTGCTTGCGGGGGCCGGGGAGCGCGGGGAGGGGCGCGGGCTCGTGCATGTCGATGTTCTCGAGGGCGGCGCGTCCGAACAGCGGCGCCGCGTGGTAGCCGCAGAAGAAGGCGGCGAGCCAGGAGAGGGCGCGCACCCAGTTGGCGGTGGGCGTGACGGGCAGGAAGGTCAGACCCTGGAGCCACACGAGCGTCTTCGCCGCGAGCATGCCCGTGGTGAGCACCATGGCCGTGGCGAACAGGGTGACGTTCACGAGCGTCATGAAGGTCGACGAGCGCGAGCGGGCGAGGGGCAGGACGGCGGGGAGCAGGCGCAGCAACTTCGGGTACACCCACCGGCCCACGAAGAATCCCGCGAGCAGCGGAATCCAGAGCAGCAGCATGCCGAAGGCCTGGGCCTTGAAGAGTGGATCCATGCAGTGAAGATGCTCCGAGTGGCTCGCCCCTTGAAAGCCCCTTCGCGCAGCCGAAAGGCAAAAGAAACCCAGGGGCGAAAAGCGCCCCCGGGTCGAGGGCCTACTTGCAGATCTCCTTGGTCAGCTTGTCGCGCTGGGCCTGCTCGGAGGTGGCGCGCTTGACGGCGTCTTCCATGGCGTCGTCGGCCTTCTCCAGCGCGTCGAGCGCGCGGCTGTGGGCGCGGCCCTTCTTGGCGGCGACGAGCACCTCGCGCATGTCCTTGCGAGCCTGCTTCAGGGTGGTGAGCTGACCCTCGCGCTCGACGTACTCCTTCTTCGCCGCCTTGCACTCGGGCGTCTGCGCGGACGCGCTCGACGCGAACAGGATTGCGGAGATTACGAACCAACGCACACGCCACCTCCAGGAGAAGGACCTGGGCGCGAGTATAGGGCGGCGCGGCGACGGGGTGCAGCGGCGCGAGCACGCCGGGCTCACGTGGAGACCCGGCGCGTCGCGTGGGGCTTCAAATCTTGCGGTCCGGCACGTCGGTGAGGGCGGGGTTGCGCTCGATGACGGGGCCGAGCACGTCGTCGATGCGGCGCATCAGCTCGGGCTCCAGCTTCACGCCGGCGGCCTTCACGGTGTCGTGGACCTGCTCGGGGCGGGAGGCGCCGATGATGGCGGAGGAGACGCCCTTGTTCTGGAGCACCCAGGCGACGGCGAGCTGGGCCATGGTGAGGCCGGCCTCTTGCGCGAGCGGCTTGAGGTTCTGCACGCGGGTGAGCACGTCCTCCTTGAGGAAGCGCGCGATGAAGCGCGAGCCGGTGGGGTCGGTGGCGCGGCTGCCCGCGGGCGGCGGCTTGCCGGGGAGGTACTTGCCGGTGAGCACGCCCATGGCCATGGGGGACCAGACAATCTGACCGAGGCCCTCGTCGAGGGACGCGGGGATGACGTCTGCCTCGATGACGCGCCAGAGCATGGAGTACTGGGGCTGGCTGGAGACGAAGGGAATCTTCAGCTCGCGGGCGAGCTTCGCGCCCTGGCGGATCTGCTCGCCGGTCCACTCGGAGACGCCGATGTAGAGGGCCTTGCCCTGACGGACGATGTCGGC
This sequence comes from Myxococcus sp. XM-1-1-1, assembly GCF_020037095.1. Lineage (NCBI taxonomy): Bacteria > Pseudomonadati > Myxococcota > Myxococcia > Myxococcales > Myxococcaceae > Myxococcus > Myxococcus sp. XM-1-1-1. Next base: position 157,816 of record NZ_JAIQDH010000004.1, read on the forward strand.
GAAGGCGAGCATCGTCTCCTCGAGCGGCGTGGCGGTGTCGAAGCGGTGGGCCTGATAGAGGTCCACGTAGTCCGTCTGGAGGCGGGTGAGCGAGCCGTGGATGGACTCCATGATGTGCTTGCGCGACAGGCCCCAGTCGTTCTTCCCGGGGCCGGTGGGCCAGTAGACCTTGGTGAACAGCTCGTAGCTGGCGCGGCGCTGGCCCTTGAGGGCTCGGCCGAGGACGGACTCGGCGCGGGTGCTCGCGTAGACGTCGGCGGTGTCGAACGTGGTGATGCCCACGTCCTGCGCGGCCTTCACGCACGCGAGCGCGGCCTCTTCTTCCACCTGGGAGCCGTGCGTGAGCCAGTTGCCGAAGGAGATTTCACTGACGGCCAGACCGCTGCGACCAAGATGACGGAAGTTCATGGGGTGGCGAGCCTAACCAGCCATGGCGCGCCTCGCACGGCTTTGGGAGGGCAACAGTCCACCGGCCCACGCCACCCAGGCGATGTAGACGAGCTGGAAGGGGAGGCGCAGCCAGAAGTACCAGTCCGGGAAGGGCAGCACGTGTGAGGCGGAGTTGGCCGAGGCCTCGTGGAGGTTCGCGGGGAGGATGGCGACGAGCAGCGCGATGAGGCCGAGTGCCGCGAGCTTTCGGGTGCGCGGGAGGAGGAGGCCCACGCCGCCTGCGACTTCGAGCACGCCGGACAGGAGCGTCCAGAAGCGGGGTGAGGGGAGCTGCGGCGGAATCATCGCGTCGTAGCGCGCGGGCATGAGGAAGTGCATGACGCCGGCGCCGATGAAGAAGACGCCCGCGGCCACGGCGGCGCGGCTCGCGGGGGTGGAGAGCGCGGGCAGCCTGCGCAGCGGGGGCAGGTGGAAGAGGGCGAAGAACGAGAGCAGCACGAGGGCGAAGGACACGGCGAGGCTCCTGGCTCGGAAGGTCGGGAGGGGTCCCGGCCTGACGCTGCTCAAGATGCGTCGAGGGCCCTGGCCTGGGCTTGAACGAACTGGCTGCGACGTTGGAGGAAGGAGGGCGTGGTGCCGAACATGCGCCGGAAGGTGCGCGTCAGGTGGGCGGAGTCGGAGAAGCCGGCGGCGTGCGCGGCCTCTCCGGCGGTGCGTCCGGAGGCGATGGCGCCGGCGGCGCGCTGGAGTCGGAGCCAGAGGAGATAGGGGCGCAGGGGCACGCCGGTGGACTCGGTGAAGGCGTGCATCAGGCGGCCGGAGGACAGGCCGGCGACCTCGGCGAGCGCTTCGAGGGAGGTGTCCTCGGGAGCGGGGTCGGCGCGCAGGTGGCGCAGGAGCTTGCGCACGCGAGGGTGCATGCGCGGGGCGGCGGTGGTGCTGGGGCCGGCGAGGGCTTCCAGCGTGGACTCCATCCACGGGCCGATGTCCGCGTGGGGAATGGGCCCCGCGCGCTGCAGACTGGCGAGCAGGGCGTCGCGCGCGGCCTCGTCGAAGAGTCGGACGGATTCGGTGAGGGACGCGCGGAGGCGCAGACCGTCATGGCTCTCGGGCTCGACGAAGAGGAGGACGACCTCCGTGCCTCGGGCATCGAGCGCGTGTGGGACATCGGGCCCCACGAGGACTCCGGCCGCGCGCGTGTCCTTCCTGGCCGAGTCCACGCGGATGGAGAGCGTGCCCGTGCGGCACAGCATGAGGTGCATCGCGTGGTGGGCGTGCTTCGACGACATGTCCCCGGGGCCCCACATGGCGAGCGCAGCCGGCCACACCACCAGGGGCATGTCCGGCCACGGAGCGCGAGGCGCGAGGTCAGGAGGTCGGGCGAGCAGCATCCGCCCGCAGGCTACCAGCGGTCCCTGGAGAGAATCACCGCGCTGTACGCGCCCAGGGACACGGCTCCGCGCGCGGGCATTCCATCCCGCGCTCCCCACGTGCTCCAGAAGTCGTGCACGTGCGTGCCGCCGAAGTCCGGTGAGTAGCCCTGCCAGTCGCTGTTGAACCGCACCCGCCACAGTCCATCCGAGGGCAGGCCCAGCTCGTACCCGCTGAACGTCCGGTGCCCCAGGTTCACGATGACCACCACGTCGTCACCCGCTCCACCGTGCTGCCACCGGTGGAACGCGAGCACCTTGTCGTCGTGGTTCAGGTGGAAGACGTTGACGCCCTCGCCCCGCAGCCCCGCGCTCGTGTCGTGCCAGTTGCGCCGCAGGCGGATGAGGTCCCGATGCGCCTGGAGGATTCCCCCGAACCAGTCCGACTTGTTCCAGTCCAGCGGGTCCCCATCATCGAAGTGCCCGTCCTCCAGGAACTCCTGCCCCATGAACAACATCGGAATCCCCGGCGCCGTCAGCGTCAGCGCCGCGCCCAGCAACGCCTTCTTCTTCGCCAGCACGTCCCCGGGGTTGTACGGCGACACCTCCGTGGGCAACCGGCTGCGGCCGTTCGCCACCTCGTCGTGGCTCTCCGTGAAGATGACCCGCTGCATCGACTGACCGTTGTAACGGAAGTACAGCGCGTCCCGGACCGCGCTCAAGTCCCGCCACTCGTCGAACGGCGCCGTGAGCGCGGCGCGCACCGGGTGCACGAAGGCCGCGTCCCACTGCGCGTCGAACCCCGCTCCTTGCGGATGCGTCACCGCCGGGTCCGCCGCCATGTCCTCCGCGATGAGCAGCTTCCACGGGAACTCGCGCTTCACCGCCTCCGTAATCGAGCGCAGCAGGTCCCAGCCCGCCGGATTGTCCACGCCGCTCGTGGTGCGAATCTCCTTCGTCGCGTCCACGCGCAAGCCATCCATGTGGTACTCGCGCAGCCACATCAGCGCGTTGTCACGCAGGTAGTCGCGCACCTCGTGACGCCCGTAGTCCGGACGCGTGTCCCCCCACGGCGTGCTCGCGCGCCAGTCCGCGTAGAAGTACACGCCCCCTCGGCCGAACGTCTCTCCATCGAAGTCCCAGTGCGGCAAGTCACTGGGCCCCAGGTGGTTGTAGACCACGTCCATGATGACGCCGATGCCGCGCCGGTGCGCCTCGTCCACGAAGCGCTTCAGGTCGTTCGGCGCGCCATACGTGCTCTCCGGCGCGAACGGGAACGTCGGGTTGTAGCCCCACGAGAAGTCCCCCGCGAACTCCGCCGAGGGCATCAGCTCCACCAGGTTCACGCCCAAATCCCTCAGGTAGTCGAGCTTGTCGATGGCGCTCAACCAGTGCCCCGGCCCCCAGCCCGGTGAATCGTGGAACGTGCCGATGTGCAGCTCGTAGATGACCGCCTCGTGCCGCGCGGGCATCTGGAAGTGCCCGTCGTACCGCCACACGAAGTCACGGTGGTCCAGGATGACGCTGTTGCCCGTGGAGTGCGTGACGTCCGCGGCCCTCGGGTCGTTGCGCCAGCGCCAGTCGCCATAACGGCCCTGCACGATGTACTGGTACTGCTGTCCGTTGTACGCCCCCTGGATGTCCCGGGAGAAGTTGCCCGAGGGCTCGCGCGCCAGCTCCACCGCGTGCCAGTGGCTGAAGTCCCCCACCACCTGCACGCGCTGCGCATGCGGCGCCCACACGCGGAACGTCGCGCCGCCGTCGTACGGAATCACGCCCATGCCCGGACGCCATGACGGCTCCGGCTGTGCCTCCATCGGAACGAACGCCGTGAGCTCGCCCGGGACCTGGAGCTGCTCCGCCGGTCCGAACAGCTCGGGCGCCGAGCGCGAGCGCGCGGTGCGCCGTGACACCTCGTTGCCTCGGGCCCTGCACGCCGTCTCGCTGAAGTCCTTGCGCGGCTGGCGCACCTCGTTCGATTTCGCCTCTCGCGTCGACATGGATTCCCCCCGGAAAGCGGATGCTTCGCGATGCGCGCCATTCCGACAGCGCGTCGCGGCGGGAGGCAAAGCCCACCTTGTCGCCCCCCGTTCAGTTCAGGGCAGTGCCCGGGTGTTTTCCCGTCCTTCGAGAGCAGGCGACCGTTCAGGTCGACACGAACGCCGCCCACCTGCCCCCGCCGACGCTCGACACCGAGCGGCTTGTCCGGGCACCCCGAGTGTCCGACACTGGTCCTTCCTCATGGCCGCCAGCGAAGAACGCCGCCTCCAGGCTCTGGTGCTTGCTCCGGTGCGCCGCGTCCAGCGACGCCTCAATGCCCTCGCGTGGGCGGAGGCCGGCCTCGCTCCCCTCTGGGCCACCAGCACCGCCTGCGTGCTGGCCCGGCTCCTGTTGCGCCAGCAGTGCGTCTGGGCCCTGCCGCCGCTCGTGCTCGCGGGCCTCGCATGGTGGTGGCGACGTGCCCGCGCGCGCCATGTCTCGCTCGAGCATGCGGCCGTGCTCGCGGACCGCTCGGCCAACGCGGGCGGGTTGCTGCTCACCCGGCTGGAGCGCCCCGTGGGGGAGTGGGAGCTCTCCGTCAATCAGCTCGCCCGCGAGGTGAAGCCTCCGCAGCTGAAGTGGCGGCGCCCCGTGGCGGCGCTCGCCGGCGCGCTGGTGTTCGCCCTCATCGGCTTCCTGATGCCGTTGCCCGCGCCGCGCGCGTCCCGGGGTGTCCATGCCGCCGCCGCGGCGAAGGTGGACGCGGTGAAGGCACAGGCCGAGGCCCTGGCCCGCGAGGAGCCCCTGGGCGAGGCCGTGGAGGACGAGCTGCGTCGCCTGTCCGAGGAAGTGGCTTCGGGTCGCTTCGACTCGGGTGACTGGGAGGCCGCCGACTCGATGGAGCGTCGACTCGCCGAGCGCGCCGCCGAGGCCGCCGCCGAGCTGGCCCAGGCCTCCGAGGCCGCGCGTGAGCTGGAGGATGCGCTCGGCGCCGCGGGGGGCGCGGAGTCCGCGTCCCGTGAGCGCGAGGCCCTCGAGCGCGCGCTCATGGCGCTCCAGTCCGCGGGCGCGGAGGGCTCGGCGCAAGAGGGCTCCGAGAACGGGCAGCAGGGCTCGGAGCAGGGCGCCTCGAACTCCGGACAACAGGGCGGCGAGCAGGGCGCGTCGAACTCGGGGCAACAGGGCGGTGAGCAGGGCCAGGCGAACGCGGGACAACAGGGCGGCGAGCAGGGCCAGGCGAACGCGGGACAGCAAGGCGGCAATCCGAGCGAAGGTCAGCAGGGCGCTTCGCGCCAGGAGCAGGCGCGCGCCCAGTCCTCCGGTTCGGTGGACCAGATCTCGGAACTGCGCCAGTCGCTGGAGCGTCGAAGGCAGTCGCTCGCCCAGCGCTTCGAGCCGCGTGAGGGGCAGGGCGCGCAGGCCCGCAGTCAACGCTCGCGTCCTCGACAAGGCTCGAGTGGGCGGCAGGAAGGAAATCGCCAGCAATCGGGCCAGGGACAAGGCGGCGAGGGGCAGGAGGGCGGTGAAGGGCAGGAAGGCGGCGAGGGGCAGGAGGGCGGCGAAGGCCAGGGCGGCGGGCGCGGCAACAGCCAGGGCCACGCGAGCCGTGCGGTGCGCCAGGGCGCGGGCTCGGGGGCTCCCTCGGAAGGGGGCGGCTCGAATCCGCTCGTCTTCGGGGGCGCGGCGGAGATGGACCCGGACCGGCTCGCGTTCGAGCCGCTTCCGGAGGGACACGGCGGCGAGGCCGGTGAGCTGTGGGGGCTCGAGGCGGCGGACCCTCGGCGAGGCACGGGGGCCCGGGGCGCGGCGCGCGGTCAGGGGACCAGCGCTCAGGGCGACGCGGCGGCGGGGACCGGCGGACAGCCGCTGCTGCCGCGCAACCGCGACCTCGTGAAGCGGTACTTTGGTGGAGAGTAGTCCGGAAGGGGAGAACACACGTGGCAGCGGAACTTCTCAGTCCCGCCGAGGCGCAGGGGGCGGCGGAGGTGGCGAACCAGCTCAAGGCCCGGCTCGACACCGTCATGCTGGACCAGCAGACCGTCGTCGAGCAGGTCGTCATGGCGGTGCTCGCGCGCGGACACGTGCTGCTCGAGGGCCTGCCCGGCCTGGGCAAGACGGAGCTGTGCAAGTCGCTGGCGAAGCTGCTCGCGCTGCCCTTCCGCCGCATCCAGTTCACCCCGGACCTCCTGCCCGGCGACATCACCGGCACCTACGTGCTGGAGGGCGAGGGCCGCCGCGACTTCGTCTTCCGCGAGGGCCCGCTGTTCGCCAGCCTCGTGCTCGCGGATGAAATCAACCGCTCCAGCCCGAAGACGCAGGCCGCGCTGCTGGAGGCCATGCAGGAGCGCCGCGTGACGGTGCTCGGCCAGACGCGCGCGCTGCCGGACCCGTTCTTCGTGCTCGCCACGCAGAACCCCATCGAGCTGGAGGGCACCTATCCCCTGCCCGAGGCCCAGCTCGACCGCTTCCTCTTCCGCATCCAGGTGCCCCCCGTGGGCGCCAAGACGCTGCGCGCGCTGCTCACCACGCGCGTGCGCGGCGCGCCGCCGGAGCTGTCCCCCGTGCTCGACGCGGACGGGCTCGCGCGCCTGTTCGCCGCCGTGGACCGCGTCCACCTGCCCGGCCCGGTGGCGGACTTCATCGGGCGGCTGGTGGAGGCGAGCGACCCGCGCCAGGCCTCCGCGCCCGAGGCCGTCCGCCGCTTCGTGCGTTATGGCGCGAGCCCCCGCGCCGCGCTCGCACTCGCGGCGGCCGGACGCGCGCGGGCCTTGATGCACGGCCGGCCCAACGTCGGCTTCGACGACGTGGTGGCCGCCGCCCCCGCCGCGCTCAACCACCGGCTGGTGCTCGCGTACGAGGCCTCGCTGGAGAAGGTGTCCGCGTCGGACGTGGTAGGCGCGCTGCTGCAGGCCGTGCCCGAGGTGCCGCGTGACTAGCGTCGTGGTGCTGTCGGTGTGGCTGCTCCTGGGGACCCCGCCGCCGGTCGTCGAGGCGGCCGCTCCCGTGGACGTCGCCACCGCCGCCACGGCCGTGAAAGCGCCTACCGGCTACCGCGATGCGAGCGGCTCGGTGGACTCGCTCGCCCAGGACTACCTGCGCGTCACGGTGCGCCGGGGCTCGCTCAAGCCCCAGCGCGGCTACTGGGCGGCGGAGGTGACCCTCCACAACGGCGACGCCCAGCCGCACCCGGTGCACCTGTCCTTCCGACCCTCCTACGGCGACGTCACGCACGCCGTCGAGCGCACCGTGGAGCTGGCGCCTCGCCAGCGGCTCGTCACCTGGTTGATGGCGCCCGTGGCCTGGCACTCCGGCGCGCTGACCGTCGAGGTCCCCGGCCTGCCGCCCATCACCGAGCACCTGTTCCCCGACAACGACCGCTTCGAGCCCGTGCTGGTGGTGGGCAACAGCGAGTCCTTCGAGGCCGTCACGGGCCTGACCAAGACGCCGGAGCAGGAGGACCCGCTGTTCTCCGTGCGCTTCATCGACGCGCAAGAGGCGCCGCGCGAGCTGGCGGCCTACGCGGGCTTCGAGATGGTGGTCCTCACCGAGACGGCGACGAAGGTCCCCGCGGATGTGTGGGCCGTGCTGGAGTCCTATGCGCTGTCGGGAGGCCGGCTCGTCGTCGCCAACCCTCCGAGGGACTTGCGCGAGCGGCTGCAGCTGCTCCAGTCCGTCCCGCTCCAGGACGGGCCCTACGCCTTCGGCGGCGTGTGGACCTGCGACAACTCCGCGGCCACGTGTCGGCACAAGATTCAGTCGGAGCTGTCGACCCTCACGGATGACAACCGGGGCAAGACGCGCCCGCAGGGGCTGCGCTCGCGGTGGGCCTCGAAGGTGTCGTTCGGTGACGACGAGGCGCCGCTGCTGGGCACCGCCCGCGCGCCGGTGGGGCCGTTCCTGCTCCTGATGACGGCGTTCGCGCTGCTGGTGGGGCCCGGGGCCTGGTGGCTGACGAAGCGCCGGGGCCCGGTGGCGGTGCTCATCGCGGTGCCCGCCGTGTCGCTGGTGACGTGCCTGGTGCTCATCGCCTGGTCCGTGCTGGTGGATGGCTTCGCGGTGCACACGGCGCGCTACAGCCTGACGTACCTGGATGGCGCCCGGGCCCGCGCGGTGACGGTGGGGTTGTCGGGCTGGTACGCGAACCTGTCACCCGAGCCGCTGCGCCTGCCCTCGTCGAGCGTGCTCATCGCTCCGCACGACACGGAGGACCTGATGGCCGACCTGGACTGGACGGGCGGGCTCACCGTGGGAGACGGCTTCCTGCCACCGCGCACCTATCGCGAGTGGGGAGAGCTCGCGGTGGTCCCCTCGCGCGCCCGACTGGTGCTGGTGGAGACGGGCGGAGAACCCAAGGTCCAGAACGCGCTGGGCGTCGTCGTGGAGGAAGGCATCCTGCGCTGGAACGGTCAGGTGCGCCGGCTGCCCCGGCTGGCGGATGGCGAGGAGGGCGCGCTGGGGGCCGCGGAGCCGGACCTGGGGCCCTCGCAGGCCAACGCGGCGGACACCCTGGTGGAGGTGGGCATGCCCTCCTCGGCCCAGTACCGCCTGCAGGCCGCGCTGCCGCTCTTCCGCAGGGAGCTGAAGGACAAGGAGTTCGTCGTGCGCACGAGTGGCCCGGGCCCGTTGCCCACCAGCGCCTTGAGCGCGGAGGTGGAGGCGAGCGTGCATCTGATTCGGGGCGAGGTGAGGCCATGAGCGCGTTGCTGGAGGTGAAGGGCCTCAGGCGCGACTACGGCGCCCTGCGGGCGGTGGACGACGTGTCCTTCCAACTGGAGGCGGGCAGCATCCTGGGGTTCATCGGGCCGAACGGCGCGGGCAAGAGCACCACGCTGCGCATCCTCGCGACGCTGGACGCGCCCACGTCCGGCGAGGTGCTGCTCGGGGGCCACTCGCTGGTGGACACGCCGGACAAGGTGCGGCCGCTCATCGGCTACATGCCGGACCGGTACGGCACCTATGACGACGTCACCGTCTTCGAGTTCCTGGACTTCTTCGCGCGCGCCTATGGGCTGACGGGCGCGAAGCGGCGCCAGCGCGTGGAGTCGGTGATGGGCTTCACGGGCCTGGGGCCGCTCGCGGACAAGCTCACCACCGCGCTGTCCAAGGGAATGCGGCAGCGCGTGGCGTTGGGGCGCACGCTGTTGCACGACCCCCAGCTGCTCTTGTTGGACGAGCCGGCGGATGGCCTGGACCCCCGGGCGCGCATCGAGCTGCGCGAGCTGCTGCGGGCGCTGGCGGACCAGGGCAAGGCGGTCATCATCTCCAGCCACATCCTCACGGAGCTGGCTGAAATCTGCGACACGTGCGCCATCATCGAGCAGGGGCGCCTGCTGGCCACGGGCAAGGTGGAGGACCTGCTCCAGCAGGACACGAACCTCGCCTCGGTGGAGCTGACGGTGCGCCTGGCGACGGGGCCGGAGTCGGAAGGTGCGTGGGCGCGCGCGGAGCGGCTCCTGCTGGAGCAGCCCCGGGTGTCGCGGGTGTCGAAGGAGGGTGAGTCCCTGCGGGTGGGTCTGGAGCTGGAGCCCGGCACGGGCGCGGACGTGGCGTCGGCGGCGCTCCTGGCGGTGCTGGTGACGGCGGGCCTGCCGGTGTGCGCGTTCGGCATGCGTGAGCGCAACCTCGAGGATGCCTTCATGACGGTGACGAAGGGGAGGCTCGCGTGAGCGCGCCCATGGAGACGACCTCGGGGGCGCCCGTGGCGGAGCCGACCGGTGGCGCGGTGTCCGCGAGCGGCGGCGGCTTCCAGGCGCGGTGGGGGGACCGGCTCAACCCGCTGGTGGTGAAGGAGGTCCGTCAGGGCTTCCGCACGCGCATCTTCTGGGCGTGCTTCGGGTTGATGCTGCTGTCGTGCGTGGTGCTGGCGCTGGTGGCCTTCGTGCAGACGCGGGACGCGGCGTTCTCCCAGTTCGGGCAGACGTACTTCTTCGCGTTCTTCGTGTGCCTGGCGGTGGTGCACTTCTTCGTGATTCCGTACAGCGCGTACCGCTCGCTGGCGCGGGAGCGCGAGGACGACACGTGGGTGCTGCTGGTGCTCACGGGGCTGGGGCCTCGGAGGATTCTACGGGGCAAGGTGCTGTCGTTCCTGGTGCAGGCGGCGCTGTATGCCTCGGCGGTGGGGCCCTTCCTGCTCTTCAGCTACTACCTCAACGGCATCGCGCTGCCGACCATCCTGGTGGTGTTGGGGTTGAGCGCGGCGTGGCTCGTGTTCCTCACGGTGGTGGCGGTGTGCGCGGCGACGCTGGCGGACAGCCGGATGGGGCGGGGCCTGGTGCACTTCGTGGTGCTGGGCGCGTTGGGCCTCGCGTTCGCGATGGCGCTCGGCATCGCTAGCGCGCTGACGGACGCGGCGGACCGGCTGCTGCACACGGACGGGGTGTTGCTCGCGATGAGCATCTGTCTGGGGTTGATGCTCCTGGACGGGTGGCTGTTGTTCGAGGTGGCCGCGTCGCGGCTGTCCTTGTCCACGGAGGACTACACGCGCGGCCCGCGTCGGGCGGTGGCGGCGCAGATGGGGGTGGCCCTGCTCGCGGGCCTGGTGCTCTGGTGGGTGGATGACAAGAAGCACGTGGTGACGGAGGTGTTCGCCACGCTGGGGACGGTGCACCTGACGCTGGTGAGCCTGTTCATGGCCTCGGACGTGGATGGACAGGCGCGCGCGCTGCGAGCGGACACGGGCCCCTGGTCGCTGATGCGGCCGGGCGCGCTGCGGGGCTTCCGGCTGGCGGTGTTGCTGTTGGTGGGCTGGAACGTCGCGTGGTTCCTGGCGGCGCTCTTCTCCGAGCACACCTCGTCGCGCAGCGAGCCGTTCCGCATGGTGATGGCGGTGATGCCGGCGTACTCGGTCCTCTACCTGTCGTTGGCGTTGCTGTTGGGGCGGATGTCGAAGTCGGACCGGTTCTCCTCGCCCGCGGCGGTGCGGCTGCTCTTCGTGGCGACGGTGGGTATGGCCGCGGGCCTGCCGCCGCTCTTCGCGGAGGTGGTGGGGCTGGAGGCGGGCGATTCGTTGATCAACCTCCTGAACCCGGTGGTGGGGGTGGCCAACTTCTCGTCGCATGACTACTCCACGGGGCTGCCCGAGATGTCCTGGGCCATGGTGGGCTTCCTGGGAGGGCTGGCGCTGCTGTGTGCGTTCATGGCCGACCGGGTGCTGACCGAGCGTGAGAAGCGGGCCCATCGGCTGTGAGCGGGCCCGCTCCCATGGACGAAGCGGCGGTGGGGCGGCTGGCCCCGGGGCTCGCGCTGGCGCTGCCGCGAGGGCCGCACCGGGGCCGGGTGGGCGAGGTGCGCGCGTCGTCGATGGGCAGCTCGCTGGAGCTGCATGACTTCCGGGCGTACCAGCCGGGAGATGACCTGCGGCAGCTCGACTGGAACGCGGTGGCGCGGACCGATGAGCTCATCCTCCGGGTGCGGCAGGACGAGGTGTCGCCCCGGGTGGAGGTGGTGGTGGATGGCTCTCGCTCCATGGCGCTGTCGCCGCGCAAGGCCGCGTGCGCGAGGGAGCTGGCGCTGCTGGTGTGCGAGGTGGCGGCGCGGCAGGGGTTGAGCCCGACGCTGCTCACCACGGCGGTCCGCGCGGAGCGGATGCAGGGGGCGGGGTGTCGGGCGGTGCTGCGGGCGCTCGAGTTCGACGCGCGGGATGACCTGGCGACGGCGCTGGGGCGACTGCCTCCGCCCCGGCCCTGTGGGCTGCGCGTGGTGGTGAGTGACTTCCTGTTCGAGGCGGACCTGCCCGCGCTGGTGTCCCGGCTGTCGCGTGGGGCGGCGGGGTGCTTCCTGGTGCAGGTGTTGGATGAGGAGGACCTTTCGCCTTCGGGAGGTGAGGGCGCCAGGTTGGTGGACTCGGAGAGCGGCGCGGCGTTGGAGGAGCTGCTGACGGAGGACGTGCTGGCGGCATATGCGCGGCGCTTCGAGGAGCATCAGAGATTGCTGCGGGGCGCGGCGCTGCGTGCGCGTGGGCTGCTGGTGACGGCGCCAGCCACGGAGTCGCTGGCCGCGCTGGTGGCGGGGCCGCTGCATCCGCTCTTCGTGGCGGGAGGTGGCGCGTGAGCTTCGGCTTCCCGTGGGGCTTGCTGGCCCTGGGCGCGCTGGTGCCGTTGGTGGCGGCGTACTTCCTGCGGCGGCGGCAGAAGCCGGTGGTGGTGAGCGCGCTGTTCCTGTGGCGCACGCCGAGCCCTCGCGCCGAGGCGGGGCCTCGCTGGGAGCGCTTCACGCGGGAGGTGTCGCTGCTGCTGGAGGTGCTCGCGGTCATCGCCGCGGCGCTGTATCTGGCGGACGTGCGACTGGGTGAGTCGGCTCGGAGTCGACACCTGGTGCTCGTGGTGGATGGGAGCCTGTCCATGTCCGCGCGGGGGCCGGACAACGTGACGGTGCTGGAGTTGGTGCGCCGCGAGGCCGCGCGTCGGGTGGAGACCGCGAAGGCCACGCGGGTGACGGTGCTGGCGACGGGCATGACGCCCCGAGTGCTCGCGGGGCCGGAGGCGGAGCCTTCGCGGGCGTTGGCCGCGCTGGAGTCCTTCAATGCGCTGGGCGCGGACCATGACCCCATCCCCACGTTGTTGTGGGCACAGGAACTCGCGGGGCCGGGGAAGCACGTGGACTTCTTCACCGATGCGCCGCCGGCCGAGGGGCTCGTGGTGCCCGCGCCGGTGCGGTGGACGGCGCTGGGCACGGCGCGCGACAACGTGGCGCTCGTCTCCGCGCAGCGGAAGGACGAAGGCGGTGCGTCGACGGTGACGCTGCGGGTGGCGCGCTTCGGTGTGGGGCCGGACTCGGTGTCGGTGCGGATGACCGCGCAGCCTGGGGCGGGCGCGAAGCAGGGGACGTCGCGCGCGGAGACGGTGTCGTTCAAGGATGGGGAGACAGCCACGGTGCGCGTCACGTTCCAGGACGCGGGCGAGGTGAGCGTCTTCATCGCTCCGGATGCACTGCCGGAGGACAACCGGGCGACGCTGCCCGTGTCGTCGGCGCGGCCGCTCGCGGTGCGTCTGGCGCAGGGGCTGGGGCCGCTGGAGCGGGGCGCGCTGGAGCGCTTCGTCTCGGCCATCCCGGACCTGTCGCGCGAGGCCGCGGCGGAGGACGTGTTGCTCATCGGTCCGCAAGGCACGGATGCACGGGTGACCGTGGGGGCGACGGGCAAGCCCCGGACCTTCGTGGGTCCGTTCTTCTCCGAGAAGGGGCACCCCTTGCTCGACGATGTGCAGCTCGCGGGTGTGCGTTGGTCCGCGGGGGAGAACCCGCCCGGACGTCCGCTCATCACCGCGGGGGAAGCGGTGCTGGTGTCGGAGGGAGAGGACGGACGTGTGCACCTCAACGTCGACCTGGCCCGCTCCAATGTGCAGCGTGTGTCCGCGTGGCCGGTGTTGCTGGGCAACGTGGTGCGCGAGGCGCGTCGCTCGCGGGAGGGCTTCGCGCGAAGGCAGCTCTCGCTGGGCGAGCCGCTCCAGGTGGTGACGCTGCCCGGCGAGCGCTACACGCTGGTGGGGCCGGAGGGGGAGAATCCCGTGTTCGGCGCGGGCGCGGTGAGCCTGCCTCCGCCTTCCTCGCCTGGACGCTACGAACTGGAGCGCGACGGTGAAGTCGTCGACGCCGCGGTGGTGCTGACGATGGATGCGCGCGAGTCGGACCTGCGCGGACGCGGCAGCGTGGACATCCCCCCGCGTGAGTCCGGCGAGGATGCAGAGGGAGCAGGGGCCTCCGAGCGGATGCGCTGGCCGCTGGTGCTGCTCCTGCTCGCGCTGATGGGCGACTTCTACGTCACGAGGCGGGTGTCATGACCTTCGCGCTCCCGCAGGCGTGGATGCTGCTCATCCCGCTCGGCCTCTTCCTGTGGAAGTACGGCCGCAGGCCCGGTCCGCCGATGTGGCTGCGCGCCACGTTGGTCGTGCTGGTGGTCGGCGCGCTGTCCGGCCCGAGCTGCCGCCGCGAGGACGCGGGCAGTGACGTGGTCGTCGTGGTGGACCGCTCCGCGTCCATGCCTCGCGACGTGGACCGCACGGCCCAGGAGCTCCTCTCGCACCTGGAATCCCAGCGGCGCCCCGGCGACCGCGTGGGCGTCATCACCTTCGGCCGCGAGGCCCGGGTGGAACAGCCCCTGTCTTCGGTCGGCGCCTTCGGTGGCTTCAGCCGACCGTTGGACGCCGAGGCTTCGGACCTCTCCGCCGCGCTCGACGCCGCCAATGTCCTCATCCCGCAGGAGCGCACCGGCCGCGTGCTCGTCCTCTCCGACGGCCGCGCCACCGGCACGGATGCACGAGGCGCGGCGCGCAGGCTCGCGGCCCGAGGCATCGCCGTGGACTGGCGACAGCTCGCCCGGCCCGAGCCCGCGCTGGACGTCGCCGTCGTCTCGCTCAACGTGCCCACCGTCGTGGCCGCGCGCGAGCCCTTCCAGTTCTCCGCCCAGGTGTACGCCTCGGCGGCCGTCACCGGCACCGTGCGCCTGGAGCGCAACGGCCGCGTGCTCGTGAAGGGCCCCTTCGACTTCCTGCCCGGCCCCAATGTGCTGCCGCTCAGGGACCTCATCGAGGAGCCCGGCCTCGCGCGCTACCAGCTCACCGTGGAGGTCCCCGGCGACGGCGTGGTGGAGAACGACAAGGGCCTCGCGGTGCTGCGCGTCGAGGGCCCGGGCCGCGTGCTGCTGCTCACCCACCAACCCAAGGGCACGCTCGCGCAGGCGCTCCAGGCCACGGGCCTGCTCGTCGATGTCCGCGCCCCCTTCCGCCTGTCCCTCGATGACCTGGACGGCGTGGGCAGCGTGGTGCTCGAGAACGTGGACGCGAACCTGCTCGGCGAACCGGGCCTCAACGCGCTCGCGTCCTACGTGGAGCAGGCCGGCGGCGGGCTCGTGATGACCGGCGGACGCGAGAGCTTCGGCGAGGGCGGCTACCGTCGCTCGCCCATCGAGCCCCTGCTCCCCGTATCGCTGGAGATGCGCGAGGAGGTCCGCCGCGCCTCCATCGCCATCAGCATCCTGATGGACTGCTCGTGCTCCATGGGCGTCACCGTGCCCGACGGGCGCACCAAGATGGAGGTCGCCGCCGAGGGCGTCGTCGCCGCGCTCTCACTGCTCAACCCCCAGGACGAGGCCTCCGTGCACATGATCGACACGGAGACGCACGAAATCTTCCCGCTGCGCTCGGTCCAGGCGGGCCTGCCCTTCGACAAGGTCGCCCAGGGCTTCAGCGGAGGCGGCGGCATCTACGTGGGCGAGGCGCTGCGCTCCGGCCGCAAGCAAATCCTCCAGAGCGACAAGGCCACGCGCCACGTGCTGCTTTTCTCTGACGCGGCCGACTCCGAGGAGCCCGACGACTTCCGGCGCACGCTCGAGGAGCTCCAATCCAAGTCGGTGACGGTGTCGGTCATCGGCCTGGGCACACCGAAGGACTCCGACGCCAAGCTCCTCATGGAAGTCGCCCAGCGCGGCGGCGGGCGCATCTACTTCGCCGAGGACGCGATGAGCCTGCCGCGCATCTTCAGCCAGGAGACGCTCGCGGTCGCCCGGGCCACCTTCATCGATGAGCCCGTGTCGATGGAGGCCGCGCCCGACCTGCCGCTCCTGGGCCGGCTCCCCTCCGAGGGCCTGCCCCAGGTGGGCGGCTACAACCTCACGTACCTGCGCCCTCAAGCCAACGTGGCGCTGCGCACGCTCGACACCCACGCGGCCCCGGTCCTCGCGATGTGGCCCCGAGGCGCGGGCCGCACCGTGGCCTTCACCGCCGAGGTCGACGGCCCGTTCACCGGAGAGCTGCGCCAGTGGGCCTCGCTGCGCGCGACGCTGGAGGCGATGGTGCGCTGGACGCTGGCGGGCTCGTCTCCGCTGGGCGAGGCGGTGGTGCGCTCCGAGCGCCGCGGACACCTCCTGCGGGTGACTCTGGACCTGCCTCCCGAGGCGCCGCTGCCCGGCACGCTGCCCTCGATGATGTTGCTCGCGGGCGATGGCAGGTCGGAGCCGGTGGAGGTGCCCATGCGCTGGGAGGACGACGACCGGCTGGTGGCGGAGCTCCCACTGGAAGGCAGCGGCACATGGCACCCGGTGGTCCGCGTGGGCACGCGCGCCTTGAGGGCACCGCCCGTCGCGCTGCCGTACGCTCCGGAGTTCGAGCCAGGAAGTCCGAAGGAGGGTCTGGCGCTGCTGCGCGCCCTCGCCGCCGTGGGAGGCGGCGTGGAGCGACTGTCCATGACGGGCCTCTTCGCCGAGGCCCCCGAGTCCGAGGGCCAGCTCGCGCTGGCGCCGTGGTTGGTGTCGCTCGCGATGCTGGTGTTGCTCGCCGAGGTGGCCGTGAGGCGCTTGCTCTCCGCGCCCCGGCAGCGCGTGGCCACCGCGGCTTCACGGGGCACCGCCACGCCGAGAGGGGCCGCTCCCGGCGTGACGATGCCCGCACCCGACAGCACACGGGGCGCCTTGGAGTCGCCCACGTCCACTTCGAGCACCCCGGAGCCGAAGACAGACACCTCCGGGGCGAAACCATCAGGGGAGGGCGGCGTGGACTCGGCGCTGGAGGCCGCGCGCGCCCGCTCCCGTCGTCGACTGGACCGGTGAGTGGCGAGACGCGCCGCCCGGCTCGGGCCGGGTTCACAGATACGGCGTGGTGCTCACCGGATTGCCGAGTTCGCTCTGGAGCGTGTTGCGCACGGACATGCTCACGGGCCACCGCCAGGCGGTCTCGAACACGTCGGCCAGGTTGACGTTGGCCGCGCGGCTGGCGGCGAGCACGAAGTTGTCCGCCGAGGTGTAGGGGCTCGTCGCCGTGCCGGAGATGGCGCCCACCTTGCGCCAGAGCTGGAAGATGAAGGGCCAGCCATGGACGTGCTTGAGGCGGAGCACGAAGGAGGCGAACAGGTCCGTCGTGTCCAGGCCGCCGACGCCCTGCTTCACGAGCAGCGTATTCGCCCAGTCATGCTGGTAGCACGTCGTGCTGCCCGGCGAGACGCGCGTGCCGGAGACGCCCGGCGTCGTGCACGGCGCCGTGGCGATGCGGTACGTGTTCACCAGGCTCTTCACGTTGTTGTAGAGGCTCGCGTGCCCCGTGGAGACAGGCAGCGCGTAATAGTCCATGGACAGGAAGCGCATCAGCACCGCGTAGCCCGTCACCATGGCGTGGGCGTAGTTGCCGTTGGTGGACGCGAGCTGGTTCTCGTAGAACCAGAAGTTGCGGCCCAGCTCGTAGAATCCCGTGTTGTTGAGCGTCGCCACCGTGGCGAGGGCTTCCGCGCAGATGTCCGTCTGGTACAGGTTGTAGCGGAACTCGATGCCCGTCCGGCCGCGCTCACCGCAGGCCGGGTCCGTGGAGCTGCCGCAGCCCGTCGCGTACCCCGAGGGCAGCACGGCCATGCTGTTCAAGCCGTAGTAGTTGCGGAAGAGCGAGGGCTGAGCGCCCGTGACGTCCTTGTAGAAGGTGTAGCCCCGGTCGAACCCATCCACCAGCAGGGCCATCTGCGCGGTGATTTCCTTCGTCGAGCTCGCGCAGGTGGTGATGTCCGGCGTGCGCAGGGCGACGTACTGCCCCTTCCAGACATAGAGCGAGTGCGTCAGCCCCTGCTGCGACGTGTAGTTCGCGCGGAGCTGGCAGTACCAGGAATAGGCGTCGTTGAAGTTGCGGTACGCGGCCTGGAAGCCATTCGTGTGCTGCGTCTGGCACGCCTGGTTGAGGTCCATTCCCAGGTACTGGCCATTCTTGTAGCAGGACCAGCCATACGCATTGTTCGCGGTCAGCGTGGCGAAGGCTCCCGAGCCGTAGCGCTGCACGCAGTGCGCGGTGAGGTCCAGCCCGGGCAGTTGGAGGGCGGCCTGCGCGCTCCCCGGCGCGACGGCTCCCCAGACCAACGCCACGGCTCCAACGGCCCCAAGACATGAACGAGCAATCGCGGAGCGCCTGGCGCCCCACGGCTGGTGCTGAGACATGTGGTGATTCCCCCTCTGCGAAATGACGCGGGCCGCCCCGACCTGGAGGTGTCGTCACGGGATGAGGGGGCGGCCCGCTCCCCTTGAAGCTCACAGGGTAAAGACGAGATACACGGAAAGAGCGGTATGCACAACTGGGTCAAAATAGTTCCCCACTATCAAAAGTTGATGCTCGGTTCATGCGGTCAGGACCACCCCAGGAGGTGGGAGGGATCCGGGGTAAGAGGGCGGCCGATGACGGACGCACGGTGGACGCGCGTGGGACTTGGGCTGGGACTCCTGGGGTTGGGGGTGCTGGCCGCGCGGCTGGCCTTGCACAAGGCCTTCAGCATCGACGAGTTCCAGTATGCCCATGCGGCGTGGCTCGTCTCGAAGGGGCAGGTCCCTTACCGGGACTTCTTCGAGGTGCACTTCCCGCTCGTGTACCAGGCGCTGGCGCCGCTGTTCTGGCTGCTGGGGGACTCGCCCAGGGGCGTGCTCGCGTTGCGCGCGGCCATGCTGGTGCCGCTGTTGGGGAGCTGTGTCGCGGTGGCGGTGCTGAACCGGCGCGAGGGCCGGGCCGTGCGCTGGCTGGGGCCGGTGCTGCTGCTCTCGTGCGTGCCCTTCACGCGCTTCGCCACGGAGATTCGCCCGGATGCGCTGTCCACGGCGCTGTTCCTGGGCGCGCTCGCGGCGCTGTCGGTGCGGCCGGGGACGCGGTGGCCAGGCTTCGTGGCGGGGCTGGCGTACGTGACCGCGCTGTGGGCCTCGCAGAAGGTGCTGTTCTTCGGCGGGGTGGTGGGCGCGGCGCTCGCGGTGGACCTGATGGTTCGGCGCGGACGTGCACCCGCGCTGGTGACGCAGCCGGGGATGTTCCTGGCGGGCGCGGGCGTGGGGCTCGCGGCGGTGGCGGCGTACCTCACGGCGACGGCGTCGTGGAGCGCGTGGTGGCAATGGTGCTTCGTGTGGGCCGCCGAGCACCAGCGTCACTATCCCGGCTTCTCGCCGTGGGACTACCTGGGGCCGGTCTTGCGTGAGCAGCCGTGGCTCTTCGGCCTGGCGGGGCTGGGCGTGGCGGCGACGGTGAGGCGGTGGTGGAGCACCGGCCCCGAGCGCTGGGCGGACGCGGACCTGCCGTTGCTGCTCGCGGTGGTGGCGACGTTCGGCTCGTACGCGCTCCAGCGCGCGCCCTTCCCGTACAGCCTGCTGCCCTGGCTGGGCGTGCTCGCGCCGTTCATGGCGCGTGGGGTGGGCTTCCTCGTCGAGCACGTGCGCGCGAGGGTGGCGCTGGGTGTGGCATTGGGAGCGCTGGTCTGCCTGCAGGTGTGGCGACTGGAGTCCCTGCTCGACGGGGACGGCAATGCCAGACAGCGGGAGGTGCTGGGGCGCATCGCCACGCTCACGGGGCCCGAGGACGTGGCCTACGACAACTCCGGTGGCTACGTGAGCCGGCCGCACGCGCACTTCTACTTCTACACGGACGCGTACCTGCGCGGCGCCATCCCGGACCAGCTGGCGCGCGAGGTGCCCGAGGCGCTGGTGGAGAAGGGCTGCGTGCTGCGCGTGGATGACCTGCGGACGTCCGGGTTGCCGCCCGGGCTGCGCGGGTTCCTCGACACGCACTACCAGCCGTACGACGGGGACCTGTTCCTCTGGGGCCAGCGGTACGACGTGAAGAACGGGGACAGGCTGGAGGACCGCTTCCTCGCCGTGCGTCAGGGTCGCTACTTCGTCGAGCCCGCGTCCGTGCTCGAGACGGGCGCGCTGTTCATCGACGGCCAGCGGGTGACGCAGGCGGAGCTTGTGCTCGAGCGCGGCGAGCACCCGGTGCGCTACGAAGGGCCCGCGGAGCGCTTCCACCTGCTCTGGCTTCCTCGCGACGGCCGGCGATGGACGCCGCGGCCGGACGCGAGGCCCACCTACTCACGCCTGTTCTGAGCGGGACCGCGAGTCACCGCGGTCCCGCCTCCGTCCGGACGGCTACTTCACGCAAGGCACCTGTCCACCGGCCTGCTTGTACGCGCGGACGCGGCTGGCCAGGTTTCCGTTGTCGGTCTCCGGCGACGTCTGTCGGCCCTCACCCGCGCCGAAGGAGAAGCCCACGGAGTGCGCGGCGGCCAGCTCCGCGGTGTGCGAGAAGAAGTAGTCCACGCGGTTGTCCTTCCAGCGCGTGTTGCTGTTCGGCAGGCTCATGTTGCCCACCGGCAGCTGCCACCAGAAGTTCGGCTTGCCCAGCCGCTCGGAGATGGCGGCGGCCCAGGTGAAGGCCTGACGGAAGTGGGGCAGCTTGCGGTTGTCCACGTCCCACCACGTCTCCTCGCCGATGCTGTCGTAGAAGCCCGCGTCGCGGTCCGACGCCTCCACGACGATGAAGTCCGTGTCCGCCGCGCCCAGCTTCGACAGGAAGTCGGCCACCTTGCGCGCCTCGCCCGCGATGTCGAAGGACGCGTTGGTGTTGAGGTACACGTCGACGCGCGTCGACCAGGGGCTCGCGTGCAGGCTCACCTTCGCGTTCGGCGCGTACTTGCGCGCCATCGCAATCATGCAGCGGCTCAGGCCCGACGCGGTGTTCGCCATGCCCGCGCAGTCCGTGTTGTTCGCGCTCGCGACCTGCGCGGGCACCGAGTCCGGGTTGCCGTTGGAGAAGAACTGGAGATAGCCCCACAGGTCCGGCTCCAGGTGGAGCAGGGCGCGCGCGCTGCCCACCTGCTGCAGCGTGAAGCGATAGTCCGCGAAGTAGCGCCGCATCACCGCCGCGTCGTTGAGCGCCGTGAGCTGCTGCTCGCCCTCACCCGAGGGCCCCACGCTGCCCAGCAGCTGCTGGTAGTACGTGATGAACGGGAGCTGCTGCCGCCCCGCCGCCCGCGACACGAAGCCGCGGATGTAGTCCCCCGGCGGCTGCGACAGGTCCTGCCAGCAGCCCCACCACGCGCACGCGCCATTCGCGCAGGACGCGCCGCCCGCGTTGCAGCCCGACGTGCACGACGTGCACACGTTGTTCGAGTCCACCAGCCCGCTGGCGATGTACAGGTAGTGCACGTCGAACGGCGCGCTGGCCGCGGTGTCGTCCTCCATCTGCGCGCCCACCAGCAGCCGGTCCTCGCCCAGCGACTCCAGGAACGTCTCTCCCAGGCAGTCACCGCTGGCGGTGCCTCCGCCGTCCGGGGTGTTCGTGCCGCCATCCGCCGCGGGTGTCTTGCCGTCGTCGTCCGAGCTGGAGCAACCGCCCAGCACCGCGAGGGACACGCTGACCACCACCAGACGCTTCAGCCACATCGAGCAGGGCATGTGCATACGCCTAGGACGCTAGCCCGACGCGCCGCGTGAGCCTCAAGTCCCCTGGACTCCAGGACAGCACCCGCGCTCCGGGCGCCCATCCAGCTCGGCGCCAATAATCTGTCATTCCTTCAATTCAAGAAATTCTTGAGACGTGAGGCAGGGGCCGGGTAGACGAGAAGGCTCCCCCCCCTGCCGGGCCCGCTGGGAGGCGAGCGCTTCACTCGCGGGCACGGCGCATCTCCCCTCGAGGCCGTGATGAAGACGCGACTGTGGTGGCTCATGGTGCCCGCGCTGTTGGCGGTTGGCTGTGGCCCTGTCGAAGAGGAGCAGGACGAGTTCGTCGACGAGCTGACCGGACAGGTGTTGCAGCGAGCCACGGTGAAGTACGACATGCACCGGCTGCTGGAGGACGACAACCTCCTGGGCCACCAGTGGATTACGACCGAGCAGGTGCAGGCCTTCCTGACGCAGCAGGGCTCGTACCTGGCCACCTATCGGGACCCGGCCTTCAGCAACAAGACGGCGGCGGCGCTCATCGTCGAGCGCTCCAAGGCGTTCGGCATCAGCCCGCTGTACATGCTCGCGCGCATCCAGGTGGAGTCCAGCCTGGTGCAGAGCGGCACCTCCAACAACCTGAGCAAGGCGACCGGCTGTGGTTGTCCCGACAGCAGCGGGTGTGACGCGCAATACGTGGGCTTCGGCAAGCAGATTGATTGCTCGGCGAAGAAGCTGCGCGGCTACTTCACGGACCTGGACGCGGGGCGGGCCACCGTGTCCGGCTGGAAGGTGGGCACGACGAAGGCGACGTTGGACCCGTGCTCGGTGAAGCCGACCAACAAGGCCACCGCGGCGCTCTACACGTACACGCCCTGGGTGGGCGCGTACGCGACGCAGTGTGGCCGCACGACGGTGGGCGGCTCGTCGCTGGTGTCGGTCATCTACCACCGGTACGCGGATGGCGGCTTCAACTGGGGGGCCCCGACGTCCACGGGCTGCGTGTCGGAGACGGCGGGCACGACGGTGCCGGAGCTCGGCTGCGTGCAGAGCTCGTCCGATGCGATGTGGCGCCAGTGCGTCTCCGGCGTCTTCACCGCGGGCAGCACCACGCGTCCCACCAACTGCACCCAGGCGTGGCCGTGGTGCTCCTCCGCCACGCTGGGCCGCTCGGTGCCCGCGCGCACCTGCGTGCAGTCCTCGTCGAACCAGCAGTGGAGCCAGTGCGGCGTGGGCGGCGCGTGGGTGAGCTCGCCCATGGCGCCCGACAGCGGCGCGGGCCCGGTGGGCGCGTGCTTCGAGATGTACTGGCTGTAGCCCCCTCGCGCTTGGAGGGCGGCCCTCAGTACTCGTTGGTCCAGATGAGGTCGAGGCCGCCCGAGCGGGCGTCGCCGTACTGTCCTTCCAGGCTCCAGCGCGGTCCGAACTGGTACTCGAAGCGGACCGCGTTGGAGTTCTCACCCTGCTGGATGTTGGCGCCCACGCGTCCGGTGTAGCCGACGTAGATTTTGTCGGTGACGTAGGTGCCCACCTCCAGCTTGGTGCCGGCGATGCCCGCGCCGCCGGCTTCAATCGACAGCACGTCCAGCGGCAGCTTCGCGGCCAGCGCCTTGCGCGCCTCGTTGGCGACGAGCGAGCCCACCACGGAGGCCGCCTGCGCGCTGGCCGTCATGGACGCGCCGGAGCCTCGCTCCAGCGTGCGCCGGCCGGTGGCGAGCAGCGTGTAGATTTCGGACTCGGGCAGGGGCGGCTCGCTCGTGGGCTTCAGGGTGATGTCGCGGCCCTGGCCCCGGATGGTGACGTACACCGTGATGTTGGAGCTCTCGGCGCGGTGCTCCGCGG
Organism: Myxococcus sp. XM-1-1-1; assembly: GCF_020037095.1. Lineage (NCBI taxonomy): Bacteria > Pseudomonadati > Myxococcota > Myxococcia > Myxococcales > Myxococcaceae > Myxococcus > Myxococcus sp. XM-1-1-1. The sequence continues at coordinate 180,550 of NZ_JAIQDH010000004.1, forward strand.
TGACGTTGATGTACGGGACGGTGGGCGGGCCGGTGAAGCTCACCAGGCTGTCGCGCTGCACGTCGAAGCGGCGGCCCAGCACGTCCACGCGGCCGCGCAGCACGCGCACCTGTCCGAAGAGGCGCGCCACGTCGGTGTACTCGACGCGGAAGTCCTCCGACAGGCCCAGCTCCACGTTGAGGTCGCTGCCCTTCACCCAGATGTTTCGCGGCGCGTTCACGTTCACCCAGTACGCGCGCTGGGGCTTCGGCTCGTCGCCCGTCTCCAGGTCCTCCTCCGCGTCGGCGGGCGTCGGAGGCTCCGTGGCCGGACCCGCGGCGACCTCGGGCTCGGGGTCTCCGGGCGAGGGCTGCTGGGGCTGCTTGCGCTTGCGCCGCTCGATGGGCTGACCGTTGCGCACGAGCACCACGTCGCCGGGGCGCTCCAGGTCCTGGAGGTCCTTGCGCTTGGCCTCGGGCAGCTCGACGGTGGCCTCCGGCACGGAGACGTTGCGCAGGTTGACCAGCCGCTCGGAGATAGTGCCCTCCACCTTCGCGCGCAGGCTCAGCACCGCCATCAGCTGGTCGTCGAAGACGATGGGGAAGTCGCGGGCGCGCAGCGGATATGGATTGTCCTGGGGGCTGGTCAGCTCGTACTCGCCCCGGGGGTTGCGCGTGGCCGTCAGCGGCGCGTCCAGCCAGACGGTGCCGCCGCCGGCCTTCATGGACAGCGTGTTGATGGCCAGGCGCTCCTGGCTGGCCTCCAGCGCCAGCTGGATGTCGCGGTACTCACCCAGCCCCATCAGCGCGAGCTTGCCGTCCTTCCACTTCATCGACCCCTGGAAGGTGGGCACCGCGAGCGTGCCCGCGAGCTTCGCGTCCGCCTGAATCAGCCCGCCGATGCTGCGCAGCATCTCCGCCGCGCCGGACAGGAACGACGGGTCGAAGTCCTTCGCCTGCAGCGTCACCTCCATGGGCGCGCGCGAGGTGTCCAGGCCGCGGCGAATCGCGGGCAGCGACACGTCCAGCTCCAGGCCGCCGTCCACCATCATGGTGCCGCCCGACGGCGCGGTGAGCAGCACGTCGAACTTGGAGCGCGCGTCCTGGTAGCCGTACTGCAACCGCGCCTGCCCCAGCGCCAGCGCGCCCATGCCCAGCTTCTGCACGCCGGCGGTCAGCTCCATGCGCGGCGCGTCCAGCGTGCCTCGCGCGGCCAGCTCCACCGCCAGCTCGCCCTGCAGGCCCTTCTGGGACGACGGCGCGCCCGTCCGCTGCGCGCGCTCACCCGTGGCGCGCGCCTTGGCCACGCCGGGCAGCTGCTGCAGCGACACCGGGCCCAGCCGGCCCTTGAGCTGGAAGGGGATGTGTCCGTAGACCTCCTGGTCCTGCAGCGCGCCCAGCGGCGCGTCCAGCGTGAGGTCCAGCTGCGCCAGGGGCCCGTCCTCGCGCTGCGCGGCCAGCGTCACGCGCACGTCCTGGTCGTCACCCACCACGCCCAGCTGGCTGTTCATCGGCGGCAGCCCGTACGCGGTGAGCCCCACGCCCAGCACGCTCAGGCGCGCCTGGGGCACCAGCGCGGAGCCGGTGAGGTTGAGCTGCACCGACACGTTGCCGCCGGGCTTCTGCAGTCCGCCCACGCCCTCGAACTGGGCCAGGGGCAGCTCCGCCACGCGGGCCTCCAGGTCCACCGACGCGGAGAGGAGGTCCTCGGCTTGCGGCGGCCGCGCCATCATCCCGCCCACCGTGAAGGGCGTGCGCAGCACCACGTAGGTCTGCTGGGTGCCCAGGCCGCGCACGTCCAGGCGCGCGTCCAGCGTGCCGTCCTCCTTGTCGGAGGCCGCGCGCAGCTCGAAGTCCAGCGGGGCCTTCAGGGCGAAGCCCGGGGGCGGCGCGCTGTAGTTCACCTGCTGGCCGAGCAACACGAAGTCCAGGCGCGGGTCCTTCGCGGTGCCGTCCACCACGAGCTGGGCGGACACGGTGCCGCTCACCGGCTCCGGACGCTCGAGCAGCTTCATCACCCCGGCCAGGTCCACGCCCTCGAGGTTCGCCTTGAGCGACAGCGTGTCCTTGCGCCGCTTCAGCACGCCCTGCACCGGCACGTCGAAGTTCGCGGTGAGCTTCGCCACCGGCAGGCCCGCGGAGAGTGTGCCCTGCGCGCGGTCCTTCACGTACGTCGCGTCCAGCGCGAGCTGCAGGTCCTCGTAGCCCTGCGCGCGTCCGTCGCTCCAGCTCAGCTTCACCTGCGCGTCCGGACGCGGCATCCGGCCCTGCGCGGTGACGAAGCCCGACACCGTGCCGCCCAGCCCCAGCGACTCCGGCACCGCGACGCGCGGCAGCAGCGACAGGTCCACCGCTTCCAGGTCCACGCGCGCCGTCAGCCGCTCGTTGACCAGCAGGGCGCGCACGCCCAGCGCCTGTCCGCCCGAGCCGAGCCGCAGCGCGGGCTCCACCTCCACCTTGCCCCCGCCGAAGCCCACGTGCGTGGGGCCTTGCAGCTTCCACGTTGCCTCCGGCCACGACAAGGTCAGCGCCTCCAGCGCCAGCCCCATGCCGTCGTCGTCCACCAGCCCCGCGAGCGTCAGCCCCAGCGCCGTGTCGCCCATGACGCGCACGCTGGCCTCCAGGCGGCGCTCCTCGGTGGCGATGCCCACGGACACGTCGCGGAACATCCGCTCGCCCACCTTCAGCACGCCCACCACCAGCGTCGCGTCGGTCGTCAGCGGGCGGGTGGCGTCCGGCACCTCCGCGTTCAGCGTGAGGTTGCGAATCGCGTAGTCGCCGTAGGTCAGCGACGTGAAGTTGCCCTGCGCCACCACGCCGGGCGCGCGCACGGGGCCCTCCACCTTGAACTCCAGCGTGCCGCTGCCGGAGATGGGCGGCACCGCGCCGGGCAGCAGCTTCGTCAGCGAGTCGGACAGCAGGGCCAGGTTGCCCGCCGTCAGCCCGCCGTCGATGCGCACCGCCTGCGCCGTGCCCTGGCCCTTGGCCTGGAGCGAGGCGCCCGGCACCAGCACCAGGAGCCGCGACAGCGTGTACTGGCCGTCCTTCGCCTTCGCGTGCAGCTCCACGGGCCCCAGCGGCTGGCCCTTGAAGCGCGACGGCGACACGGTGAGGTCCACCTCGCCGTCGAGCGTCTCCAGGCTGGTGCCGCCGCCCTTCGCGCTCAGGTCCGCGGACAGGCTCGTCTTCGGCCCCTCGGCCACGAGCGCGGACAGGTCCACGCCGCGCACCTTCACGGTGACGCCGCGGGTGCGCAGGCGCTCCAGGTCCACGTCGCCCTTCAGCTCGAGCGTCGCGTCCGCCGCCTTGCCGGACAGCTGGGCCTGGGCCAGGTCACCCTCGATGCCCGCCGTGCCCTCCACGTGCACGGGCACCAGCAGGGGCCACGAGGGCACGAAGCCGCGCGGCAGCTCCGGCGGCACGGTGAGCTTGCGCACCACTAGGTCCGCCTTCAGGGCGCCAGGAGGCTGGCCGGGCGGCGTCTCCGCGGGGAGCTTCGCGTTGGCGCTCGCGTCCAGCAGGAGCCCCGCGAGCTCCAGCTTCACGTCCGCGTCGAGCGCGCCCTCCTCGCCGCCGCCCTTGAGGCTCAGCTTCACGGGGCCCTTCGTCGGCTGCGTCAGGGCCGCGGTGGCCTCCAGCGTGGCGCCGAAGCCCTGCGTCGCCGCGGCGAAGTGTCCGGAGGCCGTGGCGTCCAGGTCCTCCAGCCGCGCGTGCCGCTCGCCGCCGTCCTCCAACTCCTGCCGGAAGTCGACGTAGCCGTCCTGGAGCACCAGCGCGTCCAGGTCCACGCGCAGCTTGCCGCGCGGACCGGGTGGCTCCTCGGGCTTGGGCACGCGGGGCGCAATCGCGCGCGACAGGTTCAACCCGCGCTCGTCCTGCGCGAGGTAGAGGCGGGGCGCCTCGATGCGGGCCTCCGTCAATCGGACCTGTTGCTGGAGGAGTCCGCCCAGCCGCACGCGGGCCTCGACGCGGGCAATCTCCGCGACCAGCTCTCCCTCCGGGTCATACAGCTTCACCCCGGTGAGCACCGCGCCCGGCGGCGCCAGGTCCAGGCCCCCGACTTCGAGCCTGCCGGAGAACTGCTCGTTGGCGATTTGAAGCCCCTTGCCCACCAGGAACCGCTCGCCCGGCGCGGACGTCGCCCAGACGAGCACGCCCACCACGGCGAGCACGATGAAGGCCAGGCCGCCCAGCAGCCCCCACAGCAGTCGTCGCCCCCAGCGTCGCCGGCTCAAAACGCCTCTCCAATCGACAGGTGCAGCGCGCACTGTCCGTCAGGGGCCCCCGCGAAGGTCGCCTGCCGGGAGGTGGGTCCATCCGGCTTCCACTTGCTGCCAATGCCGAAGCATCCACCGGAGGACGGATAGATGTACCCCGGCGTGGCCACGGGCAATCCCTGGCCCAGGTTGAGCCGCCGCGCGATGTCCAGGCGGATGGGGCCCACCACCGTCAGGTAGCGCAGCCCCAGGCCCACCGCGTGGTAGTGCTCGGGACCGAACAGCCGCGGCGCGCGTGGCGAGTCGAAGCCCTCCACGCCCACCAGGCCCGAGTCCCAGAACGTCGCCAGCATGATGCTCTCGGTGATCTGGTAGCGCAGCTCCAGCGAGGTCTCTATCAGGCTGTTGCCGCCCACCGGCACCGTCTCCCACTCCTCGTTCTGCACCGGGGTGTCCGGCTCGCCGTCCCCGTTGGTGTCCTCCTGCTTCTCCAGCGCGGCCAGGGGCGACAGGCGCTGGCCGTTGAAGCCGCGCATGGACGTGGCGCCGCCGGAGAAGAAGCGCGTGACGATGGAGCTCTGCGAGTTGCCCGCCGGGTTGAGCGTCCCCATCCGCAGCTTGCCCGCCAGCACCACGCGCTTCTCCTCGCCGAAGGAGCGGTAGAAGCGCAGGTCCGGCAGCAGCCGCACGTAGTTGAAGTCACCCTGCAGGAAGCCGCCGCCCTTCTGCACGGACATGCTCACGTAGTAGCCGTCGCGCGGCTCCACCGGGTCGTCGCGCCGGTCCCACGCGAACGCGACCTCCAGGAAGGAGAGCGACACGTCACAGCGCGTCTGCCCCTCGCCGCAGCCCAGGATCACGGGCGGCACGCGCGAGTCCGCGCTCACCCGACCCGACAGCCGGTACACCTGGAGGTTGTAGGACGGGAAGACGGAGAAGTTGCGGTGCGGCTGCCAGATGACGCCCGTCTGCAACCGGCCGCCGTAGAAGTCGTAGGCCTGCTCCAGGCCCTTCTCCAGCGTGAGCGAGGTCTGCTGGCGCAGGTCCCGGAAGAGGAAGCGCGGCTGCTCGTACTCGCCCGTCACCTCGAACACGGGGCCCTGCTTCGACGTGCTCAGGATGTTGGGGATGAAGGCGTAACCGGCGCGCCCCCGCACCGTCACCCGGCGCAGGCCGCCCAGGAAGTTGCGGTGCGTCCACTCACCCAGCGCGCGGACCTCCTGGCGCGCGGCGTCCACGCCGATACCACCACCCAGCCGCACCGAGCGGAACGGCGCCTCGCGCACGTCCACCACGACGGGCACCGTGGCGGACTCGCGGTCCGGCGCGCCCCGGTTCACCTTCACCGCGCCGAACACGCCCATGCGGAACACGCGCGCCTGCGCCTCCGCGAGCGCCGTCTCGCTGTACCAGTCCCCCTTGCGCAGCGCGCCCTGCACCTGCTCGATGATGCGGCGCGGAGGCACCTCGGGGTTGGCGTCCGTGGCCACGAAGGTGTTGCCGAAGCGGTAGCGAAGCCCCGGCTTCACGTCGAGCCGCACCCGGGCCAGCTTCGTGTCCACGTCCACCTGGACCTCGCCCGACACCTCGGCCTCCGCGTAGCCCTGCTCGCGCAGCTGCTCCTGCATCGCGCCCTTGGACTCCTCCCACGGCCCCTCGCGGAAGATGTCGCCCTTCTTGAAGGGCAGCTTCGACTCGAGCCGCTCGCGGTGCTTGCCGCGCTCCTCCTCCGGCAGCGCCTGCAGCCCCTCGATGGTGATGTCGCCGATGCGCGTGGGCTCGCCCTCGTTCACCTCCACGAAGAGCTCCACCGCGTCGCCCTTGGGCTTCACCTCGCTGTCCACCACCTCCGCCTGGTAGTAGCCCTGGGCCTGGTAGTAGCGCTCGATGCGGCGCAGGTCCGCCTGCCACGCGTTGGGGTCGAAGTAGTTGGGCCCGCCGAACGGCCAGAACGCCCACCACGGCGTCTGCGACGTGAGGATGCGGTCCTTGATGTCGCCCTCGCTCACCTGCTTCGTGCCCTCGATGTCGAGCTTGGCGACCTTGGGTCCCGGGGGCGGCGTGGACGTGGTGGCACAACCCGCCATGCTCAGGAGCAGGGCGACGGTGGCGATGCGGAGGAGTCGGAGCAGGTCAACGGCCACGGACTGTTCATACCCGGAAGGCAAGAGGGGCAGCGCGTCTTGTGGAGGACGACCTCCTCCCTTTGTCGCATTCCAACGTCTCTTCATCCCGGCCTCTGTCGGCAAGTCCTTGCTCGAAACACCTCGACACGTGCAAGCCGCGCCAAGGTGCGCCAGATTGGGGGCCATGCTCCTGTCCCGCCGAATCAGAGTCCTGGTGTTCTGCGTGGTGTCGGCGCTCGCCTCCGCCTGCGGCGTGGATGACGACGAGGTCGTCAAACTCCGAGAAGGTGAGAGCCTCGCGGACGCCGAGTACTGCGGCTCCTTCGGCTGCGAGCAGATCTACGAGTTCTGCGCCGAGGTATTCCTGGAATTCGGCCGCTCTCCGCCCATCTGCGTCACCGAGGACGTCTGCGACAGGCTCGAGTGCGCGAACTCCAACCGCCGCTGCGCCATCTTCGATGGCTTCCCCGGTCAGGTGAAGTGCATCGACTGAGGTGAGGGCCACGCCACCGCGCCCGGGTGCGAATCACCCCGGGCACGGCGGATGGGCAGGCGTCGTTCAGCGGCGCGCGGAGGCGGTGAGCCAGGCCAGCTTCTCGGCGGCCTCGCGCGTCGTGGCGTCGTTGAGCAGCGAGCCCACGTCCTGGGCGATGCGGTAGGCCCAGTTCGAGTCGCTCATGGAGCCCGGCAGGTTGATGCGGTCCCGGGTGCCGAGCACGTCCTGCCAGGGCAGCACGCACAAATCACTGCCCGAGTTGAGCGCCGCGGCCAGCAGGGCCCGGTGCACCTCCGGGGTGAACTCGCGCGACACCGGCACGCCGTGGAACTCCGGCCACGCGCGGGCGGCGGCCTGGCGCTCGTCGTCGCGGGCGCCCTCCCACCACTCCACCATGGTGTCGGTGTCGTGGGTGCCCGTCGTCACCAGGGAGATTGCGGGGAACTGGTGGGGGTTGCGGTACGTGTTGTCGTCGCGCTCCCAGCGCATCACGCGGTAGCCGGGCAGCTTGAGCTCCGCGAGGATGTGGCGCACGAAGGGCGGAATCACGCCCAGGTCCTCGGCGACGATGCCCGCGCCCTCGGAGAGCAGCTCGAAGTGCTTGCGGCCCAGCCGCTTGTGGCTCTCCTCGTCCGGCGGGATGAAGCGCCCGGTGGGCGTCTGCTCGTCGCGAATCCACTGACGGAAGTAGCCCACCGCGTGGTCCACGCGGCGCAAGTCGTAGTAGCTGGCCGCCTTCTTCGCGCGCGCCTTGAGCCAGGCGTAGTCGTCCTTCTGCATGGCGACGAAGTCGAAGTAGGGCAGGCCCCAGTCCTGGCCCGTGGCGGAGAAGTCATCCGGCGGCACGCCCAGCCGCGCGTCGCGGCGCAGGATGGTGGGGTTGGCCCAGCAGTCCGCGCTGTCCTGGCCGATGATGAACGGCTCGTCGCCGCACAGGAGCACGTCCTGGGCGCGGGCCTTGGCGCGCGCGGCGTTCCACTGCTCCTCGGCCACCCACTGCAGCCACGCGTGGTAGCGCACCCGGCGCTCCAGCTCCTTGCCCTTGGCGGCGAGCGCCTCCGGCTGGCGGGTGCGCAGGCCCTCCGGCCACTCCCACCACGCGCGGCGGTCCTCCTGCTCGCTGATGGCGGTGAACAGGGCGTAGGTCTCCAGCCAGCCCGCCTGGGCGTCGCGCCACTGGGCGAAGGCGCGGGCGCGCTCGGACTGGGAGGCCCAGTGCTGCGCCTCGAAGGTGTCGAACGCGCGCGCCAGGGCGGCGTCCTTCAGGGGGAAGACCAGGTCGTAGCGGATGCGCGGGGCGCTCCGGGCCTCGGCGAGCTGCCGGCGCTGCTCGTCGGAGAGCGCGGCCTCGCCGCCCGAGGCGGTGAACTCCGGCAGCGCGTGCAGGTCGATGAAGAGCGGGTTGAGGCCGAACGCCGAGCGGGTGGCGTAGGGGCTGGAGTCACCCGGCGCGGTGGGCAGCAGCGGCAACAGCATCAGCAGGCGCTGACGCCCGAGCTTCATCCAGGAGAACAGGCCGTCGAGCGCGCCGAAGTCACCGATGCCGAAATCCGTCGGGGAGCGCAGGGAGAAGAGCGGAAGCAGGAGACCGGAGAGCCGGCCGGGGGTGGACATGGTGCGGCGCAATCTGCACCAGCCCCGCGCTGGAGTGAACTGGTCCGGCGACAGGAAGTGCAGGGCCGTTTTCCGCTGGTGGACGGTTGTCCATTCCAAGGCGCAAGTCGGCCCTGACCGGTACACTGCTGGACGTGAGCGTGTTGCCTTCGTCCTTCTACGCGCGCCCGGCCCTCGTCGTGGCGCGGGAGCTGCTCGGTACGCTGCTCGTCGTGCAGGCGTCCGACGGCGCCCGGCGGGTGGGGCGAATCGTCGAGACCGAGGCCTATATCGGCGAGCACGACCTGGCCTGCCACGCCGCCAAGGGGCTCACCCCTCGCACCGAGGTCATGTTCGGCCCGCCGGGAAAGGCCTACATGTATCTCATCTATGGGATGCACCACTGCTTCAACGTGGTGACGGACGCGCCCGGGGTGGGGGCGGCGGTGCTGGTGCGCGCGGTGGAGCCGGTGGAGGGGCTGGACGCAGGCGCGCGCACGGACGGGCCCGGCAAGCTGTGCAAGGCGATGGGGCTGACGCTCGCGCACAACCGGGTGGACCTGGCCTCACCGGGGCTGCACCTGCTCCCGGGTGTGCCGGTGGAGGAGGGGCGGGTGGAGAAGGGCCCCCGCATCGGCGTGGAGTACGCGGGGGCGTGGGCGGACGAGCCCTTCCGGCTGTGGGTCCGGGACAGTCAACATGTCAGCAAGCGGCCTGGGACGAGGCGTCGCAACCGCGCTTGACGAAGGCGCTTCCGGCTGGTTGGGTGCGCCCCGCCATGTCCGACGAGGTCGCCACGGAAGATGATCGCCAGCTCCTCGCCCGCGCGCAGGACGGGGACATGTCCGCCTTCGAGGCCCTGGTGGGAGCCCACCAGGACAAGGTGTACGGTCTGGCGCTGCGGATGACGCGCTCGGAGGCGGACGCCGCCGAAATCACCCAGGACACCTTCCTGTCGGCCTACCAACATCTCAAGGATTTCCGCGGGGATGCGGCCTTCGGCTCGTGGGTGCACCGCATCGCGGCCAACCATGCGCTCATGCGCCTGCGCCACCGGCGGGTGGCCCAGGCGGCCGAGGCGGAGCTCCAGGGGCCGGAGTTCACCCCCCGGGGTACGCTGGCGGACTACCCCCAGACGGACTGGAGTCGGGACGCCGAGGAGAAGGCCCTGGACGCGGAGCTGGGCCAGGCCATCCGGCAGGCGGCGGACCGCCTGCCCGAGGGGTATCGTGAGGTCTTCCTCTTGAAAGACGTGGACGGCCTCAGTTACGAACAGATTGCGGAAGTGACGGGGGATTCCATCCCCGCCATCAAGAGCCGCCTGCACCGGGCTCGTCTCGCGCTCCGGGAAGCCATCGACGCCTTCTACAACCGCGACAATCCCGGGCCGTGAAACGCGAACGGGGGGCTCCGCATCTTCCGAAGCGAGGACGAGGGCGCGCCGCAGCCAGCCGAGGTTCGGATGTACACCTGTAAAGACTCCATCAACCTCCTGCTGGAATACCTCGAGGGCGAGATGTCGCCCGAGGATTCGCGCCATCTCCAGGAGCACCTGTCCGGGTGCAGTCCCTGTGAGGAGTTCCTCCGCACGTACCGGGCCACGCCCAGTCTGTGCAAGCGCGCGCTGGCGGCGAGGATGCCGAAGGAGGTCAGCACCAAGCTGACGGACTTCCTTCGCTCCAAAATCAAGTCCGCCTCGTGAACCTGAAGCAACTCTCGCTCCCGGAGCTGGAGGCGGCGCTCGCGCCGCTCTCCCCGTCCCCCACCGCGGTGCGCAAGGTGTTCGCGGCCGTCTTCGCCCATGGACGAAAGTCCGTGACGGAGGTGGCCCGCTCGCCGCAGGTGCCCCGCCGGGTGACGGACTACCTGGAAGCCCATGCCGAGATGCCGAGCCTCCAAATCGTGGAGCGCCGCAAGGCGGACGACGGCTTCGTGAAGTACCTCTTCGACTCCCCGCTGGGCGGGCGGATTGAAGCGGTGCGCATCCCCATCTTCGACGAGAAGTACGTCATCTGCGTGTCCAGCCAGGTCGGCTGCGCGCTGGCGTGCGACTTCTGCATGACGGGGAAGTTGGGCTTCAAACGGAATCTGTATACCTGGGAGATATTGGACCAGGTGCTGCAGGTGAGGGCGGAGGCGGACCGGCCGGTGCGGGGTGTGGTGTTCATGGGGATGGGCGAGCCGCTGCTCAACTACAAGGAGACGCTGCGGGCGGCGGGCATCCTGTCGAACCCGGCGGGTTTCTCGATTGCGGGCACGGCGATTACGTTCTCCACGGCGGGGCATGTGCCGGCGATTCGGCGCTACACGCGGGAGGGGCATCCGTACCGGCTGGCGTTCTCGGTGACGAGCGCGATGTCGGAGAAGCGGGCGAAGGTGCTCCCGATTGAGAAGACGCATCCGTTGCCGGAGCTGATTGAGGCCATCCGCGAGTACAGCCAGGTGCGGCGCGAGCGGGCGATGATTGCCTATGTGGCCATCTCCGGTTTCAACCTGGAGCGCGAGGACGCGGAGGCGCTGAAGGTGGCGTTCGAGGGGATTCCCATCAAGGTGGACCTCATCGACGTGACGGACCCGACGGGGAAGTACCTGCCGCCGTCGGCGGAGGAGCTGAGCGCGTTCCGGGACTACTTGCAGATACTGAAGGCGCCGGTGGCGCGGCGGTACTCAGGGGGCAAGGAGATTGGGGCGGCGTGCGGCACGCTGGCGGCGACGCAGTACGGCGGCACGGTGATGCCAGTTCCTGGGGCTTCGACGAGTACGTGACGGTGGGCTCGGGCTCACTGCGTGGTTGAGGTGTCGCGCTCGATGAGGAGTTTCGCTCCGCTGGGGGCGAGTCGTGCTTGGAGAAGCTCCATCTCCACGCGTGTGCCCTCTGCCAGTTGACGGGGCAGGGACTTCAAGAGTTCGCCCGTGTCCTGGAGGCTCAGGCCCATGACGTCGCGGACTGCGTGGAGAAGCTGGACTCTTCGTGGGCCTGGTTCTTCGAGACGCAGTGCCCATTTCCCGTGCGTCTCGTAGAAGAGAGGGCGGAGGTCTTCCGGGATGCGGGAGTCGTCGCTCTCGAAGGCGTCACCGCATTCGAGGCAGTGGAACGAGCTGGCGAAGCTCAGTCCCTCGCTCCTTGCCGTCGCCGTGTGGATGCACTGTTGGAGTGCGCCGCACTGACGACACGACATGCTCGTGGTGATTGTCTCGCGAACCATCTCGTCCTGAGCCCCTCTCGCTGTTAGCGAGGCGTGTTCGCATCCTCTTCGTTGTGCAGGTCGTAGACGGTGCACGTGCCGTGCTTTTCCTCGAGAAGATTGAAGGCCTCTTCGCCGTCTACCGCCATCACTGTCACCGGTGTTCCAGGCCAAGTGAGGTCCGGAGTCCAGATGAACGCTTTGTACTCTTTCAATTTCTTCTGGGTCATCTCTGTCTGCCTCAAGGGATTCGTGTGCGGAAATAAGTGTCAGAACGTCCCGGCCAGGTACTTGTGTGCGAGGGCTTCAAGGTTCTCCTGGACGCCCAACGCAATGGCTTTGTGAAGGAGTTCCACGCACGAAGGGACATCATCGTTCGGAATGCGTTCACCCGGGATGGTCTTGTTGTGGCTGAGCAGGACGAGCAGGCTCCATGTCGCCTGCTCCCTCAGTTCGAGTGATTCGTGGACGCAGAGGCTGGGGAGCGCTCTGGCGAAACGCTCCCGGTCCCAGCCCCGCATCCTGAAGGCCAGGAAGAGTGCATTCCTGATTTGACGCGTCGACCCGTCACGCTGCTCGACGATGTTCATCACGAACTCGAAGCCGTCGAACTTCTGGGAGATGAACTGGAGTTCGTCCCGAACGCTGCTGCTGTCCAGCTCCGCCTTGAGTCGCCTCCAGGGGGACCTGGGGCGGATGTCCGCGAGCGGCGCCAGAACCCGGTGCCTGTGCTTCTTCGCGAACACGATATCCAGCACGTAGTCAGTCCTCCCTCGCCAGCTCCCGGCGGACTCCTCCAGAACATGCAGATAGGTGCTGAGGTCCTCGGGAGACAGGGTCGGGAGCTCGTCGTGGATGAGCGTGACTCGTCCCGCTGGGAGCCAGGAGAGGTCCCTTAGGGACCTGGAGAGCGCGTCCCACGTTCGCTCGAAGGACGCGGGCAGTCGCAGCGCGGCTTCGAGCGCCTGCATCAACTGCTCGGTGCCAGAGGCGCCCGCGCAGACGCGTCCGACATGCGCGCCCCTGGGGTGGAATCCTTCGGGGTTCTTCACGAAGTAGATGGACATGGGGCGTGGGTGACCCAAATGGGCGAGGCCATGGATGCCTCGGAGGCATGGACCCGTGCAACCGCCGGGCCCTGACTCCTCCGAGATGCTCCCGCTGTTCCCCCCATCCACCGTGCGGGACTCAGCCCTGGGACGCAGTCCCGGACTGGGTGAGGAACACCTTGAACTGGAGCGAGACGAAGAGGGGCTTGGGCGGCGTGAAGCCCGCCTGCTCGAGCATGCCAGCCAGGGCCGCGTCTGACTCGATGGGCGTCACCTTGGCGTCGAAGAGCTTGCGACGGTGGTCCAGCTCCTCCTTTGGAATTCCATGGGCCCGCAGGCGGCGGAACTCCACGTCCGTCAGCACCGGGTCCTTTCCGACGCGGCAGCCGATGACGAAGGGCGCTCCGGGTTTGAGCCGACGGGCCACCTCGCGCAGCAGCTCCAGGCGGGCCGTGTCCCCCTCGACATGGTGCAGGATGCCCATCATCTGCGCGCCGTCGAACGCAGGTCCCTCAGGAAGGCTCTTCAGCTCCCCCACGTGGATGTGCGTGCGAGAGAGCAGCCCCTCGGTCTCCAGGCGCTTCCGGGCCACGTCGAGCATGGCCGAGGACGGGTCGATGCCCGTGAAGCGCCAACCCGGAACATCGAAGCGCAGGTAGGGCACCAGCTCCGTCCCCGTGCCCAGGCCCACGACGAGCAGGGAAGCGTCCTGCTGGCCGTCGAGTCGAGAAGTCATCGCGCTGACCACCAGCTCGTACATCGCCTGGACACCCGCGAGACTGAGCGCGGCCTGGGCGTCGTAGTGAGCGGCGCGGTCCGCGCCGAAGCCCGGAACGATGTGATGGACGGAATGTGCGGAGTGGTCGTGGGCCATGGCGTGTCCTCGAAGGTCGGGTGAGTCTTTCGAGGATGCGCGCCGGGCCGTCAGTCCGGTAGAGCGCGGATTCAGGCCACATCGGCGGATTGTTGGGCCAGCCGTCGGGGACGGAGTCTGTTGTGCGACACAACGGAGTTGCTCCGAATGTCAGGTTCTGCGAGGTGCCTGTGAGGGGGAGCACAGACCTGGGCTGAATCCCGGGTCTATGCTCCCCCACGAGGGTCGCCTCGTGACCTGAATGGGCACGGGACCACTGACCATGGACTGTGCCCTCCATCAAGGAGGACGGCGAGTTGGTGCTCGCACGTCCATCTTCAGCCACCGACACCTCGATAGATGACAAACCTGTTATCGGAACGTGCTCGCATCTCTGAGGTTGTGCACGTCGAAAACGTTGCCATTGCCATACTTCTTCGTGAGCAGCATGACTGCTTCAGGAGAGGTGGCCGCCATCACCGTCACGGGCAGACCAGGCTGAGTGAGGTCCCGGGTCAAGATGATTGCTCGGTACTCTTTCAAGTTCTTCTGAGTCATGTCGTGCCTATCTGAAGGGCGCAAGACAGGTGTCACTGTAGCACAGGGCTCCGATGATGGTGCCATCGCTCCTCATGACGCTTCTGATCTCTGCTGGCGACAGCTTGGTGATGTCGTAGACAGCTACGTTGGGTAGCATGCCCCAGCGAGAATCGTCGTCGATATGGAAGTTGGGCTCCGGAAACATCCCGCCCGAGCGTGAGCCGTGTGCCCCTGAGAGAATATGGACGTCTCCCTTCAAGAGACCGTTGTTCACCTGCGCCTCGAAATCAAGCTGGGTGATGGGCCCGTTGGAGGTCCAGACCTCTCCACCCGCCGTGTTCCGGGTCATGGAGAATGAGCCGGGCTGCGTGGGGGCGATTCGAGTCTGGAGGGCTTGAATCGCTTTTTTCAGTGCACCCGGAGCTTTCGTGGCCTGGGTTTTGATAGTCGATGCAATGACTCCCGCCGACTTCGTGGCCCCAAAAATGCTGGCACCGGATGACAGCGTGTAGAACGTCGCCTTTCCTGTCCCGATGACACAACCGCCGATGGCGCCACTCCCACAGGCGGACTTGGCCTCCAGAAAGCTCTCTCCCGCGGAGACGAAGGGTACGAACTCGTTGAGGGCGAAGCTGGCTGCGGCGAGCTTGCTGACGGGGGCGTATCGGTCATACGCCTCATAGGCGTTGACCGCGCTGTCCCACTGGCCCATGGCCATGTCTCTCGTTGCTTGGCACAGCAGCTTGTTGCGGCAGGGAAGCAGGCTCGCGAGCGCGTTCGTCACATTCTCGACCGTCAGCAGCGGTGATGTTCGCGTCGATGTGGCGGCCCCCGAGCTCTGCCCGATGTCACTCGAGTGACGTGCGTCGGGCTGGGTCCTGGCGTCGTCCAGTGACTGGACGCTGGGGAGCTTGGAGTTGACGCTGGGGAGATACAGGGACGGGCCCGGCATGGACAGGTGCCTCGCCAGGGCGGTCATCATCAGGCTTTGATTCGGCTGGGGACCCACGGACCAGCCGCCACCCCCGCTGCCCACCAGGCTCCCTCCGTAGGGCGTGAAGCCACTCGGGTCCGTGTAGCGGAGGGGGTTGTTGAGGACGTACGAGTACGCGTTGTGGGCCTGCGCGGAGCCCGGCTCGGCGATGACCGGGTCCACGCTGAGGAACTTCATCATCCGCGGGTCGTAGATGCGCCCGCGCATGTTGATGAGGCCCAGCTCGTCGTCCTGCTCGTGCCCCGTGAAGCCCCTGCGCGCCCCGGAGTGGCTCGTCGTGGACGCCTGCGCCAGGTTCGTCGCCTGTCGCCTGCCGCCGAAGGGCTCGTACTTGATGCGCTCGAGCACCGCGCCCGTCGCATCCGTCACCGTGTCGGGGCTCCCCTGCGGGTCGTTGAGGAAGTAGCGCGTGGACTCCGACGTCGAGCCCTCGTTCCAGGACACCTCGGCGACGACTCCTTCCGGACTCGGGATGCTGACGATGTGGGTGACAGTCAGTCCCTGCTTGCGCCGCTGGTAGAGGCCGCCGACGTAGACGGTCTCCTCCAGTCCATCATCGGAGCGCTTGCGGACACGCGTACCGGAGGCGTCGTAGTCGAAGAGGACGGTGCCACTCGACGAGGAGATGCTCTCGGGCAGGTTGAAGGGCGTGTACTGCACCGAGCGAACCAGCGCGCCCTGGTCATCGCGCATCGCGAGCTGGTTGCCGCGGTGGTCGTACTCGTAGGTGAAGGACTCGGCGCCGAGGTGGGCCTTCTTGACGGCGTGCGGCCCGCCCGACGTCCCGCCCGTGTACAGCAGACTCGCGGAGGGCTCCGAGCCGACGACAGGCGCACGGCTGAGCATGTTGCCGAGCTTGTCGTACTGGAACTGGACGTCGAGCGTCTGGCAGTCCTGCTGGACCTTCCACCGGTCCAGTCGGTCCAGCGCGTCGTAGGTGTACTTCTGCGTGACGCCGACCACGAGGTCGTGGCGCGCGGCCAGGTTGTCGTTGCCCGTGTACTCGTAGGCCAGCCGTTGGACGTCGGTGAGGTGCTTCTTGGCCTCGGTGAAGCGCAGCCGTCCCTGCGTATCGTAGCGGAACTCCCGCGCGACGCTGTTGCCGTAGTGGGCCTCCGTGAGCCGGCCCATGCTGTCTCGCTGGATGGCCCGCCAGTAGCTCAGGACGGTGTTGGGCCGGTAGACGCTCGAGAGCTCACCCTGGTTCGTGTGCGAGTAGCCCACCGAGAACGGCGCGCCGTTGAGCTGCGCGGGGTAGATGAGGCGGTCGACCCGTCCGTAGTCGTCGTACTCGCGACGGGTCTCGAGCGTGCTTCCACCCACCGTCTGGGAGATGCCCGTGTCGCGACCGAAGACGTCGTAGAGATACCGGGTGTCGACGAGCCCACCGGGGTTCCCCACGGGCGTGCGGCTCGCTCGCGTCAGACGTCCCTTGCCACCGGGGCCCTCGTCGTACCAGTACTGGAGGGACTCCTGGGGATTGGTGGCGGTGACGACACGTCCCAGCAGGTCGCGCGCGTAGGTGGTGGTGAGGCGACCGGCCGCGCCCACGGGGGCATCCGAGTGGCTCTTGAGCTCGCCGAAGGCGTTGTAGAGGAAGAAGCGCGTTCCAGCGTTGGGGTCGACCGTGCGCTCCAGTCGCCCCGCGGCGTCATAGAAACGGGAGCTGCGGTGATTGGCCGGGTCGTCGGTGTGTTCCAGCCGACCGAAGGGACCGTAGACGTACTTCATGGTGGCCGCCTGGCCTGTCCCCACGGCCTCCGTGGCTTCCACCATCAACCCGCGGAAGTCGACGAGCGTCTTCTTCATCACGGCGGCCGCATCCGTCGACGTCGCCTGGGTGAGGTAGGGGCCGCCCACGGAATAGGTGAGGGTCTCGATGTCCCGACCGTTGGGCCCGGTCGAGTCATCCGCGAATCGGCGCGCCGTGACGCGGTCGAGCGCGTCGTACTCGTAGTGCTCCCAGGCGGGACGCTCGGAATCGCGAATCGGCGCCTGGGTCTTCACCACGCGCCCGAGGGCGTCGTAGATGACCTTGGTGGTCACCAGGTTGCCGTCGAAGCGTGGCGACCGGGTCGACTCCGGGCGACCCATCGCATCGAACCGGGTGGTGGTTTCGTTCACCGCCCCGCTCTGCGTGGCGATGCGCGTCCGGTGTCGCGGCAGCGTGCCGTCCCACTCATAGAACGTCTCGACGATGGACCTGTTCGCGGGCGCCACCGACGGGCCCTGGTACAGCGGCGTCGCGATGCGCTGACGACCGAAGCCGTCGTACTGCAGGCGCACGTGGACCCCGTTCGGGTCCGCGCTCTGCGCGAGGACTCCCAGGCCAGGATGGAAGAGGTACTTCCAGGTGAGTCCCTCGGCGTTGGTGGTCGTGGCCAGTTGCGTCTGGTCGAGGCTGTCGTAGGTGACCGCCTCGGTCCGAGCGGGACCCGTGCTCCCTTGCTGAGTTACCTGCTCGACGAGGCCCTTGGCGTTCCGCTGGAAGGTCGTCTTGAGGTACGTCTCGGAGGTGGTGGGCGAGGCGGCTTCGCCGATGAGCGACGGTTCGTTCTCGGCGCTCGCGATCTGCCCCTGCGCGTCATGGGTCACCTGCTGCGTGCGGATGTGGGCCGGATCCGCCTGCGCGGGGCAGGAGACCTCTCCCTGGGTCGTTCGCGTGCAGGACGTCCAGGACGTCGTGACGGTCCAGGTCCCCGTGGGCAGCCAGCTCACCGGGTCGAAGGTCGAGGTGGTGACGGTCTTCACCTGCTCGGCCACGCCCGCGCCGTGGGTGATGACGGTCTGCGACTCCGGCGTGCCGTAGGCATCCAGGGTCGTCAGCGTCTCGGTCTCGGAGATGGGCGTCACGCCGCCGCCGCGGTGCTCCTGGGTCTTCTCGACGATGCGCGTGGCGTACTGGGCATAGGGCACGGCGTGGACCCCGATTCCCGAGCGCGCATAGGTCCACTGGCGCTGCGTCTCGAACATGACGCCCGGCTCCAGCGGCACATGCGTCACTTCCGTCAGAGGCAGGTGGGCCAGGGGCGCCAGGGCCTTGCGCTGCTTGTCTTGCTGAGAGGGGTTGCCCTCCACGGTGGTGGAGTTGTCGTAGGTCGTCGTGGTGCGAGCCCCCGTCACCTCGTCGATGACGATGTGCTGAGCAAAGCCCAGCCACCCCAGGCCCCGCGTGTCCGAGCGTCCATCACGGTAGAGGTGCCGCCAGCCGCGCACGCGCTCCTCGTTGGAGTGGATGGACATGCGCGAGACGACGCGCATCGATTCGGGCGCACGGCGCAGCCACGGCTTCTGGGGCGTCTCCGTGTGGTTGGTGGCGTAGAACGGCTCGTCTGGAGTGAAAGTCCCATGCGGCCTGCGCTGGGAGAGCGGTGCGTAGTCGAACGCGTAGCTCAGGCCCGAGTGGCCCTGATACGTGGCGAGCTGGATGTTGCCGTGCACGCGCTTGAGCTCGTCCACCGGCTTCTGCCGGCGCGCGATGCGCAGCTCGTTCCCCACGCGATAGGTGAAGTCCAGGACGCCGTCGTTGTTGACGTCGATGACCTGGGACCAGTCCTTGTTGTCGCCGCTCGGAACCAGGGTCAGGTTCTTCAGTTGGGTGAACTGTCCTTGAGGGCCCGCGAGCAGCAGTTGGACCGACGCGTTTGGCCGGAAGATGGCCAGGTCCACCCGGCCATCCCCGTCGAAGTCTCCGTGCTCCGTCTTCGCGCCGAGCAGCACGGTGGTGAAGTGGCTGGGGAGCACCGTCTCCTGGACCTCCGTGAAGCCCTTGCCGGTGTTGAGCTGGACCAGGAGCCGGAGCGTGGTGTCGGTCGCCTCGAGTTGCCCCAGCGTCACCGCGTCCTGGAGGCCGTCACCGTTCACGTCGATGAAGTCGAAGGTGAACGCGTACAGCTTCGGCCAGAAGGGCAGCCAGTTCGGAGGTCTGCGCAGCGTGGTGGGCGCGACCATCAGTTGGGCGACCACGTTGTTGGCCGACCAGACCTCTCGGAAGCCGACCGCATCCAGGAACGTGCCCGGGTTCGGGCTCGTGCCCAGGCCCACCAGACTCAGCTTGCCGGAGCCATCGAGGTCCGCCCCGCGCACGCCCAGTCGCGCGCTCTGGGGGTAGACCGCCGGGGACATGGAGAACGGCCTGTTGGCCGACAGCATGGGCGGTTTGATGGTGGAGGGGCGGTCATTGGTGATGACGACCCGTCGCTTGAGCGAGGCATTCGGGTCGTTCGGATTCAGGAGGTCCACCTCGTGCCGGCCGATCCACACGCGCTCGTTGCGCCGGTCTCCATCCACGTCGAGCCAGTACTGGGGGTTCAGCTCGGTACCGACCACGTGAAGCAATTGGCGGTTGGGGCTCAGTTGATGCGCGTAGACAGGCGTGTAGGTGGTGTTGCCTTCGAACAGGCCCCAGTAACAGGACAGGCCCATTACCTTGGACTGTCCCGCGCCATCCCAGTCCGCCAGCAGGGGAAAGAGGTTCCGGTCCTCGCGGTCTCCGCAGAATCGGTTCCCGGCGCCCCCGCCGAAGGGACCTCCATCCGCGTTGAAATAGGGGTCCCAGCTCGCGATGCCGCTGACGGTCGAAGACCCGAGCGTGGTGGACGCGGCGTCCTGGTACTGCAACAGCCGCATCTGGTCCTCCCAGAGCTGCTGCGTCCAGTCGGTGGGGAAGTTGGCTTCAACCTCGGTGACGAGCGTGGCGCCCGTGTAGTACGCGAGGCCCTGTCGCCCAGCGCCCAGTCCGAACGCGCTGAGGCCCGCGCCCGCCTTCGCGCTGCTCACGTCGACGGCCGGCAGGTAGTCGAAGTCCCAGGAGCCCTGCTCCCAGTCGAAGCGGACGGGCGTCTTGCAGACCTCGCGGCCATCGCACTCGCGCAGCTCGGTCAGCAGGCTGCGTCCGCTGACGGCGCCCGGGTAGTACGTCAGGCGGTAGGAGCGCAGCGGCACCGTGGTCAGCGTGGTCGCTCCCGGCGCGAACCCCGGGCCACGCATGTTGATGCGTGACAGTCGGAAATCGCGTCCGACCTTCACTCCGGAGAAGTACCCGGTGAAGGTGTCCGGCCGGGACTCGTACTCGAAGGTGACCTCGCGTCGCCCCTCCTCGACGGTGACCTGGGTCGTCCCCGTCTGCGGGTCGACGGCCTCGCGGCGGAAGCCGGTGTATGCGATTCGCGACGGGCGGTGCCAGGCGACGGAACTCGCGTCGACGGCGGGACCCTGGTCGTAATACACGTCCAACTGGTTGCCGAAGCGGTCCTGGATGGAGGCGAGCGCCCAGGTGATGGTCACCGCCTCGTTGTCCACGGAGGAAATGGTGCCGTCGGTGTTGGGCGTGGGCTTCGAGTGGAAGCCCCGGATGAGCGCGTCCGAGCGCTGTGTGCCGTGGACCGTCGTCGACCTGCCGTAGGTCCGGATGAGTCCGTCCCGGCCGCGCACCTCGAAGGTCGCCGGGTCGGTGGGACTCTGGCCCGTGGGGATTCGGATGGCGGCATAGGAGTCCACCTCCGTCTTGAAGGTGTTCGTCCCGGTCGACACGAGCCGCGCACCGTCCAGGCAGAAGACGCGGCTGTAGTCGTCGGGCTCGGCAGGCGACATCCAGTGGCGCGTGTCCGCGGGACGGAGCTTTCCGTCGCGCGCGAACGAGTTGGCGCAGAGCGTGATTTGTGACAGGCCCGCCAGGTTGAAACCTGGCCCCATCAGTCCGTCACTGCCCTGGCTGTCGTAGACGATGGAGAGCGAGGGTTGGAGGCCCGCGCGCCCCGGCGCGACCCACAGGGGAATCGAGACGGCGGCCGAGCCATCGGGCGTCACATTCGCCGTGAAGGGCGTGACACCCGGTGCTTCGGGTGTGGCGGAGGTGGTGTCGAGGAGGGTGTCGGGCCGCAGCTCGAACGGGATGGTGTCGAGCGCGGCTCGAGCGTGCGCGACTTCGCGGGTGCCTTCGACCTCCTCGGATGCGCCCGAGGGCATACAGCCGCTCAAGAGCTGGGTGCCGTAGAAGAACAACATCAGGTTCGCCGTGAGGCGCTTGAGGCGCCCGGGAGGGCGTGCGGGGTGTGATTCGTGTCTCATGTGGAAAGGACCGTGATGAGTCGAAAGGGGTTACTGACAGAGAGACTGGTCGCAGACGTTTCCGTCGTCCGGCGTCCCCGTGCAGTTGTTGTCGATGCCGTCGCAGACCTCGATGGCGCCGGGCTTCGTGTCAGCGCGGGTGTCATCGCAGTCGCCAGGGACGCGTGAGTAGGTCGCGGGCAGCCGGCACGCGCGGGTTGCTTCCCAGCTCGCGCCATAGCCGTCGCCATCGCCGTCGCGATAGAAGGTCAGCAAGGCCGCGCTGTCCGTCGAATCGTCGATGACGCCGTTGCAGTTCTCGTCGAGGCCGTTGTCACAGACCTCGGGGGCGGGCGCGCCGGGCGTGCACACGCCATGCGGGCCCCACTCGCAGACCTCGACGGGAGGCCTGTTGGGGCTCGTCTGCACCCACTCGCAGAGGTTGGCGCAGGCCGGAGCGGTGCGTCCGCACTCGCCCACGCCGCAGGCGATGGTCAGGTCATCCACCTCGCCGTTGCAGTCGTTGTCCAACTGGTCGCAAAGCTCGGGGCTGGGCGGTCGCGGGGTGCAGGTCTGCTCGACGCCGTTGACGCAGGCCGGGACGCTGGCCTGGCACTCCCCCACGCCACACTGCTTCGTCACCCCCGGGTTCACGTTGAAGTCGTGGTCGTTGCAGTCCAGGGCATTCGGTGCGGCGCCTCCGGGGACGGTGCAGGCCATGCCGATGGGCGCGCCCGCGCCGTAGCCATCCCCGTCCTGGTCGGCGTAGTAGGTCGTCATGACACCGTCGTCGACGGTGCCGTTGCAGTTGTCGTCGATGTTGTTGCAGGTCTCGGCCCTGGGCTGGCCCGGGGTGCACGAGTTGGCGATCCACTCGCAGACGATGACGGGGGGCTTGCCGGGCTGCGTCTCCTCCGCCACGCAGAAGTCGATGCAAGCGGGCACGGTGCGCTGACAGTAGCCCGTGCCACAGTTGATGGGCGGCAGGTCGTCCACCACGCCGTTGCAGTTGTTGTCGATGCGGTCGCAAAGCTCGGCGGTCGCGGGCTTGGGGATGCACGCCTGCTCCACGCCGTTGACGCAGGCCTGGACGGTGGTGGCGCACGCGCCGATACCGCAAGACTTGATGGCGCCCGGCTTCACGGTGGCGTCGGCGTCGTTGCAGTCGGTGGCGTTCGCGACGTGGCCAGCAGGCGCGCCGCACGAGTCCTGCCACTGGTTGGGATTGCCGAAGCCGTCTCCGTCCGCGTCCCGGTAGAAGCGGCCTGCCTGCCACACGGCGGGATTGGCGTCGTTGCAGTCCGTGTTGTTGGTGACCCAGCCATGGTCGACACAGCCCTGCACCGGGGCGCCCGCGCCGTGGCCATCGCCATCCGCGTCCCGGTAGATGGTGCGAGTGACACCTTCGTCCACCAGCCCGTCACAGTCGTTGTCGAACCCGTCGCAGATTTCGGGGTCGCAGATGGGCTCCTCGGGCTCGCAGTCGGGACAGCCGGGAGGGGGCAGGCGCTGCGCCCCGGGTTTCGCGCTCGAAGTGGGCGGAGGGCTTGCCGGAGCCGCGAGGTTCGAGCCCGAGGCAAGCAATGGAATCAATGCCAAGACATAGGGAAGGAGTCGCCACACGCGCGTGTGGACCCCGGGGTGTCGTTTCATGAGGTGCTTTCGTGGTGGACGCGCGTGCGCTTCGCGGAGCGCGAACAGGGAACCATGGCGCACTGCTCGCCGTCAGACGGAGAATCCTTGGCGAGTGCGCACGCGTGGGCCCGATACTGCGTTTGACGCGTGCGGTTCTCTTAAGAGATTCTTTGTTCAAAAAGCAAGCATGTCATTCCGTACGCTGGGTGTGCGCCGGACCCGGAATATGAAAGGGGCCGGACATACGTTTCGACGGTGGGTTTTGGGTTGTCGGGCCCGAAATCCAGTCAGGCTTCAACGACTCCTCGCCACGGGTTCGTGCTGCCCCTGGGATACGTTTCAGGAGGACGCCGTGGGACAGGGGCTCGGCGTTTCGAGGGAGCGCGCAGGGTGTCCCCCGGACCATATTTCCCTTGTAGGCTCGCATTCCATGAGTTCGACGGTGAGCGCGTTCCTCGACGACATCTCCACTCGCGACGGGCTGAAGGCTGCGCGGGCGCACATCGGCCGGCTGGGAGACGAGCGGGCCTATCCGGCGCTGGTGGCGCTCGCGGCGGAGCTGGAGGCGCGGCAGGCCTCGACGCCCGCGGAGGCCCGGGAGCGGCTGCACGCGCTCTCCGACCACCTGGAGGAGGTGCTGGCCCAGGGCCAGGACCTGGACAGCGCCCTGGCCCTCCTGGAGGTCGCCCGTCAGCCGCGTGACGCGCGCTATCAGGGAGGTCTCTCCGCCGCGCGACGTGAGCGGGAGCTGGCGGCGCTCCTGGCCACCCATCGCCCCGCGACGAGCTTCGTGGAGCTGCTGTCCCTTCGACAGGGCCCCGAGGACCTGCTGGAGCTGTTCGCCTGCTGCGTCCACGAGTTCGTCCTGCGCGGCGCGGACCTGTCCTCGGTGCCCGGGGTCCTGGCGCTCCAGGAGGAGCTGTCTCGACGCGGCCATCCGCTGGCGGTGCTGCCGCTCCAGCGTCGGCGCTGGGAGTCCTCGTTCGGGCGCCTCATGGGCACGGAGGAACTCGACCCGTACGACACGCTCGGGGAGCGGCTGTCCTCGGCGTCACGGGAGGACGAAGAGGACGAGTACACTGCGCCCGACATCCGGCTGGCGACGCAGGACGAGCCCGTGCCGCCCGGGCTCGCGGCCGTCCTGGTCTCGGAGGACGGGGAGAGGCCTCACGAGGCCATCGAGCAGCGGGTGCTCAAGCTGCGTCCCGCGCTGCCCAAGGCGCCCTCGGACACGATGACCTCGCTGCTCATCGACCTGGGCCTGCCGCTCATGAAGGACGCGGCCTTCGTGGTGTGCGAGCGGGACACGCTGTCGCGCGTGTCCGACTTCTTCTTCTCCCGGGTGGCGTCCCGCGCTCGTGGGTGGCTGGGCGCGGCGTATGGACGTCTGGCGTTGTGGCGCACGCTCGAGGCGCTCGGTGGCATCGAGGTCTCCTGGTCCAGCGATGCCCCCGAGAAGCGCTGGAACGCCTGCACCTGGTACCAGTTCAAGGGCTCCTGGCAGGACGCGCGTCCCCCTGTCATGGGGGTCGTCTGTCTTCGCCCCGGTGGGACATCGCTCGCGCTCGTCGCGGTGCGCGACACGGCGTCACTCTGGTAGGGACCTGCGCTTCCACAGGCGGAAGGCCCGCTTCGCGCCGTGGCCATCGGGGTCGCGAGGCTGGTTGAACTCCAGGAGCCGCTCGTTCTTCAGCTCGTTGGCGATGAAGCCCACCGCGCCGCCGCTCTCGTAGCCGCGCCACGTCTGGCTGCGCTGGATGGCGCCCTCGAAGAACCGCTGGCCCTCGGGCGTGTCCTCGACGAGCCCCTGGTAGACGAGGAACCGCCAGACCTCGTCGGCATTCCCCTGGAGGTCGACGACGTGCAGCGAGGTGGTCAGCCTGTCCCAGTAGCGCGGAAGAATCATGGCGGCGACTCCGACTCCTGAGTTCGAGCGGAGCATAGCCGACGTCCCGGGCACGGTGCTGTCGTTGCACTGTTCACCAACGGCCACTCACGCTTTCCCCTCCGCGAGGGCTGCCTTATGACGGGTGCCTGGCACCTGGAGGAGGTCGTTCGCGCGGATGGTGGAATACATCGACCAGCTCATCGGGGCGCTCGGTCCCCTGGGGCTCCTGGTGTTGGGCGTGGCGGCGGCCCTGGAGTACGTGGTGCCTCCCTTCCCGGGGGACACCATCACCCTGCTGGGTGGCGTGTACGCGGTGCGCGGTGAGCAGTCGATGGTGCTCGTGTTCCTCGTGGTGACGGCGGGCAGCGTGGTGGGCGCGGCCATCAACTACGCGGTGGGCCACTGGCTGGCGGGGCGCTTCGACGCGAACCCGGGGCGCAGCTACCTGGGCATCAGCCACGCGCGGCTCTCCGAGGTGCAGTCCCGGATGCGGCGCAACGGGCCCTGGCTGCTGCTGGCCAATCGCTTCCTGCCCGGCATCCGCGGGCTCATCTTCGTCGCGGCGGGTGCCTCGCGCGTGCCGCGCATCAACGCGCTGGGGCTGGGGGCGCTGTCCGCCATGGCGCACACGGGGCTGGTGCTCGCGCTGGGGGCCGCGGTGGGCGGAAATCTGGAGCGGCTGTCGGCGCTGATGAGCCGCTACCAGTACGCCGTGGTGGGGCTGGTGGCGGTGGGCGCGGTGGCGGTGTTGGTGCGCATGTTCGCCCGGCGACGGGCTCCGGCCCCCGGGCCTTGAGTCCTCGGGACGACGGCATTCCACGGCGACGTTGCATGGGGCGGCCCGGGCGCGCTTGAGTCGAGGGATGGCCTCGCGCACCTCTTCGTGGACGCTCCTGCTCGTCGCGCTCGCGCTGTCGCTGACGGGCTGTCGCTGTGGGGATGACTCGGGCACGGGCGACGCGCGCCAGGGCTTCCGTCCCCAGGAGACGGAGGTCGACTTCGGTCGCGCCCTGGAGGGCAGCCTCACGCGCAGGCAGGTGACGCTGCTGGCCACCGGACGCGCGAGCCTCACCGTGACGGCGTCCGTGGGCGCGCCCTTCAGCGTGGCGAGCGCGGAGGTCACCGTGCCGGGCAGCGGGACGACGGTGGTGGAGGTGGACTTCCTCGCGGCCAACGGGCCCGCGGAGGGGACGCTGACGCTGACGGGCGCGGGGCGCACGGAGACGGTGCGCCTCACGGGCCTGGGGGTGCGGCCGCTCACGTGTGTGCCATCGAGCCCCTGTCACGAGTCGAGCTTCGACCTGGCCACGGGCACCTGCATCGAGCGGGCGCTGGAGGATGGCGCCACCTGCATCCCCACCAGCCGCTGCGTGGTGAACGGGCGCTGCGAGTCGGGTGCTTGCGTGGGCTCTCCTCGCACGTGTGATGACGACAACCCGTGCACGGTGGATGCGTGCTCGCCCTCGCAGGGCTGCGTGACGGCGCCGGTGGTGTGTCCGACGCCGAGCAACCGGTGCAAGGTGGGCGTGTGCGACCGGGACGAGGGTTGCCAGGAGGTGGATGCCGAGGACTTCATCCCGTGTGGGCCGGGGGACTGCAAGTCGGCGCGGCTGTGCTTCAACGGCTCGTGTGACGAGTTCGCCACGCCGGATGGCATCGTCTGCGCTCCCGCCACCGCGTGCCGGGGTGAGGGCACCTGTCAGGATGGCGAGTGCGAGCGGCCCGACGCGGGGGAGCTGGAGGCGGAGTTCAGCCAGCAACTCGGCGGGGAGCCCGTGGGGGCTCCCGCGCTGCTGGTGCAGGACGGTGCGTTGTTCTCTTCCGTGTGTGACGAGGATGCGGGCTGCCGGCTCGTGTCCTTCACCCAGGGCGGGCTGCTGCGCTTCGAGTCGCCCTATCCGGATGGGGGCGCACGCACGCTGCTGGCCGCGTCCGATGCGGGGGTGGTGGTGGCTGCGCCGGAGGGGCTGGAGTCGTATGCCCCGCGCACTCCGGGAGCGAGACAGTGGGAGGCGTCGTGGACGTCGCTCGGTGCTTCTTCGGATGCGGGGCCGTGGCTGGGTCACGTGGAGGCGGGGCAGGTCGCGCTGACGGCGGCGGGGGATGTGGTGGCGCATGTGGCGTGGGGCCCGGTGCCGGAGGATGGTGGCGCGGTGGCGGTGCCCGAGAGCACGCGGTGGGTCTGGCTCGCGGGACGTGAGGATGCGGGCACGGTGCTGCGCGCGGGGCCCGTGGAGGCGTGGCGCGGTGAGGCGCGGCTCGCGCTCGATGCGGAGGAGACGGCGTTCCGGTACACGGTGGATGGGCGGCTGGAGCGCGCGGACTTCGAGCCGGATGGAGGCTCGCTGCTCATCTCGGAGCTGGCGGACGGTGGTGTCCCGGGTGGGAGCGCGTCGCTCGCGGTGGCGGGGGGCACGTTGTTCGTGGGGACCCGGGCCTTCGTGCCCACGGATGGCAGCGCTCCCGTGACGGTGGACTGGGACGCGGGCTCTCGGACGCTGATGTCGTTGGCCGAGCCCGCGCTGCTGTCCTCGGCGGGGAACCCGGGCTACGTGTTCGCTCGCTCCTGCTCTCGCACGGATGGCTTGCCATGTGCGCCCGACGAGGAGCGCACGGTGCTGCGCGCGGTGGACTCCAATACGGGGCTGGTGGCGTGGGAGGTGGACGCGCTGCCCTTCGAGGAGGTGCCGGGCTCGTTCCACGATGCGACGCTCGTCGAAGGTGACGCGGTGGGTGTGCTCGCCGACGCCGAGCGCACGGACGGGCGACAGGTGTGGCTCCAGTTCTTCGCGCGAGGGAAGAAGGTGGAGATGTGCGCGCTCCCCGGACGACCGACGCGCGTTGCGGGCAGCACGTTCTCCGGCGGCCGGCTGCTCGTCGTGTTGGAGCGTGATGGCGTCTGGCGCGTGGAGGCCTACGGGATGGGTGGCATCCAGGCGTCGCCCTTCGGCTGGCCCCAACGACACGGGAGTTCGTCGGGCGTGAGGCGCGAGGCGCGCTGAAAGACATCGCCGCGCTCAGGTCCACCCAAGGCGCTCGACGTGAGTCTCGCGCCGACCTCAGCGACGCGACCGCGTGGCGGGTTCACCCCGAGGGGGGCGATGTGTGCGGAGGCTGCTCGAAAGTCTCGACGCAGGCCTCGGTTCGGCCCCAGCGGCTCGAGGCGCGCCGAGTCACTCCGTGGTGTTCGTGTCCACCCAGAGGGTCTCGAAGCGGACCTGGGGCGGCGTCTGGTGCAGCCGCAGTCCCTGCACGGCCGCCGAGGCCGCCGCGTGCACGCGCTCGTGGTACAGCGGGATGAGCGGGCAGTCGTCGCGGAACAGGTGCTCGGCGCGCACGTAGAGCTGCTGGCGCAGCTCCGGGTCGATGGACACGCGCGCCTCGGAGGTGATGCGGTCCAGCTCCGGGTTGCGGTAGCCCACCGGGTACACCGTCTGCGCGCTGGAGTTCAGCAGGAAGTAGAGGAACGTGTCCGGGTCCGGGAAGTCCGCCAGCCACAGCGTGCGGAAGGCCGACATCTTCCCGTCGCGCAGCCGCGTCAGGTACTCCTCCGGCGCCAGCTCCACGTGCTCCAACTGCAACAGCCCCGCCTGCATCAGCGGACGGAACAACACCGCGTCCTCGGTCGACGTGTCACGCCCCACCGGGTGGTGCAGCGTGAGCTTCAGCCGGCGCAGTCCCGCGTCGCGCAACAACTGCTCCGCCAGCGCCACGTCGGGCGCCGGCAGGGGCGCCATCTCGGAGCCCGCCAGCAGCTCCGGCGGCGTCAGCGTGCGCGCCACGCGCGCCCCCGGGTGGAACTGCTCCACCAATCCGATGATGTCCATGCCCGCGCGCAGCGCCCGACGTACCCGCACGTCGTCATAGGGCGGCTCGCGCAGGTTGAGCGCCACGAAGGCCGTGGAGGGCGTGGTGCTCGCCAGCACCTGGAGCGACTCCAGGCCCGGCACCTCGACGTGCTCCGCCGAGAGGAACGACACCAGGTCCGCCGTGCCCGTGCGCAGCCTCGACACCGCCTCCTGCCGCGAGTCGACGAGCTGGAACTCCAGCCGGTCCAAGAGCGGCGTCCCCGAGCGCCAGTAGGACGGATTGCGCTCCATCACCACGCGCTCCGGCTCCAGTGACATGACGCGGAAGGGGCCCGTGCCCACCAGCCGCCCGCTCCCGTCCATCCTCGCCACCGACGTGGCCGTGAGCGCCATCAGGTGCAGGAAGAACGCCTTCGGCTCGCGCAGCCGTATCTCCAGTGTGGCGTCGTCCAGCACCTCGATGCCCGTCACCTCGCGCGCCAGGCCCGACGAGAACTCGGGCGCGCCCTCCACGTCCTCGAGCAGGCTGCGGTCCGGCGAGCGCACCGCCGGGTCCAACAGACGCTCCAGGTGTCGCTTCACATCGCCCGCCGTCAAGAGCGAGCCGTCGTGGAACGTGACGCCCTTGCGCAGATAGAAGCGATAGCGGCGCGCGGACGGGTCCGCGTCCCAGCGCTCGGCCAGGTCCGGCTCCAGGCCGCCGTCCTCCAGTCGCACGAGCCCGGAGAACGAACACGCGGTGAGCTCGGAGAGCTGGTTCTCCACGCTGAACAGCGGGTCCACCGCCTGGCGGTTGCGCAGCGAGGCGGACTGGTGCAGCACCACGCGCAGCGTGCCGCCCGTGCGAGGCTGGGGCAGGCGGAAGCGGAACACCTCCGTCTCCAGTCCCACCGCCTCGTGGCCCAGCTGGTCCACCGTGCGCGTCAGCCCGTCGCCGATGCGGATGACCCGGCGCGCGTCCTCGCGCACCTGCGCCACCTCCTCGCGAATGGAGGCGTCGGCGCGCGTGAGCACCACGTTGGCGGTGCGCAGCTCTTCAATCGCGGCGCTCAGGCGCACCACGGACTCGGACAAATCGCGTCCCGTGCGCGCCTGGTCCTCGGCCTTCTGCGAGGCGCCGTGGCCCACGCGGGCCATCTCCTGCGTCTGGCGCACCAGCTCGCGCGCGTGGCCGGCCTGTTCAATCGCCATGCGCGTGACGTCCTCCACGCGCCGGGCCACGCGGCGGCTCGCCTCGACGACGGTGGCGCCCTGGGCCTCCAGCCGCTGCGTCTCCGTCACCGTGGCCTCCACGGCGCTGAAGGTGCGCTGGGTGATGGTGCGAATCTCCACCAGCGCCTCGGACGCGCGGTCACCCAGCGCGACGCCGGTGGTGGCCTGCTCGCGGCCCTCGTGCACCAGCGTCACCGCGGTCATCACCGCGTCGCGGATGCCGGACACCATGGCGGCGATTTCGC
Organism: Myxococcus sp. XM-1-1-1; assembly: GCF_020037095.1. Taxonomy (NCBI): domain Bacteria; kingdom Pseudomonadati; phylum Myxococcota; class Myxococcia; order Myxococcales; family Myxococcaceae; genus Myxococcus; species Myxococcus sp. XM-1-1-1. The sequence continues at coordinate 210,418 of NZ_JAIQDH010000004.1, forward strand.
GCGTGGAGCGCGTGGTGCGCTCGGCCAGGTTGCGAATCTCGTTGGCCACCACGCCGAAGGGGCGGCCGTGCTCGCCGGCCTGCGCGGCGATGATGGCGGCGTTGAGGGCGAGCAGGTTCGTCTGGTCGGCGATCTCCTGGATGACGTCGACGATGCGGCCAATCTCCGCGGAGCGCGAGCCCAGCGTGCCCATCAGCTCCGCGGCCTTCCGGACGGTCTCCTCCACCCGGTACATGCCCTTGACGCTGTCGCCCACCAGCACCTCGCCGCGCTCGGCGGTCGCCGTCACGGCCAGGGCCAGCTGGTTCGTCTCGCTGGCGCGCCTGCGCACGGAGTCGATGCCACCCTCGACCAGCGCCACGAAGTTCTCCGCCTCCGCGGCGAAGCGCGCCAGCTCGTCACCCGAGGACGCGATGTTGGCCAGCCGCTCGCTCATCGCCTGCATCAGCGAGGTGGTGTGGTTGGCGAAGTCGTTCACCTGCGACAGCGACTCCACCACCTGCTCCAGCCGCTCCGTCATCTCCAGCAGCGCGCCGGTGGTGTCCACCGCGAACACCTCCAGCTGGTGCACGCGCTTGCCCACCACCTGGAGGCTGCCGCCCATGCCGCTGACGGAGTGCAGCGTGCGCTCCACCGCGCCACCCTGGCGCCGCGCGGCCTCCAGCAGGCTCAGGGCCTGCTCGCTCACCTCGTTGCTGGTGCGGTGCAGGTTCGCCGTCACCCGCTGCACCTGCGACAGCGCGCGGCGCAGCGACAGGATGAGCCGGCGGACGTCCTCATGCCCCTCGTAGCGGAAGCCGCCCGTGGTGGTGAGGTCGCCCTCGGCCAGCTGGGCCATGACGCGCCGCCGGGCCAGCCTGCGCAGCGCCGCCCAGCGGAACCACGACAGGTAGCCGCCCACGATGTAGAGCGTGGGCGTGGCGAAGAGCAGCGCCGTCCACGCGGACACGTCCAGCCGCTGGCCGGTGAGCTGGAGCACGCCCCCCAGCACGAGCGCGGAGAGCAGACCGGCCGCCAGGCCGAACGCGAAGAGGTACCGTTTGGCGCCCATGGACCCGGGGAAGGGTACTCCGCCTTCTCGCGCCGGTCCTCAAAACGCCGCAGACTCGTCCCCCTCGTGCCCATCCTGCTCGCCCTCCTGGCCCTGGCCCTCCCCGCGAACCCCGTCAGTCCGGGCTCGGCGCGGGCCCACCCGCCCGAGGAGACGGCCTGCTACGTCTTCGCCTGGCGCGGGGTGCCCGTGGGGACCGTGACGCTGACGCGTGAGGCGGCGGCCTTCCGGTACGACAGCCATCACCTGCACACGCGAGGGGAGGACTCGGGCGCGCGTCGACGCACGGCGTTGCTGGAGGTGGACGCCGAGGGGCGCCTCGTCGGCCGCCCGGTGGTGCCCCAGGCGCTGTGGCTGTGGCGCGGGCCTCCCACCCCGGGCTGCGTCACGGGGCGCGAGGAGCTCTCCGGCCGCGAGGGCCCGCACTGCGTCACCGGTGGGACGGCCCCCTGGGTGGAGGGCACGCTCCTGGGGACACCCTTCCGGGCCCGCTACGACGCGCGTGGCCTCATGGATGTGCTGGAGGTGGGCGAGTCCCGCTTCACCGTGGCGTCGCCGGACACGCGGCTGGTGGCGCCTCCGGACTTCTTCGCCCAGGGGCTGCCGGTGCAGGGCGAGCGTGGGGCGCTGACCCTGGTGCCCGCGCTGGAGGTGCCCGCGAGGCTTCCGGGCATGACACCCTGGACGGCCCGGGCCGCGAGGGCGCTGGCGGCGCGGGTGCACGCGGCCTTCATCGAGAAGGGACCGAGCGCGGCGGACTGGCGCGAGGACGGCGAGGGCGAGGCGGGTGGGTGCCTCGCGCACGCGCTGCGCTTCGCGGCCGGAGCCCGCAAGCGGGGCGTGAAGGTGGCCCTGGTGCACGGGCTGTTGGTGGTGGACGGCGGGCCCGCGCGGCCGCACGCGTGGGTGCGCGTGGCGCTGGAGGACGGGGGCACGCTGGAGCTGGACCCCACGTCGATGGACCCGGTGCGCGAGGACACGCACCTGCCCGTGGCGCTGGCGGATGCACAGGGCCCGGCGCTGGAGGCCGGGGCCCGGTGGCTCGCGCTGCTGCGCGGAGACCACCGCGTCGTCCGACGTCCGTGAGTGCGCTGCCCATGGCGCTGGCGGATGCGCGGGGCCCGGCGCTAGAGGCCAGCGTGCGCTGGCCCTCCAGGGCAAAGACCACCGCGTGGTCCGACGTCCGTGAGTGCTACTCGAACGGGATGATGGAGAGCTTCGCGCCGGCGCTCGCGCCCAGGATCTCCTTGGCGCGCGCGGGCAGGTAGGCCACCTGGTTGTCCAGCCGGGCGTGGCAGCGCACCGAGCGGAAGCGGTTGCGGCCCGACTCGCGCTCGAAGGCGACCAGGACGTCATCCCCCTCCAGCTCGAAGTCCTCGGCCGCCAGCTTCACCGTGCGGTACTTGCGCACCAGCGTCACGTCACCGGTGTTGGCCTCGAAGTGGGGCCCGCCGTCGAACGGGTCGATGCGCTCCACGTACCGGAAGCCCACGCGCTCCAGCATGCGCTGCACGCCGCGCGTCTGCGGCCCCACCTCGCCGAGCACCTTCTGCACCCGGTCCGGGAAGAGCGACGCGTAGATGTCCGACGCGGGGAACAGCTCCTTGATGAACTCCTTGTTCTGCCGGCTGAGGCGGTCCGCCTCCAGGTACGTCAGGCCGGTGAACTTCTTGCCGCACGCCTCCCACAGCAGGCTGCGTCCATCCGGCAACAGCGGCGGGAGCAGCTCCGCCAGCACCCGGGGACGGAACAGCCGCCGGTGCATGGCGATGAACAGGAAGCGCACGTAGGACAGCTGCTTGCCGGGCTTGTCCGGCGTGGCGCGGTAGGGCGGGTCCACCACCAGCCCGCCGATTTCGGTGGGGCCCTCGTAGTTGTAGGCGATGGACAGCACCTTGTGCCGCAGGTGGCGCTCCAGGGACGCGGAGTAGTGCTCCCGCTCGCTCACCTCGTAGTAGATGTGCGGCGCCTCGTACGTGCCGTGCTGGGCGATGATCATCGACGTGCCGATGATGAGCCCGTTGCGCATGTCCTCCAGCACGAAGAGGTACTCGCGCTCGAAGGGGTTCTTCACCTTCCCGGCGAAGCTCTTCACCGACTTGTCGATGATGCTCTCGAGCGTCTCCTCGTTGTTCGGCAGGTTCACCGTGTTGAGCACGGCGGCGAGCCGCTTGAGGCCGGCCAGGTCGGTCTTCTGGACGTCACGCAGGACAAGCATGGTTGCACCCGGGACGCTGCCGGAACGGAGCGCCGGAAGGGGTGGGGACCATACACCACACCACCTCCGAACGGTCAGCCCATGGCTCCCTTGTTTCCTTGCGTGACGCGCCGAGTCATAAGCTGAACTCACCGGTTCGGCCGGGTGGTGCGAGGCGCTTCCACTCGCCGAAACATTTATCAGACATCCATCCCCCTGCCCGGATGCTCGCTCTGTTGTCAGGCAAGAGGGAAGAATTTGCCGGGGGAATGAAACACGGAATCGTTTCGGCTACGGTCTGTCGAAGGTTGGCTTTCAAACCTTCGCAAGGACATGTGCCATTGAGAGTCTTTGTCCCTGGATTGCTGGCGATGTTCCTGCTCCCTGGCCTGGCGTCGGGGGACATCCTCTGGCGCGGTGACTTCGAGACGGGCAACCGTTCGCAGTACACGCGCGAGCAGATGGTCAGCTCGGACCGTCTGTTGGTGGTGAGCAACCCCGTGGCCGAAGGGAAGTACGCGCTCAAGGTCACCGTGAAGCAGGGCGACGACCCCATCAACTCCAGTGGCAACCGCAACGAGCTGGTGTACCTGGGCAAGGAGAAGGAGGGCTCGGAGTACTACTACCGCTGGAAGGTGATGTTCGCGCCGGACTTCCCCAGCGTGGACACGTGGCAGCTCTTCACGCAGTGGCACCATGATGGCTGCTGCGGCTCGCCCCCGCTGGAGTTCTACGTGCGCGGCGAGGAGATGCGCATGGCGCTCAACTCCGACTCCACGATTCCGTGGCGCGGCAAGCTCGTGCGAGGCGTCTGGCACGAGTTCATCCTGCACGTGAAGTGGTCCGCGAAGGCGAGCACGGGCTTCGTGGAGCTGTGGCACAACAAGGAGAAGGTGCTCGCGAAGCGCGCCGCCGCGACGATGTACGCGGGGCAGAACAACTACCTGAAGCTGGGCCTGTACCGCAGCGATACCGTGAAGCCGGTGGGCGTGCTGTACCACGATGGTTTCATCCAGGCGACGACGCTCGCGGACGTGCTGCCCACGACGCCCACCCCCACGCCTGACGCGGGCACGCCCGTGGACGCGGGCACGCCCGTGGTGGACGCGGGGACGGCGGATGCCGGGACGCCCGAGGTGGACGCGGGGACGCCCGTCGCAGATGCGGGGACGCCCGTCGCGGATGCGGGCTCCCGGCCGGACGAGTCACCGGGCGGCGTGATTCCTCCCGGCGGTCTGTCCCCGAGCGAGGACGACGAGGAGGCCGTGGGCTGCAACAGCTCCGGCGGTCCGCTCGCGGGGATGGCGCTGTTGGGGTTGATGGGGCTCATCGGCGCGCGTCGGCGTCGGCGCTCCTGAGCCTGCGTGGAGGGCTCGGGAGCGGCGTTCCCGAGTCCCCCGCTCACAGCTCCTGGGCCTGCTCGCGCTTCTTCTCCAGGGCCTCCAGCTCGGTGGAGCGCTTGCCCAGGTGGGGCTCCAGGAAGCGGCTCACGTAGTCGAGCGTGAGCCTGCGGGTGTCGGGCTGCTGCCAGCCGGTGAGCTGGAGCTTCGTCTCCGTGTCCTTCCACGACTTCTCCACGACGTAGTCGGACTGCGCCGCGAGCGCCTCGACGCGGACCTTGTTCTCGTAGGCGAGGTCGTCCGCGGTGGTGCGGGAGCGTCGGGTGCCTTCACCCAGGCTGCGGTTGTAGGACTCCGCGCTGCGCACGCGCGCCTCCGCCTCCTCGGCCGTGTCCCGCCGCGAGGTGGGCTCGCCGTACTTCATGGACAAGAGCTCCGAGAGCGCGTCGAAGTCCTCGCGCAGGGGCGCGCCGGTGTCGAAGCGCAGCGACACGACGGCCAGCTTGTTCAGCGTGAACTGGAAGTCCACCGTCGCCGGGCGGTCCGTGACGCGCAGGGCGACGCGCAGGTCACCTTCGGACGACGTCGTCCGAGCCTCGGGGTAGAGCGCGCGGACCTCGTCGGGAGACATGCCCCACCGGGTCTCCTGGAACCCGCTCTTGCCTCGGTGGTTCGCCAGCTCCTCGGCGGCGAAGGCGCTGTTGGACTCGCGGATGGACTCCCGGCGCTCGAGCAGCGCTTGCTGTCGGGCGGAGCTTCCACAGGCGGCGGCCAGCAGGCACAGGGGGAGAAGTCCGGCGAGGGGGCGAAGCATCTCAGGCTCCTGGGGGCGGGGATTCAGCTCCCTGGACGACCGGAGGCTCCGGAAATTCACGCGAACCGGGGTGGCGGCGCTTTTGACAGGGCACTGTCAATCAGCCAGCCTGTGGGCATGGCGAAATACACGACGGCCGGGTCGACCTTCACGGACCTGGTGCTCGAAATCTTCCAGAACAACGGCCTCTTGCTGGCGGCGGGGGACCGGTTGGCGGCGCCGTCGGGGCTGACGAGCGCGCGGTGGCAGGTGTTGGGGGTGGTGGACCACGAGCCCGCGCCGGTGGCGAACGTGGCGCGGTCCATCGGATTGACGCGGCAGAGCGTGCAGCAGACGGCGGACGCGCTGGAGGCGGAGGGGTTCATCGAGTACGAGGAGAACCCGCACCACCGTCGGGCCAAGTTGATGCGATTGACGCCGAAGGGGCGCGAGCGGCTGCGCGAGGTGGAGGCCCGGCAGCTCGCGTGGGCCAACAAGCTGGGCGGCAAGCTGACCGCGGCGTCCTTGAAGACGGTGGTGGGCACGCTGCGCGAGGTGCGCGAGGCGCTGGAGCAGGACGCGTCCACGAACGCGTGAGTGGGGATGCGCACGCAGCGTGAATAGGGCGTGTCGGCGTGCGTCATCAGGCGCATGCACGACATCTTGCGCCGCACGGTGCTCACCGCACTGTTGGCCACGTCCGCGACGGCGTGGGCCGAATCATCTCAGTCCCCCGACGTCACGGTCTCCCCGGTGCCGTTGATTGCCCTGGCTCCTGGCCGGGTTGTCTACGCCGACTCGCAGGGCTCGCGGAATCTCGCCGAGTGCGAGTACGTGGAGGAGCGCAAGTGGCTGGCGGGACCCGAGAAGGGGACGCGGTTCCAGGAGAAGGAGCCGTGCTCGCTCTGGTTCCTGGCGGTGCATCCGTCCACGGGACGTTGGGCGATGTCGCTCTCCGTGGGCGGGGACGAGGGGCACGAGCGCCTGGTGAGCGTGACGCTCGCGGGGCGGAAGCTCGAGGTGCCCCGGAGCAAGTCGGGGCGCGCGAAGCAGGGCTCCTTCCTCGTGATGGGGGACCTGAACGGGGTCGTGGGGGTGACGCCCGGCGTTGCTTCGCAGTGGACCGAGAACAACGTCCACCACTCGCAGATGCCGATGATGTTCACGGAGGATGGCGCTCGGGTGCTCGTCACCAATGGAACGGTGACGACCACGGATTGGTGGAGCTGGAGCTTCGGTCCGAAGCCCGAGGGCATTCGCGTGTTGCCGGTGCACCAGACGGACAAGGCGGGCAATGAGGTGCTGCCAGGCGAGTCGCGCACGGTGCTGCGTCATGACAAGGGGGGTGTCCGCATCGCCACGATGGACCCCACTGGGACGAAGCCGTGGAAGGTGGGGCCGCCGCTGAAGCTGAGGCGCAAGGGGATGCTGTCGCCCATGGTGATAGGGGACACGATGGTCTTCTATCGCGAGGGGACGCAGGACGAGGGCGGCAACTGCGAGGGCGCGGACTCGGCCACCTATCGGCGCCTGGACCTGCGCACCGGTCAGGAGCGGGTCTGGAAGACCCATGACACCTACTGCAGCAGCTACGAGCTCACGGCGGGGAGCCCGCGGCGCAAGTCGGTGTTCTTCATCGAGAGCAACTACTACGAGCGGAAGCTCTCCCAGTTGTACGAGTACTCGGTCGAGCGGGACGAGGTCCGGGTGACGAAGGCCGAGGGCTTCGAGGGCGCGCACGACATCAGCGAGGATGGGCGGACGCTGCTGCTCTTCGACCCGGGACGCTCGGTCGCCGTGTTCGATGCGGATACGGATGAGTACGTGTGGCTCAAGGGCTTTGGGCGAATCACCGACGCGGGGCTGTTGGACCTGCGCTGAGGGTCGTCAGGGCTCGCTCTTGGCGGAAGTCGAGCAGGCCCTGGTCGGTTCGCGGTGAGCCTACCAGCCCTGGTGGTCGAGCCAGCTTCGGAGTGCCTTGGTGATGTCCTCGGGCACGTCCTCCGGCGCGTGGTGGCCCGCCGGGCCGAGGGGGACGATTTCGAGGCGAGGGAACTGGGTGCGGGCCCACTCGATGGTCTTGGGCGCGCTGAGGCTGCCGCCATCGAACGTCAACAGGAGCGCGGGCTTCCCGGTGGGCTGGGCGAGCCAGGCGTCGTAGCGCTCGATGACGGCGGCGACATCGGCGGGGCTGCCGTCGATGGGAATCTCCCGGGGCCACTGGAGCATGGGGCGCCGTGACGCGGCGTCGGGGTAGGGCGCGTAGTAGGCCGCCCGGGCGCTGTCGTTGAGGCCCGTCTTGACGCCGTTGCTGAGCGAGCGCTCCAGGAACTCGTTCTGCTCGAGCACCATCTGCTCGCCGACGCCGGGTGTGCGCAGTGCGCGGAACAGCTTCTCTCCCTGGGGCGGCCATTCGCTCCAGTGCATGGGGCGCAGGAAGGTCTCGAAGACGACGACGCCGCGCACGCGGTCCGGGTGCCGAGCGGCCCAGTCGAGGGCGAGCACGCCGCCCCAGTCGTAGCCGACGAGCACGACGTCGCGCAGACCGAGCGCGTCGAACCAGGCGTCGAGGTATCGCGCATGGTCGGCGTACCGGTAGGCGATGTCGGGCTTTCCGGAGCTCCCCATGCCGATGAGGTCGGGTGCGAGGCATCGACCCTTGTCCGCGAGCCGGGGCGTCACGTTGCGCCAGACGTACGAGGAGGTGGGGTTGCCGTGGAGGAACACGATGGGTGAGCCGGTGCCCTCCTCACGGTAGGAGAGGAAGGAGTCGAGGACGGGGAGTTGGTGGGTGGTGGGCATGGGCGTGGGGTGGGGGATGACGGGTGCGGATGCGTGGCACGCGATGAGCGCGCCGGTGGCGAGCCAGCCGAGCAGTCTGTGCATGCCCCAATATGTGCCCGGAGCGTCCTCGCTGGCCGTGATGGTTCGTGAGCAGTAACCTCACGGAAAATGAGCATTCAAATCGGGGCCATCGACCTCAACCTGCTCCTGGTGCTCCACACCGTGCTCGTCGAGCGCAGCGTGGTCCGAGCGTCGGAGCGGCTCCACGTCACGCCGTCGGCCATCAGCAACAGCCTGGCGCGGCTGCGTGCGCTGCTCGGAGACCCGCTGGTGACGCGCAAGGGGCGGGGAATCGTCCCGACGCCCAGGGCGCTCGCGTTGGCGCCGGCGATTGGTCGCGGGCTGCGGGAGATGGAGCTGGCGCTCCATGAGGTTCCGTTCGAGCCGGGGCGCTGCACGCAGACCTTCACGTTGGCGGTCGCGGATGCGGGGCAGCTGACGTGGGTGCCGCGCATCGCGGCGCTGATGCGTCGGGAGATGCCGGATGCGCGGCTCTCCGTGGTGGGCATCGACTCGCTCGTGTCGCTGGGGGATTTGGGGTCGGGGCAGGTGGACCTGCACCTGGGGCTCGCGGGGAAGGGGACGGGGCTGCACCTCGAACCGTTGCTGACGGAGCGCACGCTGCTGGTGGCGCGCCGAGGGCATCCGGTGCTGGGCAAAAGGCTGTCCGTGCGGGCGCTGGGTGGGCTCCAGCATGTCCGGGTGGAGATGGTGCCGGGGAAGAGCTTTCGTGACGCGGTGGGGGCGGCGTACGCGCGGGCGGGGATTGCTCGGGAGGTGGTGATGGCGGTGCCGTCGTTCACGGCGGCGGCGGCGGTGGTCGCCACGACGGACCTGGTCGCGACGTTGCCGGAGTCACTGGTCAGCGAGAAGGGGGCGAGGTTCGCGGTGCAGGCGGTCGATGCGCCGATTCCTCCGCACACGGTGCGAATCTCGATGTGCTGGCACGAGCGCACCCACGTGGACCCGGCGGCCCGCTACTTCCGCGAGCTGGTGCGGCGCGGTGTCCTGGCGTCCTGAAGTGGTCCGGGCCGACCCTTCGGCGTGTCTTCGGCGGGCATGATAGAGAATGGGGATGGAGTCGTTGGCGGCGACGTGTCCTCTTCATCCCGAGCGCCTCGCGGACGGGGCATGCAGTCGATGTGGCACCTTCGTGTGTGAGGGCTGCCGCAGGTGGCAGGTGGGGAGGATGCTGTGCCTTCGCTGCCACAAGGTGGCGCTGGGGGAGAAGCCATCCAGGAGGGCGACGCTCGCGGTCGTCTTCGCCACGTTGGGGTTCTGCGGATTCGTCCCGGGGCTCGTCGGACTGGTGCTGGGCTACCAGGAGCTGGCGGCCATCCGCGCGGGCACGTCGCCCGGGTCGGGCGAGGGCTGGGCGGTGCTGGCGCGCAATGTGGGGTGGTTCCATCTGGTGGTGCTGGTTGTCATTGGCGTCGGGTTGATGCTCCAGGTTTGAGGGATTCTGTCGGGTTGCGTGTACGCTTCGCGGTCAGGCCGATGGACTCCCTGGAGTCCGAGGGTCGACGTCTTCTGACGCATCAAGTGGGGGCATGAATGGCTACGAGGAAGTTTGCTCTGGAGGCAGGTGGTCCTCTGCGTCTCGAGTTTGTGTGGGGGATGTTCTGGAGGAACTTCACGGTGGTCCTCGACGGCCAGGTCGTGGGGACGTCTGAAGGCGGAGCCTCCGCGCTGAAGAAGGGGGTGCGGTTCACGCTGCCGGACCGGACCGTGCTGGACGTGCAGCTCCAGTCCGGCGTGCTCAGCGCGGAGCTGGCGGTGAAGCGCAATGGACTCCCGTTGCCCGGGTCGTCGACGGACCCCGAGCAGCAGATCAAGACCGCGGCCTACATGCTGTATGTCCTGGCGGGCCTGAACACGCTGCTGGGCGTCATCGGCATGCTGACGGCGAGCGAGGAGATGGAGGCGCTCGGGCTGGGCATCGGCTCCATCGTCTTCGGCGCGCTGGTGGCCGTGTTCGGCTTCTTCACCTATCGGGCCACGAGGTTCGGGCCCATCCTCGCGGTCCTGCTGTACATCGGCGACACCGTCGTGACGTTGATGGATTCGATTGATGCCGGTGGCAAGCCGAACATCTTCGGGTTCGTCGTCCGCGTGTACATCATCGTCACGCTGGTCAAGGCCGCGCAGGCGGCGGGTGAGCTGAAGCGGCGGGAGCAGGAGAACGCCGGCGTGTCACTCCAGCCCTGAGGCTGGATACGTCAGATGTGGGTTGGCTCGTCCCATGCGGGCCATTGTGCACGGCGCAATGGCCCGGTCTCGAGCATCGGAGCGGATGGGGTCGTTGCCACCCTCTGTTGTCGCTCTTCGAAACGAGCCATGCTCTTTCAGCCTTTGGGTTGGAGGGGACCATGGCGATACCCGTGCTGAAAGTGCTGCAGTTGGTTGATGGCAAGGGGCTGCGAACCCTGGCTGCGTTACGGAAGGTGAGTGACCGTCGCGCCGACGCGGAGCTGAGGCAGGCTCTGGCGACGGCCTACAAAGATTCGCTCCAGCAGCTGATTCTCGACCTTGATCGCGAGGCGCTCTATCGGCTGTTGCGTCGCCCATTCCGGTGGAAGGACCGTCGCTACTTCTCGCCGGATATTGGCAGCTATACGCAGGCCCAGATGGTGGCCTTCGCTCGTACGATCTTCATTCAAGGCGAAATCCCCCCAGAGTTCGGAAAAGAGTCCATGAACTCCGAGCTCAATCTGGACGAGCACTTCGTTCGTCCCGTGACGAAGGCGGGCGCCGCACTCAAGACAGCGGCGTCGAAGGGGATGGAATCCGACGAAGAGGTGGGGCACACGGTGGTCGCGCCATCCGTGGGTTATCTCATCGGGCTCTCGCACGACTGGAGCCGGCCTCGCATTGTCAGCGCTGTTCTGCGCGGGCTCGGAATGGAGGTGCCGGAGCGCTTGCGAACCTCCCGTTTCCAGGAGGCCGTGCGCAAGTTGGTGGACCTGGGCATCGAGATGTCCGATGCGGATTCCGGCAAGGTCCTGACCCACAAGGACCCCTCGCCTGGAGTCGATGGAAAGGTGCGGCTGCGCAAGATTGCGCGGCCTTAAGGCTCCAGGCGCGAGTCGTCGGATGCACGTGACGACTCGCGCCGTGGGACTCAGCGCTGTCCCGACTCGAGGCCCGGGCGGTCGTCGAAGAGCTGGACCCAACGGCCGTCGAAGCCGCCGTTCGCGGGCAGGTACCAGGCCCCTGGCAACCAGAAGCCCTGCTCCACGCCGTCCGTCGAGTCCGTGAAGCCCGCGTGCACGAAGTAGTCGTGCTGCCACCAGAACGAGGACGGCGACGTCGTGTAGCCGCTCGCGCTCGCCCGCGTCTGGCCCCGTGAGTCCACCGCCGTGCTCGCGTAGGCGTTGTCGTGGAAGGCGTTGGAGCCGCCCCCTCCGAAGTCGGAGGCGCTGTCGTTCATCTCGTACGTCCCGACGAACCACTTCTTCGCGATGTACCCCTCGCGGTCATCGTCGTTCTCCACGTCCCGCGTCTTGGGGAAGAAGCGCTGCATGCCCGCGCTCACCTCCGTGGCGCCGCCCTCGTTCACCAGCGCGCTCTCCAGGTAGAAGTCGATGGGCCCTGTGTCCAACCAGTGCGTCGCGTAGCCGCCGTGCTGCCAGTGCGTGGGCAGGATGTCCGCCAGGTCCTGGAGCTCATACGTGACGCGCTTCACGTTGGGCCAGGTGATGGTCTTCCCGTTGTCGTAGCGGCTCGCCAGCGCGTCCGCCGTCGCGTACGTGAGCGCCCGCGCTCCGAACGCCGCCACCGCGTCCGCCGAGCCCTCCGGCACGAAGGCGTAGTGCACGTTCTTCCGCCCGCCATCGTTGTTCACCCCCGCCTCCGCCTTGCCCGCGCTCGCCATCCTCCCCGCGAAGAACGCATACGGGTCCGTCACGAAGCGCAGCTCCTGCCCATGCGCCGCCGCGAGCTTGTCCGACCACTCCGCCTGCCAGATGAGCAGGTGCTTGCCCGTGGCCGTCTGCATGAAGTTCAGGTCCACGTGTCCCGCGCGGCGCACCACGTTGCGCTTGTGCTGCGTCACCACCGCGTACGCCACGGACTCGCCACTGCCCGGTGCGCCCACCGCGTTCGTCACCAGCATCTCCACCCGCTCCCAGTCGTGGAGCTGGTAGTCCCCGGCCGCGTTCTTATCGAGCGCGTGATACACGTGGTAGATGAGCTTCAGGTTCTTGCTCCCATCCATGAACTCGATGAGCGACGTGTAGAGCGTCGGACGGATGCGCCAGGCGTCATACGCGCTCGGCCCCGCCCGCGAGGCGTCCACGTACTGGGGGATGCGCTTCCAGTTCAGCTTGTTGTTGGAGAAGTTCCCGTCCCGGTCGAAGTCGAAGCTCGTCACCCAGTCATAGCCGTGCCGTCCGTCGTCCCCGTTGCCCCGCTTGAGCAGCACGGGCGCGTAGTACTGGAGGAACGCCTGCCGCTGCTCCGTGGTCAGTGTCCACGCCTGCGCGTAGGCGCTCGTGGGCCAGCTCAGCGCCGCGAAGGTCAGGGCCAGCACGCCGTACAGGCCAAGCCGTGAGTACCGGGGAGCACGTCTCGTGATGTCTGGGGTCATGCCCCCAGCAAACCACGGCCTTCCCTCTCAAGATGAGCAAAGCGAGAATAAGTCACTTTCTCGAAAGGGCGCTCATCGGGGTGTGCGAGGAGGGGACCTTCGTGGCTGTCTGGCCTGGATGAGCGCGCCCAGCCCATCGAGGACGCGCTGGAGGCCGAAGCCGAAGGCATGGTCCGGACTGTAGGCGGCCCCGTGGGCTGCTCCCGCCGCGGCCCCCACACGTGAGGCCAGGGGATAGCGGGCCGGGTCCATGACGCGGGCCAGCAGCGGCTCGTTCGCCTTCCACCAGGCCTCCTCGGTCTTCGCCGTCTCGACGGAGGCCGCGCGTGCTCGGCTCGTGCTCCTCGCGGAGGATTCGACGAAGCCCAGCACGAAGGTCAGCGCCGCATCCATCTCGACATCGTCCAGGCCGAGCCCTTCCAGCGCGCCGAGCTCGTGCTCGTACTTCGCCATCAACCCAGGGCCCAGGGGCGGGCGACTGGTGGCGATGTCGCTCATCCAGGGGTGCCGCTCGTACAGCGCATGGTTGTCGCGGGCCACCGCCTCGAGCCGGGCGCGCCAGCCCGTGTCCTCGGGCGCGCGACGCGGCATGTCCGCGTAGAGCTGGTCGAGCATCAGGTCCACCAGCTCCGCCTTGCCCGGGACATACGTGTAGAGCGTCATCGGGCCCACCGAGAGCCGCTCGGCCAGCTTGCGCATGGTCAGCGCTTCCAGGCCCTCCAGGTCCGCCAGCTCCACCGCCGAGGCGATGATGCCGTCGACGCTCAGCGTCGGCTTGGGCCCCCGCTGCCCCGCCGAGGGGACGTCCTTCCTCCAGAGCAGCTCCAGCGTCCGGGCGGGGTCCCCCGCGCCGCTGCGATGTGTCGCCATGCGCTCTCCAGTGCCAGAGCCCGCCTTGACTGGCTACTCCGTACATTGTACGTAGATTCTCGTCCACATCGAGCCGGAGGCCTGTCCGCATGCGCATCACCGCATCCGCCATCTCGCTGAATGTCGAAGATGTGTCCGCGTCCGCGGCGTTCATGAAGCGCCACTTCGGGTTCACGGAGGACATGTCCGCGGACGGGTTCGTGTCCCTGTCGCGCAAGGACGCGGGGTTCAACCTCATCTTCCTGCGCACGGGGCTCGAGTCGCTCAAGCCCGAGTCGCTCAAGCACCGCAAGGCGGAGGGCATCCTCGTCGCGTTCGTCGTCGACGACATCGACGCCGAGTACCGACGGCTGCAGGACGAGGGCGTCCGAATCCTCACGCCCATCGAGACCGAGCCCTGGGGCGAGCGCTTCTTCCAGGTCGCGGATGACAATGGCGTCATCCTCCAGCTGGTCCAATGGATGCACCCGCCTCCGGAAGGCGTGGTGAGTTGAGGCCGCGCGGCGACCTGCTTGAAGCGACCCGAGGCTCGTGCGAGGTGTCGGCCATGCGCGACGAATCGAACCGTGGTGATGGCGGCGTGCCCCATCTGAGCCCCGAGGAGTTTCGTGAGCTGGGCCACCGGCTGGTGGACTGGGTCGCCGACTATCAGCAGCGGCTGGAGTCCTTCCCCGTGCGCTCGCAGGTGGCGCCGGGGGAGGTCGCCTCGAAGCTGCCCCTGCGTCCTCCGGAGGAGGGGCTCGACGGGGTGAAGGGCTGGGATGCGGTCCTCAAGGATTTGGAGGACGTCATCCTGCCGGGCGTGACGCATTGGCAGTCGCCGTCGTTCTTCGCGTACTTCCCCGCGAATGCCTCGGGGCCGGCGGTGCTCGGGGAGCTGTTGTCGGCGGGCCTGGGGGTGCAGGGCATGCTCTGGTCCACCAGCCCCGCGGCGACGGAGCTGGAGACGCGCGTGGTGGACTGGCTCGTGGACCTGCTGGGCTTGCCCGAGGACTTCCGCTCCACCTCCGCGCGAGGTGGTGGTGTCATCCAGGGCACCGCGAGCGAGGCCACGCTCGTGGCCATGGTGGCGGCCCGGGAGCGCGTGCGTCGTTACGGCGCCCCCGCGAACTCCGAGTGGGTGGCCTACGCCTCCACCCAGGCCCACTCGTCCGTGCTCAAGGCCGCCATGCTGTGCGGCGTGGCGCATGGCGCGGAGGACACGACGCATGTGCGGCTCATCGAGACGAACGACCGCTATGGGATGCGGGCCGAGCTGCTGGAGCGCGCCATCCTGGAGGACCTCGGCGCGGGGCGCGTGCCCTTCTTCGTCTGCGCCACCGTGGGCAGCACGTCGTCCGGCGCGGTGGACCCGGTCCGAGCCATCGGTGAGGTGATGGCTCGCACGCCGGTGCGCTCCACCGGTGGTTGGCTGCACATCGACGCGGCGTGGGCGGGCTCGGCGCTGGTGTGTCCCGAGCACCGGGGGTTGCTCGACAGCATGAACCGGGTGGACTCGTTCGCCTTCAACCCGCACAAGTGGCTGCTCACCAACTTCGACTGCAATGCCTTCTTCACGCGCGACCGGAAGGCGCTGCTCGAAGCGCTCAGCGTGACGCCGGAGTACCTGCGCAACGCCGCGAGCGCGAGTGGCGCGGTCATCGACTACCGCGACTGGCAGGTGCCACTGGGTCGCCGCTTCCGTGCGCTCAAGCTGTGGTTCGTGCTGCGTCACTACGGCGCGAAGGGGCTGCGCGCGCACATCCGTGAGCATGTGCGCCTGGCGCAGTGCTTCGAGTCCTGGGTGAAGGAGGATTCGCGCTTCGAGCTGGTCGTGCCCCGCTCGCTGTCGCTGGTGTGCTTCCGCTTGAAGCCGCTTCCGGGTGAGGCAGTGAAGGACACGGATGCGAGGAACCGCGAGCTGCTGGAGCGCGTGAATGCCTCCGGCAAGGTGTTCCTCACGCACACGGTGTTGCCCTCGGTGGAAGGAGCGTCCGCACGGTACGTGTTGCGGATGGCCATCGGCGCGGCGACGACGGAGGAGCGACATGTGCGTGCCGCCTGGGAGTTGCTCGTCGCCTCTGTCCGCTGACACCGCGTGCGAGGGAATACACGCGCGAAGGGCGTGCCCTTCGGCCGACGGCGCGCCCGCGCGAACGCAGATGAGGCTGGAGGGCTCTTCTCCCGTCCGCTGACACCGCGTCCGTGTGGCACGTGGGCTTCCACGTGCGCCTTTACATGGCGAAATGAAATGAGTCTCGGTGGCGGGCGTTCACACCCGGCCTGCGTCATGGGCCCTGCCGTGCACCACACCCCTACCCGGAGTCATCTCTTGTCGCGACGCGTCCTGTTCCTGCCGCTCTGCGCGCTTTTGGCCTGTGCTCACGCCTCTCCCGCGGATACAGCTTCGCGCGCTCCTTCCCAGACCCTCAGCTCCGGGCGGATTGCGCCTGAGGCCACGAGCGCCATGACCCGCTCCTGGATGGCCCAGCGTGAGGGAGACCTGCCCAAGGCCCAGGACGAGCTCCGTCGCGCGTGGGACGCGGGGCACCATGCTCCCGAGCTGGCTCGGGTCGCGGCGAACGTGGCCGCGGAGGCGAAGGACACAGCGGCCGCCTTCACCTGGCTGGAGCGCGCCCTGGACGTGGGCTACGCCGACCCGGGTGGACTGCTCCACGCCAAGGCCCTGGCTCCCGTGCGCGAGCTGCCGGGCTACGACGCCCTGGTGGAGCGCGCGCGGAAGAACGCTCGCGAGGCTCGCAGCACCTGGGGCGTGGGCTCCGGACTGGAGAAGACCACCCCGAGCGAGGCCGGCCTGTCCGAGCCCGCGCTCGCCGCGCTGCTGAAGGCCGCCGAGGACTCAGGCTCCGCGGGCCTCGTGCTGCTGCGCCACGGCAAGCTCGTGGGCGAGTGGTACTTCGGCGGTGACACGCACCGCATCGAGGCCATGTCCGCCACCAAGGGCATGGTGGCGCTGGCCATCGGCCTGCTCATCGACGAGGGGAAGATTCCCTCCCTGGACACGCCCGTGTCCGCCTTCTTCCCCGAGTGGAAGGACGGCCTCAAGGGACAGGTGACGGTGCGACACCTGCTCAACCACACCTCGGGACTGGCCGCGAACAGGGGGACCCTGGACATCTACGCGTCGAACGACTTCGTGCGCTACGCGCTCGACTCGGAGGTGACGGACACGCCGGGCAGCAAGCACGCGTACAACAACAAGGCCACGAACCTGGTGGCCGGCATCGTCGAGCGCGCGTCGGGCGAGAAGATGGATGTGTACCTGGCTCGACGGCTGTTCGCGCCACTCGGCATCCGAGACTTCCGCTGGGACACGGACCCGTCGGGCAATCCCGTGGGCATGGCGGGCCTGCAGCTCCACCCGTTGGACTTCGCCAAGGTGGGGCAGATGCTCCTCCAGGGCGGGATGTGGCAGGGCCAACGCATCCTGAGCACGGAGTGGATTCACGCGATGGGCGGCGCACCCTCGCAGCCGCACATGCCCACGGGCGGCCTCCTGTGGTGGCTCCTCTACGAGGATGGGATGAGCGTCACGCTGGGCTCGGACATGCTGGAGCAGGCGCTCCGCAATGGCTTCCCCGAGGCGTCGCTCGCGCCGCTGCGGGAGATCGCGGACCGGCCTCTGCCCCAGAAGGACTTCTACCCGGCGTTCATGGCGAAGCTGGGCGGAGACTCGAACCGGGTCCGGGACTTCATGATGAAGTCGGCGCCCTACAACCTGAAGCAGGCGGTGGAAGGGGCGCCGAGCGGCTTCGCGGCGGTGGGCCAGGGCGGAAACCGGGTGCTCGTCCTGCCCAGGTATGACCTCGTGGCAGTGCGCATGTCGGACCCCGATGAGCGCGTCTCCGACGAGGTCCTCGAGTTCACCGCGTTCGCCGAACTGGTGCTCCGCCTGGTCCGCCCCGAGCCCACCGCCCGCTGACCCACCTGCTCGCACCGGGGCCCTCGCGTCCGGGGCCGTGTGGCATCATGCCGTCCGCTCATGGTGCCGCACCGTTCCGTCTCGCTCGTCCTCAGCTATCAGTACCCAGGCAAGTACGCCTTCACCGTGCTGGCGGGCGCCGTCGAGTCGGACCCGGCGCTCGCGGACGTGAAGCTGTTCTTTCCCCGCGACCGCGAGACGCTGCTCGCCACGCTCAAGGAGCGCCATGACGCAGGCGACACCGTGGTCGCCGCGTGGTCCTTCTACTCGGCCAGCTTCGCGGCCTCCGCGGAGGAGCTGGCCTGGGTGCGCGAGCGGCTGGAGGGGCGCTTTGTCCTCTGCATCGCCGGCGGCGTGCACGCGACGGCCGAGCCGCTGCAGACACTCCAGGCCGGCTTCGACCTCATCGCCATCGGCGAGGGCGAGCACTCCCTGCGCGAGCTGCTCGGCCGCGTCCAGCGCGGGGAGGAGCCCCGGGACACGCACGGCGTGGCCCACCTGAAGGACGGCAAGCTGGTGCAGCACGGGCGAGGGGAGGGCGTGAAGCTGGATGACTTCCCGCCGTTCGCCGCGCGCAACGCGATGTTCGGTGCCATCGAAATCACGCGCGGCTGCATCTACGCGTGCCGCTTCTGCCAGACGCCCTTCATGAGCAAGGCGCGCTTCCGCCACCGCTCCGTGGCCAATGTGGCGCACTGGGCGCGCGAGCTGCGCCGCTCGGGCCGCCGCGACATCCGCTTCATCACGCCGACGTCCATGTCCTACGGCACCGGCGACGAGACGATGAACCTGGCCGCGGTGGAGGAGCTGCTCGCGGCGGTGCGCGAGGCCATGGCCCCCGACGGGCGCATCTACTACGGCACCTTCCCCTCGGAGGTCCGCCCCGAGCACGTCACGCCCGAGGCGCTCGCCGTCCTCAAGCGCTACGTCCACAACGACAACCTCATCATCGGCGGCCAGTCCGGCTCCGAGCGCATCCTCCAGAGCACCCGCCGGGGCCACGACGTGGAGACGGTGGTGCGGGCCACCCGGCTCGCGGTGGAGGGCGGCTTCGTGCCCAACGTGGACTTCATCCTCGGGCTTCCGGGCGAAGAGGCCGACGACGTCGCCGCCACCGTCGCCCTCATGGAGCGACTGGCGGAGCTGGGCGCGCGTGTGCACGGCCACACCTTCATGCCGCTGCCCGGAACGCCTTTTCGAGATGCGCCCCCAGGACGCGTGGACGCCGAGACGCAGACGAAGCTGGACCGGCTCGCGTCCCAGGGGCGGCTGTACGGCCACTGGAAGCAGCAGGTCGCCCTCGCGGAGGGCATCGCCCAGCGTCGCCGGCCCCGAGCGGGCTAGCGTCCCCCGTCACTTCGTCGGGCCCCCCGGCGGCGAGGCGCTTAGGATGGGAGCGCGATGTCCTCCGACGAGACTCCCTACTGGCTGCTCATCTCCGTCCTCTTCAGCTCCCAGCCGCTGACGCCCTCGCTCGCCATGACGCTGCACCAGACGGCGTACGAGCTGCACGAGCGGGGTGAAGGGGTGAAGGAGGTCGCCGGCGACATGCTCAGCGGCAAGGTGCACAACCTACGCAAGAACGTCGCCCTGGGTGGCATCGCGGGCCCCGCCTTCGAGGCGGAGATCGAGACCGAGCGCGGCTCCGGCGTGGTGCGCTTCATCCTCACGCGCCAGGGACTGGAGATGATGCGTCAGCAGCCCGCGACGCCGCCCCGTCCGAAGTACCTCAACTGAGGCCACGGGCTCCCGGTCGCCTGCTCCCTGTGCTGCGTGCGGTGCCCGGTGTCTCCATCTTCGAGGCACGGGCTCACCTCAGCACCCTCGAAGGAGCGACAGCCATGGACCCGAAGGACTATCTCAAGAAGCCGCTCGGCATCCCCCTGGACCCCGCGAAGCAGAAGGACCCGGAGGAGGATGGAGACCACGTGCCCGCGGAGGGCCGCGCCGAGTTCCTCAATGACGTGACGGAGCAGGACGGCGGCCAGCGCACCGACGTGGGGCCACCGTATGACGGCTCGGGAGACTTGCAGCAGGGCCAGCGCGCCGAGTACCTCCAGCGCGCCGAGCGCAAGGAACCGAAGAAGGACTGACTCGCGACGCTACTCGCGGTCCAGCGACACCTTGTTGCGATTGCCCATGTGGAAGATGGAGTTGTTCAGCGTCGCCGCGGACAGCTCGGCCAGCTCCATCATCACCTTCTGCTCCTCGGCCTCCTTGGAGCCCGCGGCGGCGGTGGGCGACTGCGCCTTGCCCTGCCCGGAGGCGCCGTCCTGGATGGGAGGACGGCCCACGGCGGCGAGGTAGGAGTTCATGATGCCGCTGTGCGGCGCGCTGCCCACCGAGTTGAGCGCCGACTGCACCACCAGCCCGCCGGTGGACATCAGCGGATCACCCGGCCGGTTCGCGGGGGACATCGCCGCGCGCTGGTTCTGCTGGATGAGCGAGCCGAACCCGACGTTCGCCGACTGCACGCCGGCCTGGGGACGGGGGACCTGGACCTGGGGACCCGTGAACGAGTTGATGCGGCTCATGGCTGGCTCCGTGGCGGTCCGAGGGCGCAATTGGCGCGGATCTCGGAGGTCTGCCCACATTATCGGGCAACCCCGGGAGAAGTTGCGTCCGGGGGCCTGACGCCTGCTCGAAGGGCGGAAAAACGACCAGAGGCCGCGGGGTTAGGACCCCACGGCCTCCGGTGTCAGGCGTCTTCAGGCGCCGCCAGGGCGATTAGAACTGGTGGGCCTCGGTGGACTCGTGGAGCGCCAGGGTGCTGGCGGAGCCGCCGGAGATGACCTCGGCGACCTGGTCGAAGTAGCCGGTGCCGACCTCGCGCTGGTGACGCGTGGCGGTGTAGCCGTCCTTCTCGGAGCCGAACTCGCCCTGCTGGAACTCGCTGTAGGCCGCCATGCCGCGGTCCTTGTACTTGCGCGCCAGCTCGTACATCGAGTGGTTCAGCGCGTGGAAGCCGGCCAGGGTGACGAACTGGAACTTGTAGCCCATGGCGCCCAGCTCGCGCTGGAACTTGGCGATGGTGGCGTCGTCCAGGTTCTTCTTCCAGTTGAAGGACGGCGAGCAGTTGTACGCGAGCAGCTTGTTGGGGAACTTCTCGCGGATGGACTCGGCGAACTTCTTGGCCTGGGCGAGGTCCGGGGTGCTGGTCTCGCACCAGACGAGGTCCGCGTACGGCGCGTAGGCCAGGCCGCGGGCGATGGCGCAGTCGAGGCCGCCGTTGATGCGGTAGAAGCCCTCGGAGGTGCGGCCGTTCTTGCGGTCGATGAAGGCGTGGTCGTACTCGTCCGCGTCGGACATGAGCAGCTTGGCGCTGTCCGCGTCCGTGCGAGCGACGAGCAGCGTGGGCACGCCCATCACGTCGGCGGCGAGGCGAGCGGCGGTGAGGGTGCGGATGAAGTGGCTGGTGGGCACCAGCACCTTGCCGCCCATGTGGCCGCACTTCTTCTCGCTGGCCAGCTGGTCCTCGAAGTGGACGCCCGCGGCGCCGGCTTCGATCATGCCCTTCATCAGCTCATAGGCGTTGAGCGGGCCGCCGAAGCCGGCCTCGGCGTCCGCCATGATGGGCGCGAACCAGTAGCGGTCGCTCTTGCCCTCGGCGTGGTCGATCTGGTCCGCGCGGCGCAGGGCGTTGTTGATCTTCCGCACCACGGTGGGGACGGAGTCGACCGGGTAGAGGCTCTGGTCCGGGTACATCTGCCCGGCTGAGTTGGCGTCGGCGGCGACCTGCCAGCCGGAGAGGTAGATGGCCTTGAGGCCCGCGCGGACCATCTGCACGGCCTGGTTGCCGGTGAGGGCGCCGAGCGCGTTGATGTAGTCCTCGGTGTGGAGCAGCTCCCACAGCCGCTTCGCGCCGACCTCGGCCAGCGTGTAGCTGATGGGCAGCGTGCCGCGCAGCTTCAGGACGTCCTTGTCGGTGTAGTTGCGCTTGATGCCCTCGAAGCGGCGGGCGTGGAGCTTGGCGTGAGGGGAGGCGTCCGGGGTGGTCGTGGTGGCGTCGTACATCGCAGGCTCCTCGGTGAGGCGTTGAAGGGTTGGAAAGGGTTCAGCGGTTGGCGTCGAGCGCCGCGTAGGCGGGCAGGGTGAGGAAGTCCTCGAAGGCGGGCGCGGTGGACAGGCGCTCGAAGAGCTCGCGGGCGCGGGTGACGTGCTCGCGGCCGTACTTCTCGTGGACGCCCTCCTTCTCGAGGTGGGCCATCTCCTCGGAGAGCAGCGTCTGGAACAGCTCGGGCGTGACCTTGCGGCCGTCGTCGAGCGAGGCGCCGTGGTGCAGCCACTGCCACACCTGGGCGCGGGAGATTTCGGCGGTGGCCGCGTCCTCCATGAGGTTGTAGAGGGGCACGCAGCCCAGGCCGCCGAGCCACGCGGCGGTGTACTGGATGCCCACGCGCAGGTTGTGGCGCAGGCCCTCCTCGGTGCGGGTGCCGGAGGGGACCTTGAGCAGGTCGGCCTCGGTGACGCGCACGTCCTCGCGCTTGTTGGCGAGCTGGTTGGGCCCCTTCATGTTCGCGTCGAAGATGTCGCGGGCGATGGAGACCAGGCCCGGGTGGGCGACCCACGTGCCGTCGTGGCCGTTCTTCACCTCGCGCAGCTTGTCGGCGCGGACCTTCTCCAGGACGGCCTCGTTGGCGGCGGCGTCCCCCTTGATGGGGATGAAGGCCGCCATGCCGCCCATGGCGTGCACGCCGCGGCGGTGGCAGGTCTGGATGAGCAGCTGCGAGTAGGCGTTGAGGAACGCCTTGTCCATGGTGACCTGGCCGCGGTCGGGCAGCACGACGCTGGTGTCGGACTGGAGCGTCTTGATGAAGCTGAAGATGTAGTCCCAGCGGCCGCAGTTGAGGCCGGCGGAGTGCTCGCGCAGTTCGTACAGGATTTCGTCCATCTCGAAGGCCGCGGGGAGCGTCTCGATGAGGACGGTGGCCTTGATGGTGCCGCGGGGGATGCCGAGCGTGTCCTGGGCCATGAGGAACACGTCGTTCCAGAGGCGGGCCTCCAGGTGGCTCTGCATCTTGGGCAGGTAGAAGTAGGGGCCGGTGCCGCGGGCGAGCTGCTCGCGGACGTTGTGGAAGAAGAAGAGGCCGAAGTCGAAGAGGGAGCCGGAGATGGGCTTGCCGTCGATTTCGACGTGGCGCTCGGGCAGGTGCCAGCCGCGAGGGCGCACGAAGAGGACGGCGGGCTTGTCGACCAGGGCGTAGTGCTTGCCGTTGTCGCCGGTGAAGGAGATGGAGCGGCGCACGGCGTCGCGCAGGTTGACTTGCCCGCGCACGACGTTGTCCCAGGTGGGGCTGTTGGCGTCCTCGAAGTCCGCCATGAAGACGTTGGCCCCCGAGTTGAGGGCGTTGATGATCATCTTCCGGTCCACCGGGCCGGTGATTTCCACGCGGCGGTCCTGGAGGTCCGGAGGCAGCGGGGCGACCGTCCACTGGGCGTCCCGGACGGACTTCGTCTCCGGGAGGAAGTGGGGGCGCTCACCCTTGCGCCAGGCGGCCTGGACCTGCTTGCGGCGCTCCAGGAGGCCCTCGCGGCGCTCCCCGAAGGCGCGCACCAGCTTCGCCACGAAGTCCAGGGCGGCCGGGGTGAGCACCTCGGCGTAGTCGGGGTGCCACGGCCCCTTCACCTCTACGCCAGCGCTGAAGGCCGGGCTCTTCGAAGAGGGGACTTCCGTGGGCATCTCGGCTCCTTGGCTTGGTGCGTTGTAAATCTACGGCAACGGGTCGGAAAATGAATCTTCCGAGGGCGAAATGGAAGTGCGCGTCAATTTCTGCCTGCTTGCCTGTAATGCTGTCAACAGCCGGCGGATTAAATCTGTAAATCAACAGACGTGACGCGGGGTTGCGAGCAGGGGGGCGCCGGGTGCCGGGGACGCAATCAGCGACGGCGAGGTGCGTAGGTAGGGTCGAGGGTGCTCGCCGCCAAGGGGTCCCCTCACGGGAGACACGTCATGGACGCGATGAAGCGGTGCTCGGGGTGCGCGGAGGAGATTCGGATGGAGGCCTCGCGCTGCGCCCGGTGTGGAATCCGGGTGGAGCGGCTGCACCGCGGCGTCGAGGGCCGCGCCGTGGCCGGCGTCTGCGCGATGCTCGCTCGCGAGCTGGGAATCGACGTGGCCCTGGTGCGCGTGGCCGTCGTCGTGGCCACCTTGTTCTCCGGCGGCACGCTTCCGCTCGTCTACGTCCTGCTCTGGGCGTTCACCCCGACCTCCGCGTTGGGGCGGGCTCCCCTGCAGCGCACGCTGAACTGGTTGTCGCGCTTCGGGGAGTCGGAGACGCCTCGCTTGGAGCGGCGGGTCTAGGCACACGGCCAGGGGGCACGGCTCGCGGGCCCCTCGGCTCGCCGTGGGTCCCCCCGCCAGCGGGCGGGGCCCCCCACGCCGGCCGTCCCGCTCCTCTGTGTCACGCGTTCGCGGTGTCCTGCTTATCGGCGCGTTCTGCTCACGGCTCGACGGTTCTCCTCGTCTCCCGGTGACCCGTTGACCGGCCTGTTATGCGTGGGCTCCAGGATTCTCTCCTCCAGGAGCCCGCCCTTGAGCACTCGCGACGTCCGCATCGAGAAGGACACCTTCGGCCCCATCGAGGTCCCCGCCGACCGCCTCTGGGGCGCCCAGACGCAGCGCAGCCTCCAGAACTTCGACATCTCCACCGAGCGCATGCCTCCCGCGCTCATCCGCGCGCTCGTGCTCGTCAAGAAGGCCGCCGCCCTCGTCAACGTCGAGAACGGCTCGCTCTCCCACGAGAAGGGCGACGCCATCGTCCGCGCCTCCGACGAGGTCCTCGCCGGCAAGCATGACGCGGAGTTCCCGCTCAGCATCTGGCAGACCGGCAGCGGCACCCAGACGAACATGAACACCAACGAGGTGCTCGCCAACCGCGCCTCGGAGCTGCTCGGCGGCGAACGCGGTGAGCAGCGCCGCGTCCACGCCAACGACGACGTCAACAAGGGGCAGAGCTCCAACGACGTCTTCCCCACCGCGATGAGCGTCGCCGCCGCCACCGCCATCGCCGAGCGGGTGCTCCCCGAGCTCGACGCGCTTCGCGACGTGCTCGCCGACAAGTCCCGCGCCTTCATGGACGTGGTGAAGATTGGCCGCACCCACCTCCAGGACGCCA
The DNA here is from genome assembly GCF_020037095.1 of Myxococcus sp. XM-1-1-1. Lineage (NCBI taxonomy): Bacteria > Pseudomonadati > Myxococcota > Myxococcia > Myxococcales > Myxococcaceae > Myxococcus > Myxococcus sp. XM-1-1-1. The sequence goes on from NZ_JAIQDH010000004.1 coordinate 235,138, forward strand.
CGCCCCTCACCCTGGGCCAGGAGCTGAGCGGCTATGTCGCGCAGCTCGCCCATGCTCGCGCGCACCTGGAGCGCGTGCTTCCCCACCTGCACGAGCTGGCCCTGGGGGGGACGGCTGTCGGCACGGGGCTCAATGCCCCCAAGGGGTACGCCGAGCGCGTCGCCCAGGAGATTGCCCGCCTCACCGGCCTGCCCTTCGTCACCGCCCCCAACAAGTTCGAGGCCCTGGCCGCCAACGACGCCCTGGTCCACGCGCATGGCGCCCTCAAGGGCCTGGCCTGCGCGCTCTTCAAGATCGCCAACGACATCCGCTGGCTGTCCTCCGGCCCCCGCTCCGGCCTGGGCGAAATCACCATCCCGGAGAACGAGCCCGGCAGCTCCATCATGCCCGGCAAGGTCAACCCCACCCAGAGCGAGGCCCTCACCATGCTCTGCGCCCAGGTCATGGGCAACGACGTCGCCGTCAGCGTGGGCGGCGCCTCCGGCAACTTCGAGCTCAACGTCTTCAAGCCCCTCATCATCCACAACGTCCTGCAGAGCTGCCGGCTGCTGGCCGACGGCATGCGCAGCTTCCGCCTCCACTGCGCCGTGGGCATCGAGCCCCACCGCGCCCGCATCCAGGAGAACCTGGAGCGCAGCCTGATGCTCGTCACCGCCCTCAACCCGCACATCGGCTACGACAACGCCGCGCGCATCGCCAAGAAGGCCCACAAGGACGGCAAGACGCTCAAGGAAGTCGCCGTCGAGCTGGGCCTCGTCACCGCCGAACAGTTCGACCAGTGGGTCCGCCCGGAGAAGATGACCGGCCTGTAGGCGCCGGGTGTCCTACACGCCGTCGTCCCTCCTCCGGACGCCCCGTCGAGGGCCCACCGGGGGAGGGGACGGGGTGGAACCGTGGGCCAGCGCACGCTGCGGGAAGAAGGGGCGGGCGCGCGCGCGGCAGGACGATTAGGGTAGGGGAGCCATGAACGTCCCCTTCGTCATCGAGACCACGCACCGCGGCGAGCGGGCGTACGACCTGTACAGCCGGCTCCTCAAGGACCGCATCATCATGCTGGGCACGCCCGTCAACGATGACGTGGCCAACATCATCGTCGCCCAGCTGCTCTTCCTCGAGTCCGAGGACCCCGACAAGGGCATCAACCTCTACATCAACTCGCCCGGTGGCTCCGTCACCGCCGGCCTGGCCATCTACGACACCATGCAGTACGTGAAGTGTCCGGTGTCCACCATCTGCGTGGGACAGGCCGCCTCCATGGGCGCGCTGCTCCTGCTTGCCGGCGCCAAGGGCAAGCGCTACGCCCTGCCCAACAGCCGCATCATGATTCACCAGCCGCTCGGCGGCGCCCAGGGCCAGGCCACCGACATCGACATCCAGGCCAAGGAAATCCTCCGCCTGCGCAGCTACATCAACGGCCTCATCGTCAAGCACACCGGCCACACCATCGAGCGCATCGAGAAGGACACCGAGCGCGACTACTTCATGAGCGCCGAGGACGCGCGCCAGTACGGCCTCATCGACGAAGTGGTGGAGAAGCAGCGCCTCATCTCCCCGACGCCGTCGAACAAGTAATCCGTCCTCGCACCCCCGCTCCTCATGGCGGAGCGGGGGCGCCTGGAGACGTCGCGCGGGATTCCCGACGCCCCTGGAGGCGCAGGTTCCGCGCTGGTGCTCCGAGCAGGCGCAAGACTCGCGCGCCTCCGAAGTCGCTCTCCAGGGATGCGGGTGGCACGTCCCATGCTCAACTTGTGGACATGTCCAGGCTCAGCTCGCGCCCCCTCCCTCGACTCCTGCTGACCGCCGCCTTCCTGGCCGGAGCGGGCTGTGTCGGGCCCACCGGCCGGCCGCCCCAGCCTCCCAGCTCGGCCTCCGTGCAAGCGGAGCTGGGCGAGCGTGACGTCATCCAGGCCGGCGAGGAATACGCCCGCAACAACAGCCTGGTGCTCTCCGAGGCCGGCGAGGCCGTGGAGATACGCCCCAACTACTGGCGCATCCGCTTCGGCCTCAAGGACCAGCCGGGCCGCGGCATCGAGCTGGAGTTCGACGAGGTGGCCCGGCGTGTGACGCGCACCCAGGAGATTGAAATCCTCCCGGGCTCCACCGTGTCGCCCGACAACGTGCCCGGACGGGGCGCGGATGTCCCGGCCGGGGGGCAGGGGCGCGGTCCCGTCCCCTGACTCAGGGCAGCGCGGTGATGCGGTCCAGCGCGGGCGCCGCCAGGGGGCTCGACTGGGAGCTGTGCGCTTTCAGGTAGGCCTCCAGCGCGTCACTGTCGATGGCGCCGCCCAGGCGGTTCGTCCCCTGCGTGAGCACCGCGAAGCCATCCCCGCCGCCCGCGAGGAAGTTGTTCACCGTCACGCGGTAGGTCGCCGCTGCATCCAACGGCTCGCCGTCGAGGCGGATGGACGCCGGGTCGATGCGACCGCCGATGGGCGCCGACGCGCTGAACGCGTACGTGAACCCCGCCGAGGGGTGGAGGATGCGGGTGACGACGTTGGGGCCCACCTGCTGCCACTGTCGCTCCAGCAGCTCCTCGATTTGCGCGCCCGTCAGCGTCAGGGTGACCAGGCTGTTGCCGAAGGGCTGCGTGGTGAAGGCCTCGCCGAAGGTGACCTCGCCCTGGGCGATGTCCGCGCGCACGCCGCCCGGGTTCATGAAGGCCACCCGCGCTCCGCCCAGGTTCGCCGCCCGCGTCGCCGCGAGCTGCGAGTCCGCGATGACGAAGCCCAGCGTGGACTGCCCCGCCGGGTCCGCCTGGGTGAAGGGCGTCTTGAGCGTCTCGGCCACCCAGCCGATGACCCGGTTGGCCAGGGGCGTGGCGAGCTGCTGGTAGCGCGTCACCAGCTCCTTCACCGGCCCGTCCTCCGTCACGTCGCGCGTGACGATGAGGTTGTTCGCCTTGGTCTCCACCACGTCGCCGGTCGCCTTGCTCAAGGTCAGGTCGATGTCGGTGACGAGCCGCCCCGCCGACGCGGCGCTCGTGACGACCTTGCCGTCGATGACGCAGTTGTAGGCCTGGTGCGTGTGGCCGGTGACGATGACGTCCACCGCGTCGTCGAGTCCCTTCGCGATGGCCACGATGGGCCCGGAGATTCCGCCGCCCTCGCCCTTGCCCCGGCACTCGTTGATGAGCGAGCCCGGCGCGGGCACGCCGCCCTCGTGCACCACGACGATGATGGCCTCCACGCCCTGCTGGCGCAGCTGGGGCACCAGCGCGTTCACCGTCTCCACCTCGTCCTGGAAGGCGAGGCCCGCGACGCCCGTGGGCGTGACGATTTGAGGTGTGCCCTCCAGCGTCATGCCGATGAAGGCGACCTTCACGCCCTCGAACTCGCGCACGTCGTAGCGGGGGAACAGCGTGCGGTCCGCGCCCGTGGCCACGTTGGCCGCCAGGAACTTGAACTTCGCGCCCGCGAAGCCATCCCCGTCCAGGCAGCCATCCACCGGGTGGCAGCCGCCCGCCTGCATGCGCAAAAGCTCCGTGCTGCCCTCGTCGAACTCGTGGTTGCCCACCGCGACCAGGTCCAGGCCGATGAGGTTCATCGCCTCGATGGTGGGCTCGTCGTGGAAGAGCCCTGACAGCAGCGGGGAGGCGCCGATGAGGTCTCCTGCCGCCACCACCACCGTGTTGGGGTTGGTGGCCCGGAGGTCCGCCAGGTGCTTCGCGAAGTACGACGCGCCGCCCGCGCTCACGCGCACCGGACCGCCGTCGGCGTCCACGCCCGTCTGAATCTGCCCGTTGCTGCCCCCGGGCGGCTCGAGCTGCCCGTGGAAGTCGTTGAACGCGAGGACCTGCACGCTCACCGTCTCGGAGCCCGCGTCCGCCGTGGGCCCCTGGGTGGGTCGCTGGGCGCGAGCTGCGCCTTGGCAGCCGCCGTGGGCGAACAGGAGCACGCCGGTGAGGAAGGCTCCGGCCAGGAGGAAGACGCCGGGGAGCGCGCCCAGGCGCGGGGTGGACCGTGACATGAGGAGGGGGCTCTCGAGGGTCAGGACAGGGGCGGGAACCTACTCCGCCCGGCGCACCCTGGCGCGTCTTCGTGGAGGCCGCTCGAGGCCCGTGGCGCGCGGGGGACAGGGACACGGCCCCGTCCCCCGGAACGACGCTACGGCAGCCGGGTGACGCGATTGAGCGCCGGGGCGGGGAGCGGGTTCGCCGCGCTGCTGCGCACCTTCAGGTAGGTCTCCATCGCGTCGACGTCCATGGCGCCAGTCATCCGGTTCGTCCCCTCGGTGAACACCGAGAAGCCATCACTCCCACTCGCGATGTAGTTGTTCGCGGTGACGCGGTAGTTCGCCGCCGGGTCCACCGTCACGCCGTTGATCCGGATGGACGCCGGGTCGACGCGGCTCCCGACGGGCGCCGACGCGCTGAACGAATAGGTGAAGCCCGCCGACGGAAGCAGCATGAGGGTGGCTCCCGACGGCCGCCACTGTTGCTCCAACACCCCATCGATTTGCGCGCCCGTCAGCGTCATGGTGACCAGGCTGTTGCCGAACGGCTGCGCGGTGAAGGCCTCGCCGTAGGTGACCTCGCCCTGGGCGATGTCCGCGCGCACGCCGCCCGGGTTCATGAAGGCCACGTGCGCCCCACCCAGGTTCGCGGGCTTCGTCGCCTCCAGCTGCGAGTCCGCGATGACGAGGCCCAGGGTGGACTGGCCCAAGGAGTCCGACTGGTTCCTGAGCGTCTGCGCCACCCAGCCGATGACCCGGTTGGCCAGGGGCGTGGCGAGCTCCTGGTACTTCGTCACCAGCTCCTTCACCGCGCCGACCTCCTGCACGTCGCGCGTGACGATGACGTTGTTCGCTCGCGCCGCCACGACGTCGCCCGTCGCCTTGCTCAACGTCAGGTCGATGTCCGTGACGAGCTGCCCCATCGACGAGGCGCTCGTGACGACCTTGCCATCGATGACGCAGTTGTAGGCCTGGTGCGTGTGGCCGCTGACGACGACATCCACCGCGTCGTTGAGCCCCTTGACCAGGCCCACGATGGCACCTGAGATGAGGCCGTCCGCACCCGCGCCCTTGCAATCGTTCACCAGGGAGCCCGGGGTCGCGACGCCGCCCTGGTGCACCACCACGATGATGGCTTCGATGCCCTGCTGCCGCAGCTCCGGCACCAGCGCGTTCACCGTCTGCACTTCGTCCTTGAAGGTGAGCCCCTCCACGCCCGAGGCAATGACGCTTGCCGGCGTTTCCTCCAACGTCATGCCGATGAAGGCGACCTTCACGCCCTCGAACTCGCGGATGTCGTAGCGGGGGAACAGCGTGCGGTCCACGCCCGTGGCCACGTTGGCCGCCAGGAACTTGAACTTCGCGCCCGCGAAGCCATCCCCGTCCAGGCAGCCATCCACCGGGTGGCAGCCGCCCGCCTGCATGCGCAAAAGCTCCGTGCTGCCCTCGTCGAACTCGTGGTTGCCCACCGCGACCAGGTCCAGGCCGATGAGGTTCATCGCCTCGATGGTGGGCTCGTCGTGGAAGAGCCCCGACAGCAGCGGGGAGGCGCCGATGAGGTCTCCTGCCGCCACCACCACCGTGTTGGGGTTGGTGGCCCGCAGGGCCGCGATGTGCCGGGCGAAGTACGTCACGCCGCCCGCGTTCACCCGCACCGGTCCACCGTCGGGGGCCACGCCCGCCAGAACCTGGCCCGAGGGCTGCTCGAGCTGCCCGTGGAAGTCATTGAAGGCCAGGATCTGCATGCTCACCGTGGTGGGGCCTGAGTCCGGCGCCCCCGCGTCGGGCCTCCCCGCGTCGGGGCTCCCCGCGTCAGGCGTTCCCGCGTCGGGAGCCCCCGCGTCGGGCGTCCCCGCGTCCGTGCCCGCATCCGGGGGCGGCTGCTGGACGGGGTGCTGCACGCAGCGCTGTTCCTCGCAGGCCCACTCCTTGCCCTCGTCCGGTGCGCCGTTGTCGTAGCGGCAGTCGGTGGCGTTCCGGCAATCGCGCTCATCACCTCCGCAGCCGCCATGGACGAAGAGGAGCATGCCGGTGAGGAACGCTCCGGCGAGCAGGAAGGGGCTGGGGCGCGCTCCCAGAAGGGACGAGCGCGGTGTGGCTTGAGGCATCGAGAGAACTCCAACGCACGGGGGCGGTGAAACCTACCCCGGTTCGTGGATGGATGGCTCGACTTCACGGCGGAACGGTGGAACCCGTGTTGCGACACGGGGTTGCTGCTGTGGCCCTGCTTCAAGGAACGGGCGGCGGCGCTTCGCAGCCGCACAGCAGCAGCTCCGCGGGGCCTCCGGTGCGCCCCACCAGGATGGCCACCTGGCCATGGGCGCGACCGAAGCGCTCCGCCTCCGAGCGAGGCAGGCCCGGGACGAAGAGGCTCTGCTCGGACCAGCTCCCGTCCTCGGCCTCGCCGATGGCGGGGGCGATGACGAAGCCGCCCGCGACCAGCTGGGAAATCAGTCGTTCCTGGGCTCGCTGGTTCTCGTCCTTGCCGCGAGGCCTTGAGCCTGGATTCCACGCGGTCAGGAACGCCCATTCGCGGTGGCCGCGCGCGGTCAGCTCCGCGTCGAGCGCGGGGTGGAGCCGGCCGACTCGCAGCACCTGCTCCACGCCTCCGGTGGAGGCATGAGGACGGATGACGTAGCGCGTGGCCCGGTATGCCCCCAACAGCCGCTCCTGGTCGAGCTGTCTCATTCCCGCATTCTCGCGTCGGCGCCGCCTCCGTGTCAGCCCCCCGGGCCTCATCAACGTGAGCCGCGGTGTGTCACATGTCTTCCCCGACACGTGTCTTGAATCACGCAGTGGGCGGAGCGCTCCTGGGGACGCGCGCCGCGAGGGCGGGGGCCAGGTCCGGTCGGGGCGACGCTCCGGGAGCGCGGGCGGCCCGGTCCGCCTTCCGCTAACGTGCGGTGCGTCAGACGCGTGGAGCGCTCCGACGGGAGGCACGAAGATGGATTCGCTGGATGCTCGGTTGGAGCGACTGGAGCGCCGCTGCCGGCGGCTGCAGGGGCTGACCTTCTCGGCGCTCGCGGTGGCGGGGCTCGGGCTGGGCGTGGCCGCGCTGAAGCCCGCGCCGACGCTGGGAGGCGGAGAGCTGGTGGCCTCGCGTCTGGTGCTCAACGATGCGCACGGACAGCGGCGCGCGTCGCTCGGACTGGATGACGCCGGCACCACGGGCCTGGTGCTGCATGACCAGGCGGGGCGTCCGCGCGCGCTCCTCGGCGTGGCCCAGGACGGCTCGCCCCGGCTGCGCTTCTCCACCGCGGAGGGCGAGTCCCTCGCCGAGCTCACCGTCTACTCGGACGAGGCCCCGCGCCTCACCCTGTCCAAGCCAGGGGGCGTGGACCTGTTCGCGGTGGGCCTCCAGGTGGATGGCTCCTCGCGCCTGGAGCTGGCGGACGCGGATGGCCGACCCCGCGCGATTCTCGGCGCGGATGAGCACGGCTCCCCGGGCCTGCTGCTGGTGGACCGCCGGGGGCAGCCGCGCGTGGAGCTGCGCGTGAGCCCCTCCGAGGGCGCCAGCCTCCGCGTGGAGGGCCGCGACGGCGAGGTCTTCCAGGCGCCCGCCGTCCTTCAGTGAGCCGCCGCCCCGCTACGGCTGGGGCGGGACGACGCGGTAGCCGCGCTGGAGCAGGGGCGTGAGTCGGTCGGAGATGTCCCACGACTCGACCACCTTCCCGTCGCGCATCCGGTACAGCGAGTGCCCGGCGAGCGCGAGCGGCCGGGGCTTGCCCGCGTCGTCCAGGTTCAGCGGGTCCGTGCCGGCGGCCTTCCAGTGCACCAGCACCAGGTCCTGGTCCGCCACCACGTGGAGGATGTCGAAGCGCAGGTCCGGGAACGTCTGGAAGGTGGCCTCGGCCTGCTGGAGCACCACGGCCGGGCCCACCACGTCCTTGGGCGCGCCCTGCGAGTGGTCCACGTAGTCCTCGGCGAACAGCTCCGGGACGCGGTCCAGCTTGCGCAGGTTGTAGAGCTCCTCGGTGAGCAGCCGGGCCCGTTGACGGTTCTGCTCCTCCTGCTGTGCGGCGCGCTCCACCGGAGACACGGACGCACACGCGGACAACATTCCAAGAACGCAGAGCCACAGCGTCGTGGTGGTTTTCATGGCCCGGGAAGCTGGGCAGCCTCGCCCAGCCCGTCAGCCCCCCAGGGCCCCCAATTGTTCAGCGGGCGTCACGCCGACAGATGCCCCAGTCCGATGGGCGCCGCGATGCACGTGTCCGGAATCCCGAAGGCATCCACCAGCGCCACCGCGTCCGGCCGCAGCTCCGTGCACAGCTTCACGATTTCCTTGCGGATGGCCAGCGCCTTGCCGCCCTCCATGAGGCTGTTCTCCTGGAACCAGCCGCTCGCGGCCTCCAGGCAGGACAGGCCGTAGAGGTCGCACAGCCGCCCGAGCACCACCTTGAGGCCCGGGTCCTGGACCGTGTTCACCCCGTGGATGAACTGCTCGAGCACCACGCGCTCGATGTGCGCGTGCGCCAGGGCGACCAGGTGCGCCTGGACCTGGTTGAAGGCGGCGAAGGCCTCCACACCCGCCGTCAGCCGCTTGCGGATGCGCCGCGCCACCGAGGCGAGCAGGTCCTCCTCGCGGTAGCGCAGGAAGCGCAGCTGGAAGTCGTCGTCGCGCAGGTGCTCGCTGCCCGTGCGCCGCACGGCGATGGGGTTCTTGTCCGCCATGGCCGTGGCCTTGTCCGCGATGAGCTTGAGCACCGCGTAGACCCGGTCGTCCTCGAAGCGCTGGCGGTAGTCCGTCAGCAGGCTCTTGGCGACCAGCTGCATCAGCACCGTGTTGTCGCCCTCGAAGGTGGTGAAGATGTCCGTGTCGTCCTTCAGCGCCGACAGCCGGTTGGCCTCCAGGTAGCCCTGGCCGCCGCACGCCTCGCGCGCCTCCTGGAGCACCGCCGTGCAGTTCCAGGAAGCATACGCCTTGAGGCCCGCCGCCAGCGCCTCCACCTCCATGGAGTCCTCCTCGGTGCGCTTCACGTAGCGCTCCACCAGGTGCTCCAGCGCGAAGTCGAGCGCGTACGTCTTCGCCAGCGGCTTGAGCAGCCGCAGCTGGTGCGTCTGGTGGTCGAGCAGCCGCACCTCGGGCGCGCCCGGCGGGCCGAACTGGCGGCGCAGGTCCCCGTAGCGCACCGCGATGGTCAGCCCGCTCTTGGCCGCGCTCAAGGACGCGCACGCCACGCTCACCCGGCCCGCCACCAGCGTGCCCAGCATGGTGAAGAACCTGCGCCCGTCGCTGGAGATGGAGCTGGTGTACTCGCCCTCGGCACTGACCTGTCCGAAGCGGTCCAGCAGGTTCTCCCGGGGCACGCGCACGTGGTCGAACCAGATGCGGCCGTTGTCCACGCCGTTGAGGCCCATCTTCCGGCCGCAGTCCTCGATGCGCACGCCGGGCAGCACCTGGCCGCGCTCGTCGCGCAGCGGCACCAGCAGCGCGTGCACGCCCAGCCCCTTGCCGCCGACCTCCAGCTGCGCGAACACCGTGGCGATGCGCCCGTGGCGCGCGGCGTTGCCGATCCACTCCTTGCGCGCGCCCTCGGACGGGGTGTGCACGATGAAGTCGCCGGCCTCCGCGTCGTAGCGCGCCACCGTCTCCACGTCGCGCACGTTGGAGCCGTGGCCCAGCTCGCTCATGGCGAAGCAGCCGGGCAATTCCAGCGTGGCGACCTTGGGCAGGTACTCGCGGTGGTGCTTCTGGGTGCCGAGAAAGAGGATGCTCGCGCCGAACAGGCCGAAGTGCACGCCCGCCTTCACCACGAGGCTCAGGTCGAAGAGGGCGAGCGTCTCGAACGAGGCGATGAAGGCGCCCAGGTCCGCGCCGGCCTCGTCGCCCTCCGGGAACGCGATGCGGCCCAGGCCCTGGTCGGCCAGCTGCTTGAGCCAGGCGAAGACCTGCTCGCGCTGCTTGTCCGTGTCGAGCGTGCGCTGATAGCGGAAGGTCGGGTCCTCCAGCCACTTGCGCACCTGGGAGCGGACCTCCGGGTACTTGCGGTCCAGCACCGCGCGCAGCGCCTCGGGGGCGAAGGAGGTGGGCTCGGTGGGGCCGATGCGGCGTGGCTCGTGCGCGGCGGCGGGCACCAGGGCGCGGACAGCCTCGCGTCCGGAGACGCCCAGCACGGCCTCCAGCGAGGCCAAGGCGCGCACCAGCTCCGGCATGCTCGAGGGCAGCTCCTTCGAGTCCGCGACGAGCTCTGTCAGCTTCGCGCCCAGCTCGGAGAGGCTCTCCTGGGGGCTGAGCCTCAGGCGCTCGGCGGAGGCGCGGATGTGCTCGCGCACCAGGGCCAGCTCGTTGGAGCTGGGTGGCATCAGCGGATCCAACCAGCGGGCGAGCACGGTGTTGGAGCGCAGGTCCAACCACGGCTGGGCGCGCGCGGCGGTGCCCAGCATCCGAATCTCCGCGGGCGTCAGCTCACCGTCCGTCCAGGCCACGTACAGCATGGGGACCAGGGGGGCCAGGCGGGGCAGCGACAGCAGCTCCTTCGCGGTTGGACGAATCTCTTCCACCATCAGTCGGCTCTCCAGCAAGCGAGGGAAGAGGCCCAGTGTGGCCAGCCCGGTGCCGGGCGGCAATGGGAGAGAGCACCTGCCTGTCGGGCAGGCGGCCAGGCCCTGCATGCCGGGGCTGGACAGTGTCCCTAGCTTGCCACGTCATGGACGAGCCCCAGGACCTCTCGGAGACGGAGATTCTTCCCCAGCCCGGCGCCCACGGCTTCGATGCGGGGAGCGAGCGCGGCAAGCACGAGATGAAGGGGCCCTTCGAGCTGCCTCCAGGGCCTCAGGGCTTCTCGTTCTCTCTTTATCAGTCCACCGGCGCGGCGCTCATGACGGGCCACCGCCTGGAGCTCCTGGACAACGGCGCGGTGTTCGACCGCATGGTGGAGGACATCCGCGCGGCCCGGGAGAGCGTCCACATCCTGGTCTACATCTGGCGGCCCTGCGACGTGTCGGACCGCATCATCGACGCGCTGGTGGACCGCGCCCACGCGGGCGTGGCGTGCCGCGTGGTGGTGGACCCGGTGGGCAGCGAGGAGCTGAGCGGGGACAAGGACTTCGACCAGAAGGTGGAGAAGGTGCTCTCGGCCGCGGGCGTGGAGGTGCACTACTACCGGCTGCTCGCGGGCAAGGTGATGGGGCGGCTGCTGGGGCGCTCGCACCAGAAGCTGGTCATCATCGACGGACGCATCGCGTACACGGGTGGCTTCGGCTTCTGGAAGGTGTGGGAGGGAGACGGGCTGTCGCCGGAGGAGTGGCGCGACACCAGCGTGCGTGTCGAGGGGCCCGCCGCGCGCGACATGCAGCTGTCCTTCTCGCGCTACTGGCAGGAGTCGGGCGGTGGGCTGCTGCCACCGGACACCTTCCCGGAGCCGATGCTGGTGGGGGACGCCGAGGCGTGCTTCGTGGAGAGCGCGGGCAAGCTGGGCATCACCGACGCGGAGCGGATGGTGCGCATGGTCATCGCCGCCGCGCGCGAGCGCCTGTGGATCGCCAACGCGTACTTCTCACCGCCCAACGAAATCCTGGAGCAGCTGGAGGAGAAGTGTCGCCAGGGCGTGGAGATTCGCGTGCTGGGGCCCGGGCCCGTGCATGACGTGAAGATCATCCGCGCCTCGCAGCGCTCCACCTATGAACGACTGCTCGACGCGGGGGTGCGCATCTACGAGTACCAGCCGTCGATGATGCACGCGAAGACGATGATCGTGGACGACTGGCTCGCGGTGGTGGGCTCGACGAACATGGACTCGCTGTCGCTCAACAAGCTGGGTGAGGGCTCGCTCATCATCCACGACAAGGAGTTCGTCCGGAAGATGGAGCGGTGCTGGGCCAAGGACCTGCGCGTGTCCAAGGAGATCTCGCTGGAGAACGGCGGTCGCACCAACCCGTGGCGGCGACTGGCTCGCCGGGCCACGCAGCTGGTGGGGCACGACCGGTAATCGTCAGCGAGGGTTCGTCACGCCGACCTGCCGGCAGGCGCTGAGCACCGGGCACGTGGAGCACCTGGGGCGCGAGCCCGTGCACACGTGCTTGCCGAAGGGTACCAGCAGGCGGTTGAGCTCCACCCAGTACCTGCGCGGGAGCTGGGTCTCGAGCGCGGTCATGGTCGCCTCGGGCGTGGTGGCCTTCACGTAGCCCCAGCGGTTCGTCACGCGGTGCACGTGGATGTCCACGCTGATGGCCTCGTGCCCGCAGGCGATGCCGAGCGCCAGGTGCGCGCACTTGGGGCCCACGCCCTTGAAGGACTGGAGGACCCGGGCATCGCAGGGCAGGGTGCCCGCGAACTCGTCCCGCGTGCGCACGGCGATGGCGTGGAGTTGATGGGCCTTGGCTTCGTGGAAGGTGACGGGGCGGATGAGTGCGTCGATGGCGGCGGTGCCCAGGCGCGCGAGGGCCTTGGGTGTGGAGGCGCGCTCGAGCAGCCGGAGCGCCGCGGGCAGGCTGACTTCATCCAGGGTGCGGATGGAGAGGATGCAGGCGACGAGCTGCTCGAAGAGGCTGTCGTGGCCCCGGGCGGACAGCGCGAACATCGCCGCGTCCGCGAAGTCGCGCACCGTGTGACGTACGCGCGCGAGCACGTCGTCGATGTCGAAGGGGGCCTTGTCCGGGCGGGGCGCGGGCTCGGAGACCACGGCTGCTTCGGGCCGTGCCCTCGCGGTCCTCGCGCTCGTCGGTGACGGTGCCCTGCGGCGTCCGGGAGGCTTGGGTCCTCTTCCCGCCATTCAGTCCCCCTCCTTGTCCGAGAAGATGGGGACAGGGAGGAGCACTGACCCGAAGGGGCTCAGGGGACGGTGGCAGGGCAGGGGGGCGGGGGCGCTTCAGCTCGCGGGCTTCGTGAGGTCCAGCGCGTACCAGTGGTCGCAGCCGAAGTGGCCCGTGCTTCCCAGGGGGGCGCAGAGCGGCTCGAAGCCGAGGCGGCGGTAGAGCTTCTGCGCCTGTGTCATGGAGGCGAGCGTCTCCAGGTAGCAGCGCTGGAAGCCTGCCTCGCGCGCGAAGTCGAGACAGCGGCGCAGCATGCGCTCGCCCGCTCCCAGGCCACGCGCCTCGGGGAGGAAGTACATCTTGCGCAGCTCGCACACGCCCGGGTCTCCGCCCTCCAGCGGGGCGATGCCGCCGCCACCGATGACGCGGCCCGCGCGCTCCACCACGAAGTACGCGTGGCGCGGGCGCGCGTAGGCGGTGCTCATGGTGTCAACCTCGGGGTCGTGGATGGCGAAGCCGGGACCATCGGCTCCGAACTCGGGCATCACCGCGCGGATGACGCCCGCCACGGCGGCATCATCCGTGGGTCGGATGGGACGCAGGGTCAGCTCGTCGTTGCTCATGGGGGCGGACGCTCCCACGGAATGCGAGGTGGGGCCAGGGGGACTCCGGGCGTGACGGGTGCGTCGGAGTGCGTGCACCCGTTGTGCACCTGCCTGCACAGGTGCCACCCGGACGACGCACCTGGAATGAGGGGGCGGCTTTCCACGCGCTGGATATCCCAGGCATTCTGGGTGGCATGTCCGTTGTAGAGGGGGAGCTTCATGTACTGCCCTGATTGCCGACAGGAGCGCCTGGGTCAGTTCCACCAGTGCGCACTCTGTGGCACGGCGATGACCTCGCGGCCTCGTTCCGAGCTGGACGCGGAGCTCGCTCACGTCCACTTCCTCCTGTCCGAGCTGGCGCGCTGGGATGCCACCGAGGTTCCCCCCAACGTCCGTCGCTTCCTGTCCGAGCGCTACGAGCGTCAGGCCCGAATCCTCCTCTCCGTGCTCGCCGAGTCGCCGGCGCCGGTGACGGCGAGTCGGGTGGAGCCGCCGCGCACGGAGGACGGCGCCGCGGCGGCTGGCGGCGGAGCGCCTTCGCGCCCCGGTGAGTGGCCCGCGGTGGTTCCCGATGTGGATGGGGTGCACGCGGGGGCCACGGTGCTGCCCGTGACGGGCTTCGTGCAGGGAGCGGAGACGGTTGCCGCGGAGGCCGCGTGGCGGTCGAGCGAGGCCGTGACGCGCGATGCCGCGGAGCCGTTCGTGCGGGGCGCGGGAGATTCCGCGGCGAGCGGCGCTTCGGTGATTCGGGAGGCGGGCGGAGCGTGGGGCGCGGAGGCGTCCTCGCAGCGCTCGGGCGAGGCGGTGATTCGGGAGGCGGGCGGAGCGTGGGGCGCGGAGGCGTCCTCGCAGCGCTCGGGCGAGGCGGTGACTCGGGAGGCGGACGGAGCTTGGGGCGCGGAGGCGTCCGTGGCGAGTGGCGCCTCGGTGATTCAGGATGCCCACGGCGCAAGGGGTGTCACGGCTGGCGCTGATGTGGCCGCGGAGCATCCGCAGGCGGATCTGTCGTGGCGCGAGGGTGATTCTGTTCCTCGCGCGGACGCGTCGGTGGCGGGTGGTGCCTCGGTGGTGCGCGATGCTCACGGTGTGAGCGAGGTCACGCCGGGCTCGGAGCGTCCGAAGACGGGCCTGCCGTGGGGCGAGGGTGAGTACGTACCTCGTCCGGATGCCTCCGTGACGCGAGATGCGAGCGGCACGTGGAGCTCGGGTGAATCCGCGTCGCGTGCCGATGATGGGCACGCGTCGAGCACATCGGCGGCGTGGCGCGCGGAAGGTGCTTCCTCTGCTTCGAGAGACGAGGCGAAGCGTGAGGCCGAGCGCGCCGCGAGGGCGGCATCGACGCGACGTCCAGGTCCTCGCCCGTCGCCGCATGCTCGCGTGTCCGGTGCGGGCGCCGAGGCGCATCCGCTCCCCGAGGACGCTTCCGCGCCGTCGTTCGAGGCGCCGCAGCCTGGGGGCCCGACGGCCCGGTTCGTCGAGCAGGCCTCGTCGTGGAATCGCGTGTGGAAGCCGTTCCTCTACGAAAGCATCATGTGGTTCGTCGGGGCCTTCCTCGTCCTCTCGGGCCTGCTCTACTTCGTGTTCGAGCGTTGGGCCGGGATGAGCTCCGTCAGTCGCTCGGTGGCCATCTTCCTGGCCACGGCGGGGGCCTCCGCGTTCTTCTCCATCATGGGCGCGGTCCTCGGGCGGCGCGAGGCCCTGCGCGGTCCGGGGCGCATCCTCGGGGTCATCGGCTCGGCGGCGGCTCCCCTCGCGGGCATTGCCTTGTCGCCCACCGGGTTCGGCGACGGCAACCTGGGGCCGTGGTGGCTCACTCCGGCGCTGCTGGTCTGGGCGGGAGTCTCGGCCTGGTTCGTGCGCAAGCCCGCGGAGGCCTTCGATGCCCCCTCGCGTCCCTTCGTCCAGGCCTCGCTCGTCGCCAGCATCTTGATGATGGGACTGGCTCCGCTGGCCGCGAGGCTCGGGGGCGCCGCGCTGTGGCTCAACCTCCTGCCGTGCGTGCTCTTCTTCCTGCTGTCCTCGCGCACCCCTTCGAGTCCTCGAGAAGGGAGCGCGCTGGCCTTCGCGCTCGCCGCGCCGCTGTACCTGCTCATCGCCTACGCGGTGCGCCTGCACCTGGCGCTCGTCCACGCGGGGGCTCCGCCCGACGCGGGCCTCTATGCGCCCTTCGTCGCGTTCCTGCTCGCCTCCGCCCATCGCTTCCGTGTCCTGCCCGCCGAGCGCGCGACGGACACGCTGTCGCTGGGCGTGGTCTCCCTCCAGGCGATGTGCCTGGTCGCCGCCATCGGTGCCCCGCCGCCCACGTTCTTCGTCACCGCCGCCGTCATCACCTGGACGCTGCTGTCGCTGGCGAGCGGCGCCCTCCATCGCCTGCCATGGGTGTATCCCGCCTATGCCGCGCTCTACTTCTCGTATGCCACCAGCGGCCAGCTGGTGCCGGGGCCGCTGAAGCGGCTGCTCGACACGCTCAAGGCCTCGCTCGGCTATCCCGTCGCGGAGCGGCTGCCCGTGCAGTACGGCGCGCTGACGGCGCTGCCCTTCGTGCTCGCGGGCGTGGTGCTCGCGGTGTCGCGGCTGTGGCGCGGTGAGCGCACCGGACAGGCGCGCGACGTCGCCTTCGCGGAGGTGCTGCTGCGCTGCACGGCCGTGGCCGGCGTCCTCTTCTCCTTCCACGGAATCGCCGGTCCCGACGCGCGCCCGGCCCTCTGGAGCGTGCTCGGCATGTCGGTGGTGTGTCTGGGCACCGGCCTGCTCGTGGACCGCTTCTACCTGAAGGTCGTCGGCGCGCTGCTGATGCTGGTGGTGCCGCCGCTGGCCATCCAGGTCCTCTCGGTCGAGGCCGCGTCCGTGGTGGCCGGATTGCTGGCGCTCGGACTGTCGGGCGTGTCCCTGGTGTGCACCGCGCGCACGCGGACACTGGTGGCCCCCGTGGGGGGATTGCTGGCCACGGCCGGCTTCCTGATGGGGCTGTTCAGCGACTTCGGCTTCACGCCGATGGCGGGCGCGGTGCTGTGTGGCGCGAGCATGCTCGTCATCGCGTGGAGCCTGCGCAACGCGTACGTCGTGGCCTACGCCGTCCTGCTGGCGGCCGCCCTGGTGCCGAAGCTCGCGCTCCAGGTGTCCGTCACGGCGATGGCCTTCTCGCTGGTCTTCGTCGCGCTGGCGCTCGCCGTCGTCGCCGAGCGGGGCCGGCTGCTGCGGCAGCTGAGCGGGGTGGCGGTCTTCTACGCGCTCTTCGGCTTCCTGGCGGGAATCATCGGCACCGTGAGTGGCCTGGGCGTGGTGATGCTCTTGTCGGCCGGAGCCATCGCCGTGGTGTCTCGCACGCTCCCCCTCGCGCGGCCCCTGGCGGTGTTCATCGCGGCCTTCGCGCTGCTGCCGGACCTGGGGCGCTCGTTCTCACCCTGGGGCGGGCTGATGACGCCGGCGATGTCCATGGGGGCGTTCATCCTCTGGGCCCTGGGGTCTTCACTGAGCGCGGCGCGCTGGGGGCGCAGCCCGAGCACCACTGTCGCGGCGCTCGTGGCGTGGACCTTCCCCTTCCTCGCGGTCGCGGAGGCGAAGTCCTGGCAGGAGAACACCTTCATCCTCGCCACGGCCTTCGCCGCGCTGCTCACCGCGAGGGCCATGCCCGCCGCGCTCAGCGTCGGCGTGGCCGCGCTGTATGCCGCCATCGGCCTGTACGCCACGGGGCCCATGGCGCTGCTGGGCCTGGCCACGGTGCTCGCCGTCCTCGCGGTGCTCGAGGAGGTCCCCGCGGTGCTGAGGGTGGGCGCGGGGGGCCGCCGCTTCGCGATGGTGGCGACGGTGGCCTCCGCGCTGGTGATGGTCCCCACGGTGGTGCGCTGGGACGATGCGCCCCCCGCCTGGATGGCCCTGGGCGCCATGGTGCTGCCGCTGTTGTGGACGCGCGCCACGCGTCAGCCCTTCTTCGCGTGCCTCGGTGTGCCCTTCGCCTTCGTGGGCTTCCTGGCGATGGGTGGGGACACGCCCACGTGGGCCTTTGCGCTGCCGCTCTTGTCGCTGGCCGTGACGCGGGCGGTGGAGCATGTGCCCGGCTTCAGCACCCTGTTGCTGCGCTCGAACGAGGTGGCGGTCCGCAACCGGCTGTCGCTGGGCATGCAGGTCAGCCTCGCGCTGCTCACGCCGATGGTGCTGCTGACGTCGTGGATGGGGCCGCTGCCGGTGTACTTCCTCACGGCCTCGCTGGCGCTGATGCCCGGGCCCATGCCGTTCCTGCGCGTGTGCGGCGCCTCACTGCTGCTCATCACCGTTCCCGAGGCGCGGCCCATCGTCACGGTCCTCCTGCTGGCGCTCGCGCTGGCCGAGCACCACGTGGCGCCGAGGCTCTGGGCCTTCTTCCGCAGTCCGCCGGACGCGCAGCTGCGTCAGGTCTCCGTCATCACCGCGCTGGTCATCGCTGCGCTGCCCGTGCTGGAGGACCCGTCGCCGTCGAGGCTCGCGGGCCTCGCGGGTGTGGTGGCCGCGTCCGCGTTCCTCCTGTCCCTGCGCTGGCTGTTGGTGCCGGCGCTCCTGGGACTCGCGCTCGCGTGCGTGGGGCAGACGGAGACACGCCACTTCCTGGAGTGGCGGCCCGAGGCGGGGCTGCCCATCGTCGCGCTGGCGCTGGGGGCCGCCGTGCTGTCCGCCTTCTGTCAGTCGGGGAGCGTGCAGCGCTCGCTCAACAAGGCCGTGGAGCGCTTGATGCCCGGACTGGGCGGCACGTGGAGCGAACCTCTGTGGGCGGGGAGCACGGGCGTGTTGGGACTGCTGCTCCTGGCGAGGCTCGCGGCCACGGGGCCTGGAGCGCTCGCGCCGCACGTGGCGCTGGGGGCCGGAGTGACGTCGCTGGTGTTGATGGCGACGCGCGAGCGGTGGATGGCGAATGTGGCCACGGTGCTGCTCGGGTTGTCGCTGGTGGCGGCGGTGCCCTTCGTGTGGGTGCCCGCCGCTGTCAGTGGCGCGGGGCTGGCGCTGTGCGTGGCGGGCATGTTCCTGGATGCGCGAGGGGTGCGCGTGGGCGCGGCCCTGCACCATGGCGGTTGGGTGCTGGCGCTGATGTCGCTGTCGGCGCTGCGCGACCTGCGGCACATCGGGACGCCGCTGTGCTTCGTGTTCGGTCTGGGGGCGGCGTGGGCGGTGGTGTGGCGCCGGAGCGAGCGCGAGGCGGCGGGCTGGCTGGCGTCGCTCGTGGCGGCGCATGGCGTGATGATGCACCTGGGCGCGGTGTTCTCCACGGGGCGTGGCTCGGAGTTCATCCTCCCGTACCTGGGCGCGCTCAGCGGGCTGCTCGCCGCGCTCGCCCTGTTCGTGGCGGGCCGGGAGGTGCGTCGGGGCGTGGGGCTGGGCTTCACCGTCGTGGCGCTGATGGAGGTGATGTTCGGCCTGGGGTTGCTGGGGCCGCAAGGGGACGCGCTGCGCGAGGCGCTCGTCGCGTGCGGAGCGCTGGCGGTGCTGCTCGTCGCGCTGGTGCGCCATGCCTCCAGGGAGGAGGACGAGCCCGCCGCGTTCCTGGCGCAGGCGGTGCTCGCGCTGGGGTACCTGTCCATGCGGATGCTCGGCATGGGAGCGCAGCCGAACTCCGGAGACAGCCTGGCGGCGCTGGTGGGCGGCGCGCTCTTCACGGGCCTGTACTTCTTCGTGCAGCGCGAGGGCTCGGGGCTCACGGTCTTCCGGAGGCCCGCCTTGTGGGGCGCGTACCTGTTCCCGATGGCGGGCCTGCTCTCCGCGCCGTGGGGCGAGCCGCTCCAGGTGGCCGCGCTGCTGGTGGGACACGCCG
Organism: Myxococcus sp. XM-1-1-1; assembly: GCF_020037095.1. Lineage (NCBI taxonomy): Bacteria > Pseudomonadati > Myxococcota > Myxococcia > Myxococcales > Myxococcaceae > Myxococcus > Myxococcus sp. XM-1-1-1. The sequence continues at coordinate 254,167 of NZ_JAIQDH010000004.1, forward strand.
CGCACTTCGCCGCGCTGGCCTCGCATCCGACGCGCAGGGGCTCGGCCTCGCTCGCGTCGGTGGTGGCCTTCAACGTCGCGCTCTTCCTGGTGTGGCAGGGCACGGGGCACGGCGAGCCGCAGTTCTACGTCATCCCCGCGGGCCTCTCGCTGCTCGCGCTGCTGCGCGTGTTCCGGGGCGCCATCGAGCAGGACACGTATGCGCGGCTGCGCGCGGTGGCCGTCACCGTCATCTACGTGGCCGGCGCGTGGAAGCCGCTGATGTTCGACGACGGTGGGGCGATGCTCCTGTGCGTGTTCCTCTGCGTGGTGGGCGTGGGCTTCGGCATCGCGTTGCGCATCCGCTCCTACGTGTACCTGGGCACCGCGTTCCTGGTGACGTGTGTGGCGGCGAACCTGGTGCGCTTCGGCATGAGGGACCACCGCGTCGCGGCCGCCTCGCTGTTCATCATGGGCCTGTTCGTCATCGGCTCCATGGTGATGCTCAGCGCCCACCGTGCCGCACTCCTCCAGAGGTACACGCGGGTCCGCGCACTGCTGTCCACCTGGGAGGGGTGACACTTCGAGTTCTTGGCGACGGGCCCCACCTGTGGGATTGAATGCGGCCGCCTTTGTTGGAGGGTCGTCGGTTGTCCAGTCCTCGCCTGCTCGCCATCGTTCCGCTGTGTGCCCTCATCGGCTGCGCCACCGTGAAGTCCCGCGACGTCGGGACCGCTCCGGAGGTGATGCCTTCTTCAGTGCCGGAGTCCACCGGGGAGGGCACCCAGGTGCCCGCGTCCGACACGACTCCGGCAGTGGCCCCCGAGGCTGCGTCCGCGAGCGAGATGGTGGCACCGGTGGTCGCGGAGGCACCTCGCGGCGAGCGTGCGCCGGCCGTCGTCGCCACCGTGATGTCCGAGGAGAAGGCCCGGCCGCTGGTGACGGGGGTCATCTCCGCCGCGCTGGAGGCCGTCGCGCTGGTCACGAGTCCGGCGACGGACTCCGCGGGGTTCTGGGAGGCGTACCGCACGCCGATGCAGCTGGCGCGGCTCATCGTGTCGCGCTCGATGCAGCTCGTCGGTGAGCGCAACCTGGGGCGCGTGAGCCGGGGGATGCCGAACGACTGCTCGGGCTTCGTGCGGCTGGCGTATCTCTCCGCGGGCATTGATTTGGTGGCGCACGGCTTCCTCGCCGGGGAGAACGCCGTCTCGGCCATCTTCCGCCGCGCGACGCAGGGGGGCCGGCTGCACCAGCACGCGCCGCGTCCGGGCGACCTCGTCTTCTTCCGCGAGACGTATGACCGCAACCGCGATGGTCGCCGCAATGATGGGATGACCCACATCGGCGTGGTGGAGGCGATTGGAGAAGACGGCACCGTCACCTTCATCCACCGAGGCAGCAAGGGCGTGGCCCGCAGCCGCATGAACCTGGCCCATCCGGACAAGCACCAGCTCTCCCAGGGGGGCCCCGTGGTGAACGACTTCCTGCGCCCGGCGAGCAAGGGCTCTCGCGCCTATGTCACGGGGGAGCTCTTCGTCTCCTACGCGTCTCCCGAGGGGCTGTAGATTTCCGGTGGTGGCTACTCCGGGTCCAGCGCCCAGGTTCCGTTCTCCCAGTGTTTCAGGGTCATGATGGCGTCGAGGGCACCGACGCCTCCTTCCTTCGCCGCCGCCTCCAACACGGCCTTGGCTTCTTCCGTCCGGTAGCGGAGCAGAAAGCCCGCCGCCATGGCGCGAACGTCCGTGCGGGGATGCGTCAGCAGGACTGTGAGGGCTTCTCGACCTGCGTTCCCCTGGGCTCGGAGTTGCTGAAGCGCCGCGATGTACTGCTTGGCGTGGCGGTTGCCCGTCCTGGCATCTCCTCGCCGGATGGCATCGGTCTGGGCCGCGACGTTCTTCGCGATTCGCTCGACCAGTTCCTCCAGCGTCATCACCAGAGCCCCTTGCTCACGTTCTCGATGGCCAGCAGTCCGAACTCGCGCTGCGCCTCATACGACTGCGTGCTCAGCCACTGCCTCACGGTCTGTGTATACGACTGCGTGATGGGATGGCGAATCGATGAGTAGAGGGCGCTGACCTCCGTGTGCAGGTCCTTGTTCAAGGGGATGATGTTCTCGGTGTTGTGGAGGGACTGGGGGCCGAAGCGCGTCACATTGCCCGGGGTCTGCTCGACGATGTGGTGCCACTGCTTGTCCTGGCCCGCCGGGCCCATTGCCTTCTTGAATCCACTGAACGAGCCCCAGGCCTTGTAGCCCGTAGGACGCGTCTTCGCGGAGGCTCCGCCTCCCTTGCCGCCGGCCGCCATGGCCACCGCGTTGGGCGCGAGGGCGATGGTGACGGTCTCCGCACTCACCGCCACCGTGCCGACGTCCGCGACCGCCGCGAGCCTGATGCCCAGCTGGGCTTCGGCCTGCACCGCCGCCTGCGAGGCGCCGGGAAACTTTGGCACCTTCGCCCCCAGGCCCGCCGCCGTGTTTCCAATGGCGGCGGTGGCCAGCATGGCGAACGCTCGCGCCGCGTTGCGGCCCATGACCTGGCCGTAGCGCTCTCCCGCCTCGCGTAGCTCGTCGAACGTGGTGGCCTGCTCTGCCTCCTCCACCAATCGCTTGAAGCCCACGATGAGGCTCCAGAAGGTATCGACCCCGACATAGGCGATGAGCGAGGCGGTCATCACCGCGGCCACGCCCTTCGAGAGAGGCTCGGGCACCGCGAGCAGGATGCAGTACGTGGTCCACGTCCAGAGAACCGCCGCCATCACGGCCTGTGGGTCGGCCAGGTCCTTGAAGGCATCCATCATCTCTTCCCACACGACGCCCTGTGCCAAGGCCATGGCCAGGGCGTAACGGCCATCGCCGGTGACAGTGGAGGTCTCCACCAGGATGCGCAGACAATCGCCGGGCTTGTTCGAGCGTTCGCACCAGCGCAGGTAGGCACGCGTCAGTTCCACCTCGGTCGTGGGTGGTTCGCCCTCCAGGTGGGCGCCCGGTCCCAGCGGGATGACACGATGAACGCGTGGCTCGTACAGGTACGCACCGCTGCGCGAACCCACCTCGAACAACCGCCGGGCTGCATCCTGGGGATGGGGGGATGGCCGCACGCTCTGGGTTAGCGCTTCCACGGCTTCAACGAAGTCGTCTTCGTCCAACTCCACTGGCGCGCCATCGCCGCTGGTAGGGGTGAGGATGGTGGGCTCGCCGTGGCCCGTGTGCAGGCGCACGGACTTCGTGGTGCCGCTGCATCCGGCCAGCATCACGAGCAGTAGAGGAAGCGCCCATCGTGGCGGCATGCGGAGCCCTCGCGCTGGCTTCCGTCCGCGGAAGCCCATCGTCGACCTGTGGTCGTGGAATATTAGTTGGACCAACTCCTACGCGTCTCCCGAGGGGCTGTAGATTTCCAGTCGACATCCCGCACCCCGCGTGGCTTTGAAGCTCCGCGAGGTTGTTGCGTCATGTCGGGCATGAGAATCGCCCTGCTTGTCGGTGGTCTGTTGCTCGCCTCGGGCTGTGTCGTGCACTCGCGCTCCGAGCCGCGCCCCGGTCCCTCGCGGCCTCCGCCCCGCCCGTCCTCCATGTCCTACAAGGAGGCCGTGGACCGGGGCTTCGGGGAGTGTCGCTCGCGCCGCTATGACTGCCGCCTCAAGGAGGCGCACCGCACCGGACGCGATGTCTGGAAGGTGAAGTTCGAGGCCTCGGCGCCGGGCGCCCGGGGCCACCTGCACCTCGAATACGACGCCTTCTCCCGCAACCTGCTCAGGGTGGACGAGAAGGTGAAGGCACGCCGGGACAGGGACGACGATTGGGATGACGACGACCACCACCATCACGGTCGCGGCAAGGGCAAGAAGAAGGGGCACGCCCACCGCGACGACTGACGCGCGCCGCGCCGCGCCCGGGACGGGATTCCCGGGCCTTCAGCCGCCCTTCTTGTTCAGCCGCTGCAGGGCCCGGTTCGCCTCGGCCTGACCGCAGTCTCCGCTCTTGCCGACCTCCAGCTCCGCGAGGCGGACGAGGGCGGGGACGGCGTCCATGTTGCCCAGCACGCCCAGCCTCCGCGCGGCGAGCCGGCGCAGCTCACACTCCTTGGCCTCCAGCGCCTTGGCGTAGCCCTCGACCAGGTCGAACCCGTCCGTCTCCTTCGCGGCGTCCAGGTAGCGCACCGCGCCCCACTGCTTGAGCGAGAAGTCGCTCTCCACCAGGTCGATGAAGTACGGACGCACCCGCTCCCGGGGGATGTTGCTCAAGAGCTTGCGCAACTCGTCGGAGTCCTTGCGGCCGTAGTCCTCCGCGAGCCCGTCCAGAATCGAGTCCTCCACGCCGGCGCGCCCCTCGTCGTCCAACGTGGCGAGCAGCACCCGCTCCTTGTCGTGATTGCCCAGCGCGTGGTGCGTCGCCGCGAGCGCGCGTCGCACCGAGGCCTGCTTCTGCTCCTCGTTCGACGTCGCGTTCAACAGCGCGAGCGCCTCCTCCGTCCTGCCGTCCTCCAACAGCGACAGGGCCCTCACCGCGGGGCGATTCAAGTGCCACACCCACGCGGCGACGAGCAGCAGGAGCACCCCCCCCAACGCGCCCGTGTGCTTCGGCTTCGCTCGCGCCAGGGCCACGGTGGCCTGGGCGCGTGCCTTCAACTTCGCGGGCGTCAGCTCCTCGCGCAGCCACGGACCCGCCGCGCGCAGCGCCTGTCGGGGCGAGAAGCCGCGCACGCGCTGGAGCCGCTCACGGGCCCGCTGGGTCATCGAGGCCCAGGCCACGCCCGTCCTGCGCAGCGCCGGAGCGATGTGCACCGCGAGCGCGCTCTGCTTCTCGAAGCGGCCACCGAAGGGCGGCCCCTCGGCCATCCGCAGGCAACGGTACAGCTGGAGCTGCTCCTCGCGGCCGGGCAGGGTGATGGAGCCACACGGCTCCACCTCCGCCTCGGCGCGGTTGCGCGCCAGGTTCACCGCCTCCGTGAAGGTGACCTCGCCCGCGGCGGCGACGTGCTCCACCGTCTCCACCACCTCCATGGGCTCGCCCAGCACGGTGTCGGCGGTGAGCAGCACCTCGCCCGCGTGCAGGCACACGCGCACGTTCAGCCGCTCCCCGTCGGGCAGCGCCTGGTTGTGGCGCCACAGCTTGTCCTGCATCGCCATGCCGCACAGCACCGCCGCGGTGGGCGAGCGGAACACCACCAGGAGCGCGTCCCCGCGCTTCTGCACCAGCCGCCCCTCGTGCTCCTTCACCAGCGGAATCAGCAGGCGGTCGTGCGTCTCCAGCATCCGCGCGTTCTCTTCGTGCGTCTGCCGGCTGGTGCGCTCGGTGAAGCCCTGGATGTCGGTGAGCATCACCGTCAGGTTCTGCGGCTTCACCACCGAGTTGCTGCCGGACAGGGACGGGCTCGCGCCCGACGGCCGGGTCCCGAAGGCCGCCGTGCCCGTGCGCGCCGTGCCCGGAGGCAGGCTGTGCGCGCCCGGGGTGGCCACCGCGCCATACGCGGCCGTGCCCTGGCTGATGCGCTGGGACGTGGCGGGCACCGGAGCGTCCGCGCCGCCGAACACGGAGGTCCCGGTGGGGCCGGGCGTGGCCACCACGGGCGTCTCGCCCGTGCCGAAGACGGAAGTGCCCGAGGGTGAGGTGACGGTGGCGGGCATCCCGACGTAGGCGGGCGTGCCCAGCCCCGGCGTCAGCGCGGAGAGCGAGGCGTGGGCCGCGGCGAGGGCATCCGCCAGCTCGTGCGCGCTCTGAGTGCGCTTGGCCGGGTTCTTCTCCAAGAGCTTCATCACCAGCGACAGCAGGCCGATGTAGCGCGACAGCGAGGGGGCGGCCCGGTCCAACGGCAGCGGCGCGTGCGAGGCGTGCTGCGCGAGGAAGTGCCGCGCCTGGGGCCCGTCGAACGGCAGGCGCCCGGAGAGCACCCGGTAGATGAGCACGCCGAAGGTGTACAGGTCGCTGCGCGTGTCCACCTTCGCGCCCACCGCCTGCTCCGGCGACAGGTACTCGGGGGTGCCGAGCACCACGCCCACCTGGCTGACGTTGCTCTGCGCGTCCGGCTCCACGAGTCGCGCGATGCCGAAGTCGAGCAGCCGCGCCTGCTCACCGCGCGCGCCGGGGGAGATGAAGACGTTCTCCGGTTTCAGGTCGCGGTGGATGATGCCCTTGTCGTGGATGGCGGCCAGGCCCTCCGCGAGCTGGTGGAGCAGCGGCAGCGCGCGCCCCGGCGGCATGGGCCCCCGGGTGAGCACGTCGTAGAGGCTCTCGCCCTCCACGAACTCCATCACCAGGCATGCGTGATCTCCCGACTCGCCGAAGTCGACGATGTGGACGACGGCGGGGTGCTCGACGGCGGAGAGGAGGCGGGCCTCGCGCTTGAAGCGCTCGGCCATGCCGGGCTGGGCGTTGAGGTCGTGGTGCAGGACCTTGATGGCCACCTTGCGGCCCAAGGAGACCTGTTCACCCAGGTACACTTCCCCCATGCCGCCCGAGCCCAACGGACGGAGGACTCGGAAGCGACCGTCGAGGACGAGAGAGTCGGGAGCCAGCACGCCGGGCGCATCTTGTCCGACTTCGCGCTCGCGCGCATGACGAACCGCACGGGGGCGGCCCTGGGGCCGCTCTGCCCCTCCGGCTGCCCCCCGGGCGGGGGATTGCCATAAATTTCGGGGGCTTGGGCACCGTGGTAGCGTCCAGGCTCCCGCGATGGCCAACGAGAGCGACTCCCCCAAGCCCACCGCGGCGCCCGATGCGCGCGCCGCCGCACCCGAGCTGCGCCTGCTGGACCGCAGGGCCTTCGTGGGCTTCCCCGCGCTCGAAGTCACGCCCGGGCTGCGCATCTCCGACTTCGCCCTCCAGATTCCGGACGTCAGCTTCCCCTTCAACGTCAGCGCCGGGGCCACGCGTTATCAGCGCAAGAAGCTGAGCTTCGGCTTCCTGGAGCTGAGCGTCGACGCGGACCTCGTCACGCGGCGGGTGGCGGAGCTGGCCGGGAAGCTGGCGGGCATCGAGGAGCTGCGGCTGCACTTCCGTCCCGGCTACCTGGAGGGCCAGGGGCGGCTGCCCGCGCCGGAGCGCACGCCGTTCACGTTCAAGGTCGCCTTCGACGCGGATGGCGAGAAGCTCGCCATCTACCTGTACGACGTGCGGCTGTACGGCTTCTCGTCGACGCCGTCGGTGCAGGTGCCGGGGCTGTTGTCCGCGGCGGTGGGCGCGCTGGCGCTGGTGCCCGACGTGGAGGTGCGCGGGGCCTCGGGGTTCTCCACGCGCGTGCTGCCCGCGCTGTGTCAGCTGGCGGCGGTGAGCCGTGGCTACAAGATGCCGTCCCTGGACACGGCGCGCCTGTCCGCCGCCGAGGTGTCGAGCACGGGCCTGCGGCTGCGCTTCGCGGCGGGGGGCCTGCCGCCGCCGTCCGCGCCGGACGAGGAGCTGCTGCTCACGCTCGAGGGCGCGCGGGCGTTCGCGGACGCGGAGGGGCTGGTCGCCCAGGGCCGTCTGGCCGAGGCGCGGCAGGTGTATCTGCAGGCCGGGGACGCGCAGGACGCGCACCCGTTCGCGGCGGAGCGGCTGTTGTCGCTGCTGGTCGCGGACCCCCAGGCGCACGAGCTGGCCCTGGACGTGGCGGCCACGCTCCAGCGCAGGCGGGACCGGAGCCCCGCGGCGCTGTGGGGCGAGGCGGTGGTGCGCGAGCGCCGGGGCGAGGGGGCTCGCGCGGCCGAGCGCTATCTGGCGCTGTGCGCGCTGGCCCGGCGCACGTCCGAGGAGGCCGCGGCCTTCTTCTCCGCCGAGGCCGCCGCGCGCTGCTCTCGCGACACCGCGCCCCAGGTCGCGGTGAAGGCGCTGCACGAGCTGCTGGGGCTCAAGCCGGACCACCTGCCGTCGCTCAAGGCGCTGGCGCGCGCGTCGGACCAGGCGCGCGACAGGGCCGGCGCGGTGCGGGCCTATCGCCGGCTGGCGGCGCTCGCTCGCGACCCGCACGAGGCCGCCGACGCGCACGTGCACCTGGCCCGGCTGTGCGCGCAGACGGAGGACGACATCGCCGGCGCGCGCCTGCACTGCGAGGCCGCGCTGCGACTGGCGCCGGACCAGGCCGATGCGCTGCTGCTGCTCGGTGAGCTGTGTCACCGCGGCGGCGAGCATCTGCGCGCGCTGAAGGCGTTGGACCGCCTGCGCGAGGTGTCCATGGCCCGGCACGAGCTGGACCGGGTGGGCCACGCCGACCTGATGGCCGGCCGCGTGTGGGAAGAGGGCCTGAAGCAGCCGGAGAACGCGCTGCTGCGCTACCGCGAGGCGGTGTCGCTGCTGCCCGGCGAGCCCGAGCCGCTGTTCGCCGCCGCGCGCGTGGCGGAGGGACTGGGCCGGCTGCAGGAGGCGCTCGCGGGCTACCAGCAGGCGCTGGAGCTGGCGGGGCCGGCGCCGCGCTCGGAGGGCATCCGCCACGCGGCGCATGCCAGCCACCACGCGTTGGCCAGGCTGTACCGCTCGCGGCTGGGAGACCCGGCGCGCTCGCGCGAGCACCTGGAGTCCGCGCTCGCGCTGGACCCTCGCGACGCGCTGGCGCTCGAGGAGCTGATTCCGTACTTCCGCATCACCGGCAAGTCGCTGGAGCTGGCCGACGCGCTGGAGAAGTCCGCCGCGCTCCAGGACGAGCCTGGCAAGCGCGCCGCGGCCTGGGCGGAGGCGGGCGAGCTGTACCGCGGGCGGCTGCAGCAGCCGGAGAAGGCGGAGCGGCTGCTGCTGCTCGCGCTGGAGGCGGACGCCGACCACCGGCCGTCGCTGGAGTCGCTGCTGGCGCTGGCCGAGGCGCGCCGCGACGGTCCGCTGCTCACGCGGTGCCTGTCCGCGCTGGCGCGGCTGTCCACCGACGTGAAGGAGCGCGCGCAGAAGTACCGGCGCCTCGCGGTGGCCGCGCGCGACCTGGCGTTCGACCTGGACCTGGCGGTGCACTCGCTGCAGGAGGTGCTCCGCGCGGAGCCGGATGACCTGCCGGCGCTGGGTGAGCTGTGCGCCCTGCAGCGCAAGCGCGCGGACATGGCCGGGCTGGCCGTGGCGCTGGAGGAGCGCGCGCGGGTGGCCGAGGCACAGGGCGACAAGCGTCTGGCGGCGGCCGCGCTGCGAGAGCTGGCCGGAGTGCTGGAGGCCCGGCTGGGGCGCGTGGGCGATGCGCTGGTGGCGCTGGAGAAGGCGGCGCGGCTCGCGCCCGACTCCGCGGTGCTGCTGGACCTGGCGGACCTGTCCCTGCGCTGCGACCGCCCCGAGCATGCGCGGCGCGCGCTGGAGTCGCTCTTGTCCACGCTGCCTCGCACGGCGGCGCCGGAGAAGCTGGCGGACGTGCGGGCCCGACTGGGACGCGCGTGCGAGATGCTCGGCGACCGCGAGGGCGCCATCGCCGCGTACGCGCAGGCGTTGCCCTTGCGCCGGCTGGACGACGCGCTGGCCGCGCGGCTGGAGGCCCTCTACACGGAGGCCGGCGAGACGCAGGCGCTGGCCGAGCTGTGGGCGGGCCGCGCGCAGGCCCTGATGGGCGCCGAGCGCGCCGAGGAGGCCGCGCCGCTGTTCCTGCAGAGCGCTCGCGCGCTGCTGGAGCGGGGCGAGAAGTCCGCGGCGCTGCTGCGCCTGTCCGCCGCGCTGGAGGCGAGCCCCGAGGGCCCGCTGGCGGCCGAGGTGCTGGAGTCGCTGGCCGAGCTGGAGCTGGAGCGGGGCGAGAAGCTGGAGGCCGCGCGCCTGTACGCGCGCCGCGCCGTGCTGGTGCCCGAGGACCGCGCGGGTGCGCGGCTCCTGTTCCGCGCGTCGCTCCTGGCGGCGGGGACCAGTCGCGAGGAGGCGTTCCTCGCCGAGGCGCTGGAGCGCGATGCGTCCTTCGCTCCCGCGCGGCAGCGGCGGGGTGAGCTGAAGCTGCCCACCGATGCGCGGGCCGCGCTGGACGACTTCGAGGCGGTGCTGGCGCTGCCTCCCGTGGACGCCGACGCGCCTCGCGAGGCGGAGCGCGTGTCCCTCACGCGCAAGGCCGCGGGCGCCGCCGTGCGCGCGGGCCGGACCGACTCCGCGCGCCGCCTGTTGGCCGAGTACTGCATCCGCGCGCCGGAGGACCTGGACGCGCGCGTGGAGCTGGCCAGCCTGCACCGCAAGGCGGGCGCCCGCGAGGCGCTGGCGGACCTGCTGGTGGAGCTGTGGCCGCGCCTGTCCGGCGAGCCTCGCCGCGCGGCCCGTCGCGAGCTGGCGGAGCTGTCGCTGTCGCTGGGGCGCGCGGGCGCGGCGATGGACTCGCTGCGCAGCCTGCGCCTCGAGGAGCCGCACGACACGTGGGCGGCGCAGGCGCTGCTCGACTTGCTGCCCCCGCCGGGCACGGGCTCCGTGGAGGAGGAGGCCGAGCGTCTGGAGCTGTTGGGCGCCCTGGTGACCTCGTCGTCGGGAGAGGAGCGCGCGGAGTTGCTCGCGCGCCGCGCCGTGCTGCACCGCGCGGCCCACCGGGTGTCCGCCGCGCGAGAGGACTTCTCCGAGGCCGCCACGCTGTCTCGCCGCCCCGCGCCGCTGCTGCTGGCGCTGGCGGAGCTGGCGCGTGAGTCCGAGGACGAGGCGGGTGAGCTGGAGGTGTGGCGTCGCGCGGTGGTCGCCGATGCCCAGCTCGGCGCGCGCGCCCGCGAGCGACTGCTCGCCCTGGGGACGACGCTGGCGGAGAAGGACGTCCGGCCGCTGGCGCGCGAGGCGCTGCTCGCCGCCGTCGCCCTGTCGCCCTCGGAGGCGGAGCGCTGCGACGCCTGGTTCACCCTGGCCGACCTGGCCCGCCGTGACGAGCGTCCGGACGAGGAGGCCACCGCGCTGGCCGAGGCCGCGAGGCAGGGCCCCACGCCCCGCCGCGTCGAGGCGCACCTGGCCCGCGCCGCGCTGCTCGAGTCGCGCGGAGCGCTGGCCGATGCGCGCGAGAGCCTGCGGGCGGCGCTGGCGCTGGCGCCCCGACACGCGGGCGCCACGGCGTCGCTGCTGCGCGTGCTGCGCACCCTGGGAGACTGGGCCGCGCTGGCCGAGGTGCTCGCGGCCGAGGCGCCCCACGCTGGCGCGGGCGAGGCCGCGACGATGTACTCGGAGCTGGCGTCGCTCTACCTGGAGCGACTGGACCAGCCGGGCCCCGCCGAGGCGGCGCTGCGCCACGCGCTGCGGCTGACCCCGGACGACGCGAACGCGCGGCGCCAGCTGGTGTCCCTGGTCGCGGGCCGGGGCGAGCTGCGCGAGGCCGCTGCGCTGCTGGAGACCGCCGCCGAGAGCGCGAGCGCGACGGAGGCCGCCACGCTGCTGCGCGAGGGCGCCGCCTACGCGCGCGACGCGGAGGACCTGGAGCGCGCGCTGAAGCTGTCGCGCAAGGCGCACGCCCTGGTGCCCGCGCGCGGCGCGGAGCTGGCCTCGCTGGCGGAGCTGCTCTACCTGCGCGGCGCGGTGGTGGAGGCGCTGCCGCTCCAGGAGACGCTGGCGCTCGCGGTGGACTTCTCGGGCGACGCCGCGTCCGTCGACGCCGCCGAGGCCACCTGGCTGCGGCTGGGCGAGCTGGCGGAGAGCGCGGGCGAGACGAAGCGCGCGGTGGGCGCGTACCGGAAGCTGCTCGCTGAGCGGCCCCTGTGCGAGGCCGCGGTGCAGCGGCTCTCCGCGCTCCTGGAGAAGGACGACCCGCGCGGCGCCTTCGAGGTGCTCGTCACCCACGCGCGCTCGCTGGCGCCGTCCGAGGACACGGTGCGGCGGCTCGTGGTGCTGGCGGACAGGGCGCGCGCGTCGCTCGCGGACGCGGGCGTCGCGGCGTCGCTCTTGTCGCACGCGGCGCAGATGGCCCAGACGCCGCTGCCCCTGCGACTGCGGCTCGCCGCGCTGTACCGCGAGACGGGTCGCTCTCTGGAGCTGCTCACGGAGCTGCGTCAGGTGGCCGCGCTCAGCCTCCAGGTGGGCGACGTGGCGGCGACGCTCGCGGCCTACGACGAAGAGGCCCGGCTGGCCGAGTCCACCGGCCGCGCGGACGACGCGCTGCGCGCGCTCGCGGATGCACGCGACCTGCTGGAGTCGCGTGGCCGTCCCGCCGAGGCCGCCGTGTCCGAGCGCCGCCGCGCGGAGCTCTTGCGCGACGTGAAGCTGGACCTCTCGGCCGCGGAGGGCGCGCTGGACCGGGCCTTCTCGCTGGCGGAGGACCTGGGCACCGCCCGCCTGGGCGCCGCGCTGGCCGAGCGCCGCGACGACGCCGAGGCCGAGGCCCTGTGGCTGGAGCGCGCGCTGCCGCTGCTGGACGACGCCAGGCAGGCCGCGGCGCTGCGGCTGCGGCTGGCGAAGCTGCACCTGGGCGTGCTCGCGGACGCGGAGGAGGCGGAGCGCTTCCTGCGCGAGGCGCTGCGCGAGGACCGCTCGCTCGAGGAGGCCGAGTCGCTGCTGGCCCGGCTGCTGGAGCGCGACGGCCGCATGGCGGAGCTGGCCGCCTGGTACGAGGAGTGCGCCGAGGGCGAGCCGGACGCGGAGCGCCGCGCCGAGCTGCTCCAGCGCGCCGCCGTGCTTTACCGCGACAGGGCGGGGCGCCCCGACGCGGCCGCCGCGGCCTTCATCGCCGCGCGCTCGGCGCGCCCGGACGACCTGGACCTCACCGCGCAGGCCGCGGAGCTGTTGCACGAGGTGAAGCGGCACGCGGACGCCGCCGAGTTCGACGCGGTGCTGCTGGAGGCCGACCCGTTCCGCGAGCCCGTCTTCACCCGGCACCGCGCCTTCCTGGAGGAGTCCGAGGACAACCAGTCGCTCGCGGAGCTGATGTTGCGGCGCGCCCAGCGTCAGTCCGACGTGGACGCCGCGGCCAGCTACCTGGCGGCGGCCCGGGCCTTCCGCGCGGGAGGCGCCCGCGAGCGCGCGCTCTTGTGCGAGGACCGCGCCTTCGAGCTGGACCCCGCGAGCGTCGAGGCCTTCGAGCAGGTGCGCGAGCGCGCGGCCACGGACGTGCGCCGGTTGTCGGAGCTGCTCGCCCAGCGCGCGCGAGCCCTGCCTCGCGAGCAATCGCTGCCCCTCCTGCGCGAGCGCGCCACGCGCCTGCTGGACGCGGGAGAGGCGCTGCTGGCCGCCGAGGCCTTCGACGTGTACCTGGCGAGCGCGGGCGACGATGTGGAAGTGCTGTCCGCCCGCGCGGAGCTGGCGGCTCGCAGTGGTGGCCCCGCCGCCGCGCGGCCGTATGACCGGCGGCTCCTGGACGCGGGGGGAGACGCGCTGCCGGTGCCGGTGCGCGCGCGGACCTGGCTGCGGCTGGGCCACGCGTCGCTGGGCGCGAACGCGTACCACGACGCGGCGGATGCCTTCGAGTCGGTGGTGTCGCTGGAGCCTGACGGCGAGCGCGGCCGCGAGGCGCTGTCGCTGCTGGCGGAGGTGCACTCGCGCACGGGCAACGCGCCGGGCCTGTACCGCGCCTCGCTGCAGCTGGCCCGGCGCGCGGAGGACACGGCGACGGCGGAGGTGCTGTACCGCCGCGCGGCGGACCTGTTCGAGGACCCGAGGGAGGCCATCGACGCGCTGCTGCCCCTGGCGCGGCTGCGTCCCGCGGACGCCTCCGTCATCGACCGCGCCGTCGCGGGCCTGCGCGCGATGGGCCGCCACGGCGACCTCTTGGCGGTATACGAGTCCGGCGCCGAGGCCGCGGGAGGCGCCCGCGCCGCCGAGCTGCTCCTGGCCGCCGCCACCGTGGCCGCCGAGTCGCTCGCGGACGCGGACGCGGCGTGGGAGTTCACCCAGCGCGCCGCCGAGGCCGCGCCCGAGGACGTCACCGCGCTGCGTGCCCTGGTGACGGGGCTGCGCGAGCGCCGCGACACGGGCCGGCTGCGTCAGGCCCTGGAGCGGCTGGTGCCGCGCCTGGAGGACGCGGACGAGGCGGCCCTGCTGCGGCTGGAGCTGGCCGCGCTGCTGGAGGCCGAGGGCGAGACGGCCACGGCCCGCGAGGCGCTGGAGGCGGTGGTGGAGCGCGGCGCCGCGGGCGCGGGCTACGCCGTCGCGCTGGAGGAGCTGGAGAAGCTGCTGACGGACGCGCCCGCGCGCCGGGCCGAGGTCCAGGTGGCCCGCGCCGAGCTGACGTCGGGGCGCGAGCGTCGCTCGCTGATGCTCGCGGCGGCCCGTGCCTTCGAGAGCGCGGGGCGGCTGCCGGACGCGCTGAAGGCGGCGAAGGCCGCGGCGGCCGTCGAGCCGGACGTGGACGCGACGCTGCGGGTCGCCCACCTGTACCGGGCCTCGGGCGAGGCGCCCAAGGCCGCGACGGCGCTGCTGCAGGCGGCCCGGCTCGCGTCTCCGGACGAGCGTCCGCCGCTGCTGCTGGAGGCCGCGGACCTCTGGGAGAAGGCGGGCGAGCACGGCGAGGCGCTGGAGGTCATCGAGCGCATCGCCACCGAGGCGCCGGACATGCTCGCGCCGTCGGAGCTGGCGGAGCGCTTCGGACGGCTGGGCGCCTTCGCCCGCGCGCTCGAGGTCGGCTTCGCGCCCGCGATGCTGGCCGGCGAGCTGACGGACGCGCTGGCCATGGCCGCGCAGGCCGGCGACGCGGCCCGCACGCGCGAGGCGCTGTGGGCCCTGGTCGCGCAGGCGGACGCGGACCCCGCCCACGCGTCCGCGCTCGCGGACGGGCTGCGCGCGGAGCATGACGCGGAGGGGCTGCTGGAGCTGGCGGCCCTGTCCGTGTCCAGGGACGCCGCCTTCGCCGTGGCCCTGCGCGACGAGGTGCTGCGCGACCCGGACGCGCCCGAGCTTCAGCGCCTGCGCGCGCTGGAGGAGCTGTCGACCGACGCGGGCTTCGCGGCCCGGCTCACGCTGCTGTTGCCCGGCCTGGAGAAGCACCCGGAGGTGTTCTCGGAGGCGGTGCTGAACCGGGTGCGCGCGCTGCCGGACGCGTCGCGTGTGGAAGCGCTCGCCATGGCGGCGGAGGGCTGGACGTCCCGCCGCAAGTCGCTGCTGCTCGAGCGCCACATGCTGGAGTTCAGCCTGGGCCGCTTCGACGCCGCCGCGCGCACGCTGGGCCAGCTCATCGAGGTGGAGGAGGACGCGCGCGCACGCGCCACCCTGCACCTGGAGCAGGGCGAGCTGTTGCTCAGCCCGCTGGAGCGGACCGACGAGGCCCGCGCGGCCTTCGAGCGCGCGCTGGAGGATGACGCCACCTGCGTGACGGCGCTGCACAACCTGCTCGCGCTGGTGGACGAGGCCGAGGACCCGGCCGTCTTCGTGTCCCTGGCCGAGCGCCTGGTGGCGACCGAAGGGCCCGCCGCCGCGACGCAGCACCGCGAGCGCTGGGCGGACGCGTACGAGATGCTGGGCCAGGTGGCCGAGGCCGCCGCCCAGCTGGAGGCGCTGCCGGAGACCGAGGAGCGCCTGGCCCGCCGCGCGAGGCTCGCGGAGGAGCGGGGCCTGACGGGCGAGGCGCTGCGGCTTCGCGAGCGGCTCACCGACGAGCCGGGGATGCTGGAGTCCATCCTGCGCGGCTACCTGGACGCGCAGCTGGTGGCGCCCGCGGCCCGGCTCGCCGAGCGCCTCTTCGACGGCGCCGGCCTGTCGCCGGAAGTCCTCCGCCTGGCCTGTGAGCGGCTGTCGCCCGTGTCCGAGGGCGCCGTGTTCGCCACGCGCGTGTGGCCGGGGCTGTTGCGCGCATCCCCGCTGGACGTGGATGGCTGGACGCTCTACGCCGAAGCCCTGCGGCTCGTCGGACGTCAGGACGCGGCCGAGCGCGCGGATGGCATCGGCGCGGCGCTGTCCTCCAGCACGGCGCTGGTGACGCGCGTGCCGGTGTCGCCGCTGCCTTTGCCCTCGGGTTTCCAGCACGCGCCGCCCGCCCGGGTGCTGCCGGTGACGACCGAGAGCTTCCCGCGCCTGTTCGCCGCGCTGCGGCCCGCGCTGACGTCCCTGGGCGCCGGGGCGCTGTCGGTGGGCGTGGACCCCATCGGCGGGGTGGAGGCGTACCTCACCGCGCCGGACGCCCTCGTGCTGGGCGCGGGCGCGCTCGCGTGCTTCGACGCGGTGGAGCTGGGCTATCTGTGCGCGCTGGCCCTGGCGCTCGGAGAGGCGGGCGTGAAGCTTTCCCGCCCGGGCGAAGTCCCCGGCTTCGACGAAGCGGCCGTGGCGGCCTTCCGCGCGGTGCCCTCGTCGCTCGCGGCGGGGCGCGTGCTGGCCCGGCTGGATGCCAAGGTGCGCGGGGGTGACCCGGCGCGGGTGGATGTGGGCGCGGTGCTCGCACAGGGGGAGACCTTCCGGGCGGTGGCCCTTTGCGTGCTCGACCTCGGGTAGCCGTGTAGCCTGCCCGGCCGTATGCGCCTGAAGCCCCTGCTGCTCTCCGTCCTCCCCGCCGCCGCCGTCGTCGCGGCCATGGCCTGCAACACGGACCCGGTGTACCCAGGCAACCAGTTCCTGGGCACCTTCCAGTTCGAGGCCCGACTGGACCCGGCGAACACCACCTGCGACGCCTCCATGCCGGAGTTCGCGCAGGTGGACGACGCGGGCGTGTTCCGCTTCGAGGGCACGTTCTCCCGCAACGAGGACGGCGGCCCGGGGTGGTTCACCGTGCAGGGCTTCAACCGCGACGCGAAGTTCGAGGGGCAGCAGGTCGACTCCATGCTCCGCGCGACGTCGCTGCGCGCGTCCTGTGGCAGCACCTGCAAGGACTCCCAGATTGAGGAGTCCCTGAAGGTGACGCTCTTCAGCGACAGCCAGGCGCGGCTGCTCAACCGCGACTGCAACGGCTTCGACGGCGGCATCCCCGACGCCAGCCCGCCGGCCCCCACGGAGAGTGGCTACGACGTGGCGCTCGCGTGTGGCGCGCTGACGGACGTCTTCCTGCCGGGCTCGTGTACGTGTAATCCGACGACGTGCAGGACTGCGTACAAGGTGCAGGGAGTGCGGAGGGACTGATGACGAAGCGTGCGGTGGTGCTGACCTCGGGGGGCCTGGACTCGACGACGTGCGTGGCCATGGCGAAGGCGAAGGGCTTCGAGCCGGTGTGCCTGGCGGTGGCGTATGGCCAGCGGCACGCGGTGGAGCTCGAGCGGGCGCGCGAGGTGGCGACGGCCCTGGGCGTGAAGGACTTCCGGGTGGTGGGCATCGACCTGCGCCAGGTGGGCGGCTCCGCGCTGACTGCGGACATCGACGTGCCCAAGGACCGGCCCGCGGACGAGATGAGCCACGGCGTCCCGGTGACGTACGTGCCCGCGCGCAACGCGCTGTTCCTCTCGCTGGCGCTGGGACTGGCCGAGGTGGTGGGCGCCACCGACATCTACATCGGCGTCAACGCGGTGGACTACAGCGGCTACCCCGACTGCCGGCCGGAGTTCATCCGCTCCTTCGAGGCGATGGCCAACCTGGCGACGAAGGCGGGCGTCGAGGGCGCGCGCTTCACGGTGCACGCGCCGCTGTCCGGCCTGACGAAGGCGGACATCATCCGCGAGGGCGTCCGTCTGGGCGTGGACTACGGCATCACCCACTCCTGCTACGACCCGGACGCGCAGGGCCGCGCCTGCGGGCGCTGTGACAGCTGCCTGCTGCGCAAGAAGGGCTTCGAGGAGGCCGGCGTGCCGGACCCGACGCGCTACACGGTGGAGGCCGGAGCATGAGGACGTGGGTACTCGTGGCGGCGCTGGGCCTGTCGACTCCGGTGCTCGCGGAGGATGCGGGGAAGAAGAAGGCCAGGCCCGCGAGCACCTCGCCGCTGGTGGACGCCTCCACGGTGGTGGAGGACCTGGCGCTGGACCTGCGCTATGCGACGGAGGACAACTTCCTGAAGAAGAAGGTGTACCCGGACACGGCGCGCTGTCTGCTGCTGCCGGAGTCCGCGCGCAAGCTGAAGGCGGCCGCGGACGTGCTCCGGCCCAAGGGCTACCGGCTCAAGGTCTACGACTGCTACCGGCCCCGCGCGGTGCAGTGGGAGATGTGGAAGATCATGCCCGTGCCCGGCTACGTGGCGGACCCGCGCAAGGGCTCCAACCACAACCGGGGCGGCGCGGTGGACCTGACGCTGGTGACGCTGGACGGGCAGGAGGTGGAGATGCCCACCGCCTTCGACACCTTCACGCCCGCCGCGCACCACGGCTACGCGGGAGGCACCGAGGCGTCGCGCCGTCATCGCGAGGTGCTGCGCGAGGCGATGCTGGGCGCGGGCTTCACGCCCAACCGCATGGAGTGGTGGCACTACGACTTGCCGGACGCGAAGTCGCGGCCGGTGCTGGATGTGCCCTTCACGTCGGAGAAGCAGGGCGGGCAGGCGGGCTGACGGCGCCATGATGGAACCGTGATGATGCCGGCGGGCCGCCTGCGGCAGGCTTCGCACCATCCCAAGGAAGGCCGTGCCCGGTGTCCGCGTGAAGCCCTCGACGAAGAGCGCCCTGCTTCGCTCCCTCTGCGGAGTCCTCCTGTGCCTCGCCGCTCCGGCGTGGGCCCAGGTGGGCGAGGTGACGGGCGTGGTCTCCGAGGCCAAGGACGCGCGTCCCCTGGCGGGCGTGAAGGTCCACGCCACGTCCCCCGTGCTGCCCTCACCGCGCACCGTGACGACGGATGAGCGGGGCCAGTATCGGCTCGCGTCCCTGCCGGTGGGGCTCTACACGCTGCGCTTCGAGAGGGAGTCCTTCCAGCCCGTCACCCGCGAGGGCGTGCGCGTGGAGGCGGGACGGACGCTCGGCGTGGCGGTGGCGCTCCAGGCGCTGCCCGTGTCGCATCATCCCTTCGCGTCCCTGACGCCGTTCGCGCCGCCGCTGCGACTGGAGTCGGACGGAGTCGCCTGGATGGCGGTGCCCCGCGAGGGAGACATCCGGGACCGCGCGCCGCCGTGGGCGCTGCCTCAGGTGTCGCTGCTCGCCGCCGAGGGCTCCGGTGAGCGCCGCTATGTGCCGGGCAGCAAGTTCCTGCGCGACTCGGACCTGCGGGGCCATGGCGTCAACCCCACCATCGACACCGAGGAGGAGAACGCCTCCACGTACCCGCTGCGGGTGAGCACGGCCTCGTACGCGCTGACGCGGGGCCACCTGGAGCGCGACTCGCTCCCGGCCGAGGAGGCGGTGCGGGTGGAGGACTTCGTCAACAGCTTCTCTCCCAAGGAGGGCGGCGAGAACGCGGGTCCGTTCATCGTCGACGTGGAGGGGTTCCCCTCGCCCAGCCGCAAGGGCTACCACGTGGTGCGCGTGACGCTGCGCACGCGCGCGGCCTTCAGCGACGTGGGCGTGCAGCTCGAGTTCGACAAGCGCGCGGTGGCCCGCTATCGCCTGGTGGGCTACGAGAATCCGTCCGCGACCCCTCCGGAGCCGCTCGGCGACGACGTGACGCCGGACCCCGTGCCCCTGGCCGCGGGCGCGTCCGTCACCGCCATCTACGAGGTGAAGCTGATTGCTCCGGCCATCGCCTTCGGTGTCCTGCGCATCCTCTACGAGGAGGGCGAGGACACCATGTGGCGCCGCGCGCACAAGCTGTTGCCCTCCAGCGCCCTGCGCTCGTCCATGGCGCGCGCCTCGGCCGACACGCGGCTGGCCTACGTGGCCGCCGCCTTCGCGGAGAAGCTGCGCGGCTCACCGTGGACGCGCTCGCTCGACTGGGCGCGGCTGCACGCGCTCTGGCAGGACCTGGGTGAGCCGCTGGTGAGCCGGCCGGACGTGGCGAACCTGGGCGCGCTCATCAAGAAGGCGGGGACGCTCGACACGCGCAAGGAGCGCCCCGGCGCGGATGGCGCGAGCCTGGACCCCGACCTGCTCCCGAGCTCCGGGAGGTAGCCGCGACGATGCTCCGCCGGCTGCTGCCCATGCTCGTCGCGCTGGTGCTCGGTCTCCTCGGGCTCGCCTGGGGACTGGGCTCCCTGCACCGCATCTTCGCCGAGGAGCGCGAGGACGCCCGGCGCTCACTCGACTCGCGGCGCGAGGCCCTGGAGCAGTACGCCCGCGCGTCCCTGACGCAGACGCTGAGGGACCGTCTGGAGGCGGCGAGGCCCGCGCTGGAGGCCGCGGTGACGGACCCGCTGGCGCCCGCCACGGGACTCTACCTGCGCGAGCGCGGCACCCAGGTGCTGCCCCGGCTGGCGCTCCACGACACCGGCGAAGACGCCCCCGCGAGCGAGCGGTACGCGCGGCTGCGCGCGGGCACCGAGGTGGCGGAGGACAAGGACGACCCGTGGGCGGAGCGGCTCGCGAGGACCCGCGCGGTGGAGACGGCGCTCGCCCGAGGCGACCGTCGAGCCTCCACGGTGGCGTTGATGGCGCTGCTCCAGCACCGCTCGCAATACGTGCTCGCCTCGACCCGGGATGTGCCCGGTCTGCTCGTGGTGCTGGAGGCCCTGGCGGAGAAGGGCGACCCGGTGCCGCAGCTCATGCAGGCGCTGGTGCGCGAGGGGCTGTCGGACGGCCGCGGGGGGCGGTTGGACGGCTTGCAGCGCCTGCTGTTGTCGCGCCGCTCGCGCTTCACGCCCACGGACTTCCAGTTCCTGCTCACGCGCGTGGCGGCGCTCTCGTCGAAGGTGGGCGCGCCTGTTGAGGACTTGCGGGCCCGCGCGAGCGAGCTCGTGAAGAGCCCCTTGCCGCTGCCGGACTCGCTCCCCGGCCCGGCCCTGGTGCGCGCGGGGTGGTACCTGGAGCCGCGCGGAGGCAACCAGGTGCGCGGCGTGGCGGTGGACGCGGGTGTGCTGCTCGCGTCGCTCACGCGGGAGATGCGCGAGCGCGGGCTCCTGGACGTCGAAGGAACGGTGAAGCTGCTCGGTGACGCGCCCGTGGTGGCCGTGGACGCGCTGCCCTTGTCGGTGGTGACGCCCGAGTGGGGCCGCGCCGAGACGGCGCTGGAGCGGCGCTACCGGCTGAAGACGGGCATGGTGCTGTTGTGCGCGGGGCTGGCGGTGGGCATCGCCGCGCTGGCCTTCCTCGCGCAGCACCGCAAGTACCGCTTCCTGGAGCTGAAGAGCGACTTCGTGGCCACGGTGTCCCACGAGCTGCGCACGCCGCTGGCCTCCATCCGCCTGCTCGCGGAGACGCTCGAGTGGCGGCTGGCCGAGGGCGCCGAGGCGCGTGACTACCCGGGCCGAATCGTCCGCGAGGCGGACGGCCTGGGCTTCCTGGTGGAGAACCTGCTGTCCTTCAATCGCATCGACAAGGGCCGCTGGGTGGCGCGGCTGGAGCCGGTGCGCCTGGAGGAGCTGGTGGCGCTGATGCGTCGTGACTTGGAGGCCTGGTCCAAGGTGCCGGTGGAACTGGAGGCGCACGTGGGCGAGCTGTCCCTGCGCGCCGACTCCCAGCTGCTGCGCCTGCTGCTCTCCAACCTCGCGCGCAACGCGTGCGCCTACAACACCCGGCAGCCGGTGCGCCTGCGCGTGGAGGCGCTGCCCGGCGGGCGCGTGCGCTTCTCCGACAACGGCGTGGGCATTCCGCCCCAGGACTGGGAGCGCGTCTTCGGCGAGTTCGTCCGCCTGCCCGGCCAGGGCCGCGAGGTGCCCGGCAGCGGCCTGGGCCTGGCGCTGTGCCGGCGCATCATGCGTCTTCACGGAGGCACCCTGCGCGTGGTGGCCTCCAGTCCTGAAGGCACCACCTTCGAGCTCTCGTTTCCTCCGACTGCGACGATATGAACCCCACCCAGCCCACCATCCTCCTCGTGGAGGACGATCCGAACCTGCGGCTCGCGCTGCGTGACAGCCTGGAGCACCAGGGCGGCTACGCCGTGGAGGAGGCCTCCTCCGTGCGCGAGGCCCGCGAACACCTCTCCCGCGGCGCCTTCCAGCTCATCCTCCTGGACGTCATGCTGCCGGACGGCGACGGCTACTCGCTGTGCCGCGCGCTGCGCGAGGAGGGCGTCGGCACGCCGGTGTTGATGCTCACCGCGCGCACGCTGGAGGACGACGTGGTGCGCGGCTTCGAGGCGGGCGCGCAGGACTACCTGGGCAAGCCCTACCGGCTGCGGGAGCTGCTCGCGCGAGTGGGCGCGCTGGTGCGCCGCGCGGGAGGCGCCGCGCCCGCCAAGCAGGTGCGCTTCGGCGGCTACCGGATGGACCTGGACCGCCGCAAGGTGGAGAACCCCGACGGCGCGAGCGTGGAGCTGACGCGCACGGAGTTCGACCTGCTGGCCTTCCTGGTGAAGGAGCGCGAGCGGGTGCTGCGCCGGGACGACATCCTGGACGCGGTGTGGGGGCGCGACGTCGTCGTGGACCCGCACACCGTGGACAACTTCGTCTCCAGCTTGAAGAAGAAGCTGGGGTGGAACAGCGCCTCGCGCTTCGCCATCCAGACGGTGCGCGGGGTGGGCTACCGCATGGAAATCGAGGCGCCCTGAGGTCCCTCAGCGCAGCGGGTTGTTGACCACCTGCCGCTCCAGGGACTCCAGGCCCGCGCGCTGCGCATCCGGCGTCCGCGTCCGGGCTGTCTGGACGAGCGTGAGCGTCTCCGGCGCGTCCACGCGCAGCACCGCCTGGGTGAGGGCGCGCTGGGTGTCTCCCGAGTAGTCCGTCCACGCGTGGACCAGGGCCTCCGCGGCCATGCGGCGCACGGCGCCTTCCTCCTCGCGGTGCTTCACCTGCGGCGTCTTCCAGGCCCACGCGGAGCCGATGTCACCGAGTGCCTGCGCGACGCGGCGGGCGACCTCCGGCTCGGGCCGTGCCGCGAGCGCCTCCGCCAGCCGCTGCGCCACCGTCAGCCTGCGGCAGGACCCCATGGCGCGCAGCACCGTGAGCCCGCGAGTGCCCGACTCGCCAGACAGCGTGATGAGCAGCGTCGCGGCCTCGTCCGACTCCAGCTTCGCCAGCGCGGTCGCCGCCGCACGGCGCGCGGGACGTCGGGTCTCCGGACCTTCGAGCAGGTGCTTCCACAGGGGCAACAGCCGCGCGTCCCGCAGCTCGCCGGTGGCTTCAATCATCCCCACTTGAAGGGCCAGCTTCGCGGAGTCGCGCTCGGGCTGGGATGCCTGCCCCGTGTCGAACGCGAGCCGCTCCACCATGGGCCACAGCCCCTGGGGGCCGAGCTGGCGGAACAGCGGCGCGACGGCGGCGAGGGTCCCGCGCTTGCGCGCATCCCAGACGCCCACCTGGGCGACGGCCGCCTCCAGCCGCGTGAAGGCCTCGGGCGTCTGCTGACGCGCCTTCGCCACCTCCTCGCGCAGCGCGCCCAGGCCGTCCGTCTGCGCGAGGGCGGGCAGGGTGAGCAGCATCACCATCAACGACAGGGCGGCGCGCGGGCCGCGTGACAGCACGGAACTCATCGGTCGCCCTCCCACCACTTCACGGGGGACGGGACGCGCGCGGCGTTCGTCGCGCAATGCACCTCACCACCCCCCACGTGGTAGAGGTCCCAGGTGTCGGACCAGTGCACGCGGATGCCGTGCGGTGCCAGGGCCTGCTCCAGTTGCGCCTTGAAGAGGTCCTTCCCGTCGATGACGGGGCCATGCGGGTCCGGCGCGATGACGAGCGAGCGAGACACCGACAGCAGGTTCACCGTGCCGGGCTGCAGCGCCGTCGCGCCGTGGGTCGAACCCTGGAAGAGGAAGGGCACACGGACGAGCTCCGCGTCGGTGATTCCCGTCTCCTCGCGGAGCACGGCCAGCTGCTCCTCGATTTCGAGCGCGGCCATCGCGTTGGTGTCCATCACCCCGGCGTGGTCCAGCAGCATCGACACCGTCATCTCCGCCGGCTGCTCCAGCACCCAGCGCTTGCCCTCGAAGAGCTTCGCCTCGCCATGGCCCCGCGCCCGCGCGTCCATCAACATGCGCCGCGCCAGGGCCGGGTCGGCCACCAGGGCAATCCACCCGCGCGGCGAGTCCACCGGCAGGAAGCTCACCGTCTCATCCACGTGCGCCACGGCGAGCCACGACGTGTCCAGGTACACCACCGGCTGGACGGCCTGCGCGTCGAGCATCCGCGTGAAGCTCGGGTCCAGCTGGAAGTCCGGCTCGGAGTCAGGGCCCCTGCCGCGCAGCAGCCGGCCCAGCGGATACTTCACGCCGTCCTTCTCGTAGGGCGGGATGACCTCCGTGTTGCCCATGGAGTTGAGGGTCTGCGATTCGGGCGACAGGCCCGACTGGTACTGCTGCACCGCCGCCTGGTCCCGGCCGCGCAGCCAGTAGACGATGCGGCCGGCCTCGCGCAGCGGCACCGGGCGCTCGTTCGTGTTGACGTTGGCCGAGCGGAGGTTGACCTGGATGACGTGCTGTCCGCCGCCCTCGGTGGGCAGCGCCATGTACGCGGGCTCGAAGTAGTCCTGGGCCCACAGGTCATCCACCGCGAACTCGGAGAAGAGCGTGGGCTCCCGCGAGCTGACGAGCGCGCCGCCCAGGTCCTCGCGGAAGAGCGCAGACGCCTCGGTGTCCAGGCGCGACACGTAGACGTTGCGCACCGGCGTCAGGTGATGGAACAGCACCACGGGCGCCACGCGCATCATCACCGTGTCCCGGAACAGCTCCTGCGGCCGGTCCACGTGGTAGATGGTCAGCGTCACCTCCACGCGGCCATCCCACACCGCGGCGTCCCGGACGATGTCGTTCGCTTCGATGGCCAGGTCCACGCCCTCGCGCAAGTCCCGGGCCGACAGCGGCAGCACGTTGGCGATGCGGAACGACAGGAACTCCCCATCCATGCGCTTGAACAGACGCACCTTGTCCGAGCCCGCGCCCGTCACGGACACGCTGCCCACCGCGTAGCTCGGCGCTCCGGGCCACGGCGCGACACGCAGCCGCGCGAGGTCCTTCAAGTCCTCCTCGCCGTTGACCTCGGTGTCCTGCGCGTCGTTGCAGCCGGCGAGCTGCTCGTCGCTGAGCTGGGTGAAGGACGGACTGAAGGGACAGGCCTTCTGGTCGTCGTCGATGTTGGCCAGGAAGATGGCGCCACGCTCGGCGCTCCAGGTCTCCTCGCCGGCTTCGTCCCGCTCGTCGACCACGCCGTCGCGGTTGACGTCCGCGAGCAGGTCCACGTGCGGCTCGAACGGCGCGGTGAGCCGGTCCGAGTTGCTGCCGGTGTCACCACCGGAATCGAAGAGGGCGGAGCACCCGCCGAGCATCACCAGCGAGAGCAGCCACCCCAGGGGCGCGGGGGTCTTCATCGTTGGCCTCCATACGAAAAGCAGCGGGGCTCGGGTACAAGCAACGGTTGGTGCGAGCCAGCAGGTGTTCAGGAGGCAAGGGATGTTTGACAGGGTGGGCGAGCAGGCATCTCGGAGCGCGGGTCGTAACCTCGCGCGTGCTCGTGGGTTCTCGGAGGCAGCCATGCGCCTCGTGTCCCTCGGTTTCCTGTCGGCCTTGCTGCTCTCATGTGCGAGCACTTCACACCCGGCGCGGAGTGAGGCGCCTGTCGAGGACTTCGGACCGGGCGCGGAGGTGCACCTGCTGCAGCGATGGGCCTTCGGTCCGTCGGCGCGGGAGCTGGCGGAGGTGCGTCGCCTGGGCGTGCGCGGTTGGGTGGAGGCGCGGCTCGTGCGTCGGGACGCGCCGATGTCACCGGCGCTGGCCGGGAAGCTCCAGGCCCTGCCCACGTTGGAGATGTCGATGCCCCAGCTGCTCGACGCGTACCCGAACCGGAAGGAGCGGGAGCAGGCGCTCCTGGATGGCCGCGAGCTGGAGCGCCCGGCGCGAATCGGTGAGGAGCTCTCCGCGGCGAAGCTGCTGCGCGCCGTCGAGGGACCGAATCCGCTCGAGGAGGTGCTGGTGGACTTCTGGTTCAACCACTTCAACGTCTCCGCGGACAAGGGCGTGGTGCGGTGGATGGTGACGTCGTACGAGCGCGACGCCATCCGTCCGCATGTCTTCGGGCGCTTCCGGACGTTGCTCGGCGCCACGGCGCGCCACCCGGCGATGCTCGTCTATCTGGACAACTGGAGGAGCACGCGTGACGGCATGCCGGAGCGGGGCCGCGCGCGGAGGGACGTGGAGGACGAGGGCGAGGCGGAGATGGACGCCGAGCCCAGACCGGGGCTCAACGAGAACTACGCGCGGGAGCTGCTGGAGCTGCACACGTTGGGCGTGGAGGGCGGCTACTCGCAGACGGACGTCCGCGAGGTGGCGCGGTGCTTCACGGGGTGGAGCGTGAAGAAGCCGCGCGAGGCGCCCCAGTTCGTCTTCCGTCGTCGGGCGCATGACCCGGGGGCGAAGCGTGTGCTGGGGCAGGAGTTCGCGGCGGGAGGTGGGGAGGCGGATGGGGAGCGGGTGTTGGACGTGCTCGCGCGGCATCCGTCCACGGCGCGGCATCTGGCGACGAAGCTGGCGCGGCGCTTCGTGTCGGACTCGCCGCCGCCGGCGCTGGTGGACCGGTTGGCGAAGGTGTTCCTCGACACGGACGGGGATTTGTCGTCGGTGTATCGCGCGCTGTTGGACGCGCCGGAGTTCTGGGCGCCCGAGGCGCGTGGGGCGAAGGTGAAGACACCCTTCGAGTTCGTGGTGTCCGCGTTGCGTGCGACGGGGGCGGAGGTGCAGGTGCAGCCCCGGCTGGTGCAGGCGGTGGCGAAGATGGGGGAGCCCCTGTACCGGGCGCCTGCGCCCACGGGCTTCCCCGAGGTGGCGGCGCCGTGGGTGAACAGCGGCTCGCTGGTGGCGCGGCTGAACTTCGGGTTGGACCTGGTGTCCGGCAGGATGCCTGGAGCGCGCGTGGTGATGGAGACCGTCGCGTGGCCCGCAGCGCCCACGGCGGAGGCGTGGCTGGAGGCGCTCGGGCTCGCGCTCCTGGGCACACCGCCGTCGGAGGCGACGAAGGCGACGGTGCTCGACGCGCTCTCCCGCCGGAAGGAATCGGCGAGCGCCGAGGCGGAGCGAGGGCCCGTCGACGTGGCCCTCATCGCCGGCCTGCTGCTGGGCTCACCGGAGTTCCAGCGGCAGTAGGGGCCGTCACTCCGCGGACGCGCCTTGCTGGAACCCCTCGCCTCGGGACTTGAAGGGCGTGGCGCCACCCACGATTTCATTCCGGGGCGGAGGGGTGTTCGTGGGGCACTCGACGCCGGAGAGGTAGTCGAGCCCGTGGAGGTCGTGGTTCTGGAGGAAGCGGCGGATGAGGTCGGCCATCTCCTCGGGACGCTCCATCAGGACCAGGTGGTCGGCCTCCCGGATGGTGGTGAACAGCGCGCCGGGAATCGTCGCGGCCAGGTTGCGCACATGGGCTGGCGGAGTGAGCGGGTCGAACTCGCCGGTGAAGGCGAGGACGGGGCGCTTCAGGATGCGCAGGCTCGGGTCCCGGGCCTCGGCGATCAACCGGTTCTGCACGTCGGCGTAGCGAAGCGCCTCGCGCGGCGTGACGGCATGGAAGGCCTTCTCCACCAGCACCCGCGTGGCCTCCGCTTCACGCACGTGGTTGCGCGGGTCCTGGTTCATGGTCGCCTCCACCAGGCCCTGGACGAACGTGTCGAGCTCTCCCTCCAGGATCTGCTCGGCGCGGATGTCGATGCGCACGGCGGACTGGTCGGGGAGCTCCGTCGCCGCCCCCACCAGGATGAGGCGGTCGATGCTGTCCGGATAGCGGTGCGCGAACTCGTAGGCCGTCGAACCGCCGTAGGAGATGCCGATGACGTTGATGCGCGGATGGCCCAGGTGCGCGCGCAGGTGCTCCAGACAATCCGCGAGGAAGTCGAAGCCGAACTCCGGCGCCAGGTCGTCCGCCACGCCCGTACCGGGCAGGTCCGCCATGATGAGCGTGCCGAGCGGATGCAGCAGGTGCTCGAGCTTCGGCAGCGCATACATGTCCTGGAAGGCGCCGCTGATGATGAGCAGCGGCGACTCGATGAGCGGCTTCTCGGGACCCGGCACCACGCGGTAGGCGTAGCGCAGCCCCCGGAAGCTCACGAACTGCGTCTCGGACGTCGAGTCCCCCGCGAGCAGCGCCGCCAGCGCGTTGACCGTGCGGCAGCGCAGCACCTCCGCCCAGCGGACCTCGCGCTCGAAGGCCGTCTCCAATGCACGGTGCAGCTGCGCCAGTTGGATGGAGTTGCCGCCCACATCGAAGAAGTCGTCGTCGACGCCGACGTCGGGCTGTCCGAGCGCGTCGGCGAAGAGGCGGCGAATCTTCCGCGTCGAGTCCGTCGCTTCCACCACCGGCTGGATGGCCTCGGTGGCCTCGGCCGCAGAGATGGAGACCGGAACCCCCGCCGCGTCCACGATGCGAATCGGCGCGAGGGAAATCTTCGCCAGCTCGACATGGCGCGAGGCGCCCCGAGCGACGATGCGGCGCAGCGCGCGCGGACGGCCGTCCAACCTCGCGCGGAAGTGATGTCCTCCCGAAAGGAACCCGACCCAGCTGACGGTGTGCGGCGCGGCGGCGGCGATGGCCAGCGACTCCAAAGCCTGCGCGGGCTCCATGATGGCGTGGCCCCGCGCCGCGGCCTGCCCCGTCACCTCCAGGTCCGCGGTGCGCTCATCGCGCCAGTAGCTCCAGCCGATGCTCTGGCAGACAGGCGCGTCCGCCGCCCCGCGGCTCTGTGCGTGACACTGCTCGGCGAAGGCCTCGAGCGTGGCGTTGCCGGCGGCATGCGCGCCCTGGAGCGCCCCGCCCACGGCGCCGACGACCGAGGAGAACAGGATGAGGCGACAACCAGGACGGTGCTTCGCGACGCGCCACAGACTCCATGCACCCGCGAGCTTCGGGTCCAGCGTGGCGGCCAGGTCTCCGGGCGCGAGCTGGAGCAGGGTCTTCTCCGCGTAGTGCCCCGCCAGGTGCAGCATCCTGTCGACCGGCCGCGACCAGTGCGCCTCCGCCTGCTCGATGGCGGCGCGCACGGCGTCCGCGTCTCCGACGTCGACGGCGCGATACAGCACCTCGCCTCGACTCCGCAGCGCCGCCAGGGCCGCGCGTGACACCTCGGGCAGGCCCGCCTCGGGCGTACGGCCGAGCAGCAGCACCCGGGCCTGGTACCGGGTGACGAGCCACTCGGTGAGGACCCGACCCACGTGACCCAGCCCCCCGGTGATGACGAACAGGCTGTTCGGCTCGAAGCCGGGCACGTCGATGAGCGAGCCCTCCGCGTGCGTGGGCACCATCCTCGCCACGTGGCGACCCTCCGCCCTCCAGGCGACGAGGGGCTCGACGCTGAGCGCATCGACCTCGGCCAGGATGCGGCGCGCGTTGCCCTCCGAAGCTCCAGCGGGCAGGTCCACGTGGCTCGTGCGCAGCCAGGGCAGCTCGAGCTGCGCGGTCGCCAACAGGCCGCGCAGGGGCGCGTGATGCACGGCGACCTGGTCGTCCTCACCGACGCGCAGGCTGTGGCTGGCGATGACCTTCAACAGCACCTGCTCGGGCCGCTGCGCATCGAGGGCACCGAGCAGCGGGACGAGCCAGCCACACGCCCGCAGGCAGGCCTCACGCTGCGCCTCGAAGGACTCGGGGACGCCCATCGCGGAGGGCGCGGAGAGGTGGAGGATGTGTCGGGGCAGCAGCCCCTCCTCGCGCAGCTGCTTGAAGAGCTGGAGGTGGTGGACCGGGTTCTCCACATCCAGGCGATAACGGCGCGGTCCCTCTTGGATGAGCCCGGGCGTCGAGGCCGGGATGAGGGTGACATGCGGCTGGTCGCGACGCTCCAGCTCCTGGCGGAGGGCCTCACCCAGTCGCGCGTCATCCTCGATGAGGAGCGCCACGGAGGTCCGCTCCGCGCCATGCACGTCGGTGTCCAGCGGCGCCGCGGGCCAGGTGGTCCGGTAGAACCACGCTGGCAGCCGCTCGTGCGTGTCCGCGCGAGGCTTCGCCGCCTCCAGCTTCGCCGCGTAGCGACTGGCGAGCTGCGTGCGCTGAATCTTGCCCAGGTCCGTCTTGGGGATGTCCGCGCGCTCGACGGGGACGAGGTGGTGGGGCTGGACGCCATGGTTCCTGGCCACCGCGGCGCGGATGCTGCGCAAGGCCTCCTGCTCGTTCGTGCCCGGCAGCAGGTGGAAGAAGAGCGCGAGCTGGTCCGTCGACGCTCCACTCAAGCGGAGCGCACACGCGGCGGTGAACGAGCGGTCGATGAACGGCAGCTCCTCCACGGTGGCTTCAATCTCGTGGCCGAAGTGGTTGGCGCCGTTGATGATGATGGTGTCGCGCGAGCGGCCGGTCAGCGTCAGGCGCCCGTCGCGCAGGAAGGCGCGGTCCCCGGTGCGGAACCAACCATCCTGCGTGAAGGACTCGCGGTTGACGGCGTCGTTGTCGACATAGCCGCGCAGCACCGACGGCCCCTGAATCTGCAGGGCGCCAATCTCCCCCTCGGGCAGCACCTGGTCCACGTCGTCCACGATGCGCAGTCGCACGCCCGGGATGGGCGGCCCGAGCGCGACGACGGAGTCCTCATCCGACGACGTGGAGAGGTTGAAGTCGGAGTGGTAGGTGACGCCCGACGAAGTCTCCGACATCCCCCATGCCGGCCATATGGCGGAGTCGCGCAGGCCGTGGGACGAAAGGGCCCGCAGGAACTCCCGCGCCGTCCTGGAGACGATGGCCTCGCCCCCGTTGACCAGGATGCGGACCCGGGAGAGGTCCCACCGCCGCGCCGACGGCTTGCGACCCAGCTCACCGACAATCAACCCGAAGGCGAAGTGGGGCGCCCAGCTCAGCGTGGCGCCGTGGCGCTCCATCCAATCGAGCCAGCGCAGGGGCTCGCCGAGGATGAGCTGCGTGGGGACATGCACCTCGGCGCAGGAGGAGAGGATGTCCCGGGTGTGGACCATCGCCAGGCTGCCGCCGTGCTCCAGCGGCATCCAGTGGAAGGACACGTCCTGGGGGCCCGTGTTCATCACCCGCGCGGTGCCACGAGCCTCGGTGAGGATGGCCTTGTGGCTCAGGGGCACTGTCTTGGGCGTGCCCGTGCTGCCGGAGGTGAACAGGAGCAGCGTGATGTCGTCGGGCGTCGCGTCCAGGTGCGGCTTCGCCGGCTCATGGCGGGCGAGCTCCTCGACGGTGGCCGTCCTCACCGTGTGGCCGTGGCTCGTGGCGAACGCCTGGAGTGAGGCCTGTTGCGAGGCGTCGATGAGGACGAGGGGCTCGCGCAGCGCCTTCCAGGCCGCCAGCAGCTTGCTCACCCCGGGAATCCCCTCGGCGTACTCGGCGGGAGTCGCGATGGGCGCGGGCACCAGGCCCGCGAGGATGCAGCCCCAGAACGCGGTGATGAAGTCGCGCGTCCCCGGCAACTGGAACATCACCCGCTGGCCCGCCGTGAGCCCCTCACTCCGCAGCCCTCCGGCGACTCGCAGGGCCCTCGACAGCAGCTCGCGGTAGGTGTCGGTCCGCTCCACGCCCTCCGCCTCGACGTGGACGATTCTCTGCTCCGGCGTCCGCGCCACCGCCGCGAGCAGGACCTCGGTCAACGTCCGCTCCGCGCCAGAAAGGGCCGGGCCACCGTCGGCGAGCGCTTCCCGGACCGAGTGTCCGGCAGTGCTCGTCGCGATGGCCGGAAGGTTGCTCCGGTCAACCATGGGGGAGGAGTCCGGCGCGCGTCGGAGCCTCAAGGCTCCGGGCGTGGAGTCCGCGTCGCCGACGGACACCTGGAAGTGTCCGGAGCCCAGCAGGGCGTCGACGACGCGTTGGCAGTGCATGACGAGTGTCTCGTCGAGCACCGCGAGGCCCAGGTCCTCCAGGTCACCTGGACGTCGCGAGGGCGGCAGGGCATGGACGAGGACGATGTCCAGGGGCCCGAGCTGTCGAGGACAGTGGGCGCGCAGGTGCTCGAGGACGGCTTGCTCGGTCAGGGGGCCTCGGGTGGCCACGTGGACCCGGAACCCCTCCTGGGCCGTCCCCGAGCTGGCGGTGCGAGGGGTGACGACACAATCCGCGACGGTCCTCATCTTCAAGACTGCGGCGCGAACGACGGCCTGCGTTTCGGGGTCCTGGTTCGACGACAACCGCATGGGCGCTCCCCCTCGAAGAATTTTGAGGGGGGATGGATAGGCAAGGCCTTGGGCACCGCCTACCGGTCCTGGCGTACGAGGCGGGTATCCGTGATTCCTTTCCAGACACGGCCGCTCCGCGCCCCGTCGGAGATTCGACGCTCCAGCGGGCCGTGACAGAACCCTTCATGCACGCTGGCCACGTCTGTCCTTCGTCAAGAGCCAGTCGCGGACCGCGAGGAATCGCGCGGTGGGCGCGGCGGCCTTGCGCCAGGCCACCCAGAGGGTCCCCGAGGGACGACGCGCTGCGCGTCGCGGTGCCTCGAGCGCTGCGACTCGGCCCTCGCGCAGTGCCGGCTGGACCAGGTAATCGGGCAGCACCGCCAACCCCACGCCCGCCTCCGCCAGCGCGAGCATCTCGTCGAGGTTGGCGATGCGGCAGACCACCTGCGTCGGCAGCGGCTCCTTCGCGCCGAAGGCCGCGCGCCACCAGGGCAGGAGCATGGCCAGGTCCGAGTCGAAGGCGACGAAGCGATGCGCGGCGAAGTCGCGGGCGCTCCTCGGTGTCCCCCAGCGCTTCAGGTAGCCGGGGGAGGCCACGGCGACGAACTGCTCCTGGGCCACCGGGTGCAGCTCCAGACCCGGAGCCTCGGGCAACAGACCGACGATGCCCAGGTCCAGCTCGCCGTCGAGGAGCCTGCGCGCGACGCGGCTGGGGACATCGAAGCGGACGTCCAGTCGCAGCTCGGGATGCGCCGCCAGGAGGGACGGCAGCCGCGGGCGCAGCCAGTAGCGGAAGAAGGGCCAGGGGCCGCCCAGCGCCACCTCGCCGCGCACCACGCGATGCGTCTCGGAGGCCTCCTCCACGGCGGCGTCCAGCGCGGGCAGGTGCTCTCCCAGTCGAGCGACGAGCGCCGCTCCGGCGGAGGTGAGCCGGGCCCTGCGCCCCACGCGCTCGAACAGCGCGACCCCCGTGTGTCGCTCGAGCGCCTTGAGCTGCTGTCCCACGGCGGACGCGGTGATGCCCAGTCGCGCCGCGGCGGCGGCGTGGGTCCCCGCGCGGCTGACTTCCCACAGCGTCCAGAGGGCTTCACGATTGCCAAGCATGGCTTGAGCTTATGTGAAGAAGCCCTCGGTTTTCTGGGCGGACCTCCAGGCGTATCCCTTTCGCCGTGGGGCCCCTCCTCGTGGGCCCGCGAGGGAGCCGTGTCATGGAAGAGATGCTGACCGCCGTGAAGGTCCTGTTGATTGTCACCAGCCACTCGCAGTTCGGGAACACGGGAGAGAAGACCGGCTTCTGGCTGGAGGAGCTGGCCGCGCCCTACGAGGCGTTCGTCGACGCGGGGGCGCAGGTGGACATCGCCTCGCCGGAGGGCGGGGCCGCGCCGGTGGACCCTCGCAGCGAGAAGGAGCAGACCGAGTCCACGAAGGCGTTCCTGTCGGATGCGCGGGCGAAGAAGAAGCTGGCGAACACGCTCAAGCTCGCGAAGGTGAAGGACTCGTACGACGCGTACTTCGTCGTGGGCGGGCACGGCGTGATGTGGGACCTGTCGAAGCACGCGCCCACGCACAAGCTGTTGTCCGCCGGGTACGCGCGGGGCGCGGTGGTGGCGGCGGTCTGCCACGGGCCCGCGGCGCTGGTGGGGGTGAAGGGGCCGGACGGGCAGCCGCTGGTGAAGGGCAAGCGCGTGGCGGGCTTCAGCAACGCGGAGGAGAAGGCGGCGAAGTTCGACGCCATCGTCCCGTTCGCGCTGGAGACGCGGCTGAAGGAACAGGGAGCCCGCTACGAGTCGGGCCCGCTGTGGGAGAGCTTCGTCGTGGCCGACGGCCGGCTCGTCACCGGGCAGAACCCGGCGTCGTCCGCCGCCACCGCGCGCGAGGTTCTCCGCCAACTGCGCGAGAAGAAGCAGCCCTGACGGAGGCTCGAGGCGGCGCCACCTGAACGATGTGCCGTCATGGGGGCGGAGGTGCGCTCGTAACCTCCGGACCGAACGGGTGTTGAATGGGCGGACCTCGCCGCCTCGCGGGGCCGACCACCCTGGAGTCCCAGCCGCATGCCCCAGTCCCTCTCTCGACGCCGTCTGCTGCATGCGCTGGGTCTGTCCGGAGTGGGGCTCCTGTTCACGCCAGGTCTCCTGCGTGGCGTCCAGGCGGGCACACCTCCTTCACGGCGCACGTTGGTGACGGTGTTCCTCCGGGGCGGAGTGGACGGACTCTCGCTCGTCCCGCCTGTCGAGGACGCGGCCTACCACCGCGCGCGCCCCTCGCTCGCGCTGAAGTCCACGGGCGAGGGCGCCGCGCTGCCCCTGTCCTCACCCTTCGGCCTGCACCCACGTTTGGAGCCCCTGCTCCCGCTGTGGAAGGAAGGACAGCTCGCGGTGCTGCACGGCGTGGGACTGCCCACCCCGGTCCGCTCGCACTTCGATGCCCAGGACTTCGTGGAGTCCGGAACGCCGGGCCGCAAGTCGACGCCGGATGGTTGGCTCAACCGCGCGCTGGGCTCCGAGGCGCAGGTCCCCTCCGCGCCGCTGCGCGCCGTGGCGCTGCAGTCTACGCTGCCCCGAGCACTCTTTGGTGACGCGGGCGCGCTGGCCATGGGGCGACTGGAGGAGTTCCGGCTGCGCGTGGGCAACCGAGGAGCACGGGCCACTCGCGGCTTCGAGGCGCTCTATGCCGGCGCCGTGGACGACGCGCTGCGGACCACGGGGCAGGGCGCCTTCGAGGCCCTCTCGCACCTGGACGAAGAGCAGCTCGCCCGGCTGCCGCCCACCTCCGGCGCCGAGTACCCACGCGCGCCCCTGGGCCAGCGACTGGCGGACATCGCCCGGCTCATCAAGGGCGACGTGGGCCTGGAGGTCGCCGCCACGGAGATGGGCGGCTGGGACACCCACGCGGCGCAGGGCGCGGCCACGGGCACCTTCGCCAATCGCTGCGCGGAGCTGTCCGGCGCGCTGTCCGCCTTCGCGCGCGACCTGGGCCCACGGCTCGAGCACGTGACGGTGGTGGTCCTGACGGAGTTCGGCCGCACCGTGCGGGAGAACGGCAGTCGAGGCACGGACCACGGCGTCGGGAGCGCGATGCTCGTGCTCGGCGGCGGTGTGCGCGGAGGTCGGGTGTACGGCCGCTTCGAGCCCCTCACCGCGGACCGGCTCCAGGACGGCCGGGACGTGCCCGCGTGGACCGACGTGCGCGCCCCGCTGTCGGAGGCCCTGCGCGCCTGCCGCCCTGGCGTGGACCTGACCCGGGTGTTCCCGGGGTACTCCCCCGGCACCGCGCTGGGCCTGTTCACATAGCGCGGTCCGGAATCGGGCAGACTGGGCGGGGCCATGGTCCGCCTCCGCCGCATGCTCACCCTCCTCCTCTCCGTCTTCGCGGTCCTCTACGTCGCGCTGTGCGTCGCGGCCTTCGTCTTCCAGCGCTCGCTGCTCTTCCCCGCGCCGAAGGCCGCCACCCTGCTCCCCGCGGCGGACGGCTTCAGCCGTCTGCCATTGAGCGCAGGGGCCTACGTGGACCTGCTCCAGTTGCCAGGGCCCGAGGGCGCGCCGACCGTGGTGCACTTCCACGGCAACGGGGAGCAGCTCCTCGACCAGCTCGACCTGGGCCTGTTCCTCCAGGCGAACGGCCTGGGCTTCCTGGCCGTCGAGTACCCGGGCTACGGCGCCTCCCCCGGAGCGCCCTCCGAGCAGGGCATCTACGCGGCGGCGGAGGCCGCGCTCGCGCTGCTGCGCACCCAGGGGGTCCCGCCGGAGCGCACGGTGCTCAGCGGCCGCAGCCTGGGCACGGGCGTCGCGGTGGAGATGGCGCGCCGGGGCCATGGCGCGCGCATCATGCTGGTGGCGCCCTACACCTCCATCCCCGACATGGCGGCGACGATGCTGCCCTTCCTCCCCACCTCGCTGCTCGTGAGGGACCGCTTCGACACCCTGTCGAAGGCGCGGGGGCTCGACCTGCCGGTGCTCATCATCCACGGTGAGCAGGACACCCTCATCCCGGTGGAGATGGGGCGCCAGCTGGGCACCCGCTTCCCTCGCGCCACGGTGATGACGGTGCCGGACGCGGGGCACAACGACGTGCTGGAGCGCTCGGGGCCGGACCGCGTGCAACGCATGGCCGCGTTCGCGCTCGGCGGCGACTGAGGCTCCAGCGCACGCCGTCGTCAGTGCACCTGCGACGCGGACTGCGTGTCGATGGAGACCTCGCGCATCAGCTCGGCGGTCTCCTCCGCGCCCAGACGCTTCACCAGGTCCGCCTGCGCCACCATGCCGCAGACGGTGTTGTCGTCGTCGAGCACCACCATTCGCCGCACCTGGTTCTGCTCCATCAACGCCAGGCAGTCCTCCAAGGGGGTGTCGCGGTACACGGTGGCCGCGGGCGCGCTCATCGCCGCCGTCACGTCCAGCATGTAGGGGTCCTTCCCCTTGGCGATGATGCGGCAGGTGATGTCCCGGTCCGTGATGATGCCCAGCGGCCGGTTGTCGGCGTCGATGACGGGCAGGGCCCCGCAGTCACACTCGACCATCCATCGCGCCGCCTGTTCGATGCCCGTGTCGGGCAGACAGGTGACGGGATTGGCGGTCATGGCTTCTCCGACCTTCATGGCGACCTCCCAGGGAGAATGAGTCTCCCCAGGAAGGTGCGCCTCGAGGTCTCGAGCCGCGGCGGGCAACAAGGCGAGGGCCCGTCACGCGCCGAGGACTTCAATCCCGAGGGAAGCGCTCCTCGTACTCGGCCTCCAGGCGTGCGTGGGTGGACCAGAAGCCGCGAGGCGTCTGTCCGCGCAGCTGGTCCTCGAGGATGCCCAGGTGGGTGTCCCAGCCGCTCGCGACGCTGACGCGGTCCTCGCGCGTGACGAGGCGCCGGTGCGTGACGACGAGCAGCACGTCCGAGCCCCGAGCGCTCAGCTCGAAGGTGACCTCGGAGGGGGCGCCCGTCTGCTCGGCCCAGGTGTAGCTCAGCACGTGTGGCGGCTCGCAGCGGAGCACGCGCCCCGTGTGGCGATGGCCATCGCGCATCACCTGATAGCGCTGGGGCACCGGCTCGTGGGAGAGGTGGGCGTGCTGGAAGCGCAGCTCGACGCTTCCACCTTCGCGCAGCTCCATGTCCCCGGCGGCGAGCCACTTCCCGCGCAGCTCCGGGGCCGTGAGGAACGCCCACACGCGCTCCAGCGGACCCGGCAGCACGCGCTCCAGGCGCACCGTCTGGGGCTCGGTGACGACGCCGTGTTCAGCCATGGCGCGGGGTCTCCACGGCCAGCTCGCGCGCCAGGGTGGTGAGCATGGTGGCCCAGCCCGCCTGCGTGCGGTCCGCATACTCCGCCCACGTGTCCGACATGACGTGCGTCAACGTCAGCTCACAGCCCGCGTCCCTCGGCCGGAAGTCCAGGGTGACGCGGCTGATGTTCTCCTCGCTCATCGGCTCCTCGCGGATGGCCCACGTGAAGACCAGTCGCTGGGGACGGGCTATCTCCAGATAGGTCCCGATGTGGTCGATGTCCTGACCCTTCCTGCGCACGAGGAAGGAGAAGCCGCCGCCCACGCGCGCGTCGAGCCGCAGGTGCACCACCTCCTCGTCGCGCACACCCGGGCCCCACATCCACCGGCCGAGCGTCTCGGGGCTCAGCCACGCGTCGAAGACGCGCTCGGCGCTGGCGGGGAAGAAGCGGGTGAGCTGGACCTGGACCGTCTTCGAGGCATTCACCGGGTGCGTCCTTTCTTGGGGGAAGGGGGCGTGGGAGCCTCGCCGCGCAGCAGGCTCTCCAGCATGTCGAGCCGCTCGCTCCAGAAGCGCTCGTAGTAGCGAATCCAGTCCTGCGCGTCCGACAGCGGCCGGGCGTTGAGCCGGCAGACGTGCGTGCGGCCCTTCACCTCGCGGTGCACCAGCCCCGCACGCTCCAGCACCTTGATGTGCTTGGACGCAGCGGCCAGGGACATCTGGAAGGGCGCCGCCAGCTCTCCGACGCTGCGCTCGTGCACCGACAGGTTGCGCAGCATCGCCCGACGTGTCGGGTCGGACAGCGCATGGAACGTGTGGTCGAGCTGGCTCGCGTGTTGTTCAACCATGAGGTTGAATATAGAGTCGCGCGTGACGCTGTCAACCCACGTGGACCGCGGGGAGGCTGCTACGCTGGCGGCGCCCCTCGACCCCGGAGAAGACCCATGTCCCGAGCCCCCGCGCCCGTCATCGGCATCATCGGTGGCAGTGGCCTGTACCAGATGGATGGCCTGAAGGACGTCGCGTGGAGGAAGGTGTCGTCGCCCTTCGGCCAGCCCTCCGACGAGCTGTGCTTCGGCACGCTCGAGGGCACGCAAGTGGTGTTCCTGCCCCGCCATGGCCGCGGGCACCGCATCGCCCCGAGCGACATCGACTTCCGGGCGAACATCGACGCGCTCAAGCGCAGCGGGGTGACGGACCTCTTGTCGCTGTCCGCGGTGGGCAGCCTGCGCGAGGACCTGCCGCCGGGCACCTTCGTGGTGGTGGACCAGTTCGTGGACCGCACCTTCGCGCGGGAGAAGAGCTTCTTCGGCACGGGGCTGGTGGCGCACGTGTCCATGGCGAAGCCCACGTGCTCGCGCTTGGGGGAGGCGGTGGTGGCCGCGTGCGAAGCGCTGGGCGTGGCCGCGCACCGGGGCGGCACCTATCTGGCGATGGAGGGGCCGCAGTTCTCCTCGCTCGCGGAGAGCCGGCTGTATCGGACGTGGGGCTGTGACGTCATCGGCATGACGAACATGCCGGAGGCCAAGCTCGCCCGGGAGGCGGAGCTCTGTTACGCGACGGTGGCCATGGTGACGGACTTCGACTGCTGGCACCCCGAGCACGACGCCGTCACGGTGGACCAGGTCGTCTCGGTGCTCGTGGGCAACGCGGGCAAGGCGCGCTCGCTGGTGAAGCAGGTGGTGCCGCTGCTCGGAGGACACGAGGGGCCCTGTCGGCAGGGGTGTCAGCGCGCGCTGGAGCACGCGCTCATCACCGCGCCGGACGCCCGCGACGCGGCGATGGTGGAGAAGCTGTCGTCGGTGGCCGGACGGGTGCTCGGGCGATGAAGGTCCACGGCAAGCCCACCCGCGCCGTCTGGCTGGAGCCGGATGCCCGCGCGGTGGGCATCATCGACCAGACGCGGCTGCCCCACGCCTTCGTCACCGCGCGACTGGAGACGCTGGACGAGGCCGCGCACGCCATCCGCGCGATGCGGGTGCGGGGCGCTCCGCTCATCGGCGCGACGGCCGCCTACGGGGTCTGGCTGGCCTTGCGCGCGGATGCCTCCGACGCGGCGCTGACGCGGGCCCTCGCGGTGCTGGGTGAGACGCGGCCCACCGCCGTGAACCTGCACTGGGCGCTGGAGGAGATGCGCCGTGTGCTGACCCCGCTGCCGCCCGCCGAGCGCGTGGAGGCGGCGAAGCGGCGCGCGGTCGAGCTGTGCGACGAGGACGTGGCCATCAACCGGGCGCTGGGCGAGCACGGCCTGAGGCTCCTGGAGGCCGCGTGGGAGAAGAAGGGGAGGAAGGGCCGGCTGGAGGTGCTCACCCACTGCAACGCGGGGTGGCTCGCGACGGTGGACTTCGGCACGGCGCTCTCGCCCATCTACCTGGCGCACGACGCGGGCCTGCCCGTGCATGTCTGGGTGGACGAGACGCGCCCGCGCAACCAGGGCTCGCAGCTGACGGCGTGGGAGCTGGGGCAGCATGGTGTCCCGCACACCGTCATCGCCGACAACGTGGGCGGCCACCTCATGCAGCACGGGCAGGTGGACCTGTGCATCGTCGGCACGGACCGCACCACGGCCCACGGTGATGTGGCGAACAAGATTGGCACCTACCTCAAGGCGCTCGCGGCGAAGGACAACGGCGTGCCTTTCTATGTGGCCCTGCCCTCGCCCACCATCGACTGGAGTCTGCGCGACGGCGTGCGGGAGATTCCCATCGAGCAGCGCGATGGCTCCGAATTGAGCGACGTCACGGGCCGGCTCGCCTCGGGGGAGGTGGCCACGGTGCGGGTGACACCGGAGGGCAGCCCCTCCGCCAACTACGCCTTCGACGTGACGCCCGCGCGATTGGTGACAGCGCTCATCACCGAGCGGGGCGTGTGTCCGGCGAGTGAGGCGGGCCTGCGCTCGCTGTTCCCGGAGCGCGCGAGGATGGGCTCATGAAGGACGAGCGCGTCGTGCGAGAGGCGATGATCGCCACCTGCCGCAAGATGAACGCGGCGGGGCTCAACCAGGGCACGAGCGGCAACTTGAGCGTGCGCGTGGACGGGGGCTTCCTGCTGACGCCCACCGGCATGGACTACGAAGTGCTGGTGCCCGAGGACATGGTCCTCATGCGCATGGATGGAAGCCACGAGGGCCCACGGCGTCCGTCGTCCGAGTGGCAGCTCCACCGGGACATCCTGGAGGCCCGTTCGGAGGTGGGCGCGGTGCTGCACGCGCACTCCATGTTCAGCACCACGCTGGCGTGTCTTCGCCGGGGCATCCCGGCCTTCCACTACATGGTCTGCGCGGCGGGCGGCGTCGACGTGCGGTGCGCGCCGTACGCCACCTTCGGCACCGCGGAGCTGGCGCGAAACGTCCTGGACGCGCTGGAGGGCCGCAAGGCGTGCCTGATGGCGAACCACGGCATGCTGGCGCTGGGGCGGGACCTGCCCTCGGCCTTCAAGCTGGCGGTGGAGGTGGAGACGCTCGCGGCCATGTACTGGCGAGCGCTCCAGGTGGGAGAGCCCGTGCTGCTCGACGACGCGGAGATGGCGCGCGTGCTGGAGAAGTTCAAGACCTACGGCCAGCAGTCCGCGCTCACGCCGAGCGGAGCGTGAGCACCGTCACCTCGGGCGGGACGCCCAGGCGGAAGGGCAGCCAGTGTCCGGTGCCGCCGGACACGTAGAGCTGGTGGTCGCCCCGGCGGTAGCGGCCGAGCATGTACTGGAAGGCGAAGAAGAAGAACGGCATCCCGAAGAAGGCCACCTGGCCACCATGGGTGTGGCCCGCCAGCGTCAGCCGCGCCCCGCGCTCGGCGGCGTGGTCGAAGAAGTCCGGGTGGTGCGTGAGGCACAGCACCACCTCGTCGGCAGAGATGCCCTGGAAGGCCTGCTCGGCGGACTGCTTCATGCGCGCGGCCTTCACGCGGTGGCTGCGGCCGGACATGGGGTAGTCCACGCCCACCACGCGCACGCGCTGACCGCCGTGCTCGAAGGTGTGGGACTCGTCCACGAGCAGGCGCACCGGGCTGCCCCGCGACTGGGACTTCGCGTAGGCCTCCACGACCTCGTCCAGCCCGCGCCAGTGCTCGTGGTTGCCGAGCACCGCCAGCATGCCGTGAGGCGCGCGGCACTCCTCCAGCGCGGCCATGGTGGCGTCGAGCTGGTCCAGGTCATCGATGAGGTCCCCCGTCATCACCTGGAGGTCCACCTGGGCCTCGTTCATCGCGGCCACCGTGTCGCGCAGGTACTGGGTGTCGATGAAGGTGCCCACGTGTACGTCGGTAATCTGGCCGATGCGGAAGCCATCCAGCGCGGCGGGCAGGCCCGGCAGGCGCACCTCCACCGACTCCACCTTGAAGCCCATGGAGCCGCTGGCCAGGCCCGCCGTGCTCGTCCCCACCGCGAGCAGCGGCACCGCGCGCCCCGCGTTCGTCAGGAGGTTGCGCCGGCTCATCCTCGCGGACGTCAGCGACTCCAGGGCGCTGGCCTGCGTGGAGTGGGTGGCGGGTGTTCCGCTGGGGACGGACTCGGGGGCCTCGGGGACCGGGGCCTGGGTCGTCATGACGTCAGGGGAGGCCTTCGCCCGGGCGCGGCGGTCCATCCACCGGCGCAGCAGGGCCAGGGGGCCGCCGACGAGGAAGATGATGATGGCGGAGATGGACCAGCCCGTGGCGAGGATGCGCAGCAGGGCGGGGACCTCGGAGGTGCGTCCGGTGATGGCGGGCACCAGCCAGACGGCCAGGGACAGCGCCGAGCCGCCGAGCAACACCCACCGGCGCCACCCTCGCGCCATCGCGGGCCAGAACGACTTCAGGACGGTCCAGGCGACCACGTAGACCAGGAGGAGAAGCAACGGCCTGACCATCAACACGCTCCCAAGCGCACGAGAACCGCAGTCATAGCGCCGGGCCGCATGCCCCGCCGCACGAAGTGGCTGAATGTAGGTGATGCCCCTGTCACCGAGGCTCGCCTGGGCGCCAGGGCGTCCTCCCTACGTCCGCGCGGCCCGGGACATTCCCCAGGGCGTGTGGGCTTCAGCCCCGGGCGCCGGGGCTGGCCATGCGCAGGTGCGCGTGCAGCGTCTCGGTGCGCAGGTAGAGGAACTGGGCATCGCCGAAACCCAGCGCGTCGCCATCCGTGAGCAGCACGTCCTGCTCGGGCGTCAGCGCGGCGGTGTTGACCCACGTCCCGTTCATCGAGCCCACGTCCCGGACCGAGCAGTCCCCCGCCGAGGCGTGCCACTTGAGCGTGGCGTGGTGCTTGGACACGGACGGGTCCGGGACGATGAGCGTGCAGCCCTCCATCCGTCCCACGGTGAGCTCCTGCCCGTCCGCGGCCGGACGCAGGAAGTGGACCTCCAGCGCGTCGAAGCCGCGCAGCATGACGAAGAGCCGGTCCACCAGCCGGGTGCGGTGCGCCATGCCCACGGTGCGCGCCTCGCCCAGCCGCATCGCCACCTGTTGGAAGACGGGCTCGGGCGGCTGTTGGACGAGGACCACGGGCCCGGAGGCGTCGAGGAAGGCTTCCAGGGTTGCCAGGGCGAACGGGCGCAGTTGCTTCACGGACGGCATGGTGGCCACAACCTACCCCGAAGCCGCGGGCCCTGGCGCGCACCCGCACGCACCAGGCCGCCGCCGTCCACCAGCGAACGCTCCCACGTGAGCACATGGAGCGGGTTTGGTCCGGGTTCTTCGGAAGGTTTCATGGAGGCACGCGCGAGGCTCAATCCATGCGCAGTGATTGCGAGTGGCTGTAATCCCAGACCCGAGACGAGGCTGGAAACATTTCAGCTAGTGGCTATCAACGATGGAGAAGGCTCGACAATCATTGCATATCCGCCCACGGAGCTCGGGTCGGTGGGCTCCATCACCAGGAGAAGCGCATGAAGGCACTGTCATTCGTGATGGTCGCGGCTGTTTCCATGGGCGTGCTCGCCGGTTGCGGCGAGGGCACCACGCCGGAGGCGACAGTCGACGACAAGGGGCCCCGGTACGAGGCCACGCTGAACGATGGGAGGTCCGTGATCGTGCGGGACGCCTCGGGCGAGAACAACGTGAGCGCCCAGGCCATCGAAGGTGAGCGCACCGTCACCCAGGCCGCGTGTTGGGTGACGTTGCAGTGGTGCAGCGAGCCGGGCACCGGCGACATCGTCTGCACCCAGAACGGCGGCTGCACGACGGCGCAGTTCATCGCCGCGTGCATCTCGCTCGCCGAGGATATCTGCGGAATCTGATACATCCGTGGAAGCTCAGCGTCAGCCCCAGGTGAGGGCTGACGCTGCATGGTGGTGCGTGGCGCGGTGTGTCGTGAGATGAGGCTTTGCGCTCGCGGCGTGTCCGGTGACACTCGTGTGACACAGACATTTGTGTTCGCGCGAGGAGCGTCCAAGCCATGTGGGAGCGAATGAGGAAGCACGGCGCCTGGGTGTTGGCGGCGTCGTTGTTGGCGTTGAGCGGGTGCTCGGACCCGGACGATGACCAGCCGACGCCGGACGCCGGGGCGCAGCCCGACTCGGGGACACCGGATGCGGGGGCCCCGGACTCGGGCTCGGAGCTGCCGCCGCTGCAGGTGCCGGAGGGCTGCAACCCGCTGGCGTCCGAGCATGACTGCCTGTTGCCGTATCCCTCGGACTACTTCCTGAAGGAGGACGCGGCGCTGCCTTCGGGACATCGGGTGACGCTGAGCGCGGCCGCGAAGCTGAAGACGCGGGATGGGACGCCGTTCGACTTCACGGACCTGCATCCGGCGGATGGGTATTCGCATGGCACGCAGATGCTGGCGCTGTTCCCGGGCGGGGTGGATGACACGGGGCTGCCCTCGGTGACGCGGCCCACGGCGGCGACGTCGGGGAGCACGGTGTTGCTGGAGGCGGAAGCCGGCACGGGCGTGCTGCACTTCGCGGAGCTGGACCCTCGGGCGGCGGCGGACGCGCGGCGGGCGCTGCTGGTGCGGCCGGCGGTGCGGCTGAAGGGTGGGACGCGCTACATCGTGGCGCTGCGCGGGCTGAAGGCGAAGGACGGCGCGCCGGTGCCGGTGCCGGAGGGCTTCCGCCGCATCCGGGATGGACAGACGGCGGGGGACGCGCTGCTGGCGCCGCTGGCCCGGCGCTACGAGGCGGACATCTTCCCGGCGTTGGAGGCGGCGGGGGTGCCGCGCGCGGAGCTGCAGCTCGCGTGGGACTTCACGACGGAGACCGAGCAGAACGTCACGCGGGACATGTTGGATGTGCGTCGGCTGGCGATGGAGGCGATGGAGGCCACGCCGCCGGTGGTGACGGTGACGGAGGTGACGAACGACGTGGACGCGAACATCGCGCGTCGCATCAAGGGGACGCTGCGGGTGCCGCTGTTCATGGAGACGGCGCAGCCCGGAGCGCTGCTGGCGCGGGATGCGCAGGGGCGGGTGCGGCGCAATGGCGAGGCGGAGGTGCCCTTCACGCTGCAGATTCCCCGGAGTGTCTGGGGGCAGGGCGTGGCGCCGGTGCGGCTGCTCCAGTACGGGCACGGCTTCTTCGGCGGGCAGGGGGAGGCGGACGGCTCGTTCGTGCGGCCGTTCGTGCAGGCGACGCGGATGGTGGTGATG
Organism: Myxococcus sp. XM-1-1-1; assembly: GCF_020037095.1. NCBI lineage: Bacteria > Pseudomonadati > Myxococcota > Myxococcia > Myxococcales > Myxococcaceae > Myxococcus > Myxococcus sp. XM-1-1-1. The sequence goes on from NZ_JAIQDH010000004.1 coordinate 298,609, forward strand.
ACGGTGGACTGGTGGGGCATGTCGCAGGCGGACGCGCCGGGGGTGGTGGGGGCGATGGCGCAGCAGCCGGGGCAGACGATGCGCTTCTCGGACCGGGTGCATCAGGGGATGGTGAACCAGATGGCGGTGACGTACGCGGCGCGCACGACGCTCCGGGACGTGCCGGAGCTGAGCGACAACGGGGTGCTCGTGTACGAGCCGGGGCAGACGTACTTCTACGGCATCAGCCAGGGGCACATCCTGGGCGGGACGTACGTGGCGCTCTCGCCGCATCTCGAGCGCGCGGTGTTCAGCGTGGGTGGGGCGGACTTCTCGCTGATGATGTTCCGGGCGAAGCCCTTCGCGCCGTTCCTGCAGGCGATCGCCGCGGCGGTGCCGGACGCGCTGGACCAGCAGAAGTTCGCTGCGATGACGCAGACGGGGTTCGACCGCATCGACCCGCTGACGTACGCGCCGCACGTGTTGAAGACGCCGTACGAAGGTGGCCCCGCGTCGCGCAAGGTGTTGGTGCAGTACGGCCTGGGCGATGCACAGGTGCCCAACGTGGCGACGGAGCTGCATGCGCGGGCGATGGGGCTGACGCAGCAGCTGCCGGCGACGTGGCGCGTGCCGGAGCTGCCGGCGGTGGAGGGGGTCCTCGACGGCGCGGCGCTGGTGCAGTTCGACTTCGGGTTGCCCTCGCCGCTGCCGGGCACGGTGGCGAACCTGCCGGCGGACGACAACCCGGTGCATGAAGGGGTGCGTCGCAACACGAAGGGCCGTGAGCAGGTGGACCTGTTCCTCAGGCCCGACGGCAAGGTGGAGGCCACCTGCGGCGGCGTCTGCCTCGGCGCGAACTGACGCGGTGGGCTGAACGTGTAAGCCGTAGTTACAAGTTCGTGGATGGCTCCGCGTTGGTTCGGAAATCGTGCGCCGTGAGGCGTGTGGCTTGCAGCGGAGACGGTCCGCGCTCGTGAAGGGGCGCGGACCGTCCAACCTGTGAGACTGCATGCATCGTCTGAGTGAATCGCCGGGCCATACGGCCCCTGTCGTGATGGGGCCGCGAAGGAGGGTAGGGGGTAGACAGCACGACCTGGTGGGTGAGACACCCAGGATGGACCTCGCGCCCCTTCGGGCCGAAGTCTGTCGAGGCGAGAGTGCTCGGGCTCGACAGGGAGGGCTCATGACGCGGTACTGGCTTTCGTTCGACTTGGGGCTCCGGGGCAACTACGACGACCTCTACCGGTGGTTGGCGAAGCTGGACGCGCGCGAGTGTGGTGACGGCATGGCGACGTTCACCACGGAGCAGACGCCCGTGCAGCTCAAGCGGGCCCTCAAGCCCATCGTGGGCAAGAAGGGGCGGGCTTACCTGATTGGCTCCGACAAGGAAGGGAAGTGGAGCGGCAAGTGGCTCTTCGGCAACCGGCGTCCCGCCCCGTGGGTCGGCTACGTCGAGCTCGCCGGTGAGGAGCAGGACGACGCATGAAGGTCTGTGTCGATGCCTGCTTCCTGCTCGCGCTCTATGATCCGAGGGATGGTCTCCACGGCGTCGCCAAGGCGCTGTTCGAGAAGCTGTTCGACTCGACTGCCCACGAACTGGTGGTGCCCTGGCCCATCCTCTACGAGACGGTGTCGACGCGCATGGCGCGCAGGAGCGCGTCGATGGGGCTGCTGGAGCGGGACTTGAAGCGCCTGCGGCAGCGCAACCGGCTGTCGATGTTGTTCGACCGGAAGATGCGCGAGCAGGCGCTCGCGGAGTGCTTCGAGGAGCTGACGAAGGACGGTGGTTACCGCGCCCTGAGTCTGGTGGACCGGGTGGTGCGGCTGATGCTGCTCAGTCGGAGCCACCGGCTCCACGCCCTCGTCACCTTCAACCGGGGCGACTTCGAGGACGTGTGCCGGCAGCGGAAGATCCAGCTCATCGACCAGCAGGGCTGACGAGCTTGGGGCCCACCGTCCTTCCACGGACGGCGGGCCCACCGTGCCTCACCCCGCGGCGGTGCTCGGGTTCTTGATGAGGTGGTCGCCGTAGTCCTCACGGAGCTTCGTCTTGAGGAACTTCCCGGTGGACGTGCGCGGAATCTGCTCGATGAAGAGGTAGTCGTCCGGCAGCCAGAACTTGGCGAACTGCTTCGCCAGGTGCTCCGTCAGCGCCTCCTTGCTCACCGCCTGCCCCGGCTTGAGCACCACCGCCGCCAGCGGGCGCTCGTCCCACCGCGCATGCCGCCCGGCGAACACCGCCGCCTCCAGCACCGCCGGGTGGCTCATCAGCGCGTTCTCCAGCGCCACCGACGAAATCCACTCTCCGCCCGACTTGATGACGTCCTTGCTCCGGTCGCAGATGCGCACATACCCATCCGCGTCCAACGTGACGACATCCCCCGTCCTGAACCAGCCATCCGCCGTGAAGCGGTCCGCGCCCTCGCCGCCGTAGTACGAGCCCGCCACCCACGGCCCGCGCACCTCCAGCTCGCCCATCGTCGCGCCGTCCCACGGCAACGCCTTCCCGTCCTCCCCCATCACCCGCGTCTCCACGAACGGCAGCGCGAAGCCCTGCGAGCTCTGCGCCCCCAGCTGCGCCTTCGCGTCCGCGTGGCGAAGCGCCTGCTTCACCTTCGCCATCGTCCCCACCGGGTTCATCTCCGTCATGCCCCAGGCGTGCGTCACCTCCAGCCCGTGCCGCTGCCGGAAGCCGTCAATCATCGCCGGCGGCGCCGCCGAGCCTCCAATCAACATCGTCCGCATCGCGCTCAGGTCCCACTTCTTCGGGTCCTGGTCCAACAACGCGAGGATGCCCAGCCAGATGGTCGGCACTCCGCCCGCCACCGTCACCTTCTCCGCCGACATCAACTCCAGGAGCGACGGCGGGTCCAGGTGCGGCCCCGGCATCACCATCCGCGCCCCCGTGAGCAGCGCGTCGAACGGCAACCCCCACGCCGCCGCGTGGAACATGGGCACCACCGGCAACACCGAGTCCGCCTCGCCGATGCCCGTCAAATCCTTCATGCAGCACACCAGCGTGTGCAACGTGATGGACCGATGGCTGAACAGCACCCCCTTGGGGTTGCCCGTCGTGCCCGACGTGTAGCAGAGCATCGCCGCGCTGTTCTCCTCCAGCGTGGGGAAGTCGAACGTCTCCGGCTCCGCCGCGAGCAGCTGCTCGTAGTCCAGCGTCCCCTCCGGCGCGGGCCCCGCGTCCGGGATGACGATGACATGGCGGATGCTCGGCACCTGCGCCGCGAACTTCTCGAACAGGGGCCACAGCGAGCGGTCCACCAGCACCACCGTGTCCTCGGCGTGCCGGGCGATGTAGGCCAAATCATTCGGATGCAGTCGCAGGTTGAGCGTGTGCACCACCGCGCCCATCGCCGGAATCCCGAAGTACGCCTCCAGGTGCCGGTAGTGGTTCCAGCTCAGCGTCGCCACCCTGTCGCCGGCCTTCACCCCCAGCCGCTTCAGCGCGTTCATCAGCCGGCACGTGCGCTTGTAGAAGTCCGCGTACGTGTAGCGGTGCATCGACTTGTCCGGATTGCGGCTGACGATTTCGGAGCGCGGGTAGTACGTCCGCGCGCGCTCCAGGAAGTGCGTCAACGTCAGCGGGAAGTCCATCATGCGGCCTGGCAGCATCGGCACGTCCCTTCGAGGCGAGGGTGGGGCGCCGATGCTACCGGATGCGCGCTCGGGCCAGCGTCCCGCGTCACTCGCGCCCCGAGCGTTGTCGCGTTGCGTCAGCCGAAGAACACCTGGGCGACCTCGAAGAACTCCGTCGGGACGCGCTTGAGCTCCTTGGTGGCGGCGGCCAGCTCCACGCTGACGATTTCGTTGCCCTTGAGCGCGGCCATCTTCCCGAACTCGCCCCGGGCGACCATGTCGCACGCGTGCACGCCGTAGCGCGTGGCCAGCACGCGGTCATGCGCGGTGGGCGCGCCGCCGCGCTGGATGTGGCCCAGCACGGACACGCGCGTCTCGAAGCCCGTGCGGCGCTCGATTTCCTGCGCGACGATGTTGCCCACGCCGCCCAGCCGGGGCCGTCCCGCCTCGTCCAGCGCGCCGCTCGTCACCAGCTGCTCGCCCTGGTCCGCGGACAGCTTGATGCGCGTGCCCTCGGCCACCACGACGATGGAGAAGCTGCGTCCGCCCGCGTGGCGGCTGCGGATGTGCTCGGCCACGCGCTCCAGGTCCGCGGGAATCTCCGGCACCAGGATGACGTCCGCGCCGCCGGCGATGCCCGCGTAGGTGGCAATCCAGCCCACGTGCCGGCCCATCACCTCGCAGACGATGACGCGCTTGTGCGACTCGGCCGTCGAGTGCAGCCGGTCCACCGCCTCCGTCGCAATCGCCACCGCGGTGTCGAAGCCGAAGGTGAAGTCGGTGCCGTTCAGGTCGTTGTCGATGGTCTTCGGCACGCCCACGATTCGCAGCCCCTCCTGGGACATGCGCGTGGCGGCGGACAGCGTGCCCTCGCCGCCGATGGCGATGACGGCGTGGATTCCGTTGCGCTCGATGGCGCGCTTCACCTTCTCCAGGCCGTTCTCCACCTTGAACGGGTTGACGCGCGAGGTGCCCAGGATGGTGCCGCCCCGGTGGAGGATGCCGGAGGTCGTCTCGCGGGTGAGGCGGAAGTGGTTGTCCTCGAGCAGGCCCTTCCACCCGTCGCGGAGGCCCATCATCTCGAAACCGTGGGCGGAGGCGCGGCGGACGAGGGCGCGGATGACGGCGTTCAGGCCGGGGCAGTCACCCCCGCCGGTAAGCACGGCGACTTTCATGAAGAATGTTTTATCGCGCCTTGCACCCGACGTGCTGATGAAGTTTGCCCGAGCGCCCTGCGACGGGAGGAGCGGCCCCTAGCCGAACACCGACGGCCGCCGGTGCGTCCACGGATGCGCGGCCTCCAGCTGCGACGCCAGCCGCAAGAGCGTGGCTTCATCCCCGAAGCGGGCGATGAACTGCACGCCCACCGGCAGTCCCTCGGGACTCCAGTGGAGGGGCACGCTCATCGCCGGGTTGCCCGCCATGTTGGCCATGGGGCAGTAGGGCGTGAAGCCCGCCGCGCGGAACAGGGGAGCGAGCGGCGCGTCGGGCAGGGACGCGAACGTCCCCAGCACGGGCGCGGGCTCGGTGACGGTGGGCAAGAGCCACACGTCCACGTCCTCGAAGTGCCGGGCGAAGACGCGGCCGAAGCGCAGGATTTCCGTCTGCGCGTGCAGGTAGGCCGACAGGCCCTGGCTCAGCCCGTGTTGATACAGCGCCCAGGTGAAGGGCTCGAAGTCCTCGGGCGAGGGCGCGCGGCCCAGGCGGCGCGAGAGCCCCTCCACGGTGTTCACCACGCCACAGGCCCAGGCCGTCATGAAGTGCTGGCCGAGCGTGTCGTCGCCGGGAATCTGGAGGTTGCCCTCGAGGACGGAGTGGCCCAGGCCCTCGAGCCGCTTCGCGGTGGCGACGACGGCGCTGAGGCACTCGGGGTGGACGGGGGCGCCCACCGCGTTGCGCAGCGTCAGGCCGATGCGCAGCCGACCCGGGGGTGCGCCGACCTCCAGGCCGTAGGGACGGGCCTTGGGCGGGGCGTGGTAGGGCGCGCCGAGGTCGGGCCCCTCGGTGGCGTCGAGCAGCGCCGCGCTGTCTCTCACCGTGCGGGTGAGGGCATGCTCGCCTATCAGCCAGTGGACACTGTCGGCCAGCTCCGGCCCGGTGGGGTTCCTGCCCCGGCTGGGCTTGAGGCCGAACAGGCCACACGCGGACGCGGGGATGCGGATGGAGCCGCCGCCGTCGGAGGCGTGCGCGAAGGGCACCATGCCGCTGGCCACCGCCGCCGCCGCGCCGCCGCTGGAGCCTCCCGGCGTGCGCGTCACGTCCCACGGGTTGCGACACGGTCCGTGCAGCGAGCCCTCCGTCGTGGGGAGCAGCCCCAGCTCCGACGTGTTGGTCTTTCCCAGGACCACGAGCCCCGCGCGCAGGTAGCGCTTCACCAGCTCGCTGTCATGGCCCGGCGCGAAGTCCTTCGCGAAGCGCGAGCCGAAGGTGAGCGGGTAGCCCTCCTGCGCGGCGAGCAAATCCTTGAGCAGGAAGGGCACGCCGGTGAAGGGGCCTTCGGGCAGCGGAGCCTTCGCCCTGAGGCGCGCGGTCTCGAACTGCGTCTGCACCACGGCGTTGAGCCGGGGGTTGCAGCGCTCGATGCGGGAGATGGCCGCGTCCACGAGCTCCAGCGGAGTCACCTCCCGGCGCCGCACGAGCTCGGCCTGGGCGGTGGCGTCGAGGCTGATGAAGGGGTCCATGGGCGGGCACTCTACCCGTGCGTGCGCCACGCGCGGTATGACGCGTCGCGTCCGCGCGGTGTCGGCGATGACGGCAGTTGCTGCAACAGTCACGGACATGCCTCTGGGTGAACGGCTTCGTGACTCCCGGGTGGTGTTGAGGGGGCAAAGAACATGTTCGTGTGCGCGGCTCTTTTCGAGCGAGGAGCCTCCATGAACATCCGGGTCTTCGAGTCCGAGCAGGAAGCGGCCGCCGCGTGCGCCGCGCGCATCGCCGAGGCGGTGACGGCGCATCCGTCGTTGGTGTTGGGGTTGCCCACGGGGCGCACGCCGCTGAATGTCTACCGGGAGCTGGTGGCGCTGCAGGCCCGGCGGCGGCTGGACTGGTCGATGGCGCGGACGTTCAACCTGGAGGAGTGGGTGGGGTTGTCGCCGGAGGATGGCGGCAGCTTCCACGCGTACATGGAGCGGCACCTGTTCCGACATGTGAACCTGTCGAAGGAGCGCATCCACTTCCTCGACGGCGCGGCGCCGGACCTCGCCCAGGAGTGCGAGCGCTACGAGGCGGAGCTGATGGCGGAGGGAGGGCTGGGATTGGTGTTGGTGGGCGTGGGCGCGGACGGGCACCTGGCGTTCAACGCGCCGTCGGACAGCCTGCGCGCGCGCTGTCACCGGGCGAAGCTGAGCCGGGGCGCGCGCGAGGCGAACGCGATGTTCTTCGGGGATGACGCGAGCCGCGTGCCGCTGGAGGTGCTGACGCTGGGCATGGGCGCGCTCATCCAGTCGCGCCGGGCGATGCTGCTGGCGTTCGGCGCGCAGAAGGCGGAGGCGGTGAAGGCGCTGGTGGAGGGGCCGCTGACGCCTTCGTGTCCCGCGTCGTTCCTGCAACTGCACCGCGACGTGGAGGTGTGGCTGGACGTGCCCGCCGCGAGCGCGCTGGCGGGCCGCGTCCAGTAGGGCCTCAGCGCGAGCTGCTGGCGAGGCGCGGGGCGAGAAGCTGGCGCAGCTTGCCGAGCAGCGTGAGGAACTCCACGCGGTCCTCCTGCCCGTGGGTGGCGTCCGCCGCGAGCGAGTGGATGCGCGAGAAGTTGCGCTCGTCGGTGGTCAGGGTGCCGCGCAGCAGGTCCGCGGTGCTGGCGACCGCCGCGGCGAAGCGCAGGTCCTCCGAGGCGCGGTCCAGCGACGCCTTCACCTCGTTGCGGTTCAGCACGAAGCGCTGCTCGGCGGCCTCGGAGTCACCCGGCTTCTTGGCGCGCACGCGCACGGTGGCCACCGTGTCCCCCTTGCCCGTCAGGTCCAGCTCGTAGAGCGCGGTGACGGTGTGGCCCGCGCCCACCTCGCCCGCGTCGACGTCGTCCTTGCGGAAGTCCGCGTCGGCGATGGCGCGGTTCTCGTAGCCGAGCAGCCGGTACGCGCGCACCGCCGCGCGGTCGAACTCGACCTGGATCTTCACGTCCTGGGCGATGACCTCCAGCGTGCCACCCAGCTGGTCGCGGAACACGCGCTGCGCCTCGCGCTCCGAGTCGATGTAGTAGCAGTTGCCGTTGCCCTGGTTGGCCAGCTTCTCCATCAGCTCGTCACGGTAGTTGCCCATGCCGAAGCCAATGGTGGACAGGGTGACGCCCTCCTTCACGTACCGACGGATGCTGCCGAGCATCGTCTCCACCGTCTGGTTGCGGCCCAGGTTGGTGTCGCCGTCCGTCAGCACGATGACGCGCGAGACGCGCTGTGAGCCCGCCATGCGCACCGCCTGACGGTAGGCGAGCTCCAGGCCATCCCCCATGGCGGTGCCACCGCCCGCGGAGAGCGCGTCGATGGCGGCGTTGATGCGCTTGCGCTCCTTGGCGGGCGTGGGCTCGAGCACGGTGGACACGCCGCCGGCGTAGGTGGTGATGGCCACGGTGTCGTGAGGGTTGAGCCCCTCCACCGCGAGCTTCACCGACTTCTGGACGAGCGCCAGCCGGTCGGGCCCCTGCATGGAGCCGCTGGTGTCCACGAGGAAGACCAGGTGCGTGGGCTTGCGCTCGGCCCTGGGGACGTGGCGTCCCTGGAGGCTCACCTTGAGCAGGTGCTGGCGCTCCGCGAAGGGCGAGGGCGCGGCCTCGAGCGCGACGTGGAACGGGCCCTGCCCCGGGGGTGGCGCGGGGATGGCGTAGCGGAAGTAGTTGACCCACTCCTCCACGCGCACGTTGGACGGGTGGGGGAGCTGGTGCTCCGTCACCGAGCGGCGGAACTGGGTGTAGGAGGCGGTGTCCACGTCCACCGCGAAGGTGGAGAGGGCGTCCTCGCGCACGTCGGTGCGCGGATTGATGGCCTGGGGCGCGCCGCTGGGGGCCGGGGCCTGTGCGACGGGGACGCTGGCCCGCTGCCCGGTGTCGGAGTCGCCATAGGCGTCGTTGTTGCCGAAGGTCCTCATGCTCTTGCGCTGGAGGCCCTCCGAGTCCGAGGCGACGGCCTCATGGTTCCCCGTGAGCGACGAGGCGCTGGCGCCGAAGAGCTTGCGGATGTTGTCGCCGTACAGCGTGACGCCGCCGCCGAGCAGCGCGAGCGTGACGAACAGCGTGACGAGGATGCGGGTGAAGCGCTTGCTCATGGGGCCTCGGGGTGTGGCGGAAGAAGGCATTGCGTGGAGGGACTCGTCTCATGGGCGCCTCACCGCGCGCGTCCGTCATCCGCCCGAGGTCGGTCATTGGGAGGAGGTCGGTCATCCGACCGATGCCCTCGTGCGGGAGGAGCCGGAGGCGGGACGCCTCGGATTGGATGTCTGGGATTGCCCCAGCTCCGTCGGAAAGTGGACAGCCTTGGAAGGAGGGCTTGTTGACGGTCTGCCAATAAGAGGGCATCCTTTCTGGCGAAGCAGTCACGAGTGGCCCCCATGCGCTCCTTCCCCTGGTCCTCGATTGCCGAGCAGGTCTCGCTCCTCGCGCGCTCGAGTGGAGTGACGACCGTGCGTGGGACGAGGGCTGTCGGGTGCGCTCGGCGAGGCGCCCGACGATGTCCCTCCGCGCGCACTTCCGCCTCGCTGTCAGGGATGCCCGCCCTGGAGTCCGCCGTGGTGGCGGCGCTCCGGACGGGCCTGGCCTGCTTCCCTCCGTGTCTTGGCGGCCGGGAAGCGGGAACACGCAGCGAAGGAGCGTTTCATGCGCGTCGTCAGGAAGTCACTCACAGGAAGCAGTCACGCCGTGTCATTCATTCGCACGTGGGTTGCCGTGGCGACGCTGGCGGTCCCCGGCGTCGGCGCCGCGAATGACTTGTTGAAGAGCAGTCGAGGCGGTTCGGTGCAGTGGGACTTCTGCTATGGCAAGGCGGACAGCACGCTGTTGCCCGTGGACCCGCGCACGCTGGTGCAGCCGGGCATCAGCAACGGCAAGGCGGTGCACTTCAACGCCTATTGGAAGAACTGCCACGTCGACCCGGTGGCGGTGAAGGAGGTGGGCGCGGCGAAGACGTGCGGCGAGCTGCGCGCGCGCTTCGACCACGGCGAGGGCCTGTTGACCAACGGCCACCCCGGCGTGGGCGCGCTGTTCACCGGTACCGACTACACCGTGCCCGAGGCCGCGTTCGGCATCGCGACGTTCTCCGCCGCGCAGTACAACGAGCTGTGGCGGGTCTGGGGCTTTCCCTTCCGTCCCGACAACTTCGACACCCTGGTCTCGCAACGCTACGGCTCGGGGTTGAGTCCCAAGCGCAACCCCTATCCGCTGCCGGGGCAGTTCCCCAACCTCTCCAACGGTGGCAGCGGGCAGCTGCCGGAGATGCTCACGCAGCTGCGCAATCCGGATGGCAGCTGGAGCGGGCGCATCGGCGTGACCTGCCACGCCTGCCACAGCGGCATGGTGGGAAAGCCCTCGGATGGTCCGGGGATGGGCGTCCAGGTGGGCGGTGGCAGCAGCCTGGCGGACCTGGACCTGTTCCTGAGTGATTTGCTGCCGCTGGGGTATCCCGCGTCGCTGGCCACGTTCCTGAACCTCAACCGCACACGCGGCACGAACAACGCCAGTGACATCAACCTGGCCTTCCTGTTCCCGGACGAGAAGCTGCTGCGGCCCTCGGAGGTGATTGGGCTCATCAACTCCGGCTCCACCGCCGGCATGGACACGCCGGCGTGGTGGAACATGGGGCACCGTCCGGTGAAGTTCGTCGACGGGGTGTTCCCGATGGATGCGCCGCGCGTGGACATGGTGTTCTACACGCCGTTCATCGGTCTGTTCGGAAGTGCCGGCGGGCCGCTGAGCGAGGCGGGACAGGACTGGATGCGGGAGAACGGCCCGTCGCTCAACACCTGGGTGGACGCGCTGAAGTCCCCGCCGTATCCGCTGCCCATCAACCCGACGTTGGCGGAGCAGGGGGCGGTGCTGTTCCACACGCTCGACATGTGGGCGCCCTCGCGCAACAACACGGTGCCCCGGCCGCAGGGCAACGGCTCGTGCGCGAGCTGCCACGGGGCATACGCGCCCCGGTACGTCAACGACCCGTCCTTCCTCGCGTCCCCGATGCTGGAGGGCATGGCGAGCTACATCGTCCCGCTGGACATCATCGGCACGGACCCCGTGCGCGTGAACACGAACAACGCGGCGGTGCAGTCGGCGGGGGCGAAGAACTTCTTTGGCTATCCGACGACGGCGGGGACGGACCAGGACTGTGGTCCGCAGAACCAGCCGCACATCCGGGGCAACCGCCCGCTGGGCTATCTGGCGCCGCCGCTCTACGGCGTCTGGGCCACGGCGCCGTACTTCCACAACGGCTCGGTGCCGAACGTGTGGGAGGTGCTCAAGCCGTCGGACCGCAAGCCCATCTGGCGCCGGGTCTCCACGCCGCCGCGGTGGGACCAGCCGTTGGTGGTGATGGGGTTCGACACGGACCTGCAGCGCGCGTTCGACTCGACGAAGCTGGGGTGGAAGTACGACACGATTGCCTGCAAGTGGCGCGGGCCGTTGAACCCGGCGGTGTCGCCGTACATCAACTGCCAGCCGGGGGATGAGTTCACCACGCCGCTGGCTCAGGAGCTGATGAACGTGCTGTTCAGCAACCTGATTGTCTCCTGGAACATCCTCTTCCCGCCCACGCGCACGCGGCAGCAGTTGGAGGACCGGAAGATCTACAACACGAACGCCTTCGGCCAGGACAACGGCGGGCACGAGTTCAACTCCGTGCTCACCGACCCGGAGCGTCTGGCGCTCATCGAGTACATGAAGACGCTGTAGGCGGCAGGTCGAGCGCTGAGGGCATGCGGGCCCGCTGCTTCCTCTCGGGAGGTGGCGGTGTCCCGCGTGCGCACCGAACGCCTCCTCCGGGTCCTCTGCAACTGAGGGCCTCCACCCTCGCTGGATGACCTCCGCATGGGTGCCGCGGCGCTCAGTCGGAGTGTCGCGCTTCTCCGCGCGCCCGGCCCCTGTATGGCAGCACGAACAGGTACAGGCCGGTGAGCAGGAGCAGGAGGAGGGGAGGCAGTGCCAGATACGCGACCCAGACGGGCGGCGATTCCTGGCCCATGACGACGATGTTGGCGATGACCGCCACCGTGAAGGCCACGGACAGCCAACGGTGGGTCTGACGGATTCCTCGGCTCCAGCTCATGGGTTGCTCCTGGGATGAATCCCCACTGTGGAGTCGCGTGCGGGGGATTGCTTCTCGAAACCTGCTCGATCGGCCTGCGCTACGTGCCGGCGGACAGGGTGGAACCAAGGGCTACACGACCGTCAGCGGTGCGGTGTCCACGAAGACACAGGCCGCGAACACGGGGGCTCGCGGATCCGGTCCTCTTCCGAGAAGCCCTGCCTGGGACGTACTGTCTTCATCCCAGGCAGGGCGCACGGATAGGGTCGCGTCCGTGCCACGGGGCAGTCTGGGGTTGCGCCGTGTGCTAGCTTCGGGCCTCGACTCCAACGCCTGCTCAACGGAAGAGACGAGACCCTCATGTGCTACAGCGGCTGCCCGTTCGAACCCGGAGAGTTCGCCGAAGGCCTCATCCGGAATGAAGGCTATCCCGTGCTGGAGTTGTGCGCGAAGTGCCGCAAGATGTTGCCCCAGGCGCGTGGATACTGTTCGGGCTGTGGTGAGACCATCGAGTCTTCCACGGAAGAGGGCGGGACGCTGGTGAAGTGTTGTAGCGCCGAGATGATGCGAAAGGTCCGCGAAGGGAACCTCTTCGCTCAGACGTGGAATGCCGAGCCGATGAAAGGCTCGACGCTCGGGGCGTATGTCAACATGAGCATCCAGTTGGCCAGGCTGTCGCACGAGCACGACATCGGCTTGATGTTGTACCTGGGCGAGAGCCTGACGCTGGTGAAGCGCTGCATGGGATGGTTCGTGAACGAGCGCCTGGAGGAGACGGGCGTCCTGCGCAAGCTGCCCGGCGTGAAGGTGACCGGCTCGCTCACGACCGGAGGGGAAAGCGCCATGCCCTCCTTGTCCTGGCAGGAGTACTTCGCCCAGAAGCTGGCGAAGGGCGTCGAGCTGGCCAGGACCTGGAACCCTTCCGGGCCGACGAACCTGACGGTAGGGATTGCGGACTATGGCGTCAGTGGCGGGAGCTTCAAGGCGCTCTGCAAGTACCTGAGCACCCGCACCTTCCCGGGCGTGGAGAAGTTCCAGGTCGTGATGTTCTGCTCCGAGTCCTCACGGGAGAAGCTCCTGACCGCCGTCCAGGCCTACAACAACCAGGGCAAGTTCGCCGAGGCCCTGGTCCTCCCCTTCGAGGCCTTCCTCCCGAACCCCAAGCTCGGAGGAGACACGCCGAAGAACTTCCAGGGGCGCGGCTCCATCAAGCGCGCCTGGGATGACTTTGGTGAGAAGCGCCGGTACCGCGACCTCGAGGACTCGGGAGTCGTCTCCGAGGAGGACGCCTACTTCGAGCGGATGAAGACGGAGATCCACGACCTGCTGAGGTCGGGCAACTTCGACCGCGGATGAGGGCCGTGGCGGACCGGCTCCCTCGGTTCGCGCGGCTCAGCCCTGGCGCGTGCCGGGCGTCACAGCGGGCTTCGCCTGTGTCGCGCGGGTCGAGGCCTTCGCGGGCGCACCCTGTGGCTTCGCCGGAGTCTTGGCCGAGGGCGTGGGCCTCGCCGCGACAGGCTTCGCTGCCTGCGGCTTCGGTCGAGGCGCCGTGGCTCCCGTCTTCACGGCCGCCGTCGAAGAGGGGCGCGGAGGCTCCGCCTTCGCCGCCGCGGGAGGCGAGGACGCCACCTTCGTCGTCTCGGGCTGGGGCCGAGCGGGGGCCACGGCCTTGCGCGCCCCCGTCTGCGCCGGCCTCATCGCCGGAGCCGGCTTCACCACCACCGCCGCGCGCACGGGCGTCTCCACGGCCACCACGGGCACGGGCCGCGCGCGCGCCGCCACCACGGGCCGCGCAGGCGGCTCCGGCCGCGTCCGAGCCCACGCCGTGAGCACCTTCGGCACGTAGTACTCCGTCTCCCCGTTCCTCGGCACGCGCCCGTTCACCGCGCCGGGCCCCGCGTTGTACGCGGCCACCGCGAGCCGCACGTCACGGAAGCGCCGCAGCTGCTCGGCCAGGTACCGCGCGCTCCCATCCAGCGCCGGCTCCGGGTCGAACGGGTCCTCCACGCCGAGCATCTTCGCCGTCGTCGGCATCAGCTGCCCCGGGCCCATCGCACCCGCCGGGGAGATGCGGTGCACCCGCCCCTCCGACTCCACCAGCACCAGCGCGTGCAGCAGCCCCTCGGGCAGCCCGTGCCGCCGCTCCGCTCGCGCGATGAGCGGCTCCAGCGGCTCATGCCCATCCCACAGACACGAGGGCCGATGCGCCGCGTACGAGCGCAGCGCGTTCACCTTCATCTCCAGGAACGAGGGCGACAGGGGCGAGATGTGCGTGTCCCCCAGCCACGCGACGGCCGTGTTGATGAGCACCAGCGGCGCCACCGCCGCCAGCCCCACCCACGCCCACCACGGAATGCTGAAGCCACCCAGGGCCCGCTTGCGTCCCACCTCCCCACCCTTAAGGGCGCTTTCCCCCTCCGTCCAACTTCCGGCGCCCCCCAGGTCCACCCGGCGGCACCCTCAGTCCATCCAGCACCAGCGTGGTGAGCGCGTCCGGCAGCTCCAGCGGGTTGCCGATGTCCTCCTCGCTCAACACCGCGAGCAACAGCCGCTCCACTGCCCCCACCACCGCGAGCCCGCTCACCGCCGGGCGGATGGGCCGCAAGAGCCCGTGCGTGTGCGCCTTCTGGGTGATGGCCACCGCGTGCCGGGACACCTCGCGCGACAGCTGCGCCACCTTCGTGCGCGCCCCCACCGCGGGGCCCCGGCTCTCCTGCAGGTACAGCCGCACCACGCCCGGGTACTGCAAGAGCGCGCTGGCGATGACCGCCGCCATCGCCCGGTACGCCTCGAACATCGCCTCCACATCGCGCGCCCCCGCGAGCGCCCGTCCACACGCCTCCAGCCCCGACAACAGCTCCGCGCGCACGGGCGAAAGCAGCGCCTCCACCAGCGCCGGCTTGTCGGCGAAGTACCGGTAGAACGTCCCCTTGGCCACCCCCGCCGCCTGGGTGATGTCGTCGATGGTGACCGCGTCCAGCCCCCGCTCCACGAAGAGCCTCAGCGCCGCGTCCTCCAGCGCCTTCGTCCGCTCCCGCCGCGCCGTCTCCCGCACACCCCCAGGACGCCCCGGACGCTTGTCCGCCTCCCTGGCCCCTCGCTTCGGACTCACCATCGTGCGCTCCGACGCATCGCGTGATACATAAAGAGTGACCAAATAGTCATGATATCTGAGGGCGGGGCGTCGGCCGGGCGCTCCGTGGGAGAGCGACGATGATTGGCATCCCTCTGGGCTGGGCGTACTCCAATTTCGGTGAATGGGCGCTGCACAAGTACGTGCTGCACGGCCTGGGGCGCCGCCGCGGGAGCTTCTGGGGCTTCCACTGGCACGAGCACCACCAGGCCTCGCGCCGGCACGACATGCTGGACGACCAGTACCTGCGCTCCTTGTGGACGTGGTCCGCGCAGACCAAGGAGCTCTTGGGGCTGGCGGTGCTGGCGCTCGCGCACGCGCCCCTGTTGCCGGTGGCGCCGTTCTTCGTGGGCACCGTCTGGGCCTGCGCGGCCAACTACTACCGCGTCCACCGCCGCGCCCACCTGGACCCGAAGTGGGCCCGGGAGCACCTGCCGTGGCACTGCGACCACCACCTGGGCACGGACCAGAACGCCAACTGGTGCGTCACCCATCCGTTCTTCGACAACGTCCTGGGCACCCGCCGCGAGTACCTGGGCGTGCAGCCCGTGCACGCGGGAGAGCGCCGCTCCGTGGCCTCTCCCGCGCACCCGTGAGGCGGACCTAGAACACCAGGTCGAAGTAGTTCGCCTTGGCGCGCACGCCTGCGCACGCCTCCAGCCGGGCGCTCCAGTCGCGCGTGGGCAGCGAGCCGCGCGCGGTGAAGACCAGCTGCAGCGAGTCCTCGCGCGCCATGTCCAGCAGGTTCACCGCGCCGCTGCCCGTCAGCCGGATGGACTGGGTGGGCGTGGTGCTGGCGCGGCGGTACTCACCGATGAGGATGCTCTCGGAGGTGCCCGGCTTCACCACGGACACGCTGGCGCGCTCGATGCCGCTCAGGTCCGTGCTGGACGTCACCTCGAAGCCGCGGAGCCTGAGCTCCGTCTCCACGTCCGTGTCCTCGGGGAGCACGTCGTCGAAGTCGCCCAGCGGGAAGTCGAGCGCGTACTCGATGTCGGCGGAGCCGGGGAAGGCGGCGGGGAAGTCCACGTTCGGCTCGGCCTTGCAGATCTCCTCGGCCTCCGCCTCGATGAAGAACAACGAGTCGCAACCGGTGGCGACGAGCGCGCAGGTGGAGAGCACCAGGGCGCGGAAGGAAGTCGTTCGCATGGTGGGGCTCCTGGCCTTAGAAGAAGTAGAAGAGGAACCCCACCTTGACGGAGGGGATGGTGGCGCGAACGGTGAGGTTGCGGGCGGTGATGTCCGACTCGTCGGTGGCGTCCTCGATGAGGGCGGTGGCGTCCTTCACGCCCATCCGCACGTAGCTCAGGCCCAGGTGCAGGAAGAAGTTGAAGCGGCTGGCCGCGCCAATCTCCAGGCCCACGCTGCCGGCCACGTAGTTGTAGCTGATGTCCTGGATGGCGGACGTCGCCCGCGAGGGCTCGGCGCCCAGCCAGTCCACCACGTCGTTGTAGTCCGAGCCGAAGTAGTACCCGGCCTCGGCGTTGATGGACGGCGCGATGAAGGTCTGCAGGGGCAGGATGCTCAACCCGCCGCGCAGGCCCAGGCTCAGCGTGTTGGTGGTGGGCCCCGCCTGCAGCCGCAGCCAGGGCACCGGCTTGAGCACCGCGGACAGGCCGATGCCGTGGGGCGCGCCCGCGTCCACCAGCAGGCCGAAGCGGTAGGGTGAGTCGCCTCCGCCCTCCTGGGCGTGGGCGGCGGCGCCAGTGGCCAGCGCCGTGAGGCAGGCCAGCGCCGTGCCGTGTCGTCGTAGGAATGCCGCGCGTCGTCTCGTCGAGGGTGTCGCCGTCGTCATGTGCTGTTCCACGAAGGGAAGTCCCGGCCCGGGCGAGCATCATTCGGCGCCACGCTCCGAAACGGAAGTCGCGCGCTCGAAAATGATGCCGGCGGCCGCTTCGAGGCACGGAAAGCCCCGGGTTCCCGGCGCCGGCCCCGAGGAGGGGAGGCCCGCTGCCCGGTGTACACCAGGCAACGAAACCTCCCACACGCCTCGGGCCCTGCAGGCGACGTCAGCCCTGGAGCGCCTCGGTGCGGCCCTGGCGCGCGTTGACGGCCTCGATGACCTGCGCGGGCGCAATCACACCCTGGCGGCCGAGGATGACGGCGGTGGACTCACCCTCCGCCACCACCTTGCCGTTCGAGATGAACTGGTGCGTGGCGTAGAAGTACTTCTCGTCCCAGCGCGAAATCGTCATCGACACCGTGTACTTGCGGAACGGCGGCAGCGCCTTTTTGTAGTCCATGGTGTGGCGCACGATGATGGGCGCCCACTTGTTCTTCATCATCAGCGCCGCCAGCCCCGTGCGCACGAACAGGTCCACCCGGTTCAAGTCACACACCGTGAGGAACCGCCCGTTGTTCATGTGCAGGTTCAGGTCCAAATCATTGGGCAGCACGCGCTGCTGGAGGGTGCTGGTCAGCGCGTCCACCTTCATCTGCGGCTTCCACAGCGAGGACACGAGCACCCACAACATCCGGAGATAGAGATTCATGTGCTTCGCGCTGCTCCTGCAGGAAGAACGAGATGAGGCGGGACGGCGGATAGTAGCCAAAGCCGGAAGCGTGGCGGTACATGAAACCCAGATGGCCCCCGTGCGGTGTGAGCTCCAGTTGCACGTGGGAGCGCAGCTCGCCCGGTGAGGGCAGCGTGTCGGGCGCCACCAGCGGGTCGTCTCCGGCGTTGAGGATGAGGAAGGGCGTCTGGATGTCGCCCAGGAACTGCCGGCTGCTGCAGCGGCGGTAGTAGTCCTGGGCGTCGCTGAAGCCATGCAGCGGCGCGGTGAACACCTCGTCGAAGTCGCGGATGCCGCGCAGGCCCGACAGCGCGCCCAGCCGCGAGGCGTACTCGGGCAGGTGTGCCTTGAGCCGCGCCACGCGCTGGTAGGAGCGCAGCACGCGCAGCTGGTAGAGCTGGTTGATGCCCTCGTACGCGCGGGCGGCGGTGCTGGCCAGGTCGAACGTCAGCGACACGGCGGCCGCGGCGCGCAGGTGGCTGTGGTGGCCCGTCTGCGCGAGGTAGCGGATGACCATGCTGCCGCCCAGCGAGAAGCCCACCGCGTACAGCGGCGTGGTGGGCTCCTGCTCGCGCACGGTGGCGACGAGCCAGCCCAGGTGCTCGGTGAAGCCCGCGTGGTAGAAGGGCGCCAGCCGGTTGGGCACCGCGCCGCCCCGGTGGCAGAGCACCGCCGCGCGCAGGCCGCGCCGGGACAGCTCTCCCAACAGCGCGCGGATGTACGTGGAGTCGGGCGTGCCCTGCATCCCGGGCAGCAGGATGAACAGGGGCCCTGAGCCCTCGCGGTTCAGCCAGTGCACGTCCACGAAGTCGCCGTCGGGCAGCTCGTGCCGGCGCTGCTCGATGGCCACGTCGAAGCGCCGCGGGTCCAGGTGCGGCGCCACCGTCTGCACGTGCGAGTGCCTGAGCCACCACGGGGCCTGGAAGCCGGAGGCAAGCTCACCCACGGACGGCCTCGACGGGCGGCGTGGCCGTGTCCTCGGGCAGCGGCATGCCGATGCGCGCCATGACCTCCAAATCCTTGGGCGTGTAGGGCCGCGTGCGGCGGCGCACGTAGTCCGCGCCCAGCACCAGGTTGAAGTTGGACACGCCGCCGTAGCGGTGGTGCAGGAAGTGGTTGCGGTAGATGGCGCGGCCGTAGCGCGTGCGCAGGAACCACGCGAGCCACCGGGGCGCGGTGCGCTGCCCCTCCTCGAACGGGCGGTGCAGGTACGGGTGCACGAAGTGGCTCATGAACGGCGGCAGGAGCAGCGTCACGCACCCGGCCAGGAAGGCGATGGGCTTGAGCGTGAAGTAGAAGAGCGGGAAGAAGATGACCAGCGGCGAGACGAAGACGAACGCGCCCTCGCCGTGCAGCTTCGTGGCGAACGCGCCCTTGATGATGGTGACGCCGTGCTTGCCGCGCTGGAGCAGCTCCTCGGTGAGCTTCGTCTTCTCCTCCTCGTCGCGGAACTGGGTGACGTGGTCCCCGCGGAAGGTGCGCACGTGGTGGATGGTGTGGTGGGAGAAGTGCGTGTTGATGAGCGGCCGGAACAGCCACGGCGCGCGCTGCCAGAAGCGCACGGCCTTGGGGCGCGCGTCGGACACGTACTCGTGCATGAAGGACTCGATGTACGAGGCGATGACATAGCCGAGCACGAGCCCGAGGAGGACATGGATGAGGTCGGACATGGGAGTCAGTGCTCCTCTCCGGAGAGGGTGAGCAGGCGGTCCAGCCGACCGGGTGAGGGGGCCGGAGCCGCCAGGAGCGCGGGTGCGCCCCGGGGTGGGGTGGGGGGAAAGCCCGTCATGCGGCCTTGCGACGCGTCGTAGACCTTGAGGCGGAAGGCCTTCAGCGACTCGAACAGACCCAGGCGCACGCCGTGGCCCTCCAAGTCATGCTGCTGCATGTAGTCGCGCAGCAGGTAGCCAGGCACCTGCGGCTTGAGGTGGTGCACGTGGTGCAGGTTGATGGCGCCGAAGGTCCACTCGAGCACGCGCGGCAGCACCAGGAAGCTGCTGCCCTTGAGCGCGGAGTCCTTGAGCGTCCAGCGCGCGTGCGGCACCCAGTACGGCTCCTCCACCTGGTGCTGCACGAAGAACAGCCAGATGCCCAGGCCCGCGGCCACCTGGGTGATGAGCAGGTGCATCAGGACGAAGCGCGGCCAGTCACCGAAGGCGAGGAAGGCCCCGTGGACCGCGACGAGCGCCAGGTTCGTCACCCAGATGGAGCGGCGCTCCGGCACGCGCGAGCGCGCCACCAGCGTGGGCAGGCGGAAGCGGAACATGAACTGGAACACCGGGCCGATGCCGAGCAGCACCGCGGGGTGGCGGTAGAGCCGGTAGCGCAGCCGCTCGACGGGGCGGAGCGCCTGGTACTCGTCCGCCGTCATCGTCACGATGTCGCCCGTGCCCCGGCGCTCCAGGTCGCCACTGGTGCTGTGATGCACCAGGTGCATGGCGCGCCAGTACGCGTGCGGCGCCAGCGTGAGCAGCCCGAGCCACGTGCCCACCCGGTCATTCATCGACGGGCGCGCGAAGAGCGAGCGGTGGGAGCAGTCGTGCTGGAGGATGAAGACCCGCACCAGGGTGATTCCCGCGAGCACCGCGAGCCCCAGGCCCAGGGCCATGGAGCGCGCGAGGGCCACGTAGCTGGCGGCGGTGAGCAGCAGATAGGCGCCCGCCGTGCCCACCACGTGGAGCAGGCTTCGGGTGGTGCGGGGTTGCCAGCGGGCTGTCGGTGCGGGGTGTGGGGTGTGGGGTGTGGGATGAGCTGTCATGGTTGTCTCGACGCTGCGGGCCGGCCCCCCGGAACCATTGATTTCTCCATCAATGGACATAACCGCCGTGACGCGTCGCGACAAGGACTTCGCAGGTTTTGCGATGATTTGGTAGTTTTCTTGGTTGGTTGTGCGTCTGGGACTGTCAGGGGCGCAACAGTCGATGGAGGCTCACCTCGAGCTGGCTGCGGATGAGGGCCAGCAGGCTCTCCAGTTCGGCGGGGGCCAGCCGGAGCCGGCGGACGAGCGCGTCGCGGGTGCGCTCGACGAGCTGCTCGCGGGCCTGGGCAATCCAGCGCGCGGCGGTGGAGCGGGAGGTCTGGTACATGAGGCCCACGGAGTCCACCGAGAGGTTGTCGACATGGTGCAGGCGCAGCAGGCCGCGCTCCCGGGGGGAGAGCGTGGCGAGGGCCTCCTGGAGACACTCCCGGAAGTCCTCCTGATGCCGCGCCCGGATGAAGCTCAGCTCCGCGTCCCCTCCCACCAGCGCGTCCGCGTCCGAGGGCAGCGCGTCCAGCGCCACGTGACGGGGCACCTCCGCGTGCAGGTCCGCGAGCAGCCGCGTGGCCACCGCGCGCACCCAGCGCTCCAGGGGGCCTCGGCCCGTGTACGTGGCGATGCGCGGCAGGGGCGCGCCCTCGGCGACGAGGAGCCGGTGGCGCAGGCGCTGCTTCAGCTCGGCGACGCGCTCGGCGTCCTCGGCGGGGAACCACGCGCCCACGCGGGCGAACACGCTCGTGTCCAGCAGGGCCAGGGCGGTGGTGTCCGCGTGCGCGCACGCGTAGGTCAAGAGCAGCTCGCCCGCGTGCACCTGCTCCAACAGCGCGCACGGGTCCTTCGACGCGGGCATGCGCGCGGCCAGGTGGCGCACGAAGTCCTCGGGCTGGAAGCACAGCGTGGGTTGCTCGTGTCGGGCGCGGGCGAGGAGGGCCTGCAGCCGCGCCTCCAGCGTTCCAAGGTCTTCTTCCGACGACGTCTTCACGGGTGTCACGGCGACGAAGGTCCGACTCAGCCCCAATGCATCCCCCATGGCGGGGGAGTCTATCCGGGGATGGGTGAAGGGGGGACGGCATGGGTGAGGGCACCTGTCCGGATGAGGCGGAGCTGGCCGACCTGGTGCAAGGGTTGGTGTCGGGGGACGCGCTGGCTTCGCTGGAGCGTCACCTGGATGGGTGCGGGCTGTGTCGGCGCGTGGTGGTGGTGCTCGCGGGAGGCGAGGCGCGCGCGGAGTCGGTGGCCGCCTCGGCGGATGCGGGCGTGCCCCGGTTGGAGCGCGGCGCCCGGGTGGGGCACTACGAGGTGCTGGAGCACGTGGGCCTGGGCGCCATGGGCGTGGTGTTCGCCGCGAACGACCCGAGGCTGCACCGCAAGGTGGCCCTGAAGTTGTTGCGCTCGGACTGGGTGAAGGAGGGCGGCGCGGAGGACGCGCGCGAGCGCTTGTGGCGCGAGGCGCGGGCGCTGGCCCGGCTGTCCCATCCGCACGTCGTCGCGGTGCATGACGTGGGGGTGCATGGGGAGAGCCTCTTCATCGCCATGGACTTCGTGGAGGGGACCACGCTGCGGCGCTGGCTGCGGGCGGAGCCTCGGCGGTGGACGGAGGTGCTGGGCCGCTTCCTCCAGGCGGGCGAGGGCCTGGCGGCGGCGCATGCGCGGGGGCTGGTGCACCGCGACTTCAAGCCGGACAACGTGCTGGTGGGCGTGGATGGGCGCGTGCGGGTGACGGACTTCGGGCTCGCCCGGCTGACGCAGACCTCGCTGCCGGGGGGCGTGGAGTCCGCCGTGCTCGACGGGGCCTCCTCCGGGGACGCGGGGACGGTGACGCAGCCGGGGGCGCTGCTGGGGACGCCCGCGTACATGGCGCCCGAGCAGCTGGAGGGACGGCCCGCGGACGCGCGCAGCGACCAGTTCAGCTTCTGCGTGGCGTTGCACGAGGGGCTGTATGGCCGGCGTCCGTTCGAGGCGAGCTCGCGCGCGGCGCTCGTGCAGGCCATCCGCGCGGGGCCTCCGGTGTCGTCGGGGGAGGCGCGGGTGCCGGCGAGGATTCGCCGCGCGGTGCTGCGGGGCTTGAGCGCGGACCCGACGGCGCGGCATCCCTCGATGGAGGCGTTGCTCGCGGCGCTCACGCATCGGCCCCGGTGGGAGCGCTGGCGGATGGCGGCGGTGTGGGCGGGGGCGGCGACGCTCGCGGGGGTGGGGGCGGGGTTCTGGCTCCGGGAGACCACGCGGTGCGCGGGCGCGGACGGGCACCTGGTGGGTGTCTGGGATTCGGCGCTGCGAGGCCAGCTGGAGGCGGTCTTCGCCGCGTCGGGTCTGCCATTGGCCCAGGAGGGCTTCGGCGCGACGGCGCGGCGGCTGGATGCGTACGCGGAGGCGATTGCCCGGATGGAGCGGGACTCGTGCGAGGCCACTCACGTGCGTGGTGAGCAGTCCGGGCGGATGTTGGATTTGCGGGGCATGTGTCTGGACCGGCGGCGCGAGGCGCTGCGCGCGTCGGTGACGCTGATGCTGCAAGGGGACGCGGCGGTGCTGGAGCGCGCGCCCCAGGCGGCGCACGCGCTGCCGGACCTGCTGCCCTGCGCGGACCGGGAGGCGCTGGCCAGCGTGGTGCCGCTGCCCGAGGACCCGGTGGTGCGTCAGCGATTGCAGGGCTTGCAGGCGCGGCTCGCGGAGGGCATGGCGTTGCAGGAGGCGGGGCAGCACGCGCGGGCGCGGCAGGTGGCGGAGGAGGTGCTCCAGGCCGTGCGGCAGACGGGGTATCGGCCGATGGAGGCGTCGGCGTTGTTCCTGCTGGGGTTGGTGGAGAAGGCGCATGCGCGCTTCACCGAGGCCGCGGAGGTCTTCGACGCGGCGCAGCTGGCGGCCCTGGCCGGACGGGACGATGACCTGATGGTCCGCGCGCTCATGGGGCTGGCGGACTCGGAGCTCCAGGGGCATGCGCGCTACGCGGAGGCGGAGCGGGCCGTGAGGCTGGCGGAGGCGACGCTGGAGCGGCTGGACATCCGACAGGCGCCCGGGGCGGCCGGAGAGCTGCATTTGTTCCGGGGACACCTGTTCCATCGCAAGGGCGAGGCTGTCCGCGCGCAGGAGGACTTCCGTCGCGCGCTGGAGCTGTTCGAGCAGGCGCATGGGCCCGAGTCCCCGCGGCTGGACGCGCCGCTCACGGCGCTGGGGCTGATTCTCAACCTCCAGGGGCACTACGAGGAGGCGCGCGGTTACTACGAGCGCGCGCTGGAGCTGCAGCAGCGCGCGTACGGCCGCGAGCATCCGGTGTGTGTCAGCCACCTCAACAACGTGGCCACGGCGCTGCGGCTGCAGGGGCGGGTGGAGGAGGCGGTGGCGCGCTACGAGGAGGCGTTGTCGCTGGGGGAGCGGCGCCTGGGTGCGGCGCATTCGTCGACGAACATGGTGCGCGTCAACCTGGGGGACGCGCTCCAGCTCCAGGGCAGGCTCACGGAGGCGCTGGCGCGCTACGAGGAGGCGATGCCCGCGTTGCTGGCGGTGCACGGGGACACGCACCCGCGGGTGGCCTCGGTGCTCACGAGCATGGGCACTGCGTACGCGGACCTGGGCGAGTCGCGGCTGGCGCAGAAGTCCTATGGGGAGGCGCTGGCGGTGCAACGTCGGCTGCTGGGGCCGGAGCACCCCGACCTGGCGCTGACGTACAACAACCTGGCCTCGGTGATGTTGGACCTGGGGGAGCCTGGGAAGGCGCGGCCGCTGCTGCAGCTGGCGCGTGGGTTGTGGGAGAAGTCGCTGGGGCCGGAGCATCCGCGGGTCGCCTCGGTGTTGCAGAACCTGGCGAAGGCGGACCTGGCGGAGGGGCGGCTGGGCGCGGCGCACGCGGGGTTCGAGCGGGCGCTCGCGATGCGGCGCAAGGGCCTTGGGCCCGAGCACCCCAAGCTGGTGTCGACACTGACGCTGCTGGCGGAGGCGAAGCGCAGGCTGGAGGGGCCGCGCGCGGCGCTCGCGACGCTCCAGGAGGCGGTGCTCCTGGCGGGCAAGGCGCAGGTGACTCCGGCGGACCGGGCCAAGGCGCTGTTCTGGCTGGCCCGGGCGACGTGGGATTCGGACGGCTCGCGCGAGCAGGCGAGGACGCTCGCGAGGCAGGCCGAGGAGGCGCTGCGCAAGGCGCCCCGGACGACGGAGGCGCTGGCGCGCGAGGTGCGGCAGTGGCGGGCGCGGCATGACGCGTCGACGTCCCAGCGGGCCACGGGAGAGGCGAGGCGGCCGTGAGCCCCCGAGGGCTCAGGGCGCGGGCTGCCTCCACACGGGCAGGGTGAGCCGGCTCCCGGGCAGCCAGGTGATTTCGAGGGGCGTCTTCGCGTCCGCGAGGCGCTCGTCGCTGACGTCCTTGCCCGTGCCCAGGTTGAGCTGGGATTGCGCGTGCTTGTTGATGGCGACCACCGCGACCACCTGGCTCCCCACCTCGAGCCTGCGGCTGGTCATCCGTCCGCTCTGGAAGGTCAGGCGCTGGCGCTTGCCCGGAACGAGCAGCCGCCGCTGCTCGCGCTCCGCCACGTGGCTGGCGCGCTGGAGCACGTAGGACAGGTACACGTACTCCCCCTTCGCCGTGCGCTCGTAGAGCACCACGTAGAAGTCGAAGTCCTTCTTGTTGGTGATGAAGTCGAGCCGCCCGGCGAACAGCCCGCTCACCTCCAGGGCTTGCGTGAGCGGCTCGCCGACGTAGACGAAGCCGTCGCGCGGCGCCTCGAGCGTCGTGGACACGATGTCCGACGGCTCGTAGTGCGGCCCAGGCGAGCGGTCCTTGAAGTCCACGCGCAGCCGCTGCCGGGTCCCCGCCACGGGCGCCACTGTCGTCAGCCGGTGCGGAGCGCCCGTGGCCGAGGGCGCGAGGAACAGCTCCACCGCGCCGTTGCTCACACGCGCCAGGTCCGGCGCGTGCTTCCACGTGTTCGCCCCCATCACCTGGTAGTTGACGCGGTCCTTCAGCAACGCGGGCAGCGGCCCCTGTCGCAGCACGTGCTCCAGCCATTGGTAGCGCAGCGCATGCACGTCCAGTCGGGCCACGGGGTCGATGCGATAGCCCATCAGCTCGTCGCTCGACGCGTGCTGCCCGCCCATGTGGTCATACGGCCCGATGACGAAGTAGTGACGGGCGTCCGGCGCGTGCCTCAGGTGCTCGGTGAGGTAGTACATCGCGCTCAACGAACAGCCGTCGTAGTAGCCCGTCGTGGTGAGCACGGGGATGCGGATGCGCGCGAACTCCTGACGGTACGGAATCATCTTCCGCCAGTACGCGTCGTACGTCGGGTGCTCCAGCCAACGCTGGAAGAAGGGATTGGGACGCCCGTCCAGCCGCTCCAGCGCGCGATAGGGCTCGCCGCTCGTGTACCAGCGCTCGTGGAGCGCATCCCACCGCGCCAGGTCGAAGTAGTCCGCGTCCGCCAGGCCCTTGTCGAGCGTGACGTAGCGCGGCCAGCGGTAGAAGAATCCCTGGAAGACGTTGCCCTGCATCGGCACGTCGATGCCCGGCGCCACCGGCACCGACGGCATGATGGCCTTGAGCGCCGGGTGCCCTCGCTTCGCCGCGGACCACTGCGTGAAGCCCTCGTAGCTCCCCCCGAACATCCCCACCTGCCCATCGCTCCACGGCTGGCGGCTCACCCAGTCGATGACGGCGACGGCGTCGTCCCCGTCATGCTCGAAGGGCACCGGAGCATCGGGGCTGTTGCGCTTGCCTCGCGTGAGCGCCGTCACCCCCGCGAAGCCATGCGCCGCCGAGCGCACCGCCTCCTGCTTGTTGAAGCCGTTGGCGTAGATGGTGAACGACATCGCCGTGGACAGCGGCGCCTGGGTCTTCCGGGGACGCGCGACGGTCACGGACACCCGTGCCCCGTCGGGCGTGGGCACCAGGACGTCCTCCTCGATGACGTAGCGGCGCGCCTCGTCCCGGACCCACAGGGGCTCGCTCGCGGGCAAGAGCTCCTGGAACACCTGATGGACCTGGTAGTGACGCACCAGCTCCACCGCCTGGGCTCGTGTCAGCCGCCCCGCCTTGCGCGCCTCGGCGAGTCGGGTGTCCAGCTCCCGTCGCGCCCGCTCCAGGTCGAAGCGGAACATCCCCCGCGCATCGAGCGCGACCCGGTCCTCCAGCGCGCCGAAGGTCCGGTCGAACGCCCCGCGCAGCGCGTCGGCGTACGGCGTCCCGCGCTCGGCCTGGGCCTGCTTCGCCAGCGCGTGGGCCTCGTACTGCAGGAAGGTGATGCCCTGCGTCGCTGTGTTCGCCTCCAACAGGGGCCGGAGCTCGCGGATGGACGCGACCGCGCCCGCGAAGTCACCTGACACCAGCTGGAACCGGAAGCGCTGGCCCAGTCGGGTGGCCAGGTCCTCGTCCGGAGGGTCCTTCAGCAGGGCCCTGGCGAGCACGGGCATCGCCTTCGCGAGCGCCTCGGGGGATTCGGACGTGGGGGACGCGAAATCGGCGGGTGTGGCTTTCGCGAGCGTGGCGAGCAGCAGGGTCAGCAGGAGGGCGCGCGGCATGAGTTCTTTCGAGGAGGTCCACGATAGGACGCGATGCCCGCGCATCCATGGACACCTGGTGCGGCCCAGGCGTCGAAGGTGCGCCCCGGGCCTACTTGTCGTGGGTTCATTCGTGTGCATCGCGCGTGTGCTCCGCCGGACGAAGCGGGTGTCGTGGCTGGGGGCCTGTTGGGCTCGCGACGTCGGCGCTGTCCCCGGGAGCACTTCCGGTGCCCCTCGGTCGGTGCGACCTTGCGAGCCCGGATATCACGGAGCTCACAGGCTCCGTGGAGGCCGGCCCAGGACCTGGGGGGACCGGATGATCGACGAAGTCGATCAACGCTTGAAGGCATGGGTGAGCCGCGTCGCCGGCGAAGCGCCCGTGTACCTCGGCGTCCCGGACCGGGAGGCCATCGAGCGCGGAGTGTGTCTGTACCTGCTGGAGCTGGGGCCCGCGCCTCCCGCGCGAGGTGGACGCCGGGGGCCGCTGCAGTTCTCGGTCTGCTACCTGGTCACCGCCGGCGCGGAGGCTCCCGAACAGGCGCACCGGCTGCTCGGCGAGCTGGTCTTCTCCGCGATGGAGGAGGCGGAGTTCGAGGTGGACCTGACGCCCGTGCCCGCCACGCTCTGGGCGGGGCTGCGCGTGCCGCCGCGCCCCGGCTTCCGGCTGCGCCTGCCGGTCCGACGCGAGCGGCCCGCGTCCGTGGTGCACCGCGTGCGCTTCCCGGTCATCACCCAGCTGGTGCCCGCGGAGGCGCCGGCCGCCGAGCCCCAACCGCTGCCCATCCACTTGCCGCTGAAGGAGGACTGACGTGCCGAGCTCCCTCGCCGAAGTGGAGGAAGTGACCCATGACTGACGCCAAGGCGCCCGAGGTGGCCCCATCGCAGCAGGGGATGGGCACGCGCGTGGACCCCTTCCGCGCGTACAACTTCAAGCTGCTCATCGACGGGGTGAGCGAGGGGCACTTCACCCAGTGCACCGACCTGGAGGTGGAGGTCATCACGCCGCATCCCCGTGAGCGGCTCGCGGGGCCCGTGATGCACGGGGATTTGACGCTGCGCTACGGCGTCACGCAGTCCCCGGAGCTGTGGAACTGGTTCCTCGCGTCGATGAACGGGGGACCGTCGCGCAAGAACGTCTCCGTGCTGTTGTTTGACGGGGATGGGATGACGCAGAAGCTGCGGTGGGACCTCAACGAGGCCTGGCCGAAGAAGTGGCGGGCGGCTCCGCTGGACGTGCTCGGACAGCAGATCGCCGTCGACTCACTCACCCTCGTCTTCGAGTCCATCACCCGTGGTTGAGCGCGCGCGAGGACAGGTGTCCGGTGGGTGGCTGCGCTCCGTCGCCCGGCGGATGAAGGACTGGGCGCGGGCGGTGCTCTCCGAGGAGGAGGCGGACTTCGCCGCGGCGCTCTCCCAGGCGCGGTTGACTCCGGAGCGCGCGTGTCCCGCGACCCGCGGGCCGCCCATCACCGCGCCCCGGGGGCCACCGATGCCCCTGGCTTCCATCACGATGGTGACGGCGCCCGCGGTGAGCGTGGGGCCGCCGGAGCACTGGGTGCGGGACGTCCAGGCTCGGCGCGCCATGGGGCCTCCGGCGGACTGGGTGGCGCGGGTGCGCAAGGTCGCGCCCCATCTGGTCGAGGGGATGACGGACGAGGTGCCCACGCCGCCCTTGAGTGACGCGCATCTGTCCGCTCGCGCGCGCATGATGCTCTCGGGCAACGCGACGGACCCGGAGCCTCGGCGTCCCCTTCCACCTCCCGCGATGTCGCCCTCCATCCGCACGCGGCCTCCTGCTCCGCGTCTGTCCCGTCGGGTCGAGTCCCTCGCCACGACAGAGAACCCCGCGCCGATGTGGCGTGAGGGAGGGGCTTCTCCGCCGCCCGTGAGTACCTCGCCCACGCGGGACTCCACCGAGGTGGCGGCTCCGGGGGTGGCCGGGGCGCAAGGGGCCTGGGCTCATCCCTTCGCGTCGCCGCCGCACGCGCCCATTGAAGCGGAGCCCGCACCGCTGCCCGTGGAGGGGCCCACGACGCCTGTCCCGCTGATGCTGCGGGGCGCGCCGTTCCCCAATCCGGTGCGCGTCGAGTCCACGCCGGTGTCTCCCTCGGAGGTGTGCGTGCCGCCGCTGGGGGAGCTGGACAACGATGATGGGCTCAGCTCGTCGGGACTGCCGCAGGGCATCTCCGCGTCCCAGGCCTCCGGCGTCCAGGGCCCCGTGGCCGTGCCTCGTGCCCGCTCCACCGCGGAGCTGTGGATTCCGCGCCGGCCCGGTGCCGAGGCCGCGCCCGTGCACGCGGAGCCGGTGCCTCGCGAGCCGCACGTCGCGAGCGGGCCTCGGACGACTCCCGGAAGGACGGAGACGTGGCCGGGCGAGAGCGGTCAGGAAGAGCCGAGGCAGGCGGCGCATCCCGTCCAGGAAGAAGCGGGGTACCCCACCGCTTCGTCGCGGGACACCGACGACGAGGACGCCGCGCGCGAGCTGCGGCTGTGGGCGCAGATGCGCCGGCTCGAGCGGGAGCAGCGAGGTGAGTGATGGCCCGAGGGGCCTGCCCCATTTCGCATGAGGGGGCGCGAAGCGGTTGAGCGTTCGATGCCCGAGCCGTGCGTCGTGGGGTGCGCCTCGGGCCCGGCGTGCACCGGGTGGTCCGCCGCTCCAGGGCATTCGTGCCGTCACGAACCCGCGTCATCTCCTGGCTCGGCGGGCAGGGTGTCCCACCAGCGTGGCTCGTCCGGACTCTCCTCGAGCGCAGGGAAGTAGAAGGGGCTGCCCCAGCGCTCCTGGGCCCGCTGGCCCACCTCGATGGCGAGCACACGCGCGTCGCCCATCGTCTGGCCACTGGGGCGCATCGTCACCAGCGGGACGCAGGTGAAGCGAGGATGCGCGGTGGATGCACCCGGCAGGATGGCGAAGACATCGAGAGACCATCCGAACGAGTCGCCATCCCATTGCACCTCGATGGCCACGGGAGGATGGGGGAGCGCATCGAGCGCTTCACGTGCCCGCGCTCGCCACGCCTCGGGAGCGCTCTCCCTCCACCGGCGCGCCGCCTCCGCCTCGCCGAACGCGGGATGGAGCGTCTCCAGCTCCTGGGAGCGCCAGGTGAGCTGCTCGACCGCCGTGGCGAGCGGACAGCCCGTCCGCTTCCGCAGCATGGAGATGGCCGCGAAGAGCTCACGGGAGAGCAGGAGCGGGTCGACCTCGACGAGGACCTCGGGTGGGATGGACGGGCTCATGTTCCTGGGTGGGTCGCCGGGGAAGCGCTGCACGCGCCGGGACGCGGCGCGCAAGGACGAAGCGCTGCGCGGCCCCTGACCTGGGCGCTGCTCCCGTCCCCCTGCCTCGCCGGCTATGCTGTGCGCGCAATGTCCGAACGCACCCGAACCGGCGCCGCCCTGTCGGAGTCACGGGCGTCGGAGGGGGACCTGCGCCGCCGCCTGGAAGGGCGGGTGGAGCTCATCGAGTCAGCCCTCCGACGCTACCGCCTGCTCGCCGAGCAGCTCGAGTCCCGTCGCTGGCGACGCCAGGTGTGCGCCGCGCCGAGCCTGCTTCGTGAGGTCAGGGAGCTGGAGGGCTCGCTGACCGAGGCCCTGGAGCGCACGGAGCGCCGATGCGAGCTGGAGGGCTGGCCCGCCGACGCCCGGATTCCCGCGTCGGCGCGGCGCATGCGCGACCTCCAGGCGCGAGTCTCCACCCTGGTCGACCGGCGGCTGGATGAGCTGCTCCGCCGCCCCGAGTCGCTGCCGCTGCGGGATGCCCTCGTGAAGCTCGAGGAGGTTTGTCTCCAGGATGTCTCGCTCGTGCGGACACCGGGGGAGCCCTTCTCGCTGCGCATCGGCTCGGCGGGAGGAGGGATGCAGTACGTGCTCGCAGCGCAGTTCGTCCTGGGCTTGTTCCTGGGCACGGTGCTGTTCGATGGACTGGGCAATTCGTTCAATTGGGGGATGGCGCTCGTGGTCACCGCGGTCGCGCTGTGGCTGCTGCTGCTCCTCACCGCGAGCCTGTTGCGACGTCGTACACCCGGCGTCCTCTGGCTGACGCCGGAGCGGCTGGTGTGGCTGGCGCCGGGAGGCGATCCGCCGGTGGTCGTGCGGTTGGACTCACTGGGGGACGGCGCCGTCGAACCAGAGGGGCCTTGGGGCACGTTGGCGGTGCGCGGTGACCGGTATCTCCACCTGCCTCGCTTCGGGCGCGAGAAGGTGGAGCGGCTGCGCGTGTTTCTCGAGTTGTTCCGCGTGCCCCAGGTCCGTGCCAACGCCTCGCGCGCCGAGCGGCCCGTGACGCTCGTGAGCTATCCCGCGCAGCTTCGTCGCAACAACCTCTGGACGCCGGGGCAGCTCGTGCTGTCGCACCGGGGCGTCTACTTCATTCCGGGCCTGGACTCGGACCCAGGTGCGGCCTTGTTGAAGGCCGCGACGGGGCGGAGGCTCGACTCACGCGTCGAGCTGACGTGGGTGCTGGAGGCGCTTCGCTGGCAGCCCGAGTCGGAGCTGGATGCGTTGCTGGCGCGGGCCATCGCGCAGACCCAGGGCGCCGCCTGGGCCTCCGTGGACGTGCGCGTGTCTCCCGACGTGGAGGAGGAGCAGGACGTCCACTTGTCGCGAGGGAAGGAAGTCCTCGTGGGCAAGCCGGCCTCGGACGACCGAGGCACGGTCCTCCAACTGCTCCACGGCTGGGGTGTCGGAGGGTAACGGTCGCTCCCAACCCGAGCGCCTGGCTGTCTATCCTGTGAGCGCGATGTCCGAACGCGTCCGAGCCGCCAGCGCCGTCCTGTCCGAGCCGCCAGCGTCGGAAGAGGACCTGCGTCTCCGCCTGGAAGGCCGGGTGGAGTTCATCGAGGTGGCCCTCTATCGCTACACGCCGCTCGTGGATGCGCTCGCATCACGCCACTGGCTGCGCCACCTGCGCGAGAAGCCGGACCTGTTGCGCAAGGTCCGCGAGCTGGAGGGTTTGTTGCCCGAGGTGATGGAGCACCTGGAGCGCCGGGGCAAGGCGGAGGGCTGGCCCCGGGGCTCACGGATTCCGCGCAGGTTGCGTCGGCTGCGTGTGGTCCGGGAGCGGGTCTTCAAGCTGCTCCATCGCAAGGTAGGCCTGCTGTTGCTGCTGACGGAGGACACGCCCCCGCGTGAGGCGCTCACGAGGCTGGAGGACTACTGTCTCGAGGATGCCCCCGTCGCGCCGACACCGGACACCGCCTTCGCGATGCACGTCGGCACCACGTCCCAGGTGATGCGCTACCTCAGGCCCTTGCTCATCCTCGCGGGGGGCTTGCTGGGGGCGGTGATGCTCCTGGGGCTGGCGCTCTCGTTCGACGCGTTCCTGGTGTTTGGCTTCGTCCTGTCCTGCCTGTGGCCCATTGCCGCCATCGCCATGGCCCTGCTGACCCTCTGGACCCCCGGTTCCGCCTGGCTGACGCCGGAGCGACTCGTGTGGCTGGCCCCGAGTGGGGAGCCGTCCGTGTCCGTGCGACTGAACTCGCTGGGTGATGGCGGCGTCCAACTGGAGCACGCTCGAAGGGGCACGCTGCGGCTGCGAGGCAATCGCGGTGTCCGCCTGCCCCGGCTCGGTCGCGAGAAGGCCGCGAGGCTGCGCGTGCTGCTCGAGTTGTTCCGCGCGCCCCAGGTCCGGGCCAACGCCGAGCGGCCGGTGGAACTGGTGACCTGGCCCGCGCGGCTTCGTCGCGGCGGGGTGTGGACCTCGGGCCAGCTCGTGATGTCGCCTGGGGGCGTGTCCTTGCTTCCCGACCCCGAGGTCGGCGCCGCGCTGTTGAAGGCCGCGACGGGGCGCACGCTGGACGGGCGCGTGGAGCTGGCCTGGGTGCTGGAGGGGCTTCGCTGGCAGCCCGAGTCGGAGCTGGAGGCCGTGCTGTCACGCGCGGTCGCGGCGACCGGTGGCACGGCCTGGTCTTCCGAGGACGTGCGGGTGGCTCCAGGCCTCGAAGGCGCACGGGAGGTCCACCTGGTGCGTGGCGAAGAGGCGCTCGTGGGCACGCCCGGCGCGAAGGAGCGGAGCGCCGTCCTCGCGCGCCTCCACGCCTGGGCATCCCGCGGGCCGACCCGGTAACCTTGCCCGAAGCCATGTCCCGACAAGACCTCGCCAAGCGGGCGCCTCGCGAAGGCCCCACCTCCGAGGACGTGCGCCTCCAACTGGAGGGCCGCGCCGAGGTGCTGGAGTCCGCGCACGCGCACATCGCCGCGCTGGAGTCCGCGCTGCGCAGCCGCGCCTGGAAGCGCAAGCTGCGCGCGAAGCCCACGCTCGTCGAGGAGTGGCTGGAGCAGCAACCCCGCGTCGCGGAGGCCCTGGAGCACGCGAAGCGCCGCGCCGAGCGCGAGGCCTGGCCCGAGTCGCTTCCCCTGATGCGCGTGCTGCGCGAGCTGGACGCGCGCTCGAGGCGGCTGGCACCGCTGGTGCGTCGGCGGCTGTCCCGCCACGCGTTCGTGTCCGGCCCCATCGCGCTGGCAACGGAGCTGCGCCGGCTGGACACGCTGGCGAAGCAGCAGGTGTCCCAGAACCTCCAGGAGGGCGAGGTGCTGCTCTTCCAGACGCAGCGCTCCGGCTCCGTGCCTGTCCGTCAGACACCGCTGCGCTGGTCCTCACTGGCGCTGGCGCTGCTGGGCGTGTCCGCGCTCATCTTCTTCCTGCCGGTGGATGGGCGCCCGGTGGGAGGCTGGTTGTTGATGGCGCTCCTCGTCGTCCCGATGGTCATGATGCTGCTGCGCTCCGGCTGGCTCACGATGACGAACGAGCGGCTCATGTGGACGCCGGTGTTCGGCGAAGCCGTGTCGGTGCCCCTGTCCTCCATCGCGCCGGGCGGAATCCAGGTGGGCAGGTTGTTCTCCTTGAGGGTGGATGGGACGCCGGGCGTCACGGTGCCCTACCTGATGGAGGCCAATCTGGTCGCCACGCTGCTCGAGCTGCACACGCAGGCTCCGCTGCGAGGGCTGGCGCGCTCCGGAGTGCGGCTGGAGAACGCGGTCCTCTATCCGGCGACGCTGCGAGAGGATGGGCAGGGGCGCTCGGGCTGGGCGGTGCTGCGGCCGAGCGGCGTGTCCTTCGTCCCCAATGGCCAGGGCCCCCAGGCGCTCGCCACGGTGCTGGGGCGGCCGAGCGCCATCCAGGCCGAGGTGAACTGGGTGTTGGACTCACTGCGCTGGCTGCCCGACTCGGAGCTCGACGGGGTGCTGGCGCGCGTGGTGGAGGCCACCGGGGGCGTGAGCTGGTCGGCCTGGGAGACCTCTCGACGCGGCGATGTGCCGCTGTGGAAGCGACTGACGCTCTCCCACGGACATCGGGTGCTCAGCGGACAGGTGGAGTGGTCCTCGCTGGGCGCGACGGAGAAGGTGCTGGGCTTCTGGCCGGAGGGCGGAGGCCACCCGAAGTGAGCAGGCCCACCTCGGGTGCCTCCCGTGGGTCACTCGCTCAGCGCTGGACGTCGTACCGCAGCAGCACCACGCCGTTCTGGTAGACCTTGGTCGAGCGCAGCGCCAGCTCGAGGTGCCTGTCCAGCCTGGACACCAGCGGGATGCCCGAGCCGAGCAGCCGCGGGTTGAGCTTGACGAGCACCTCGTCCACCAGGCCCGCGGCGAAGAGCTGCGTGGCCAGGGCGCCACCGCCGGACAGGTAGATGCCCTTGCCCTCCTTCGCCTTCAGCGCGCGCACCGCGCCGACGACGTCGTCCGAGATGAGCTTCACCCGGGGATTCGGCGCCTCCTTCATGCTGCGCGAGACGACGAACGTCTCCAGGTACGGGTAGGGGTCGGTGACCTTGAACTTCAGGCCGACGTCATACGTCCGGCGGCCCATCAGCACCGTGTCGTAGTCGTGCCGCAGCGTGGCCATGTACTCGGTGGCGTGGTCGCCTTCGAAGACGAAGCAGTCGAAGGAGTCGTCCTCGCGGGCGATGTAGCCGTCGAGGGTGGTGGCGACGTGGTACGTGAGCTTGCGCGTCTGGGATTGCATACGGAGACCTCGGGAGTGGCTGTGTCCCGCCGCGCGCACGGGTGGCGCTCCGCGCCGGAAGGCCGCGGTGGGACAGGGAAGGGACGCGTCACGGGCCGTGAGGGCTCGTGGCGCACGCTCTGGATGCCTGGGGAACAACTCCGCTGTCCGCGTGGACTCACGCCGAGCACGTTCGACGCCCGCACGGACTCAAGACAGAGCCGAGGGCGAGGTGCGCTTCGAGGAGCGGAGGTGTCAGTTGGAGGAGGTCATGGACAGCGCGGTTGCCCGCGCCGTCAAACACAATGGCCCCGCCCTCGCATGAATGCAAGGGCTTGATTGTCGCTGTGTCCCGCTCCGGCACCGGACGAGCGTTCGTCCGATGTCACGCGAGGGAATGTTCTTCAGAAGTCGAGGATGAAGGTCTCGAGCGCCTCGTGCTCGGGGTCCGTCATCGTCGACGGGTCATGGTCGTTCGGGTCGTCGCCGAAGATGGACATGCCCGGAGGCACGGTGGTGCCGATGCACAGGATGCGTCGGGGCTCGGTGCCCACGCCGTCGCCGTCGTTGTCCGGGTACAGCACGGCCCAGCGGATGAGCGCCGTGTTCGCGTCATCGCAGTCATTGCCCGTGGCCTGGAGGAAGTAGGGCGCGGGGAGCGTGGCGGCGGCGCAGCGCGTGCCGGACTCGGGCGTGGTGAAGCCGTCCCCGTCGCGGTCCACGTGCCGATACGAATGGCTCATCCAGCGACTTGAGTCGTCGTCCGCGCAGTCGCTCCCCAGCAGCGACCTGTTCGCGGGCGTCTGCCCGTTCGTGCACTGGTCCTCCTCGACGCCCGCGCCCACGCCGTCCCCATCCAGGTCCGGCCACGTGCGCAGCGTCTTGTGCACCGCCGCGTTCATGTCGTCGCAGTCCGGGCCCACGGAGAGGTTGAGGTAGCCGGCGGGCAGCGCCTCGCCCGCGCAGAGCTGGCCCGGGGCGGCCACGGTGTACCTGTCACCATCCACGTCCCGATAGGCATAGGACAGCCATTGCCACCGCGCGGCGTCGTCGTCCGCGCAGTCCTCGCCCGTCGTCGCGTAGCCCGAGGGCCGTGTGGTGCCCGCGCACACGGGGACCCTGGGGCCCACGCCCACGCCGTCTCCATCCGCGTCCCGGTAGAGGTCCCAGCGCACGCGCACCGTGGCGTCCCGGTCATCGCAGTCCTCCCCTCGCGCGGTGGTGAGGTGGCCCGGCGGAAGCTCCGTGCCGGCGCAGACGTTGCCGGGCGACCACACCGTGTCTCCGTCGCCATCCGCGTCGCGGTAGGAGTAGTCGAGCAGCCGCCAGCGGGTGGCGTCCTCCGGCGCGCAGTCTCCACCAAAATAGACGTAGCCCGCGGGCGGCGTGTCGCCGATGCACAGGGCCAGCATGTCGCCGTCGCCAGCCCCGTCCCCGTCCTTGTCCGTGTAGACGCCGCGTACCTGGAACCGCGTCGCATCCGCTTCGTCGCAGTCCTTCGACAGCCAGTGGTCGACGTACCCCGGTGGCAGGGGCGCGCCCTGGGGCAGGCAGAGGCTGCCGGGCGACTCCCGGCCATACCCGTCCAGGTCCTCATCCCGGTACAGGTAGACGCGAGTCTGGCTGCGCGTCGGGTCTGTGGGGTCGCAATCGCCTGAGTGGGCCGCGTAGCCCGCGGGGAGGGGGTCCTGGGCGCAGATGGAGAAGGTTTCGATGCCATCTCCCACGCCATCCCCGTCCGCGTCGGGGTAGACCCAGGTGGACGCTTGGTAGCGCCTGTCCTCGTCATCGCAGTCCAGCGGTCCCGGCTGCTCGCGGTAGGGAAGCAAGTGCTCTCCCACGCAGGCACTCACGAGGTTGGGACCCGTGGCCCCGTCCCCGTCGCGGTCCGGATACAGCCCTGGGACTTCCCGCCAGGTGCCAGGGTCCGTCGGGTTGCAGTCTCCCTCCACGGCGGACCAGCCCGGGGGCAGGTCGTGGGCGCCACACACCTTCTCCCGGAGGCCATGCCCCCGGCCGTCCCCATCGGTGTCCGCGTACCCCCAAAGCTCGCGCCAGCGCTGGCCGTCCGTCGGAGCGCAGTCCTGCGCGTCCATGACGCCATCGCCGTCCGAGTCCGGTCGTGTCTCCTCGCCGCCCTTCTCGAGCCCGCTGCCACAGCCGACCTGGAGTGTCGTCAGGGCCAGCGCGAGCGGCAGCCAACTGCCTCGCATCGTGCGCATGGATGTGCCCCTCATCCTTGCCGTCAGGGCGCGGGCTGCGCCGTACGACGCGTGAGGCGACAGGACGGCTGTCCGCCAATCCATCGCTGGACCTTCAGCTCGAGCAGGTAGCGCCCCGGACGCGTCATGGCCAACAGCGCCATCCGGTCGCACCGCGAGCCATGCTGGCTGGCGTCGTAGTACGCGGGGTTCGAGTAGAACTCGAACTCGAAGGTCCGCGGGGCGCTCTCGCCCTGGAGCACGCCCCGTATCTCGATGACGTTGGCCTCCGTGATGGCGTAGCTGTCCACCGTCTCGAAGACGTAGGGCACGTCCACCTGGGGCGTCTCGCTCCAGGCCAGCGTCGAGGGCAGCAGCGCGGCCGCGGTCGACAGCACGAGGTTTCGGAGGACTCGACTCGGGGACATGTGGGGCAACCTGGGACGGGGGTGGGCAGGGCGCACGAAGCCCCGCCGCATATACACCTCGAGGGGATTTTCCTGGCCTTTCCCCGGGATTTCCCGCCGGTCATCCAGGCGACCGGCGGCCCACGGCGCGCCTTGTCATACGCGGGCGCCTGCAATACGCCTGAGGCCCATGTCCTCCGACGCCGCGCTCCCCGCCGACTTCCTCGCCGCCCTCGCCGAGGGCTTCCCCCAGGACTTCCTCACCCGGGAGCCCGAGGAGCTGAAGGAGTACGGCCGCGACTGGACGCGCGTGTACACCCCGGCCCCCAGCGCGGTGGCGCTGCCCCGCACCACGGACGAGGTCGCCCGGCTGCTCGCCCTCTGCCACCGGCACGGCGTGGCGGTGGTGCCCTCCGGCGGGCGCACGGGCCTGGCGGGCGGCGCGGTGGCGGCCAGGGGAGAGCTGGTGCTGTCCCTGCGGCGCATGGCGCGCATGGGGCCGGTGGACCTGCTCGGCAACACGGTGCGCGTGCAGGCGGGCGCGGTGACGGAGGCGGTGCACCGCCACTGCGCCGAGCACGGCCTGACGTGGCCGGTGGACTTCGCCTCCAAGGGCTCGAGCACCGTGGGCGGCAACATCGCCACCAACGCGGGCGGGGTGAAGGTCATCCGCTACGGCCTCACCCGCAACTGGGTGCTGGGCCTGCAGGTCGTCACGGCGGAGGGGCGCGTGCTGGAGCTCAACGGCGCGCTGGAGAAGAACAACACCGGCCTGGACTTGCGCCAGCTCTTCATCGGCAGCGAGGGCACGCTGGGCGTCATCACCGAGGCCACGCTCAAGCTGACGCAGGTGCCCGGCAAGCAGGACGTCTTCCTCTTCGCCGTGCCGGACGTGGCCGCGGTGCTGCGGCTGTTCCGCGACGCGCGCGAGCAGACGGCCTTCGTCATCTCCGCCTACGAGTTCTTCACGGACCGCTGCCTCGCCCGCGTGCAGCGCCATCGCAAGCTGCGCTCGCCGTTCGAGGCCGACAGCGGCTGCTACGTGCTGCTGGAGGCCGAGTCGCGTGACGCCTCCGCGGTGGAGGCGTGGCTGGGCTCGCTGTTCGAGCGGGGGCTGGTGACGGACGGCACCCAGGCGCAGGGCGCCGCGCAGGCCCAGGAGCTGTGGGCGCTGCGCGAGGGCATCAGCGAGAGCCTGTCCGCCACGGGCCTGCCCCACAAGAACGACATCTCGCTGCCCGTGGCCGGCCTGGAGGCCTTCTGCGCGGAGCTGGAGGCCGTGTTCCAGGCGCGCTACCCGGGGTGGGAGATCTGCCTCTTCGGCCACATCGGCGACGGCAACCTGCACGTCAACGTGATGAAGCCGGACGCCATGGACAAGGCGGAGTTCCTCGCCCACACGAAGCAGGCGGACCCCACCATGTTCGAGCTGGTGAGGAAGCACGCGGGCAGCATCTCCGCGGAGCACGGCATCGGCCTGCTGAAGAAGGACTACCTGGGCTACTCGCGCTCCGAGGAGGAGCTGGTGCTCTTGCGCGCGCTCAAGCGGACCCTGGACCCCCGGGGGCTGCTCAACCCGGGGAAGGTGCTGGACGCCTGAGCGGCGCGGCGCGCGTCAGGAGACGATGCGCGTCTTGATGTCGGTGGTGAGGCCCGCGATGGCGTCACACACCGGCCGCGACACGTCCTGGTCCAGGTCCATCACCAGGTAGCCGATGTTGGCGTCGGTGCTGAGGACCTGGGCGTGGATGTTGGCGTTCAGGTCGGAGACGATGCGGTTGATGTCGCGCAGCACGCCGGGGATGTTGCGGTGCACGTTGAGGATGCGGTGCGTGCCGGGGATGAGCGGCGCCTCCACCATGGGGAAGTTCACCGCGCCCGTCGTCGCGCCCGTGCGGAAGAACTTGGAGAGGCTGACGGCCACCTCCTTGCCGATGGACGCCTGCGCCTCCTCGGTGGAGCCGCCGATGTGCGGCGTGAGCACCACGTTGGGCAGGTTCTGCAGCTCCGTCACGAACCCGTCCGAGTTGCCCTCCGGCTCCTCCGGGTAGACGTCCACCGCGGCGCCGCCCAGGTGCTTGGACTTGAGCGCCGCCGCCAGCGCGGCGATGTCCACCACCGTGCCCCGGCTGGCGTTGATGAGGCTGGCGCCCCGCTTCATCTTCGCGAACTGCTCGGCGCCCATCATCATGTGCGTGGACGTCAGCGCCGGCACGTGCAGCGTCACGAAGTCCGACTCGGCGAGCAGCTCGTCCAGCGTCGCCACCGCGCGCGCGTTGCCCAACGGCAGCTTCGTCATCACGTCGAAGTACACCACCCGCATGCCCAGCGACTCGGCGAGCACGCCCAGCTGCGAGCCGATGTGGCCGTAGCCGATGATGCCCAGCGTCTTGCCGCGCACCTCGTGGCTGCCGGTGGCCACCTTGCGCCACTGGCCGGTGTGCACCTCGCGGCTGCGGTCGAAGAGCTGGCGCGTGAGGACGATGATCTCCGCGATGACCATCTCCGCCACGCTGCGCGTGTTGCTGAAGGGCGCGTTGAAGACGGGGATGCCGTGCGTGTTGGCGGACGTCAGGTCCACCTGGTTGGTGCCGATGCAGAAGGCGCCGATGGCGAGCAGCTCCTCCGCGTGCACCAGCGCCTCGGCGGGCACCGTCGTCTTGCTGCGGATGCCCAGGAGGTGCACGCCCTTGAGCCGCTCGGCCAGCTCCAGCGGCTTGAGCGCGGAGCTGACGCGCTCCACCTGGAAGCCCTCGGCGGCGAGCAGCTCCTCCGCGGACGGGTGGATGTTCTCCAGCAGCAGGGCGCGGAACGGACCCTCGTTGAGAATCGGGCGCGTCGGGGACGGCGGGAACCGGGCAGTGCTCATGTCGCCGTGCGTTATTCCCGGGCCCCCGGAGTGTCAAGGGCGGGTTGAGCAGGCGGGGGCGGCCGGTGTCTCGGGCTGGCAGGCCGCTGGCCCGCCGTGCATGGAGGACGTGGCCCGAAAGACAGAAGCGGGCGGCCCGTGTCTTCCACGGACCGCCCGCCTTGGTGCAGCAGGTGACCGCCGTCGGTGGGCCTACCGGAGCGTCCAGGCCACCGTGCCGGAGCAGGTGGTGGCGCCGTAGCAGCCGGCGCGAATCTGGTACGTCCCGCCCGCGCCCGCGGGCACGGTGTAGGTGGCGTGGGACAGCGAGCCGCAGGCGTCGTCGTTGCTCGTCACCTGCTGGCCGGCGCTGTTGTACAGCCGCAGCAGGGTGTCCCCGGTGCCCGAGGCGCCCGTCACCGAGCAGGTGCCGAAGGAGAGCGTCTGGCCGGCGGCGAGGGTGACGCCCTGGTTCGTGGTGCCCGTGCGCGCGCCGTTGGTGGCGGTGGCGGTGAAGTCGAACGTGCCGCTGGTGGGCGCGGCGCCGCCCTCGAGCTTCCAGGCCACGGTGCCCGAGCAGGTGGTGGTGTCGTAGCAGCCGGCGCGGACCTCGTAGGTGCCCGCGGACGTCGCGGTGAAGCTCAGCTGGGAGCCCCGGCCGTTGCACGCGTCGTCGTTCTCCGCGACCTGCAGGCCGCTCGGGCCGAACAGGCGCAGGTACGAGTCCCCGACGACGGCCGCGTCGGGCACGCCGCAGGTGCCCACGGTGATTTTCTGGCCCGCCGTCAGCGCCACCGTCTTGTGGGTGGTGTTGACCGTGGCGCTGTAGGTGTTCTCCGCGGCGAAGGTGAAGGTGGTGCCGCCCGTCGGGGGCTGCGTGGTGCCGCACAGGCGCTGGCTGGTGGCCACGCGGCAGAACGCGGTGATGGCGGGCTGGACGTAGGTGATGGCCTCGCCCCCGCAGCCCGTCTCCGAGCAGGTGTTGACGACGTAGCAGCTCCCGCTGCGCACGTAGTCCTCGTCGCCGCGGACCAGGATGCCCGCCACGGTGTGGGTGGCCAGCTCATAGACGCCGGAGCCGGAGTTGCCCGCGAAGGTGTCGGTGGTGGCGACGAAGTAGTCCAGGGTGCTGGCGCGCGCGGTGCGCACCTTGCCGCCCGAATCAATCTTGAAGGGGATGCCGCTGCCCGAGCCGATGACGGCCACGCCCTCGCCCACCGTCAGCGCGGTGTTGCCCGAGCGCACGGGCGCGGGAGTGAAGCGCGGCGCGGCGGAGCGGTCCAGCCGGATGATGGCGTAATCGAGGTTCGTGCTGCCGCTGCCGGAGTCCAGCCGCCGCGTGACGATGGCCTTGCAGGAGAAGATGTCCGCCGTCGTCACCTTCTGCAGGGTGTCGACGCCGGTGTTGTAGTAGTTGAAGACGAAGCGCGTGTCGGCGCAGTCGGCCGCGTTCTCCACGCAGTGGCCCGCCGTCAGCACCAGGTCGTCGTCGATGAGCGTGCCCGAGCACCACGCGGCCGCCGGGTCGTTCCGGAAGCGCTGGTTGGTGCACAGGTTCTCGTACTCGCCCAGCGTGTAGGCGTAGAAGCCGACGTCGTCCGGGTTGGACGTGTCGAGCATGTCCGGGGACATCAGCGCCACGGTGGACTGCTCGGCGCGCTGGCGCAGCGTGGCGTTGGCGTGCGCGTACACGTCGAAGCGGTCATCCGTGCCGTACACCACGGGGCTCTCACCGGAGCCCGTCTCCTCCGGCACCTCCGGCTCACCCGTGGGGGACTCGGGGCCCGGCTGACAGGCGGTGAAGGCGACAGAACACATGAGCGCGCCCAAGAGCTGCCTGGCGGCGCCATTCCGGATGTGGTGCATGAAGAGACGACTCCTGATGTGGAACGGGCCCGCCCGGAAGGACGGGCGGGGCTCACACTCTACCGGAGACGTCGGGGCCGCGCAGGGCCCGGGCGCTTCAGTCCGCCTCGGGGTTGCGCAGCCACTCCAGGGCTTCCGGCTTCGTCTCGAAGGTGCGGGTGGGGATGGTGAGCATGGCCCGCTTCGTCATCCGCCACGCCTGCAGGCCGGAGGGGGCGTCACTGACGACCCGCGCCGAGCGCTTCATCCCGTGCAACTGCGCGTACGCGTTGAGCGCCGCCATGGAGGCCACCACGTCGGTGGGCATCACCCGCAGCTGGGACTGGTCCACCAGCGCGGACCACTCCCCCGCGAAGCCGACAATCGCCTTCTTCACCTCCGTGAGGTACTCGGTGAGGTCCGCCGAGGTGACCTGCGGGGGATAGACGACCTCGAGGATTCGGTCCTGCGCGTGAACGGTGATCTGGAATGGCATGGGCGGTGACGGCTCCGAAGGCGCGCCATCCTAGCCTCAGCCGGTGACACTCCGATACCCGACGCTTCACCTGCCCCCGAAGACGGGTGGCAAAGGCCACCCTGTCCAGAAGCGCCGGGAATGTCAGACCCCCCGGCTAGTGACGTCCCTGCCGCCGAACCGGTACTGGCCTGCGTCGTAGGGCGTGGCCGGCGGTTCGAGCCGGCAAGGGGGTTACATGAACAGGAAGCTGTATGTCCTGGGCGCGGTGCTGGGCACCGTGCCGGGGCTGCTGCCGGGAGCCTGTCCGTCGGGGGAATCGACCGCGGAGGCACGACGGGAAGCCCAGGCGCCGGTGTCGGCGCATGGCAAGGGCCGCACGGAGCACCGGGCCGTGGTGGCTCCGCCCGAGGCTCCCAAGGCCGTCCGGAGCGAGGACGCACGAGCGATTGGCGCGCGGGAGACGGAAGCACCTCGTCACCCGTGCGAGCTGATGACGGTGGTGAAGGTCCCCTGCGATGAGCGCCTGGAGACCTGTGAGTACACGTATTGGGAGTGCCCGGCGGCGGTGAACCCGCTCCGGGCCTGAAGCAAGTCGAAGAGCGAGGTCCCCTCATGATGCGCACCGACCGACAGGCAAGCCCGAGCACCCCCACGGCCTGGGGCGCGGACCCGCTCGTCGGGCAGGTGTTGCAGGGCCGTTTCCAGGTCGTGGCGCCGCTGGAGGGTCCGGGCACGCAGCGGGTGTACCGGGCCCTCCAGCTCCCGCTGGAGCGCACCGTGGCGCTGCGGGTGCTGGGCGCGCCCTTCGAGGACCTGGAGGCGCCGCGCCGCTTCTTCCAGGAGGCCCGGGCCGCGGCCAGGCTCGCCCATCCCCACACCGTCACGGTGCTGGACGCGGGCCGGCTGGAGGACGGGACGCTGTTCGTGGCCACGGAGTGGCTGGAGGGGCGCACGCTGCAGGAGGTGCTCGCCTCGGGGCCGCTGCC
Source organism: Myxococcus sp. XM-1-1-1 (assembly GCF_020037095.1). Classification (NCBI taxonomy): domain Bacteria; kingdom Pseudomonadati; phylum Myxococcota; class Myxococcia; order Myxococcales; family Myxococcaceae; genus Myxococcus; species Myxococcus sp. XM-1-1-1. Next base: position 341,986 of record NZ_JAIQDH010000004.1, read on the forward strand.
GTGGGCGCGGGCGGTGGCGTGGGCCCGGGCGATGGGGCGCTCCCTGCGTCAGGCGCACCAGCGGGGCGTGGTGCACGGGGACGTGTCCCCGGGCAACGTCGTGCTGGTGGGGGAGGCGGGGGCGCACGTGAAGCTGCGCGGCTTCGGGCGCACGCGGCCGGTGATGTCAGAGTCGGCCCGGCTGTCGGTGCGGGAGCTGACCGAAGGCGACGCGGGGCTCGGCTCGCCCGCGTACATGGCGCCGGAGCGGGCGCGCCACGTGGCCGACGCGCGCGGCGACATCTACTCGCTGGGCGTGGTGCTCTTCCACATGCTGATGGGGCGGGCGCCGTTCGAGTCGGACGACCTGCTCGAGCTGGTCTTCGCGCACCACAAGGAGCCGCCTCCGCGCTTCTCGGAGCTGGGGCCTCGACTGGCCGTGCCGGAAGCGGTGGAGGCGGTGGTGCGGCGGTGTCTGGAGAAGCGGCCCGAGCAGCGCTTCGCGTCCATGGAGGCCCTGCTGGAGGCGCTCGGGGACGTGGCGCCGCGCCAGGTGGAGCCGGAGGAGGCGCCGGTGCGCGCGGCGTCGGACGCGCACCGGACGCGGGGGCCTAGTTGGTGGGGCCGTTGGCGGGCTTCTTGAGGTACTGGTCGAGGAACGCGCGGGTGCGGGAGTAGGCCTCCTCCTCGTTCTTCTTCTTGGTGAAGCCGTGGCCCTCGTCGGGGAAGAGCACGTACTCGACGGGGACCTTGCTCTTGCGCACCGCCTGGACGATTTCGTCCGACTCCGCCTGCAGCACGCGCGGGTCATTGGCGCCCTGGATGACGAGCAGCGGCTGGCGAATCTTCTCCGCGTGGAACAGGGGGGAGATTTCGCGCAGCATCGCCTCCTGCGTCTCCGGGTTGCCCACCTCCTGGTAGAGCGCCTGGCGCCGGGACTCCCAGTGGGCGGGCATGCTCTTGAGGGTGCGCAGCCAGTTGGACACGCCGAAGATGTCCACGCCCACGTTGAAGACGCCCGGGTGGTACGTCAGCGCGGCCAGCGTCATGTAGCCGCCGTAGCTGCCGCCGATGATGCCCACGCGCTCGCCGTCCACGTACGGCAGGCTGGCCAGGTACTTCTTCGCCTCCACGCAGTCGAGCAGCGGCTCCTTGCCGTGCTTCTGGTCGTCCGCCGTGTAGAACGTCTTGCCGTAGCCGGAGCTGCCGCGGTTGTTGATGGCCAGCACCACGTAGCCGTGGTTGACCAGGTACTGAATCATCGGGTTGTAGCCCTTGCGGGACTGGCCACCGGGGCCGCCGTGCACCCAGATGAGCGCGGGCGCACGCGTCTGGGCGGTGGCCTGGTGCGGCTTGAAGAGGATGTTGGGAATCTCCAGCCCGTCGAACGACTTGAAGCGCACCACCTCCGCGTCGACCAGGTCCTTGGCGTCGATTTCGGTGGTGAGGTTGTCCGTCAGGCGCGTGGCCTTCTTCGTCGTGAGGTCGAAGACGTAGAGGTTGTTGGGCGAGCGGTCCCCGCGGTGGTGGAAGGCCAGGCGCTTCTCACCGCGGCCGATGGACACGCTGGTGATGTCGCCCTCGGGCAGCCTGGGCAGCTCCAGCTGCTTGCCCGTCTTCGTGTCCTGCACGCGGATGAGGGTGCTGGCGTCGGCGTTGATGCCGGTGACGCGCAGCGCGCCGTTGCGGGAGAAGTACGTGTACATCACGTCCCAGTCCGTCTTCTCCACCTCCTCCATCTTCCCGGTGGCGAGCACGTAGCGCACCACGCGGGTGAACTCGGAGCCCTCGTCGGTGATGAGGTAGAGCGCGGTGGAGGTGGTGTCGAACTCGGCGGGGCTCCAGGTGGCGGTGCCCTGGTGCTGGCTGATGTGCTTGCGCTCCTTCGTGGCCAGGTTCAGCAGGTACACGTCGCTGTCGGCCGTGGTGTTTGTCTTCTCCACGGCGATCCACTTCTCGTCCGCGGACACGGCGCCCACGTCCAGGCCGTCCTCGTTCTGGTACAGCCGCGTGCGCTCGAACGACTTCGCGTCGTAGCGGTACAGGTCCATGAAGCGCTCGTCGCGCTCGTTGGTGAGGACGTAGAAGCCCGCCTCGTCCTGGCTCCAGCCGAAGAAGACGGCGCGGTGCTTGTCGCCCGGGGTGATGTCCTTCTCCTTCCCGTCGGGCGTGCGCACGTAGAGGTGGTGCTGCTCGTTGCCGCCCTGGTCGCGCGTGAAGAGGATGCGGTCGTCCTGGGGGAAGTAGCTCACCGCGAAGGTGCTGTCCGTGGTGGAGCGGGTGAGCTGGGTGGGCTTGCCGCCCTTCACCGGCGCGGAGAAGACGTTGTAGATGCCCGTCTGGTTCGACGAGTACAGCACCCGCTGCTCGTCGAAGGAGAAGGACGCGCCCCGAATCAGGGTCGTCTTCATGAACTGCTGGATGGTGTAGTGCTTCGAGGGGCGCGTGGACGCGCGCTCGACCCGGGCCTTGCCGGAGGCGGCGGCCTTGGGCGCGGCGGGGTTGGCCAGCGCGAGGGTGGGGACGAGGGTCGCGAGGGCCATGGCCCGCGAGACGGTGAACCAGGACGGCATGGTGGACTCCAGTGGGGGTGTGGAACCCGGAAGCGGCGCCGCCGTCCGGTGTCCCACCTTGTACACGAACGGCGTCGGGCGGGATTGCATGCGCTCGTGAGGCCGCTTCAAGGAGCGAGCGGGCAAGGGTTTTTCGCGGGAAGAGGAGCCGGGGCCCTCCGGGGTTGTGTTGGACGATGCAAGACCCCCAGAGGACCCTGGTCCGACGCGCGCTCGAGCCTGGCTGTCACGCCGAGCGCAACCAACTCGTCCTGCCCGTCCCGGAGCGTCCAGCCGAGGAGGCTCTCGCGGAGGCGCGCGTGTGGCTCGACGGCATGCACGCGCGGATGATGGAGGCCGACGATGACGTGCTGCACCAGGACATGCACTCGCTGCACCTGGGGCTGCTCACGCTGCGGCGCCGCTGGAGCCCGGAGGACTGGAAGGCCTTCTGCCAGGACACCGCGCGCAAGCACCCGCTGCGCTCGTTCCTCCACCAGTGCCCCTTCACCCGCCGCGCCTTCGAGCGGCCCCGGGGGTACGCGGGCGACGCGGCGCTCATCGACTACCTGTACCTGGACCGCGCCGCGGACGAACTCCACGCGGGCCGGGAAATCTATCGGTACATGCACCAGCAACCCAGCGCGGTGAGCGTGCGCGAGCGCCGGGACCTCCTCGCGCGCGAGCTGGACGCCACGGCCGAGCGGGTGCCGGGCGAGGCGCGCATCCTCTCCGTGGCGTGTGGCCACCTGCGCGAGGCCGAGGCCTCCGCGGCGGTGAGGGAGCGGCGGGTGAGGGAGCTCATCGCGTTCGACCAGGATGCGCTGAGCCTGGCGGAAATCTCCCACCACCAGCCGCTGGACGTGGTGAAGCCGCACTGCGGCTCGGTGCGCGCGCTGCTCGCGGGCAAGGAGTCCTTCTCGGACCTGGACTTCGTCTACTCCGCGGGCCTGTACGACTACCTGTCCGACTCCGTCGCCACGCGGCTGACGGGGCTGCTCTTCAACATGCTGCGCGCCCAGGGGCGGCTCCTGGTGGCCAACTTCGCGCGCTTCCCTCCGGAGACCGGCTACATGGAGGCCTTCATGGACTGGTGGCTCCTGTACCGCGAGGAGGACGACTTGCGCGGCTTCCTCGGCGAGGTGCCGCTGGAGCGGCTCGACTCCGTGCGGCTGTTCCGGGATGGCCAGGACAACGTCATCTACCTGGAGCTGGTGCGCCGCTGACGCCGTTCAGTGCACCGGGGGACCCGGGGACTCCTGTTGGGAGGAGGGCCCGGAGCAGGGCAGGGTGACGGTGAAGGTGGAGCCCTCGCCCGGCGTGCTCTCCACGTCGATGGCGCCGCCCAGCGCCTGGACGATTTCGCGGACGATCCACAGGCCGAGCCCGAAGCCGCCGTAGTGGCGCACGGACACCGCGCGCTCGAAGCGGCCGAAGATGCGCGCGCGGTCCTCGTCGGCGATGCCGATGCCGAAGTCGCGCACCCGCAGCAGGGCCTGTCCGTCCTTCTCCTCGCGCAGGGTGATTTCAATCGGCTTGCCCGCGCCGTACTTCATCGCGTTGGAGAGGAGGTTGCCCACCACCTGCTCCAGGCGCATCACGTCCCAGGCGCCGGTGAGCCGGGGGACGCGCGCGTCGAGCCGCACCGGGCACTCCGCGCGCACGAGCGCCTCGCGGCTGCGCTCCAGCTGTCCCTGGACGAGCGCCACCAGGTCCACCTGCGAGAGCTTGATGTGCAGCTGCCCCTGGGCGAGCCGGGAGATGTCCAGCAGGTCGGACACCAGCCGCCCCAGCCGCTGCGTCTGCGCGGAGGCGGACTCCAGCTTGGTGGAGAGCTTGCGGGGGGACAGGCCCGCGTCGCCGCTGGCGCGGACCTGGGCCTGGAGGCCCTGGATGTGGAGCTGCAGCGAGGTGAGCGGCGTCTTCAACTCGTGGGCGGCGATGGAGAGGAAGTCGTCGCGGCGGCGCACCGCCTCCTGCTCGGCCTCGAAGTTCTCCGCGTTCTCCAGGGCGGTGCCCGCGAGCACGGTGACGAACTCCGCCAGGTGCTCCTCCACCTCGCCGAACAGCGCGCCCACCTGACGGTGCGTGGCCAGGACGCAGGCCACCGTCTTGCCCCGGACCTGGAGCGGCGCGCACAACAATGAGCGCACCCCGGCGAGCTCCATGCTCTCGCTCGCCCCGCCCGGCAGTCCCTGGCCCATCACGGTGATGCGGCCGGTCTCCATCGCGCGGGCGATGGCGGTGCGGCTGGGGCCCTCGGTGTCCTCGTCCCCGGACAGCTCGCGTGGGTCCACGATGGCGCAGTGCTCGGCGCGCAGCAGCTCCAACATCGACTGGCGCACGGCCTCGAACACCGCCTCGCGCGACAGGGCCGACGCGAGCCTCCGCCCCGCCTCCAGCACGCGCGGGAAGCGGTCCACCAGCGAGAGCGCGCGGGTGCCACCCGGCTCCGCGACCTCGGGCGACAGGCCGTCCTCCATCTCCGCCAGCTCGCGCGTGGCCAGCGACAGGTCCGCCTCCGCGCCGGGCCAGCCGAGCGCGCGGCCCAGCTCTCCCCGGGCCTTCAGGCTCCGGGCATGCTCGTGGCGCATCCGCAAGTCGCGCGCCGCCTGGAGGGACTGCTCGAGCCATTGACGGGCCCGGCGCTCCTGGCCCCGCAGCGCGGCGACCAGGGCCCGCTCCCGCAGGGCGTGAGGCAGGTTGTTGCGGTAGGTGCGCGCGAGGGTGTGCGCGTCCTTCGCCGTCTTCTCGGCGCGCTCCAGCAGGGCGCGGCGCCTTCCGGCGGCCAGGGGTGAGGTGGCCTCCGCGAGCTGGCGCAGCGCGGTGGCGAGCAGCGGGGTGATGGGGGCCACGTACTCCTGGCGCAGGTGGGCCTCGTCGACGAGCCGCGCGGCGCGCTCCAGCACCTTCACCGCGCCCTCCGCATCCCCCTGGCGCATCCGGTGGAGGGCGTCCGCCTGGAGCACGCCCGCGAAGCTCTGCGGGTCCGGCTGGTCCGGGTTGGTCAGCTCGCCCTCCAGCAGCGTGCCCGGCAGTCTCCCGTCGGACGCCTTGGCCCAGGCCTCCAGGCCCAGCCGCACCGAGTAGCGGTCGCCCAGCGCGAGCGCGGCCGCGTGCAGCCGCTGGCTCGTCTCCAGCGACTCGCGCAGCCGGCCCAGGCGGTAGAGGGCCATGGCCACCTGGAACGTGGCGTTGTTCACCTCCCACGGGTCCCCGGTGCGCTCGAGCAGGCGGATGGCCTGGGTGCACTTCTCGATGCAGTCCTCGAAGCGCGAGGACGCGTAGCAGGCGAGCCCGTAGAAGTGCAGCGTCTGGCCCTGGCCCCAGACGTCGTTCTGCTCCTGGCGCAGGGACAGCGACTTCTCCGCGTACGCGTAGGCCCGCTCGAACCAGGGCAGGGTGGTCAGCGCGGGCGAGTGCTCCGAGTACGCCTGCGCCAGCTCGGGCGTGGGCGGATAGCGCTCCGCGAGGTTCAGGTCCCTCAGGTGCGCCCACAGCACCGCCGCGCGGCCCCGCCGGTACCAGTAGCCGTACGCGAGCCGGCTGTAGAGCCGCACGGCCTGGAGGTCCTCGGTGCCGCTCTCGATGGGACGACGCGCGAGGAACCAGCGCGGCGCCACCGTGTGCGCGGCCTGCGCGAGGATCTCCCACGCCGCGCTCGCGCCGGTGAGCACACCCCGGGGCGGCACCCAGCGTCCCATCAGCTTCAGGCCCTGCTCCAGCGCGACCGTGGCCTCGCCGAAGTCGCCGCGCTTGAAGGCGAGCTCGCCCAGCTGGCCGAGGATGCGCGCCTGCTCCTGCTCCTGCCGCGCCAGCGACTGCGCGCGCTCGAGCTGCTGACGGGACTCCTCGTAGCGGCCGCGCAGCATGAGGACGTTGCCCAGGCCCGCGGCCACGAGGAAGCGGGTGCTCGCGTCCGCGCCCGCCGCGCCGCGCTCGGCGATGCGGTAGTTGAGCTCCGCGGACTCCAGCGCGAATCGCCCGCGCGCCAGCTCCGCCGCGACGAGCGCGTGAGGCAGCGCCTGCGGGTACTCGCCCGCGGCGTCGAAGTGGTAGGCCAGCTCGAACGGGTCCTTCGTCGGCTGGGCCGCCGCCGAGCGCGCGGCCTGTCGGTGCAGCTCCCTGCGACGCAGCGGCGTCAGCATGTCCAGCAGCACCTCGCGCAGCTTGTCGTGCACGAAGGTGTAGCGCGTGCCCTCCTCCCACAGCATGTGACGGCGGCGCGGCTCCTCCAGCGCGGCGCTCAGGTCCTCGCGGGACACACCCGACAGCGCCTCCAGGCGCGACAGCTCGAAGGACTTGCCCAGCACCGCGCCCACCGACAAGAGGCGCCGCGAGGCCAGGGGCAACAGGCGCAGGCGCCGCACGAGGAACCCCGCGGCCTGTCGGGACGAGCGCGCGTGCGCCATCGCCGCCGGCTCCACGCTCCAGCCCGAGGGCCCCGGCACCAGCACGCCGTCCTCCACCAGCCCGTGCAGCACCGCGCTGGCCATGAACGGATTGCCCTCGGACAGCCGCGTCACCAGCTCCGTGGCCTCGCGGGGCAGCGTGCCCGCCATGGACTCCGTCAGGCGCGTCACCTCCGCCGCGCCCAGCGCGGACAAGCGCAGGTGCACCGTGGGCGCCAGCTTGCGCAGCACGTGCGTGGGGCCGATGTCCTCGCCACGGAAGGCGACGATGACGAGCACCCGTCCCTGTCCCTGTCGCCTCGCCTGGGACCAACCCTCCAGGGCCCGCAGGGTCAGCTCATCCGCCCACTGACAGTCGTCGAGCACCACCACGGCGGGCTCGTCCCGCGTGCCCAGCGCGCCGAGCAGCGCGGTGAGTGCCTGGATGCCACGGCTCTCACCCAGGGACTCGGGCCCCAGCGCCCGCGCGGAGGCGTGCGGCGCGGGACACAGGAGCGGCTCCAACTGCGGCAGCACCATGCACAGCCCCGCCTCCTGTCCGACGAGCCGCCCCCGCAGCGCCTCGGCCAGCGCGGGCCGCGCCGCGAGCGCCTGGGTGATGGCCGAGGCCACGCCGGTGAACAGCTGGAAGGGCCGCCGCGCCGCCTGGTCCTGCGCCTGTCCTTGCAGCACCCACGCGTGGTGTCTTGGAGCGCGGGCGGAGAGCTCCTCGAGCAGCCGGCTCTTGCCGCCGCCGGACTCGGCCTCCACCACCACCAGTCGCCCCGGGTCCGTCAGCGTGTGCTCGAGCTCGCGCTCCAGCGTGGCGACCTCCTCGTGGCGGCCGACGAAGGAGGGCTCGGTGAGGCTGCGCCGGGCGTCCCTCGCGCCGATGATGAGCTCCGGCTCCGCGTGGCCCTGGGAGAGCGCGTCCTCCAGCTCCAGCAGGTCCGCCAGCGCGGAGGCGGCCGACTGGTAGCGGTCCGAGGGGTCCGTCTGCAGCAGGCGCGAGACCAGCTCCTCCAAGGCGCGCGGCGCGTCCACGCCCACCGCGCGCAGCCGGGGCCGCGCGGACAGGTGCTGCCGGAGGACCTCGCCCACCGAGTCGCCCGTGAAGACGGGGACCCCGGAGAGCGACTCGAAGAGGACGACGCCCGTGGAGTACAGGTCCGAGGTGGCCTCCACGGGGCGGTGCAGCAGGCCCGCCTGCTCCGGGGAGAGGTAGCGCGCGGTGCCCACCGGCAGGTCGCGCAGGGACGCATCCAGGCGCTCGCTGCGGGCGAGTCCGAAATCAATCAGCGTGGCGCGCGACAGCGGCTCGCCGGACACGATGAGGTTGGCGGGCTTCACGTCGCGGTGCAGCACGCCGTGGTGGTGGGCCTCGGCCAGCGCGGACAACAGGCCCCGGCCCAGCGCGAGCGTCTCGGGGACGCTCAGCACGCCGCGCTCCAGGCGCGCCTCCAGGGACTCTCCCGTCAGCCAGGGGGTGACCAGGTACAGCCAGTCCTCCGAGGTGCCGATGTGGCGCACGGAGACGATGAAGGGGCTGTCGAGCCGCGCGAGCGTGGCGGCCTCGTGCTCCATGCGGTGACGCGCGGCGGGGACGAGCGCCGTGGTGGAGGTCACCTTGATGGCCACGCGCTCCCCGGTGCGCACGTCCACACCGGCCCACGTGGAGATTCCCCGACCGACCTTCAGACGCTGGACGAGCTCGAACCGGTGGCCCAGTCGGCGGCCCGGCCGCGGCTCTCCTGGAACGGCGCTGGCGGATTGGATGCCTTCAGCCATTCAGTGCCCTCGCGCTCCACCCCGCGACGCAAAGGCGCCGTGGTTGGCCGCGCGTCCCGTCCTTCCCGGCAACGTTGGGTGTCGGACGGGCGCCGCCAAGGGAGTGGCCGGAGCACGCTTCCCGTGCGCCGACTCAGCCTTCAACAGCCGCACGCGCTCCGCTTCCCTCCTGCTTCTCGGCCATGCGGGCAGGCTGCTCGGACAGCGGGGGGGCGGGCGCGTCTGACTCGGGTGTGCCCGCACGTCGTCCGGCGGGCGACGGGGCAGGGGGCCGACCTTCCGGCAGGTGGGTGGCACATGCTACGCCGGTGCGTGAAGTCGCCGCTCCTTCCCTCCCCCTGAGGACCTGCTCCATGACGAAGTTCTCGCAGACGTTGCTGGCCGCGCTCGCGCTGTCCCTGCTGCTCCCCTTCGCCTCCGCGCGCGCCTCCGACTATCCGCCCGACTACCCCATCTGCAGCGTCTACGACTCCGTGACGACGGGGCCCTTCGAGGTCATCCGCCACACGCGCCGGCTGCCCGGCCGGCTGGCCACGCTCACCGTCAGCTACCGGGGCTTCCTGCGGGGCCTGTACCCGGACCATCAGATCTCCATCTACGTCAGCCTCAACGGCCGTCAGCAGACGCTGGCCGCGAGCGCGGGCGCGAACAACGACGCCTATGTCTTCCTGAACGCGGGGCCGCGCGCGTGCACCAAGTGCATGCGGTACATGAACACGCCGCTGTGCAACGCGCACTTCGCGGCCGGAGGCCAGGAGGGTGTCTGGGTGTGCGAGCAGCCCTCGGCGGTGGAGAACGACTTGTTCTTCTATGCCTTCGACCAGAACGGCAACCAGAACGCGTGGGACATCCACGTGGCCGCGACGGCCGGCGGCCAGTGGGACAGCAATCTGGGCAACAACTACTTCGCGCGACTGCCGGCGCGGTCGAGCTGCTGGTAGTTTTCCGCCGAGAGCGTTCGCGGGCTGCACCCGAAGCTTGACTCCCCGAGAGCCCCGGCGGAAAAGCCGGGCTCATGAGGCGGCCCCCGCTGTATCCACCGGGCCGCGGGGAGCCCGGGATTGAAGCTCGCGACGCTCAAGGATGGAACCCGTGACGGGCGGCTCATCGTCGTCAAGCGGGACAACTCGGCCTATGCGCTGGCCACCAACGTGGCGCTGACGCTGCAAGCGGCGCTGGATGACTGGGACACGAAGGAGCCGCAGCTGCGCGCGCTCGCCCAGCAGCTGGAGACGGACAGTGTGCAGAGCCGTCCGCTGGACGTGAAGGCGCTGCATGCGCCGCTGCCGCGCGCGTACGAGTGGATTGACGGCAGCGCGTACATCAACCACGTCATCCTGGTGCGCAAGGCGCGCAACGCCGAGCCGCCGGCCACGCTGAAGACGGACCCGCTGGTGTACCAGGGTGGCTCGGGTGACTTCCTGGCGCCCACCGCGGACATCCCGCTGGCGGACGAGGCGTGGGGCATGGACTTCGAGAGCGAGGTCTGCGTCATCCTCGGCGACACGCCGCAGGGGACGAAGGCGGAGGACGCGGGCAAGCACGTCAAGCTGCTGATGCTGGCCAACGACGTCTCGCTGCGCAACCTCATCCCGGAGGAGCTGGCGAAGGGCTTCGGCTTCTTCCAGAGCAAGCCGGCGACGGCGTTCAGTCCGTTCGCGGTGACGCCGGACGAGCTGGGCTCGGCGTGGCGCGAGGGGCGGGTGCACCTGCGCATGCGCTCGGTGCTCAACGGCGTGCAGGTGGGCGACACGGACGCGGGCCCGGAGATGCACTTCTCCTTCTTCGACCTCATCCAGCACCTGTGCAAGACGCGCAGCTACACGGCGGGCACCATCCTGGGCAGCGGCACGGTGTCCAACGCGGACCGCGCGCGGGGCATCTCGTGCCTGGCCGAGCAGCGGATGATCGAGACGATCGAGGAGGGCAAGCCGAGGACGCCCTTCATGAAGCCCGGGGACACCATCGACATCGAGATGTCGGGTGAGGACGGGCAGAGCGTGTTCGGGCGAATCTCGCAGAAGGTGGTGAAGGTCCCATGAAGGGCCTTCGGCTGCACAACTACTGGCGCAGCTCCGCGTCGTGGCGGGTGCGCCTGACGTTGCACCTCAAGGGCCTGCCCTTCGAGTACGTGGCGGTGCACCTGCTGAAGGACGGTGGGCAGCAGAACTCGGACGCGTACCGGGCGGTCAATCCGATGCGCACGGTGCCCACGCTGGAGTGGACGGAGGCGGACGGGACGGAGCGGCGGTTGTCGCAGTCGCTCGCCATCGTGGAGTTGCTGCAGGAGCGCTTCCCCACGCCGCCGCTGTTCCCGGAGGACAGCTACCTGCGGGCGCGGACGCGGATGATGGCGGAGTACGTGAACTCCGGCATGCAGCCGCTGCAGAACCTGGCGGTGTTGCAGCGCATCAAGAGCGAGCTGAAGGGCGACGACAAGGCGTGGGGCGCGTATTGGAACGCCCGGGGCCTGGAGGCGCTGGAGACGATGGTGCAGCCCACGGCGGGACGCTTCTGCGTGGGGGACACCGTGTCGCTGGCGGACGTGTGCCTAGTGCCGCAGCTGTATGGCGCGCGTCGGTTCGCGTTGGACTTGTCTCCGTACCCGACGCTGCTGCGCATCGAGGCCGCGTGCGCGGAGCATCCCGCCTTCCAGGCGGCGCACCCGGACCGTCAGCCGGACGCGGCGCCGGCCTGAGGCGTGGTCGAGGAGCGCCCCGCCGTGGATGGGGCGCTCCGAGCATTCAGGGTGTCGGCGCGAAGGTCGTGTCGATGCGCAGCGCGCGAGAGAGCGTGAGCGTCACAGGCGTCTTCGCGGCGATTTCGAGCAGGCGCGCCTTCTGCTCCTCGGTGATGGCGGGGCCAACCGAGAGCACTCGCTCCACGCGCTCCACGTCGTTCTCGCGCAGCAGCTTGAGCTTCACGGTGAAGGGGCTCAGCTCCCAGCCCTTGCGCGCCGCGTACATCTTCAACGTGATGGCGGTGCACGCGCCCAGTGAGCCCACCAGCAACTGGTAGGGCGCGGGGCCCTGGTCCGCGCCGCCCAGCGCCGCGGGCTCGTCCGCCTGGAAGTGGTGCTTGCCGGTGCGAATCGCCTGCGTGTAGCCGGACTGGCTCTCGACGACGGCCGCCGCGAGCAGCGTGGAGTCATGGGTGGTCATGGCGGACATGAATCCAGGACACGGCCCGGGTGACAAGCGTCCACCCGTCCCACATGCGTCGAGCCACACGGATGTTTCGAGCCACCCTCCCTCTTCCGGGGGTAGCGTCCTCGGTGGATGTCACCCCTGGAGCCCCAGAGCCCCTCCGTGCCGGACCGCGCCGCCGCGCTGCGCGAGCTGGCGTTGCTCTTCCTTCGCCTGGGCACCACGGCCTTCGGCGGCCCCGCCGCGCACATCGCCCTGATGGAGGACGAGGTCGTCCGCCGTCGGCGCTGGCTCACGCGCGAGGAGTTCGTGGACCTGCTCGGCGCGGCCAACCTCATCCCCGGCCCCAACTCCACCGAGCTGGCCACCCACATCGGCCACCGTCGCGCCGGCTGGCCCGGCCTGCTGGTCGCGGGCACGTGCTTCATCCTCCCCGCGTTCCTCATCGTTCTCGGCGTCGCGTGGGGCTACGCACGCTTCGGCGCGCTGCCGGACGTGGGCGCGCTGCTCTACGGCGTCAAGGCGGTCATCATCGCCGTGGTCGCTCAGGCCCTGTGGGGACTCACGCGCACCGTGGTGAAGGGCCCACTCGCGGCCGTCGTGGGAATCGCCGCCGCCACCGCGGCCTTCCTCGGCGTCGATGAGCTGCTCCTGTTGCTGCTGTCGGGACTGGCCGTGTTCGGCTGGCGCGCGGCGACACGTCGCGGAGGAGCCTCGGGGCCTTCGGCTGGAATGCTCGTCGCACCATGGAGCGCGGTGCTCCCGCTGGGCGCCGCGTCGGCGGCAGTGCCCTTCACGCAACAGGGCCTGTTCCTCTTCTTCCTGAAGGTCGGCTCGGTGCTCTACGGCAGCGGCTATGTGCTGCTGGCGTTCCTGCGCTCGGACCTGGTGCAGCGGCTGGGCTGGCTGACCGAGGCACAGCTGCTCGACGCGGTGGCGGTGGGACAGGTGACGCCCGGGCCCGTGTTCACCACGGCCACGTTCATCGGCTACGTGCTCGGTGGGCCCGTGGGCGCCACCGTGGCCACGGTGGGCATCTTCCTGCCCGCCTTCGTCTTCGTCGCGCTCAGCGGCCCCCTGGTGCCCCGGCTGCGCGAGTCCTGGGTGGCGGGGGCCTTCCTGGATGGCGTCAACGTGGCGTCCCTCGCGCTGATGGCCGTGGTGACGTGGCAGCTCGGCCGCGCGGCCCTGGTCGACGTGTGGACCGTGGGGCTCGCCGTCGTGTCGGCCGTGCTGCTCATCCGCTTCCGCGTCAACTCCGCCTGGCTGGTGCTCGGCGGAGGCGCGGTGGGGTGGCTCGTCCGAAGTGCTAGCGGGGCGTGAGCTTCGCCTCGCAGCGGAAGACCTCGACACCGGACAGGTCTGAGCGCCGGTCGATGCATGTCAGCCTCAGGTGCTCTGCCTCGCGCGTCGCCTCGCAGTGACGGTTGCCGTCCACCGCCGTCCCACCCGCGTCGGGCCGCACCACGCCGCCATCCGCGTCCACGTGGAGGGTGTGCGCCCGGTCATGCAACGACCAGTCACCCCGCTTCAAATCCACCTTGGCGCTGGCGCCACCGTACTCGGGGAAGCCCAGGGGCTCGTTTCCCACGGCCGTCAGGTCGCACGAATCCTCGGGGACCCTCAACTGGAAGGAGCCGTTGCCGCCGCAGGTGTTCTCGGTCACGTCGAAGGTGACCTCCTGCGCGTCCTTCTCACAGTCGGGCGCGGAGTCCGCGATGAGCAGGACACCGGTGGCGGCGAGCACTGCGACGGAGGCGAGGTTCCTCAAGAACGGCATCATGATGGAACTCCTGGGGATGCGAGGGGCACGGCCCGCGCCTGGGACAGCAGCGAGGCGCGGCCGTACAGCACGGCGAGGACGACGAAGGGCAGGGTGAGCAGGTCCGAGACATCCGCCACCGCGCGGAAGCCACTGAGCCCCAACGGCGCGCCGATGGGACGCAGCCACTCACAGAACAAGTCCGCGAACGGCTGGGACACCTTGAGCGCGGTGAACAGCCCCGTCGTCATCAGGGCACCCACGCCCAACCTCACGCGGAGACTCCAGCGCGTGACGAGCGCCAGCAGCGCGGACACATAGAGCGGCAGGAAGAAGCAGATGGCCACATCCGACAGCTTCCCGGTGAGCGTGTTGTGGAAGGTCGGCTTGAGGACGCGGTCATTCACCGCCATCAGCACCACGGCCGCCAGCGGCACGGGCGCGAGGAACTCCGACATCGACGGCAGGGGCCTGGTCCCCCACGCGCGCCAGCTCACTTCAGCGCCTCCGAGCCCATCAGCGCCTTGAGGAGGATGGCATCCGTCAACATCTCCACGGGCGCCCGGTCATCCGTGAGCGGCTGCGCCGAGGCCACCGGCTGCAGCTCCCCCACCACGCGTGTCGCCAGGGGCCGCAGCGACAGCGGCAGCGAGGACGTCCGCGCGCTCAACCGCTCCCCCATCCCCTCCGGGCCCGCGTAGAGCAGCGTGTTGCTCTGGTTGCGCGCATCCGCCGCCAGCACCTGCGGGAACACCGTCGCCAGCGTCCCACCCACCGCGCGCACCACCGCGCGCTCATCCCGGAAGCGGCCCACGTTGAAGCACGCCACGCCGCCCGGCTCCAGGTGCGCGGCCACTTCTTGAGCGAACTCGCGAGTCGTCAGGTGGAAGGGCACGTACGGGAAGCGGAACGCGTCCACGATGATGGCGTCGTAGCGCCGCGTGTCCCGGCGCAGGAACGTGCGCGCGTCCGCGATGTGCACCTCCACCTCCGTCCCCAGGCCGAAGTGCTGGCGCGCCAGCTTCACCACCATCGCGTCCAGCTCCACGCCCACCACGTAGGCCCCCGGGTACGTCTCCCGCAGCCCGCGCGCGCTCGTGCCCGCGCCCAGCCCCAACACCAGCACGCGCGGCGTCCGAGGCTCCGCGCGCGCCATCGCCGGCGTCAGCAGGTAGTGCGCGAACACCTCGTCTCTCACCGGCTGGCCCGGCACCCACGTGCTCTGCACCGCGAAGCCCTCGTCGAAGACCAGGCTGCGCGTGCCGCTCGGTGACTCCAGCACCTGGAGGAAGGCGTGTGGCGACTCGGCCACCTCGAGCGCCTGCGGATGTCGGGGCAGCGCGTGTGTCCCCAACACCAGCGCCGCCGCGGGCACCCCCACCGCCACCGCGCGCCACCGCCACCCCAGCCCCCACGTCGCCGTCAGCCCGAGCATCCCCGCGAAGCACGCCATGGCCCGCGCCGTGCCCAGCCACGGCAGCACCACGAAGGCCGCGAGCAACGTCCCGACGATGCTCCCCAGCGTGGACGCCGACGACAGCCTTCCTGCGTGCGCCCCCGCCGATGTCACGCCCCCCAGCCCCACGCGCACCAGGAACGGCCCCACCGCGCCCAGCGCGAGCAGCGGCGGAATCGCCACCACCACCACCAGCGCCACCCGCCCCATGGCCTCCATCGGCCTGCCCGTCATCACCGCCGTCGTGGCCCCCGGCAGCAGCACCCTCGCGAGGAAGGGCAGCGCCGTGAGCAGCAGCGCCGCCACGCCGAGCGCCACCCGGAGTGGCTCCAGCCTCGCGGCCCGGTCCGCCACCCTGCCGCCCAGGTGCGCCCCCAGCGCCAGCCCGCCCAGCACCAGGGAGATGAGCGCCGCCCACACCGGGGTGCTGCTCCCGAAGTAGGGCGCCACCAGTCGCGAGGCCGCCATCTCCGACGCCATCACCGTGGCGCCAGAGAGGAAGGACAACCAGGTCAGCGAGGAGGGCTTCATGGGCGGGGGCGCCAACAGCAAGCCCCGTTCCATATTCAACAGCCCGTAAGTCCGGGCCCCACGGGCAGACACACCGCGAGGCCCGCGACACCCCCGTCAGCGAGCCGTGGCCCGACTGACAGGATTGTCGTGCTCACCCCTTGAAGGGCAGGGCGGCCACCTTCACCGTCGCGGGGCCCTGAGCCAGGGTCAGCTCGGTGCCGGGCTCCAGCGAGTCGCGGTGCACGTACCCCAGGGCCACCCGCTGCCCACCCTGCGCGGGCGAGCGCACCACGCTGGTGAGCCAGCCCACCTTCTTCTCACCGCGGCGCAGCTCCGTGCCCGGCGCCGCCTCCACGTCGCCCAGCAAGAGCCCCGTCAGCTTGCGGTTCATGTGCCCGCGGAAGGTGGCCCGGGCGATGACCTCCTGCCCGATGTAGCACCCCTTGTTGTAGGAGATGGCGGACGGGCCCAGGTCCGCCTCCAGGGGGATGGTGGTGTCCACCATGTCCTGCCCGTAACGGGGCACCCCGGCCTCCACCCTCAAGAGCTCCAGCGTCTCGAAGCCCAGGGGCTTGAGGCCCAGGTCGGCGCCCGCCTGGCTCAAGGCCCGCCACACCGCCTCCAGGCCCGCGCGTGGCACCCACACGTCCACCCCGTGCGGCTCCAGCCGGGTGTTGCCCACCAGCAGGACGTCCTGCCCGGCCAGCGTCCCCGGGCGGGTGGCGTGGTGGGGCAGGGGGGCGAAGTCGGTGCCCAGTACGGCCGTGAGGAGCGCGCCCGTCCGGGGCCCGAGCAGCCGCAAGAGCCCGTGGTCGGCCGTGGCCTCATGCAGCTCGGCGTCCTCGGAGATGAGGTATTTCTCCAGGAACTCCCGGACCTTGGCGCCGGTGCCGGGCTCCACGTCCACGAGCAGGTCCGCCTCCCGCTTGAGGATGCGGGCGTCCGCCACCATGGCCCCCTTCACGTTCACCAGGGCGGCGTAGGCTGCGGTCCCGACGGGGAGGTTGTTCACCTCCTGTGTCACCATTCCATGTAGGAAGGTGACCCGGTCCTCCCCGGTGATTCGGAGGACCTCACGATAGGAGGCATCGTGCAGGGCCACGGCCTCACGGGCGGCCTTGTAGGCGTCCTCGGCGTTCCCGTAGTCGGCCACGACCTCCCGGCCGCCGACCTCGATGAAGCGGCCCCGCGCTTCTTCGTGAAGAAAATGCAGCGACAGCGGTTCCATGTCCGTCGCTATATAGAGGCGAAGGAGCGAATGCCACGATGGATGTGAAGCACCTGTCGTCCTTCCAGGACTTCTCCCCGGAGAAGCTCCGGAAGCACAACGTCTTTCAATCCGAGCGCTTCTTCCTGGATGTCTACTGCCTGGCGCCCGGGCAGGCCCAGAAGCCGCACCACCATGTGACCTCCGACAAGGTCTACGTCGTCCTCGAGGGCACCTGCCGCTTCCGCGTGGGTGCCGAGGAGGAGGTCCACACCGTGGGCGCGGCCGTGTTCGCCCCCGCGGGCGCCGAGCATGGGGTCACCAACGAAGGCCCCGCTCCCGCCCGACTGCTCGTCCTGATGACCCCGCCCCCGGAGCATGCATGAGTTCGAAGTCCTCCTCCCCCAAGGCCCCCGCCACCCCCGCGCCCTCCAAGGCCGCCGTGGCGCTGCTGGTGCTGGGCGTGGCCGCGAGTGCCCTGTCCATCTTCCAGTGGAGCCAGCTGCTCACGCTGCGCGCCGGCGGCGCCACCGTGTGCGGCGTGTCCGACACGGTGAACTGCGAGACGGTGTGGAACTCGCCTTTCGCCACCCGGTTGCATGAGCTGTTCGGCATCCCCGTCGCCGGCCTGGGGCTGGTGTGGGGGCTGACGGTGGTGGCGCTGTCGGCGGTGTACCTGGCGCGCGAGCGCTCGGGCAAGTCGGTGGCCCCGGCGTCGCAGGGGCTGAAGCTGACGGCGCTGGCGGGCGTGGCGTCGGTGTTCGTGTTCGCCTTCGCCAGCTACCAGACGGGCGTGGTGTGCCCCACGTGCCTGGGCACGTACGCGCTGGTGGCGCTCATCGCGGGCGTGGCCTTCAAGGGCCTGCCGAGCGTGGCGGGCGAGTGGGGCCCGGCGCTGGGCTGGACGGTGGGCGCCACGGTGCTGGTGTTCGTGGCGGTGGCCCTGCCGGGTCGCTCGCTGTCGACGCCCGCGCCCAAGGCGGGGGCGCTGCTTCCGCCCGCGCCCACGGAGGCGTCGGTGAACGCCACGACGGGGGCGGCGAGCGCGAACAGCTCGCCCGCGTCGCTGGAGGCGTACCTGAAGGGGCTGCCGATGGACCAGCAGCAGTTCATCTCCAACGCGCTGGCGATGTACCGCCGGGACACGCCGAAGCCCGCGGCGGCGCCCGCGCGCCGCCTGTATGGGCCGGCGACCGCGCCGGTGAAGATCGTCGAGTGGACCGACAGCAAGTGCCCCCACTGCAAGTCATTGGTGGAGGAGCTGGCGGTGCTCAAGAAGCGCGTGCCGGAGGGCAAGCTGTCCCTGGAGGCGCGGCAGTTCCCGCTGGACGGCGCGTGCAACCCGGCGATGCAGCGGCGCGGGCCGGACGCCCCCACGGTGCGGTGCGTGGCGGCGAAGGCGCAGATCTGCCTGGAGGGCGCGTCGGACTTCTGGGAGCTGCGCGAGAAGCTCTTCGCGGCGCAGGCGATGCTGGACACGGAGCGGGTGATGGAGATCGCCTCGTCCGGCTCGATGTCCCGCTCTCAGCTGGAGTCGTGCCTGGCGAGCGCGGACACGGCGGCGAAGCTGCAGGAGGACACGTCGTACGCGCTGCGCTACCACTTCACCGGCACGCCGCTGGTGGTGGTGAACGGCCGTCAGGCGCTGCCGTCGGCGCCGTTCCTGTACGCGCTGGTGATGGCGGAGGGCAACCCGAGCGCGCCCGCGTTCGACGTGCTGCCGCCGCCGCGCGCCATGCCGATGGACGACCACGCGGGCCACAACCACTGAGTCCCGGACGCCATGGGCAAGCGTGACAAGAAGGACGCGCCCGCCGCGCCCCCGGCTCCGTTCCACAACCCCTTCGCCGCGCTGGCGGCGAAGCGGGAGGAGCTGCCGGTGGGGACGGTGGCGCCCGTGGCCGCGCCCCCGAGCAAGTCCGAGCCGAAGGGCCCGGCGCGCGCGGTGGTGCGCATGGAGCGCAAGGGCCGCGGTGGGAAGGAGGTCACCGTGGTGGAGCACCTGGAGCTGCCCGCGCCCCAGCGCGAGGTGTGGCTCAAGGCGCTGAAGAACTCGCTGGGCTGCGGCGGCGTGGTGGAGGACGACACGCTGGTGCTCCAGGGCGACCAGCGCGAGCGGCTCCCCGCGCTGCTCGAGGCGCGCGGCGTGCGCAAGGTGACGGTGGGCTGACGAGGCGGGCCCTTCGCTTCGCGGCTCGGTGGACGTCGTCCCCTGGCCACGAAAAAGCCCGGGCGCCTTCGACAGGCGGCCCGGGCTCGGGGTGCCACGGCTTCGTGACGACTACAGCGCGGCGATGATGGCGTCGGTGAACTCGCGCGTGGTGGCGCCGCCGCCCAAATCACCCGTGCGGACCTTGGCCTCGGTGTAGACCTTGTGGATGGCGTTCTCCATCCGGCGGGCCTCGTCGCGCATGTCCAGGTAGTCCAGCATCATCACGGCGGACATCATCAGCGCCGTGGGGTTCGCGATGCCCTTGCCCGCGATGTCCGGGGCCGTGCCGTGCACCGCCTCGAAGACCGCCGTGCGCTCGCCGATGTTCGCGCCGGGCACCACGCCCAGGCCGCCCACCAGACCCGCGCACAGGTCGCTCACGATGTCGCCGTACAGGTTCTCCAGCACCATCACGTCGAAGCGCGTCGGGTCCTTCACCAACTGCATGCAGAGGTTGTCGATGATGACTTCCTCGTAGTGGATCTCCGGGAACTCACGGCCCACCTTGCGGCAGCAGTCCAGGAACAGGCCGTCCGACAGCTTCATGATGTTGGCCTTGTGGACGGCCGTCACCTTCTTGCGGCCGTGCTTGCGCGCGTACTCGAACGCGAACTTCGCGATGCGCGTGGAGGCCTTCTCGGTGATGATCTTCAGCGCCTCGACGACGCCCGGGACGATGATGTGCTCCAGGCCCGAGTAGAGGCTCTCCGTGTTCTCGCGCACCACCACCAGGTCCACGTTCTCGTAGCGCGTCTTCACGTTCGGCACGCTCTTGACGGGCCGCAGCGACGAGTACAGGTCCAGGCGCTTGCGCAGGCCGACGTTCGCGGAGGGAAGTCCGCCGCCCACCACCGTGCCCGTGGGGCCCTTGAGCGCCACGCCGCTGCGCAGCACCGCCTCCACCGACTCGTGGGGCAGGTTGGTGCCGTACTTCGCCACCACCTCCGTGCCCGCGTCCTTGTACTCGAACTCGAGGGGAACCTTGAGCGCCTCGAGGACGCGAATGGTGGCCGCCATCACCTCGGGGCCGATGCCGTCGCCATTGAGGACCGTAACAGTGCGCGTGTTCGCCATGGGTGCGGATTCACAGCACAAATCCCCCGCTCCCGGAAGAACGAAAACTTCCAGCCGGACAGGTCGGCACATGGGGGCCATGAGCATGCCGAACCCTTCGGGGCCACCCGGCCTGCGAGCGAGGGCCGGGGCCTCAGTGCTCGGACGCCGCGTCCGGGCGACGGGGGGCCCTGCGGGTCGGCCGGTGCCGGCGGCGGATGGCGTAGGGCCGGTAGAAGGACTCCCACAGCGCGGCGCGTCGTCCCCGGGGCCGGGTGCGCAGCTCGCCCAGGGGCGCCCGGATGAAGAACGAGGAGATGAACAGGTAGGCGGCGCCGATGGTGATGAGCGCCAGCACCGCCATGACCAGGAACCCGGGTATCCACGCCACGTGGGCCCGGGCGACGAACTCGCCGAAGTCCTCGGGCGGCTTCGGGTGGCTGTAGACCTTGAAGAACCAGGTCATGAGCAGGACCAGCAGGATGGGCCCGTAGGTGCGGTTGAGCCGCGTGGAGATGGCCGACATCAGCGACAGCTGGATTTGCGGCCGGGACATCTCCACCGCCAGCTCGCGCAGGGCGTCCGGGTCCACCGGCTCGCGGCGCAACATGGGGGCCCACCAGCCGTCCTCCAACAGGCGCACCCGCCGGTTCCACAGGTCGTAGTAGCGGTAGCGGCGCGCCTCGACGAGCAGGAAGGACACCACCATCCAGATGCCGACGAGGAAGGTAACGTGGGAGCTCTGCGGCGTGGCGAAGCCGAGCGAGATGACGGCGGCCGTCGTCGTCAGCGCCCAGTTGGTGGTGGTGTCCAGGCGCGTGCGCCAGGTGTCGGAGCGGCTCAGCTCGCCCCGGAAGAGCTGCGCCATGGCCTGCTGCGACAGCCATGGCGACTCCAGGAGGTCGTTCTTGATGGGCTCGTTGAGGGGCATCCGTTCCTGGAAGGTGGGCTGACGCGCCAGCGGGTGCAACGGCTCGCCCGGACGCCAGGGGGCGATCCGCGCGCCTTCCGCGAACGGCCCGTCGAGGGGCAGCCGACCGGACGTGTCTGGACGGCGTCGGGGACGGGCAGGCGGGCGGGCGCCTGGGTGGCCATGGCGGGCGGCCATGCACACCTTGGCTTTTCAACGTGGCCCGTCTCGACCCCATCGAAGCCTTGTCGGAGCTGCTCCAGGGAGAGCAGGAGCGTGTGACGCGCCTGTGGGCGAAGCGTCTGCGCGCGGAGGTGTACGAGGTGGAGATTCCGGGCCGCGACTTGCGCGCTCCCCTGCGGCGACTGGTGGGGGAGATGGCGCGGCTGCTCAAGGACCGGGGCGAGGACGCGGTGCGGCTGTGGCCGGAGGTGGCGCGCTCGCACGGCGCGGACCGGTACACGCAGAACTTCGAGTCCGAGGACCTCACCCGCGAGTTCAAGTCGCTGGAGGAGGTGCTGCTGCACGTCTACGCGCGCCACCACGGTGGGCTGATTGAGCCCGAGGTGGCGGGCCTCATCGCGGAGCTGGTGTGGGAGGGGGACGCGGCGGCGCAGGCGTCGTACGCGCGGATTCTAAAGACGGAGGAGGTGCGCTTCCGGGAAGCGGCGGTGATGGAGTCGGTGCTCAACCACGTGGACGTGGGCATCCTCCTGGCGGAGGTGGACGGCACGGTGTCCTTCGCCACGCCGCCGGTGAGCCGGCTGATGGGCGTGCCGATGCGCGCGGTGGTGGGCGGGCGCGCGGTGAACACGCTCGCGCCGGTGCTGACGCAGGTGAACGCGCGGCACGCCTCGGGTGAGCCCTTCAAGGTCGCGGACATGCCCTTCGTGCGCGCGCTGAAGGAGCAGGGCCCGGTGCGCGGGGTGATGATGGTGGTGGAGCGCCCCGGCGGTGGCGAGGTGACGCTGGAGATGAGCGCCACGCCCGTGTGGGAGGAGGAGGGCGAACTCGCGGGCGCCATCCAGACCTTCACGGACCGCACGGAGTCGGCGAACAAGACCAAGGCGCTGGAGAGCGCGTACGGGGAGCTTCGCCGGCTGCAGGGGCGGCTGTTGCAGCGCACGCGTCAGCAGGCGCTGGGGCAGCTGGCGGGTGGCGCGGCGCACGCGCTCAACAACTTCCTCAACGTGCTGCGGCTGCGAATCACGCTGTTGCAGCGCGAGTACAAGCCCGAGCACCTGGACGCGCTCGACAAGACGGTGCAGCAGATTGGCGAGCTGGTGGCGCGGCTGCAGGAGTTCAACGTCCAGCGCACCGAGGAGCGTCCCGTCGACGTGAAGGTGGACCAGACGGTGCGCGAGTCGCTGGAGCTGGCGCGCGGCGAGCTGGAGCAGCGCGAGCACCCGGTGTACGTGGAGCTGGACCTTCACGACCCGGGGGCGGTGCGCGCGGACGCGGCCTTCTTCCGCGAGCTGGTGGTGAACCTGCTGCTCGCGGCGCGGGACAGGATGGAGGAGGGCGGGCACCTGAAGGTGACGACGCGCGAGGAGGGCCCCGCGTGGCTCTCGCTGCGCATCCAGGACCAGGGCCCGTCGTATGCGTCGGAGGAGCTGTCGCACCTGTTCGACCCGCTGCGCAGGGACCCGGGGGCGCCGCAGCTGTCCTTGTACCTGGCCGTGGCGCGGGCGCAGGTGCAGCGCTGGGGCGGCGAGCTGACGGCGGAGAACGTGTCTTCGGGGAGCGGCGCGACGTTCGTGGTGCGGCTGCCCCGGGTGCGCGTGCAGTCGCCGAACGAGCCCACGCCGCCTCCGGAGAGCGTGACGAGGCCCCCGGTGTCGGCGCCCCGGCGCTTCCAGCAGACGCGCCGCGTGCTGGTGGTGGACGATGATTTGGACAACGCGCGGATGATGGCCGAGGTGCTGGGGGAGGAGGGCTACGAGGTTCAGGTGGCCCACGACCCCACCGTGGCGTTGGGCATGTGGGACCGGCGCCGCTACGACGCGGCCCTGCTGGACGCGGTGATGCCGGAGATGAGCGGCTGGGAGCTGGCGCGCGAGCTGCGCGAGAAGTCTCCCCAGGCGCTGCTCGCCATCGTCACGGGCATGGACGTGCGTGGTCAGAACCGCGCGAATCTGGCCCTGGTGGACGCGGTGTTCCGCAAGCCCATCGACGTGGGCGCGCTGGATGACTTCCTCGCGCAGACGGATGGTGGGGAGGATGAGGAGGACACGTCGCCGGACGAGGAGGCTCCCGCCAGTCCGGGGCCGGATTCACAGCACTAGCGTGCTGCTGTGACTGTTCCGCGGTGGAGCACCGACAGGGGCCGCCGCCGGCCCTCCACCGCGGCCTTCGCCTCGCGCCGTCATGCGCCAAGTCAGGACGGGCATGGTGCCCGCAGGACCCTCTACCCACCATCCAACATCAGGGCATGTGAGTGTTTCCTGTTGGGTTGTTTGTCCATTCCGTCGGTGGGTATTCCCTGACGCCGTGGGGTGGTTGTCTGGCGTTGGGTTTGCGGGCGCGGTGCGGGGTGGTTCTTGAATCGGGCCCGGGCGTCTAGAGTCGCGGGCGTGAGCTTCTTGCTGGAAGTGGAGCGCATCCGCCGCAAGGTGGAGGCGGGTGAGGTCCTGAGTGACGCGGAGCTGGAGGTGCTGCGCGCGCGGGTGAGGGATGAGGACGGGCCGACGCCGCGCCTGGCGGTGGCGCATGCCCTCATCAACGCGGGCGCGGAGCGTGAGGCCCTGCCGCTCCTGGAGGCCCTGCGGCGGGACTTTCCCCAGCACGTCCCGGTGCAGTTGGGGCTCGCCCGGGCGCTCCTGGGGTTGGAGCGGCACGGAGACGCGGAGGCGCTGCTGCGACAGGTGCGCGCGCGGGAGCCGGACGACCCGGAGGTCCTCAAGGTGCTGGCCGTGCTGGCCCTGCGCAGGGGCGAGATGGACAAGGTCCAGGCCTACGTGAAGGACGCGCTGGCGAGGGATCCGTTCGACGCGGAGGCGCGGCTGTTGAAGGAGGAACTGGAGGCCGCGGACCTGCCTCCGCCGCCGGTGCCCCAGGAGCAGGTGCTCCGCCCGGAGTTCACCGCCGCGCTGGCGGGGGCGCTCACCCGCGCGCGCGTGGCGTTCCGTCGGCAGGGCAAGGACCTGCTGGTGAAGCTGGCGTCGGGCGGCGTGGGGCGCGTGGACCTGGGCTCGCTGTACGCCGCCTATCAGGAGGCGCCGGGCACGCAGGGGCTGGCGGCCTATGTCGAGGCGCTGGCGGTACGGCTGGGCGGACTGGACTCAGGGCTCGGGGCGTCGGATGCGGCGTCGCTGGAGGCGAGGCTTCGGCCCGTGCTGCGGCCGGCGGACTTCGCGGCGAAGGCGGTGGGTGCGCTGCACCGTGAGGGGCCCGCGGGGCTCTCGGTCTTCTATGTGCTGGAGGACGCGGACTTCGTGCGCTACCTGCCGGAGTCGGCGCTGAAGGACTCGGGCCTGACGGTGGAGGCGGTGGACGCGGCGGCGTGGAGGAACCTGGAGCCCGCGCCCGTGAAGCCCGTCATCATCGACCGGGGCGAGGTGCGGCTGGCGGAGGGCTTCTCCGGCCTGTGGGCGGTGGCTGGCGGGGATGGGCTGGACGGCGCGCGGATGCTCACGGCGGGGCAGCGACGGCTGCTCACGGACCAGGTGGGCGAAGGCGCGCTGTACGTGTCCCTGGTGCGGCGCGAATTGGCGCTCGTGGCTCGGGTAGCCGACAAGTCGGCCTGGGAAACCCTGGCGGATCTGGTGCCGACCTCGGAGGGAATCGAAGGCCTTTACCTCCTGTCCCCTGAAGGGCTCACCAGAGACCGGGCCGCCGAGGACTGAGGGGCGGACGGACGCGCCTGAGAACCTGGTTCCGGTGGGGGCGCAATGGCTGCGCGTGGGAGGAACGCAAAGGCCTGCGGCTTCCGCGATGTGACAATGATTGGCGTGAGCGTTTTCTCAGGCTCGAGTATTGAGTTGATTTGAAGCTTCATGTTACTGAAACGCGGTCTGTGAGCCCTGTGAGGTGGGTTTGACTCCGGGTGAGCAGGCATGGATTCTGTGTGGATTTCGCGCTGTAAAGAATGGGACCATGAAGCTCTCGAGTCGAAGCCTGGAAGTCTTCGTCGTGGCAGGACTGTTGTCACTGGGGTGCAGTGGAAGCGGAGAAGAGCCCACTTCGCCAGCGAAGGAGCGCGGAGTCGAGGCCTCCCCTGTCTTCGGTGAACACCGCGTGAGGGAACCCGCCCAGAAGGGGCTGGCGGCGGTGGGGATGGACTGTACGGCGAGTGGAAAGGCCGAGTGCGCTTCCGGCCTCTGTCTGCACACGGGCAAGGACCCGGGCGAAGGGTACGTATGCAGCAAGCCCTGCGCTGCGCCCGCGGATTGCCCCTCGGAGTGGCGCTGTGCCCAGCTTCAGCCGGCCTCTCAGGCACGGGTGTGCATCCCGCCCGCGCGCTGAGCGCCGCCGCTCTTCACCGACAAGCCTTCCCTGACATTTTCGTACGCCTGTTCCAGACAACCGGACGACTTTCCATGCCTTCTCTCTTCAGGAGCTTGATGCTCCTTGCGGTCCTCTTGTGCGCTGAGTCCGCGAACGCGCAGCGTTGTTCTCCACCGGCATCGCGCGCATGTACCACCGAAGGTGGCTGCATCGGGCAGCAGACATGTCTTCAAGACCCGGAGCGGCCGGGCGTGGGCGAGTGGAGCGAGTGCGGCGCCACGTACGCCCACCAGGCTTGTAGCCAGTGCGGCACGGGGGGCTATGCGGTCTGCAACCAGTACGGGGAGCTGGGCCCCTGCAGGCCCGTGACGCCACTGGGCGGGGAGGTCTGTGGCAACCTCTGTGACGACAACAACAGCGGCGTCGCGGACGAGACTTGCGCCGGCTCGGAGACGTTCGACTATTGCGAGCCGAAGAGTGGAGGCGGCTACACGCGCTGGACATGCGCCTGTGGGGACAACCTCGATGTCGGCTACTGCCTGGGCTCGGCGGACTCCCAGTACGCTTGCTCCAGCCCGGAGGGCTGCATGAAGGCGCCGGCCTTCGGGACGAGTGGCGCCTCCCAGGGCGGAGGTAACTTCCGCTGCTGTGTCTCCAGCCTGCCGTGCACCAGCGGGGGGTACGTCTCGGGGGAGTTCCATTGCGCCTATGGAGGCAACCAGCAACTCCAGTACGAGTGTGCACCAGGGGCCTCCTGCGCCGACGCCAACCAATGCGGCAATATCTGTGAGGCCTTGGCTCCGAGCATCAATGCGACGACGGGGCAGGCCTCCGGGCATGGCACCGTGTGCCGGCCCGGTAGCTATAGCGATGCCTGCACCGCGGCACAGGGAGGGCTGGGTTCGGCGTCCTCCACGGGGGGCGTCAGGGCCATGGAGGACCGGGAGGCCTGTGCCGAGGTGGTCCATCCTGACGGCTTCGTGGAGAGTGAAGTCTGCACCGCGATGCCCTCCGTCACGCTCCCCGTGCCGGGACATACCCTGAACACCCGGCGCCCTGGCGGCGTGAGCGCACCTCGTTCTGGTGGCGGTGGCGGTGGCGGTGGCGGCCCGGGTCGAAAGAACATCCCTTCGCCGGAGCAGTGTGGTCCGGCTGCGGGAGGCGCCTCGACCTCCGCGCTGGCACAGTCGCAAGCGCCGGGCATCGCGCTGAGCGACCTGACCACCCGCTATGCGCAGGTGGACGTCAGCCTCCAGGGGTCGGTGGGAGAGCTCAGCTTCGTTCGCAAGTACGTCTCCAGTGATTGGACCTGGAAGTACATGTCCATGTTGAACGCGGGCGCCGCGCCCTTCCTGGCCAGCCCCTTCGGCGCGAGCCCCACGTCCCGTGGCTCGTTGCGCTGGTGGCATGGCTTCTACAGCTTCGTGCGCCCCAAGAGCTTCATCCCGGGGGTGAGCACCTGGGCTGTCAGGGACACGGATGGCGCCGCGCTGGAATATACGGCGTGTGACCCGGGCACCACCGGGTGCTTCGCCACGCCGCGTCCCACGACGCAGTGGTCCTCCTCCCAGTTGTTCTGGACGGGGGGCGCGCCGGGCAGCTTCATCCTCATCCAGCCCGGAGTGGGTCGCTTCGTCTACTCCTCCGTGTGGCAGGCGTCGCAGCCCTTCTTTCCGAACAAGTACTTCCTGACGCGGGTGGAGGACGAGGTTCTCTCGGGGACGGGCTCGCCTCGCGTCCGCCTGACGCTGCAGTACGCGGCGCCCTCGCTGCCGGACTGCCCCGGCCTGAGCGCCACGGGTAATGGCGTGCCTTTCCTGGACACGGTGACGTCGGCGGATGGCGCGAGGCTCAAGCTCTACTACAAGCAGGTGAAGAGCCACCATGATGCGGTGGACCCGGCGGGGAGCCCCCAGGGCAACGAGTGCGTCATCGACAGGCTGGCGCTGCGCGACAACCCGAACTCGGGAAGCACGGCGGAGACCGTCGTGGCGCGCTTCAACTACGTCAAGGTCGGCACCCTCGAGTACGCGGGGGCCCTCCAGTCCGTCGTCTACCCGGAGACTGGAGACGTCCTCACGTACGCGGACAATGGCGGGACCTCCTGGTCGGTGAGTGAGAACGAGGAGGAGGTCGGCGCCCACACCTATCTGGATGGAAAGGTCTCCGCCGCCACGACTGCCTCAGGCGGGGCGATGTCCATGGGCACGTCGACGGGGGGCTGCCCCCTCTCTCAGTCCACGGGCTCCATGGACTGCACCCCCACCGCCACGCAGTCCATGCTCGCGGGCGACAGTGCCGGCACCCAGGTGGAGGTGAAGCGGACCTACAACACCCGGTGGCTCACCCAGCTCCCCTACCTGGACGTCAACGGGGCCACGGAGACGTGCGTCTCCGGTAACTGCGCGAGCTTCGCCTCCGGGACCTATGTCTCGCTGCGGGAGGACCTGCAGGGCAGTTTCCTGTACCACTGGTACGACCAGAGCAAGTCGGGGCGGTCGCACATCTTCAGTCCCGTGGTGGCGACCAACAGCACCGCGTCGTCCGTGATTCCCCAGCCGCTGGCCTTGGAGTCACGCTCTTTCGGCGCTTCGGCGCCCGGCAACCCCTCGTCGGCGGTGTACAGCGAGCGGACCGAGTACGCGTACGGCGCCTTCGCCTCGGGCGCGCCGGTGGAGCCGTTCAAGCCCCTGGTGACGGAGCGGGACGTGCGGGCCTCCGTGCTGGTGCCGGGGCAGGAGACGGTGGTGACGAGCTCCTATGACACCCTCACGCACCGACTGAAGTCCACCATTCACGAGGGCTACACGGAGAGGTTCGACGTCGGCACGCAGACCTGGAGCGGCCCCGTGAAGCGCTACGTGGGAACATTCTACTTCAATCACCACAAGTGCTCGGGGCAGACGGACACCGGCGACGCACGGGTCCTCGAGGTGCATGGACCCTGCGAGGTCGCGGGCCTGGGCGCCACCGACTGCGCCGGCAATGACTTCCCCATCACCCAGTACCACTTCTACGGGGGCCCGGCGGTCGAGCTGTCCAACCGCGCCAACCGACTGTGGAAGATCAAGAACTTCGTCAACCACGGAGGGCCCACCCTCTGCTCGAACCAGGCGGCGCTCGAGACGGTCTTCAACGATTACGACGCGCGAGGCAATGCCACGCAGATCACCGACCCTTCGGGCGTGGTGACCTCGTACCTGTACACGGGGGGGCGGTTGGACCGGACGACCGTGAACGGGTTGGCGACGAACTACCTGTATGACGGCGCGGATGTCACCGCGGTGCAACTGCCGACGGGGGGCTACTCGGTGCGCTGCTACCGCAAGTGGACCGCGCCGGGGACCGCCTGCAACACGGGCTTCAAGACGAGTCACGTCCAGTGGGAGGCGATCGCCGCGGACGCGCAGGGGGTGGACTGGAGCGAGGCGGTCGTCTTCACGCGGTGGACCACGGCAGGGGAGCCGCTGAAGACGGCGGAGTATCGCAGCCGCGGTGCCAGTGGCGTGGTGGAGACGCGCAGGGTGGTGGAGTACCACCCTGACCCTCATGGCCGTCCCACGTACTCGCGCTTCGGGACGGGGAGCGGCGCGTTCACGAGTGTCGCCGCCTTCAACAAGGACGACGAGGTGACGGGCCTCGGTCTGCCGTTCAACGGCGCCCCGGACTTCTGCTTGAACACCCAGACGCAGGCACTGTCCGAGCTGTGCGCGAGGTTTGGCCGTGATGGAGGCGGACGGCTCACGAGCTTCACGGAAGCTCCGAGCACGGGAGTCACGCAGGCGTCCACCTTCGCATATGACGTCCATGGTCAGGTCCGCTCGGTGCGAACGGGCTGCTCCGACGCCGCCACCTGCCAGACCCCTGAGTCGACGTATCAATATGACGACTTCGGCAACGTGGTGAGGGTGCAGTTGCCCGGCACGCTGGGCCCGGTGCGCTATGCCTACAACGCGCGCGGCAACCTCGTGCTGAAGCAGACGGAGACCATGCGGCAGGCTGGCGAGTGGCAGCAGTACTCCCATGACCTGCTCTCTCGGCCCAAGGTCGTCACGCGCGAGGCTCCCAGCACCCCCGGACATGACTCGGAGGACCTCTATGCGCTGGGCTATGACTCGGAGGGCGGGCCGCTGCCGGCTTCATGCAACCGGTATGACGGCGAGGTGGTGAACCAAAACTCCCTGGGACGGCTGAGGTTCCGGGAGGACTCCTTCGGCCGTACCTGGTACCGCTATGACGCCTCCGGCCGGGTCCTGGGGGAGATGCGGCAACGGAGTGGGGAGGCCGCCTGCGACCGCACGCTGGAGACGATGTACCAGTATGACGCCGCCGGCAGGATGGTCGGGATGACACATCCCCATGGGCGCGCTGTCCGCTATGTGTACGGGACAGGGGCGAGGGCGCATCGTGTCTCCTCCATCGCCGTGTCGTTCTTCACCACGGGCGGTGCGGCGGAGCGGACGGTGGTGAGCAACATTGCCTGGGAGCCGTACGGTGGATTGCGCGGCTATCAGATGGACTTCTCGAATGGGGGCGCTCAATCGGTGGAGTACGCGCTGGGCGACGATGGCTCGGTGGCGCCGTCGGGCTGTGCGGCTGCCTTCCCCTCGGCGATGGCCTCGGACAAGACGGGCCGCCTGCGCTCGCTGCGAGTGTCCTCGGGAGCCTTCACCCCAGGCGCTGGAAGTGGGGGCACGTACAAGCGGACGTACACGTGGCAGGCGGACCAGGTGGCCCGCATCGACACCTGTCTGATGGGGGGCACCACGCCCCGCACCGAGCTGTACAGTCATGATCGGACGCTGCGGCTGACCTCGGCGACGCGGCCCGGCATGAACGACGACGCCGCGGGGGGGGCCTTCGCGTCACAGTCATTCGGTTACGACCGCCGTGGAAACCGTACGGTCCAGTCGTCCAACTCAGTCAACCTCCTGATGACATACGGCACCGCTCCAAGCGCGGTGGACCAGTTGCTGAGCGTGACGCCCCAGCATGACGCCCACCAGCGGGTGAGCTACGCGTACGATGCGGACGGGCGGGTGGAGCGCAAGGAGTCAGGTCTCTATAGCTCCAATCTCCCCGCCCATGTCCTGGACATGGACTACGGGCCGGCTGCGGCCACGGGCAAGGGCTCGGCGCGCGAGACGGTGTTCCGCACCGTGTCGGTGAACGGGCTGGCGTACCAGTACTTCTACGACGCGTTTGGCCGTCGCCGTGCGAAGTCGCATCCGGTGAATGGTGTGAAGGACGAGTTCTTCCACGACGTCTCCAACTCGCTGCTGGTGGACCAGGGATGGAAGGACGTGCTGGACCCCGACTACCGCACGGTGGACGACTACGTCTGGCTGGCGGGGCGCCCTCTGCTGGTGGTGCGCGGCAGGCTGGATGCGAGCGCGAACGTGCGTCTACCGGACACGTCCATGGAGTGTGGACGTGACGGAGAGCAGGTGGCTTGCGGTGAGCGCTTCATCGTGACGGACCACACCGGCAAGCCGGTGCTGATGTTGGACTCCGTCGGGCGCGTGGCGGGAGCGGCGGACTACGAGCCGTCCGGCCACGTCAACCGCAGGGCGGTGCACGAGGCCACGCCCCATCCCTATCCGGACGATGACAGCGAGTCGATTGCCGCCTTCAGTCAGCCGCTGGACACCAGCCTGGTGAAGGTGCGGATGCGGGCCATCTTCCAGTTGGTGGACATGGATGATGACGTGAACGGCCCGGACTCGGTGACGCTGTACGACAACGGAGTGGGAGTTCCTCTCTCCAGCTACAGCGGGGTGGAACTGGGGCGGGTGGTGACGGATTGGGTGTTGCCGTCCACGGGCAGCATCACGGTGGGGTACGCCGCGAGCCCCGCGGGTCCGCAGCCCAATGTCCATACGGGTGTGGTGGTGGAGGCCTACGAGTACCAGCGCTACCAGAATGGCGCGCAGCCCTTCTGGATTCCCCTGCGCAGTCCCGGCCAGTACCACGATGCGGAGACGGACCTCTTCGAGAACTGGAACCGCTTCTACGACCCGAGCATCGGACGGTACCTGCAGCCGGAGCCGTTGCTGATGGATGCCCGGTTCGCGGCCACGCGCGCGGCGGCTGGTCTGAGCACGCCCACCTACGCGTATGTGAGCAACAACCCCATCAACCGGGTGGATCCGACCGGACTGTACGACACGGGGGTCGGCGACATCCTCGCCTACAACGAGATGACTCCTGAGGAGCAGGTTCAAGTGGATGCCGCCCAACAGACTGTCGGCGTCTTCTATGGGACCTTCTTTGCCGCCTACTCGGCCCCGGCGGTCCTCGCCTCAGTGTCCGCCGTGTCGGCGCCCGTCGTGAACTCGGCGACCAGCAGATACGTGTCTGCCTGCACGACCTTCCGGACCTATTGGTTCCGCTACGATGCTATTGGGGATTGGAAGAACAACGGAGTCAAGCAGAGTGGGCCTCATTTCCATATGGACCCGTTCCCTGGCAGCAAGGAGTTGATGCGGTGGCACCTCCCGCATCAGTTCAACCAGTGGAGGCACAACTTCATGTCGATCTGGAGGCGGCCATGACCGAGGAGAAGGGCCTGTCATTCGAGGAATGGGCGCTTGGGCCCAGCGCCAGGGCGCCTGGATGGGATGCGGTCGAGGAGTTCATGTCGAGTGAGGCCTTCCAGAAGACTGCTTCGGGGGTGCTGATCTTCGACAGGCCCGATGCTCGAGGTGGATTCGTCTTGTCGCTGAGGCTGGCTGCTCCCCTTCAAGGGGCTTCGGGGCGCAGCGAGGTGGTCAAGGCGATGAGGCGCGATGCGCTCTCGGTCTTGCTCCTGGATGAAGAGTTCGTCTTCCAGGAGCATTTCCCCACCTACGACAGGGTCGCCATCGGCGCCCTCACGGATCAGGAACATCCGAACCTGTTTGGTGACCATGTCGCGGGGCTCGCGAGCGCCATGGCGTCATCCCGGTCCGCGCTGGTGATTTGGCACGATGGCGATCCCATCATCCTGATTCGGAAGGGGGCCTCTCCCGAATGAAGGTTTGTGCGACCGTCACCCCGCCGAGCCAGAGGCCGGCAACCGCTCCACGAACAACACCTCGCGATAGCCCACGGTGACGAGCAGCGCGCGCAGGGCCCGCTCGGCGGAGTCCCGCGCCCGCTGCTGCAGTCGCGTGTCCGCGCGCACCTCCCGCTCGAACGCGAGCCGCGCCTTCTCCAGCAGCTGCGCCGTCTGCTCGCTGTCCAGGTTGGAGTCGATGACCTCCGTCTCCCCGGGGCGCAGCGCCACGCGCACGTCGATGGGCGGCATCACCACGTACACCTTCGTCCCCGCCACGTGCAGGTTCGACGGACCGAACCGCTGGAAGTCGAATCCCAGGTACGCATCCGCGAACACGATGGCGCGGCCGTGCGGATTCTGGATGGCGTGCCGCGCCCAGTTCATCACGTCCTTCCACAAGGCATCCGTCACCTGCGGCTCGGGCGTGAAGGTCACCTTCTTGTAGAGCGCGACCTCCAGCGTCTCCAGTCGCGCCACCTCGCGCATCTGGCTCACCACGGACGCGGTGTCCGGCGGGGCGGGGACGCGAGGCCTGAGCAGCCAGCCGGCCCCCAGGGCTCCGGCCGCGATGCCCAGCAGGACGGCGAGGATTCGCGTGAGGTGCGTCATCATGGCCCCCGAGTTTATCCCCTTCCGCGCCGCCCGCGTCTGGGGCACGGTGCGCCCAGGTGGAGTCGGCACGCTGCTGGAAGGAGCACGTGTGGAGTTGTCGGTCCAGGAAGTGGAGGCGCTGGGCGCGCGGGGGTATTTCACGCGCCCGGCTTTCCTCGGGGATGAAGCAGCCCTCGCGGCGCGGGCAGAAGCGCTGGCGAGGGCGGAATCCGGAGTACTTCATGCCGCGGGCATCCGGAGAGGCGCGGACCGGACGCTCGACACCCGCGTGAGGGGAGACCTCATCGGCTGGGTGACGCCTGAGCCCGACACGGCGCTCGGCGCCCTCTGGCGACAGTTCGAGCAGCTCGGCCAGGCGCTCTCGGCGGGCGCGTACCTGGGCCTGGGACGCTTCGACCTCCAGCTCGCCTGCTATCCCGGCGGCGGAGCGCACTACTCACGCCACTTCGACGCCTTCCCCGGCAAGTCCAACCGCAGGGCCACGGCCATCTGGTACGCCAACCCGGACTGGCGCGCCGAGCACGGAGGCCTGCTCCGCCTGCACCTCGAGGGAGAATCCCCCGTGGACGTGCCGCCGAGGCTCGACACCCTGGTCGTCTTCCTGAGCGAGCGCATCGAGCACGAGGTGCTACCCACCCACGCCCACCGCCTGGCGCTCACCGCCTGGTTCTACGGTCGCGACGCGGGCTGACTCACAACGGCGGCGCGAGCAGCACGACGGAGTAGCCCACCGCCGTGCGTGTGCCCGGGTTCTCGTACGAGTGCTTCTGGTCTCCCCGGAAGACGACCACGTCCCCGGGCTTGAGCAGGAAGCGCTCGCCGCTGGCCACCAGCACCAGCTCGCCCGACTCACAGGCCAGGTACTCCCGGGTGCCCGGCGTGTGGGGCACGCCCGTGATTCGCACGCCCGAGGGCAGCTCCACCCGGTCGAACTCCATGCCCGGCAGCGGGTCCGGCAGCAGCTTGCGAAGCTGCCCCGCGCCCCGCACCCGCGTCGTCAGGCTGTCGCGCGGATAGTGCCGCGCGCTGGCCCGAGGCTTGGCCACCAACTCCTCCAGGGACACCTGGAGCGCGGAGGCCACGCGGTGCAGCACGGACAGGGTGGGGTTGGACGTCCCTGATTCCAGATTCGCCCACGTGGCCCGGGGCACTCCGGCGAGCTTCGACAGCTGGGCCTGCGTGGCGCCTCGCGTCTCGCGCAGCGTCCGGATGTTGCGGGCGAGCCGGCTCGGCAGGTCCTCTTCTTCCAGGGGCATGGGATGGCAATCTGCCAAAGGATTGGCGTGGACGCCATTTCATCAACGTCCCTTGGCTATCCCTCCCGGCAAGGAGGACATCCGAATGGACTTGAAGGGAAAGGCAGTCCTGGTGACGGGCGCGAGCCAGGGGCTGGGCAAGGCCCTGATGGGCCACTTCGCGCGTCGGGGCGCGCGGGTGGTGGGCGTGGCCCGGCACGCGCAACCGATGGAGGCCGTGGCCGAGGCCCTGCGCGCAGAGGGACTTGAGGCGCACGGGCTCGCCTACGACGTGGGCGACAAGGAGTCCATCTAC
Source organism: Myxococcus sp. XM-1-1-1 (assembly GCF_020037095.1). Classification (NCBI taxonomy): domain Bacteria; kingdom Pseudomonadati; phylum Myxococcota; class Myxococcia; order Myxococcales; family Myxococcaceae; genus Myxococcus; species Myxococcus sp. XM-1-1-1. Next base: position 376,603 of record NZ_JAIQDH010000004.1, read on the forward strand.
CGGCTGGTGGGCGTGGCGGCGTCGCTGGTGGGGCCCGTGGACGTGCTGGTGCACAACGCGAGCACGCTGGGGCCCACGCCGCTGCCGCTGCTGCTCGACACCGCGTGCGAGGACCTGCAGCGCGTGCTCGAGGTCAACCTGGTGGGACCCTTCCGGCTCTCCAAGGCGGTGGTGGGCAACATGGTGGTGCGCGGGGGCGGGCTGGTGGTGACCATCACCTCCGACGCGGCGGTGGCGTCCTATCCGCGCTGGGGCGCCTACAGCGTGTCCAAGAGCGCGCTGGAGCACCTGGGCCGCATCTGGGCCGCGGAACTGGAGGGCACAGGGGTGCACTTCCTCAGCGTGGACCCGGGCGAGATGGACACGCGCATGCACGCCGACGCGATACCGGACGCGGACCGCTCCACGTTGGCCCGGCCCGAGGACGTGGCCGCTCGCATCGTGGCGCTGGTGGAGCGCCCGCTTCCGCCCAGTGGCTCCCGGCTGGAGGCCTCGCGCCTGGAGGCCGCATGAAGCCCGCGCGTTGGCCTGGAGAGCATCCGGAGGAAGGGCGGCTGTTGCACGTGGAGCCCCGAGCGCGCCGCTTCCAGGACGCCCACCTGAGGGAGCTGCCCTCCCTCCTGCGCGAGAAGGACCTGCTGGTGGTGAACGACGCGGCCACGTTCCCCGCCTCGCTGCAGGGGCGCACGGCGGCCGCGGAGCGCATCGAGCTGCGCCTGCTGTCGCACGAACCGGACGGCACGTGGCTCGCCGTGCTCTTCGGCGCGGGGGATTGGCGCAAGCGCACCGAGGACCGCCCCTCGCCGCCCGTGCTCGAAGCCGGGGCGCGCTTCACCGTCGTGGGCCTTTCCGCGCGGGTGGTGGAGGTGCTGCCGCCCTCGCCGCGCCTGTTGCGCGTGGCCTTCGAGGACGACGGCGCCGACCTCTGGTCCGCGCTCTACCAGGGCGGCCGCCCCGTGCAGTACGCGCACACCCTGGCGCCCCTGTCCCTGTGGCACGTGCAGACGGGCTACGGCGCCAGGCCCTGGGCCGTGGAGGCGCCCTCGGCGGGACTGCCCCTCACCTGGAACCTGCTGCTCGCCCTGCGCCGTCGCGGCGTGCGGCTCGCGTCCCTCACCCACGCGGCGGGCCTGTCCTCCACCGGGGACGCGGTGCTGGACGCGGCGCTGCCCCGGCCCGAGCGCTCGGACATCCCCGCCGTCACCGTGGCCCAGGTGGAGGCCACGCGCGCGGAGGGAGGACGCGTCGTCGCGGTGGGCACCACGGTGGTGCGCGCGCTGGAGGGCAGGGCGGCGATGAATGGCGGAAGGCTCGTGGCGGGAGAGTCGGTGACGGACCTCCTCCTGGGGCCGGGCTTCGTGCCGCGCGTGGTGGACGGCCTGCTCACGGGCATGCACGAGCCGGGCACCAGCCACCACGCGCTGCTCCAGGCCTTCGCTCCACTGTCCCTGCTCGGAGACGTGGCCGCGCACGCGGAGGCGAAGGGCTACCTGGGGCACGAGTTCGGGGACTCGTGCCTCATCCTGGATTCATGAGGGCCAAGGCTCACTGGAGCTGCGAGGGCTCCAGCTCCACCTTCACCCAGCCGGGCTTGCGCAGGTCGAAGTTGCGGTAGGCGTCCAGCGCGCTGGCCATGGGCTCCACGTGCGAGAGGATGGCCGTGGGGTCCACCTCGCCGGTGCGCACCAGCTCCAGCAGCCGGGGGATGTACTTGCGGTGGTTGCAGTTGCCCATGCGCAGGGTGAGGTTCTTGTTCATCGCCGCGCCGATGGGGAACGTGCGCACCTGCTGCGGGTAGACGCCGATGATGGACAGCGTGCCCGCCTTGGCCAGGCCCTCCACCGCCCACTGGAGCACCTGCGCGGGTGCGTCGCCGGGCACCCAGTTGTCGCCGTCCGGGTTCGTCTTGGGCGCGGCCTCCTTCACCTCGCGCTTGTGCTCCGCCTTCTGCGCGTGGGCCTCCTTCGCCGCGGGGCCCGCGTGCGCGTGCACCGCGTCCACGCCCACCGCGTCGATGGCCCGGTCCACGCCGATGCCGTTCGTCAGGCGCAAGAGCGTCGCCACCGGCTCCTCTTCATCGAAGTTGATGACCTCCGCGCCCTGGGCCCGCGCCAGCTCCAGCCGGTCCTCGTGGCAGTCGATGGCGAAGACGCGGCCGGCGCCGAGGAGCTTCGCGCTGACGATGGCGAACAACCCCACCGGGCCGCAGCCGAACACCGCCACGGTGTCGCCCGGCTTGATTTCCGCCAGCTCCGCGCCGAAGTAGCCCGTCGGGAAGATGTCGGAGACGAGGATGGCCTGCTCGTCGGTGACGCCGTCCGGAATCCGCACCAGCCCCGCGTTGGCGAAGGGCACGCGCACCTTCTCCGCCTGCATGCCGTGGAAGGGGCCCGTCGGCGCGGGGCCTCCGAAGAAGGCCGTGCCCGCGGCGGCGCCGTTGGGGTTCGCGTCGTTGCACTGCGAATGGTAGCCCGCGCGGCAGTACACGCAGTTGCCGCAGGCGATGGTGGACGGGATGACCACGCGGTCGCCCACGTTGAAGTTGCGCACGTCGTCGCCGAGCGCCTCGATGTAGCCCACGCCCTCGTGGCCCAGGATGGTGCCCGGCTTCATCCCCGGCATCGTCCCGCGAATCATGTGCAGGTCCGTGCCACAGATAGCGCTCGCCGACAGCTTGACGATGGCGTCCGTGGGCTTCTCCAGCCGGGGCTCCTCCACGTCGTCGAGCCGGATGTCCCCAATCCCATGGAATACGATGGCCTTCATCGGACTGCTCCTTCCCCCGCCGGGGGCCCGTGTCTGGAAAGACGAAAGGGCCCGCCCGCGGACGGACCCACACGCCTTGCAGCGTGGGCATCCGTCCGGGTGGGAGCAAAGCGCGCACAGCCTCCTCTTCCGGCCAGCAGCCGGGGGGCCGTGCGTCAGCGTCCCGCGGTGTGGTGCACGTGGAAGGTGAGCTTGCGGCCGAAGACGCGGCGGAAGGGCACCACCTCGCGCTCCGCGTTCCACAGCTCCAGGTCCACCGGCTGACGCGCGTGCAGGTGCAGCGCCACGCCGTCACGGCCGTTGGTGGCGCGGAAGTCCTTGATGGGCTGGTGGTGGCTGTGGTCCAGCGAGTTGGCCACGCGCAGCAGGGTGGCGAGCTTGCGCACGGTGCGGGCCTCGGTGGGCGTCAGCCCCGCCATGCCCGAGTGCGCCAGCTCCGGAGGGCTCCTGCGGTGGTAGCGCGCCACACGGGCCACCAGCTCCCGCTCGCGGTCCGACAGGCCCGGGATGTCCGCGTGCCGGATGAGGTAGTACGTGTGCTTGTGGTGCCGCTCGTAGTTCACCGCGTGGCCGATGTCGTGCAGCAGCGCGGCCGTCTCCAGATACGGGCGCACCGACAGCGGCAGCTGGTGCAGGGCGGCCAGGTCGTCGAAGAGCCTCAGCGCCAGCCGCGTCACCTGCTTCGCGTGCTTCTCGTCGAAGAAGAAGCGCTGGCCCATGGCGATGGCCGCGTCGGACAGGCTGTGGTCATCCGGCGGGTGGTGCGCCTCCTGGCGGTAGAGCAGGTCCACCAGGATGCCGTCGCGCAGGCCTCGGTTGACGACGCTGACCGACTCGATGCCCAGGTACTTCGCCACGCCCTCGAGGATGACGGCGCCGGAGACGATGATGTCCGCGCGCTTGGGGTCGAAGCGCTTCCTGCGCCGCTCCACCGGCATCTGCGCCAGCGCCTCCACCGTCTGCGTGAGCTGGCGCACGGTGGCGTTGCCGCTGTTCTCCGCCGAGGCGAAGGACACCACCGCGTTGATGGTGCCCGACGAGCCGAGCGCCACTCGGGGCAGGTGCGGCAGCTTGGGCGGCAGCGTCTTGCCCAGCACCTCCGACACGAAGCCGCGCATCAGGCGCAGCTGCTTCGTCGTCACCGTGCGCGACGCGTCGAACACCTCCGTGAGCCGCACCGAGCCCAGCCCCAGGCTCCACAGGTTGTCGGGCCGCTCGCCCACGGCGGTGGCCACCTCCGTGCTGCCCCCGCCGATGTCGATGAGCAGCGAGCGGGTGCCCGGCGGCTTGCGGTGCAGCACGCCCAGGCAGATGAGGCGCGCCTCCTCCTTGCCGCTGACGACCTCCAGGTTGAGGCCCGACTCCTCGCGCACGCGGCGGACGATTTCCGGGGCGTTGCGCGCCTCGCGCAGGGCGCTGGTGGCCACCGCGCGCACCTGCGCCTTGTGACGGCGGCACAGCGCTGAGTACCGGCGCAGCGTGGAGAGCAGCCGCTGGGCGGTGGCCTCCGGCATGGTGCCCGTGGCGAAGACGCCCTCACCGGGACGGATGGGATCTCGCTCCTGGTGCAGCGTCTCGAGCGCCCCGTCGGCATCCGGCCGGGCGAGCTCCAAGCGGACGGCGTTCGTCCCCACGTCGATGGCGGCGAGTACGGGCTGGAGGGGGTGGCGTCTTGGCATGGTCGGGCGTCAGCGCAGTGTAGAGCCCCCGGACGCCCCGCGCAGCACGTCATCGACGGGAGCGACCACTCGGCGGAGCGCTCCCCACTGCCCGTGTGACGTCCACGTGACGCCAGGGGGCTTCAGCGCTTGCGACGCCGGCCGATGAAGCTGGCGAAGCGCTCCGCGAAGCGCGCCACCGCCAGGCCCACGACGTCCAGCAGCCACCGCTGCAGCCCCGAGCGGCCGCATTGCTCGAGCAGCACGTGCCGGGACATCGCCACGTGCTTCTCCAGCCACAGCGCCGCCTGCGCCGCCACGCCGGGCTCCTCGGCCTCCACCAGCGTCTCCAGATTCACGAGCGAGAGCGGGTCCAGGTTGAAGCTGCCCACGAGCAGCGTCTGCCCATCCACCACCGCCGCCTTGGCGTGCAGCGTGGACGCGGTCCACTCGTGGATGCTCACGCCCGCGCGCAGGAAGGTGCCGTACAGCCGCATGGTGGCGGCCCTGGCGAAGATGACGTCGCTGCGGCCCGCGAGCAGCAGCGACACCCGCACGCCCCGGCGCGCCGCGCGCGTCAGCGCCCGCACGAAGGCCGCGTCGGGCAGGAAGTACGCGTGGGCGAGCAGCACCTCGTGCTTCGCGCCGTCGATGGCGGACAGGTAGCGCCTCCTCAGCCGGTGGCCTCCCGCGAAGCCGGACAGGAACAGGCGCACCTGGCCGGACGTCAGCGCCGCCGCGCCCGCGGTGAGCTTCTCGCCGAGCTGCCGGCAGATGTCGCCTCGCAGCTCCACCGCCAGGTCCGCCCACCCGGGCACGTCCCCCTTCGCCGCATACGCATCCCCGATGTTGATGCCACCCAGGAACGCCACCGTGTCGTCGACGAGCAATATCTTGCGGTGGTTGCGCCACGAGCGCCCCAGGCACAGCGACGTGAGCGGGTTGTACACCCGCACCTTCGCGCCCGCGGCCCGCAGCGTCTGGGTGAGGTACGCGCTGTTGCCGATGCTGCCCCAGCCGTCCACCACCACCTTCACCGACACGCCCCGCTTCGCCGCGGCGACGAGCGCGTCCACGAAGAGCGCGCCCACGCCCTCGCGCTCGAAGGTGTAGACCTCCAGGTGGATGCGATGCCGGGCGAAGGAGATGGCCTCCAGCATCCGGGGATACGCCTCCGTCCCGCCGTCCAGCAGCGTGCACCGCTCATCCTCCCGCTCCGGAGCGAGCGCTCCGGGGACGGGGGCGGGGACGGGCGACGGGAGGACGGCGGCTTCGGGACGCATCACCTGGCCACCCTACAACTCTCCCGGGCGGAGGGGGACGGGCCCCGGGTGGAAGCGGGGGACTTCACCCGTCGTGCTTGCGTGCTCCCTTGCCCTTGCCCTTGTGACGGCACTCGTCGCCGTCCCAGTACTGGCTCGGGTGGCACTGCTTGCTGTTGTGTTTGGACTTCTTCGACTTGGACGGACGGTGGTCGTGGTGCACGTCCCGGTGGACGATGCAGCCACCGAACATGCAGAGGGCGAGGAGGGGGGCGAGCAGACGAAGTGTCATGGTGTCGAGGGGGAAAGCGGGGGCCTGTGGACCTGGACCCGGCGGGTGTCGAAGCGGCCACGTGAGACATCGACGGTGCGCGTCCACTTCTGTACCCTTCGCACGTGCCTGCCGCGGAAAGAAGCGTGCGTCATCGCAAGATTGGCGCGTATCGAGTGCTCGGAGAGCTGGGCCGAGGTGGGATGGCCGTCGTGTATCGCGGCCTCCACGAGATGATTCAGCGCGAGGTGGCCATCAAGGAATTGCTGCCCGAGGGCAAGCGAGACCGCGAGACCCTGTCCCGCTTCCGTCGGGAGTCGCTCGCGCTGGCCGCCTTCCGTCACCAGAACATCGTCACGCTCTACGACCTGGTGGAGAAGAACGACAGCCTGTTCATGGTGATGGAGCTGGTGGACGGGCCCACCCTGCACACGCTCATCAAGGAAGGGCCGCTGCCCCCGGACGTCACGGGCGTCATCGCCGCGCGCATCGCCAGCGCGCTGGACCACGCGCACTTCCGGCACATCATCCACCGCGACCTGAAGCCCGCCAACGTCATGCTCACCAAGTCCGGCGACGTGAAGCTGATGGACTTCGGCATCGCCAAGGACGTGGGCCTGGAGGCCCTCACCCAGGCGGGCATGGCCGTGGGCACCCCGTCGTACATGTCCCCGGAGCAGGTGACGGGCGCGCCGCTGGATGGCCGCACCGACCTCTTCTCGTTGGGCGTGCTGCTCTACGAGGCCCTCTCCGGCGCCCGGCCCTTCCACGGCAAGACGGCGGGCGAGGTCTTCGCGCGCATCCGCGACGGCAAGTACACGCCGCTGAACAAGGTGGCCCCCAACGTGCCCACGCCCCTGGTGCGCATCATCCAGCGCGCCATGGAGGTGAAGCCCGAGGACCGCTTCCCGGACGCCGCCGCCATGCGCCGCGAGCTGGACGTGTTCCTCGCCCAGGAGGTCCAGGTGTCGCACGCGGGGCTGCTCGTCGCCTTCCTGCGCCACCGCCAGAAGCTCACCGAGACGGAGGCGCAGCAGCTCTTGCGGCCCCAGGAGCTGGACGCGGCGGCGGAGGTCTTCGACACCTCGCGCTCGCGCTCCGGCGGCAAGCTCAAGTGGGCGCTGGCCGCGCTGGCGCTGGCGTCCGCCGCGGGCACCGGGCTCTACTTCACCCAGGCGCAGTGGGCGCCGCTCGTCCAGCAGCTCACGCGCTGACGAGGACAGGAGGCAGTCATGGGACGCATCGTCACCTTCGTGCTGGGCTTTGGAGTCCTCGTCGCCGCCGCGTGGTACGTCCTGCAGCGGCCGGCCAGGACGGACCCCGAGGCCGCCGCCGCGCGGCGCCTGGAGAACGTGCACAAGGCCGCTGATCGCGTGGAGACGGACCTCAACAAGAAGGCCGACGCCATCTTCGACAAGGTGGAGTAGGCCCCACGCGTCCGGAGGGACGGCGCCTCGGGGCGACCGTCCACCCCGCCGGGTGCTTACGCCTTCTTCTTCTCGTGCGTGACGGTGACGATGGTGCCGATGCCACCGCGCACGAACCAGTCACCGACCACCGTCAGCTTGCGCGGCTGGATGGCCTTGATGATGTCCTCGGCGATGGTGTTGGTGACCTTCTCGTGGAAGGCCCCCTCGTTGCGGTACGCCCACATGTAGAGCTTCAGGCTCTTGAGCTCGATGCAGCTCTGGTCGGGGACGTACGTGATCTTGAACCGGGCGAAGTCCGGTTGCCCCGTGAGCGGGCAGAGGCAGGTGAACTCCGGGACGTCGAACGCGATTTCGTAGTCGCGCTCGGGCGCCGGGTTGGGGAAGGTCTGAAGGTCCTTGGTCGGCTGCGAAGGCATGGCGCTGTCGTCTAGCACACCATCGCTACGTGTCATCCACGACGTGGAGTGGGGCCTTTCGGGAGGCCCGCCGGGGGTTCTGTCGAGCCCTCAACGCGGCACCCGTCCACCAACGGGGAAAGCGGGGGGGCCCTCGGTTGCGCCTTCGCCGCGGGGTTCATAATCCCGGGAAGGCCCCCGCCACCTTCCCGAGCACATGACGCTTCCCCCTGACGTCGAAGAAGCCTTCTCGTGTCTCCCCCAGGCCCTGGTGCGCGTCGGTCCCGACCTGTGCGTCCAGTGGTGTGAGGCGAGCTTCGCCCGCAAGACGGGCCTGGCGCTGAGTCCCGGCCACAGCCTCCTGTCCGCGCTGGAGCAGGGCCGGAGCCTGGAGGCCATCGAGCTGGCCGTGCGCGAGGGCCGCGCCCACACCGGCCATGTCATCACCCGCGAGCTGCACCAGGTGCGCGTGCAGGTGAAGCCGGGCCGCGAGGAGGAGGTGCCCGGCGCCTGGCTGGTGGTGGAGCCCTCCGGCGTGGATGACGACGGGGCCTTCTCGCTGGCGGTGCGCGAGATTGCCCGCGCCGTGGGCGAGTCGCTGGAGGTGGACAGCGTCTGCGCGGCCGCGGTGGTGGCGCTGGTGAGGTGTGCCCAGGTGCGCCGCGCGGAGGTGTACCTCTGCGAGGAGGACGGCACGGAGCTGCGCCGCTCGGCGGTGTCGGACCTGGCGGGGACGGAGTCGCCGGAGGACTCGTTCGACCCGTCGGAGGACCCGTTCCACCAGGCGCTGACCCTGCGCCAGGCGCAGCTGGGCATCCAGCGCGGGTATGGGGACTCCTTGGGCTCCATCTTCGCGGCGGTGCCGCTGTGCGCGCCGCGTCGGACGGTGGGGCTCCTGCTGCTCTACAAGGAGCAGGGCACGTCCTTCTCCGCGAGGGAGCTGGAGCTGTGGACGGCGGCGGCCAACCAGCTCGCGGTGGCGGTGGAGAACGCGCGGCTCCTGAGGGAGGCGAAGGCGGCGCTCCAGGTGCGCGAGGAGTTCATGTCCATCGCGAGCCACGAGCTGAAGACGCCGCTCACGCCGCTGAAGCTGGGCCTGTACACGATGGAGCGCCGGCTCACGCTGGGGCAGCCGTTGGAGCTGTCCACGGTGCTGAAGTCCAAGCGCCAGGTCGAGCGGCTGGTGGGCCTGGTGGACGACCTCTTGGACGCGTCGAGGCTGGACGCGGGTCGGCTGGCCCTGGATTTGGCCCCGCTGGAGCTGGGGCAGCTGGTGGCGGAGGTGGTGGACCACTTCCGCGCGGCCTTCGAGCGCCCGTTCGCCGTGGAGGTGCCTCGCGAGCGGGTGTGGGTGCGAGGCGACAGGGACAGGCTGGAGCAGGTGTTGGTGAACCTGCTGGAGAACGCGCACAAGTACAGCCCGCCCGGGGAGCCGATTGTGGTGCGGGTGGAGAAGCTGGCGAGCGAGTCGCGCATCCACGTGCAGGACCACGGCATCGGGATTCCGGGCGCGGACCAGTCGCAGGTGTTCCAGCGCTTCTACCGGGCGCGCAACGTGTCGCACCGCAACTTCGGGGGCCTGGGGCTGGGGCTGTTCATCAGCCACTCCATCGCGAGGCTGCACGGGGGCGCGCTGACGCTGGCGAGCGCCGAGGGGCATGGGAGCACCTTCACCGTGAGCCTGCCGCGCATGCCGGCGCACGAGGTGAAGATGTTGCCCCGGCGGGTGCTGCTCCTGGACGAGGACTCGGCGCAGGAGGCGATGGCCGAGCGCGTGCTGTGCGCGGAGGGCTTCGAGGTGCTCACGGCGAGGGACGGGGCGGAGGCGCTCCGGCGGGCCACGCACCTGCCGGTGGACCTCATCGTGCTGTCCACCTCCGCGACGCATGGCCAGGCGGGGGTGTTCCTGGAGACGTTCGCCACGCTGCCGCGCGCGCGTCCGGTGCCGATTCTGCTGGCCGGGGATGCCCGGCCGTGGTGGGCGCAGGAGGAGACGTCCCTGTGCACGCGGCCGTACGTCGCGGACGAGCTGGTGGCGCGCGTGCGCAACGTGCTGACGCAGGAGCGGCGCAGGACGGCGACCGCGCCCCACGTCGTCGAGGAAGTGGCCCAGGTGGGCCTGCTGACCCGGGCCTGAGCCCGCTGAGGGGCCGCGTGGCCTCGCGGCACCCGCGCGCCGGAGCTCTATCTCGCGGCCCCAGCGCTCGAGTGGCGAGGGGGCCGCCCCCGCAAGGCCTCAGTTCGCGGGAGCGAGCACGCCGAAGTCCACCGGCGTGAGCCCCAGCCGCGACAGGGCCTCCTTCGCCTTGGGGTCCACGAACGTGGCCAGCTCCACCTCGCGCTGCGCGGCGTAGCTGCTCTTCACCTTCTCGGGGCGGTAGCCCGGGTGGCACATCAGCTCGATGACGCCCTCGGAGGGCAGCGCCACCAGCTCCGCCTCCAGCCGCTCCAGCGTCCAGTACGGGTCATCGCTCGTGTCCCCGACGAAGTGCGTGTTCGTGGGCACGCCCAGCTTCTTCAGCGCGTGGCGCATGATGGAGTCGAGCGCGCGCACCGGCACCTTCGCGTCCCTGGCGGCCTTGGCCACGCCCTCCAGCACATTGGCGTGCAGGTGCAGGTGCCGGTGCACGTCGATGTGCTTCGGCGCGCGTCCGGTGAGCTGGGTGAAGCGCTCCAACTGGGCGCGGGTCTCCGCCTCCACCACCTCCGCGGACAGCCCGGCGGCGCGGCCCTCGGTGAACTGCCCCTGGGCGCCCAGCGACTCGCGGGGGAACTCGCTCCACACGGGCTGGCCCCGGGCCAGGTCCAGGTGCAGCCCCAGTGACAGGCCCCCCGACTCCTGGGCCGCGGCCTCGGAGTAGGGCGTGTTCACCATGAGGGAGGCCGAGGAGACGACCCCCTCTCGCATGGCCTTGAGGATGCCTCGGGTGATGGCGGGGTCGTGCCCCAGGTCGTCGGCGTTGATGACGAGCGTGCGTGTGCTCACGAAGAAGTCTCCTGTGCGTCAGGGGCGCGGCCGGCCCTGGAAGAAGCGCCAGGCCTCGAGCGAGGCGTCCAGGTCGCGTGTGGGGTTGCCCGAGCTGACGGGGCTGCCGGGCCACGTGTGGTTTCCACCCTGCACGGTGCACAGCGACGCGGTGGCGCTCTCCGGAGCACATCCGGTGAACGCCACGCAGGTGCTGTTGCCCCGCTGATACGTCTGCTGCTCCGGCCCACCGCAGCCGTTGCGCTCCGCCTGGCCGCGCACCGAGTCCCGCGCGGAGGGGTAGGGGCGACCGAAGGGGATGTTGCTGCCCCCCTCGTAGAGGATGACGGTGTCCTCCGTGCCGTGGATGTGCAGCACCGGCACGGGCCGGGACGGCGCGCACCCGCTCGAGGGCGCCATGCCGGACACGGGGGCGACGGCGGCGAAGCGTCCCGCGCGCTCACAGGCCAGCCGGTACGAGAAGAAGCCCCCGTTGGAGAAACCCGTGGCGAACGTGCGCCGGGGGTCCACGCACACGTGCGTGTCCAGGTCCGCCATCATCGCGTCCACGAAGCCCACGTCGTCCACCTGGGATAGCTGGGACGAGCCGCAGCACGCGCCCCCGTTCCAACCCCGGGTGTTGTCCTGCGGCGGAGGCGGCGGGCCGCCGTTGAGCTCCTGGGCGCTGAGCCCGCGCGGGTACACGACGAGGAAGCCCTCGGTGTCGGCCAGCGTGGACAGCCCCGTCTGCCGCTCCAGCTGCTCCGGGTGGGAGCCATAGCCGTGGAAGGCGACCACGGTGGGCGTGGGGCGGGTGGCGTCGTAACCCGGGGGCACGTGCACCCGATAGGCGCGCTCCCGTCCGTCGTGGGTCACTGTCCAGTCGTGGGTACCGGGGCCCGCGGACAGTCCCTGGCAGGCTGCGCGGTCCGGCACCTGGGGCTCCGGCATGGGCGTGCCCGCGTCCGGCGGCGCCTGGGGCTCCGGCAAGGTGTCGGGGGACGAGGAACAGCCGGGAGCCGTCAGGAAGAGCAGTGCCAGGAAGGGGCCGCGGTGCATGGAGGGGAAGCTAATTCCCCGCCTGGCACTCCGCCGCGAGCCGCGTCGCGCGGTCGGGGAATCGTTCCTCCAGCGTACGCTTCACCTCGGCCACCGCCACCGCGTTGCCACCGTGAGCGTGGAGCTGACAACGTGCGGCCAGGGCCCGAGGGTCCTCCGGCGCCAGCTTGTCCGCCTCCCGATAGGCGCGCTCGGCCCCCGCGCTGTCGCCCTGTCGGAAGAGGACGGCCCCCAGGTAGTAGTGCGCCACGGCCAGCCGGCCGTCCTTGCGCAGCGCGCGCCTGAGCAGCGCCGCGGCCTCGTCCACGCGCTCCTGCCGGAAGCGCACGAAGCCCAGCTCCGCCAGGCTGACCGCGTCGTCCCGCTCGCGGGTCCAGGCCGACAGCACCGAGGCCGCCTCGTCCAGCCGTCCGCTCTGCGACAGCATCCGCCCGAAGCGGGGCGCCACCTTCGGCGAGCCCGGCTTCAGCACGTACGCCTTCGCCAGCGCCGCCACCGCGCCCGGCAGGTCGCCCTGTCGCTCGCGCAGGTCCGCCAGCATCAGCGCGGGGCGCAAATCCTTGGGCGCCAGCGCGAGCGCCTCATCCAACGCGCGCTCGGCCCGCTTGCCGCGGTTGAGCTCCGTCGCCGCGCGGGCCGCGAGCAGGTGCGCCTCCAGCTCCTTGGGGAAGCGCGTGGTGAAGGACTCCGCCAGCTCGGCCACCTCGGGGAAGGCCCCCGCGTCGACGAGCAGCGCGCCCGCCTGGGCCAGCTCCTCTGCCGTGGCGCGCACGTCGGTGCCCAGCCCGGAGAGCAGCGCCTTCTTCTCGGCCGCCGTGTCCGCGGCCGTCGCCTTCGCCAGCCGCTCCTGGGGCGCCGCCTCTGCGCGCTTCAGGTACCAGACACCTCCGCCCCCGAGCGCCGCCAGCCCGAGCGCCCCGGCCAGGATGGCCGCCACGCGCGAGCCCCCACGGCGCGAGGGTCCGCCCTCGCCGATGCCGGAAGGCGTGCCGCGCGTGGGCGGCGTCGAGTCCGTCGGAGAGGGGACGCGCGCGGGCTTCACGACCTGCGGAGCGACGGGCTCGACGGTCGCCGTGCGCGCGGGCTCGGGGAAGGTCTCGTCGTGGACCGTGGCGCCCACGTCCGGCAGCACGGGCCAGCCGGTGGGCACCGTCATGGCGGCGTGGGGGGCCACGTGGGGCTCGTAGCGGCGCGGGCCCGGAGGCGTGCCTCCGTGGGACGGGTCCGCCATGCGCGCGCGTCGGAGGGCCTGGCGCTTGGGGTCCTTCTCCGGCGGGAAGAGGGTGTCGACGTAGGCGGCGACCTCCTCCGCGGAGGCGACCTCGGCGGGGCCGCCGATGGCCTCGATGGCGTCGATGAAGGACTCGAGGCTGTCGAACCGCGCGGCCGGGTCCCTCTGGAGCGCGGTGAGGCACACCAGCTCCAGCGCGCCGGGGACGGACGGGTCGAAGCCGGTGGGCGGACGGACGCGGCCCTCGGCGATGCGGCCCAGGACCTCCTCGGCCGTCATGCCGGTGAAGGGCCTGCGGCCACACAGCTGCTCGTACAACATGACGCCCGCGGCGAAGAGGTCCGCGCGGTGGTCCACGGGCTTGCCGGAAATCATCTCCGGCGACATGTAGAAGAACTTGCCCTTGAGCACGCCGGGCTCGGTGCCCGCGCCGAGCGCGTCCGCCTTGGCGATGCCGAAGTCGATGACCTTCACCGCGCCGTTGACGCCGACGTGGATGTTGTCCGGCGTGAAGTCGCGGTGGACGATGCGCAGGGGCCGGCCCGCCTCGTCCACGGCCCGGTGCGCGGCGTCCAGGCCGCGGCAGGCCTCCACGAGCACGCGCAGGGTGATGCCCAGGGGGACGCGCTGGCCGCGCTCGGCGGCCTCCTGGCGCAGCTCCGCGAACGAGCGTCCCTCGAGCAGCTCCATCGCGATGAAGGGCTCGGTGCCCTCCATGCCCAATTCGAGGATGGCGACGACGTTGGGGTGGCGCACCTGCGCGGTGATGCGCGCCTCGTTGAGGAACATCTGCACCACACGCCGGTCCGAGGCGAGGTGGGGCATCAGCCGCTTCACCGCGACGGCGGGCCCGCGATGGCCATCATCCTCGAAGCGCCGCCCCAGGTAGACCTCCGCCATGCCGCCCGTCGCGATGCGCGCGGACAGACGGTAGCGACCGACCCAATAGGTGTTCGGACCCGACTCCAAGATGGCGCCAGTCTATGTGGAGAGCCTGTCTTCGTGCCCCCTCAGAAGTTCGAGGGGGCATGCCCGCTCGGTCTCGTCCGGGCCCGCTCGCCCGGCGCTCCTGTCCTGGAGGCTGACGCGGTCCGCGTGGGAGCACGGGGTTTCCACGTGGCGAGGGCCTCACGGCACACGTCCTCTCCACGACGTTCGTGCGCGTCGGCACGGTGTCCATCGGTGACCTGGGCTCGGGCCTCGTGAGCGCCTGGGCGGCGATCTGCCGACACGTGCCAGTCCAGGGCCCCGCCTCGTCGCATGGGAACGCTCGTTCTTCCGGGCGAGGCTGGCCCGCAGGGTCTGGGCGGAGCTCGCTGTCGGAGGAGGCGCTCCGCGGGGGCCCATCTCGTCGGAGAGGCATGCCCCGCCGAGAAGCGCTCATCACTTGGGGGCTCGCCACCGGAGCGCCGATGGGTGGGTGAGGCTCGAACGAGGTGGGCGATGCGACGCTCGACAGGGGGCCCCGTCTCGTCAGGACGAAGCTCGACCAAGCCTGGAGGGCGCGATGCCCGGCGGCGCGAACCATGTGCCCTGGTGTGTTCGTGCGACGCGCCTCCATCACCACTCCCACATCGTGGTGTGCGCCTGGGTGTGCCGGACCCCGTGCCCTCGACTCGGTGAGGGCCACCGCGTCCGACGTCGCGGGTGGTGCGGTGTGCCTTACGCGGGGTGTGGGCGCCCCATCTGCTCGCTCGCGCGATGAGGGAGTGAGAGTGCTAACGTCCGGGCCCGCTGCCGCGCTTCGTTCTTCGTTCGGAGGGATGTTGGGAACCGTCCTCAAGGGTGGTTACGTCGTCGAGTTGGAGCCCGCGGTGGTGGAGCGCGTGGACCTGCGCATCGAGGGTGAGCGCATCGTCGCGCGAGGGCCGGACCTGGCGCCCCAGCCGGACGATGAGGTGGTGGCCCTCTCCGGCAAGCTCGTCTTCCCGGGCCTGGTGAGCGCGCACCACCGGCTGCATGCCGTGCTCGGACGGGGCATGCCGCGCAAGGCGATGGAGACGTACCAGGACAGCCTGGAGAAGGTGCTCTGGCCCTACGAGGACGCGCTGGACCTGGACGCCGTCCAGGTCGCCGCCTGCGCGGGCGGCCTGGAGGCGCTCCAGTGCGGCACCACCACGGTGGTCAACCTCCACTCCTCCCCGAGCGCGGTCTCCGGCTCGCTGGTGCGCCTGGCGCGCGGACTCCACGAGGTCGGTGTGCGCGGCGTGCTGGCCTACGCCGTGTCGGACCGCAACGGCGCGGTGGGCCGCGAGGAGGGCCTGGAGGAGACGGTGGGCTTCGCGCAGAAGGCGCAGGGTCGCTTCCGCGGACAGGTGGGCGCGGGCCCCTGCTTCACGCTGGGCCCCGACGCGCTCCAGGGACTGACCGAGGCTGTGAAGACCGCCAACACCGGCCTGCACCTCCCCCTGGCCGAGGACCCGCTCGACGAGCGACTGTCCAACGAGCGACACGGTGACTCGCCGGTGCCCCGGCTCCTGGCCGCGGGGCTGTTGTCGCCGCGCAGCCAGCTGGCGCACGTGGGGCACCTGGCGTGGGCGGACCTGGCGCAGGTGATTGCGACGGGCGCGTGGATGGTGCACACGCCGCGCGCCAACCAGGGCCTGGAGGTGGGCTACGCGCCGGCGCTGAAGTTCGGCGCGCGCGCCACGCTGGGCGCGGATGGCGTGTCCGCGGACCTCTTCGCGGAGGCCCAGGCGGCGTACCTGCGCTCGCGCGAGGCGGGGCAGGTCATCGACGTGCTGCGCTACCTGGCCAACGGCCACCGGCTGGCGTCCGCGCACTTCGGCGTGCCCATGGGCTCCATGCGCGAGGGCGCGCTCGCGGACCTGCTGGTGCTCGACTACCTGCCCGCCACGCCGCTGACGGCGGAGAACCTGGCGTGGCACGTGGTGTTCGGCCTGGGCAGCCGCCACGTGGAGGCGGTGATGGTGGACGGGGTGTGGCGCATGTGGGCGCGCCGGCCCTTGTCGGTGAACCCCTCGGTGGTGGCGGAGCAGGCGCGCGAGGCCGCGGCGGCGGTGTGGGCGCGGATGGGTGAGACGACGTAGGCCCTCGGGGTCGCTTGCCCGGGAGTGACGGGTCCGCTCTTATCCGAGGCATGCTCGCTCCCGTACTGCTCGCAGGCCTGCTCAGCGCCGCCATCCCCGCCGTGGGGGACACCGCCCCGGACTTCACGGTGAAGGACACCGACGGCAAGGTCTACATCCTGTCGGAGATGGTGAAGCAGGGCCCCGTCATCGTCGCCTTCTTCCCCAAGGCCTTCACGGGCGGGTGCACCAAACAGCTCAAGGCCTTCACCGCCCGGCACGCCGAAATCGAGAAGCTGCAGGGGCGCGTGCTCGCCTTCAGCACGGATGACGCGGAGACGCTCAAGCGCTTCAAGGCGGAGCTCGCGGCGCCGTTCCCCTTCATCCCCGACCCGCAGGGCAAGGTCGTCGAGTCCTACGACGTGAAGATGCCCCTGGTGACGGTGTCCAAGCGCTACACCTTCGTCGTGGGCGAGGGGCGCAAGGTGCTCAAGGTGGACGCGGGGGGCGACGCCATCGACCCGTCGGGCGCCATCACCTCCTGCTCCCAGGCCCAGCCCGCCGCGAAGGAGCCCGCTCCCGCCACGCCGGCGCCCGAGGCGAAGCCCAGGCCGTAGCGCCCGCGCTTCAGCGTCCGGAGCGCGGCGGCAGCTCGCGGTTGTCGAACATCTGCGCGGGCGAGTCGTCCACGAAGGTGTCCTCGAACCGCCCCTGCGTGTACTCGCGGATGACCTTGCGCCAGAAGGACGTGGCCGCGTGGTTGGCGGGCAGCTGGGACACCTCCCACAGCCCGCGGAAGCGCTCGAACACGGCGACGGCGGCGCGCCGGCCCAGGCCGTAGCCCCGCTCGCCGCGCAGGATGAAGAACTCGCTCATCCGGAAGTCGCGCCCCGGCGTCATGTACGGGAACGGCGCCTGGGCCACGAAGGCGAAGCCCACCGTGCGGCCTTCCCAGCGCAGGAGCAGCGGGTGGACCTCCGACGACGGCGCCAGCCACGTCGGCAGGTAGTTGGGTGCCCAGTGGCCCTGCTCGTCCAGGCGGTAGCCGACCCCGAACTCGCTCAAGTCGTGCAGATAGAGCGGGTACAGGTTGCGCAGCAGCGGATGCTCGGCTGGGGTCGCGCGGCGTAGCTCCAAGGACGCCTCCGGAAGGGGCGCAGCATGTCCCATCCCCCGCGTGGCGACCACCCTCGCCACGCGGGCTCTTTCGTGGGGTGACACTGACCCCCGGCTCGGGGTCAGCGTCAGTGCGTGACTTCGGACGCGCCGACGGGCGCGTCACCGCGCGCGTGGTGCCGGGCGTGCTGGGCGAAGAGGAAGCGACGCACCGCCGCGCGGGTGAGCAGCCCCCGGGTGGCGATGCCCGTGGGCGCCGCGACGGGCAGCGCGTCCACGTCCTCCTGGTCCATCAGCCGCAGCGCTTGCGCCAGGTCCGTCTCCGGCGTGAGCACCGGCAGCTTGCGCGACAAGTCACTGGCCACCAGCAGCGGGTAGACGGACTCGTCGCGCCACACCTCGCGCAGCTGCTCCACCTGGACGATGCCGTACACCTCGCCCGCCGTGTCCAACACCGGCAGCGCGCCCGTCTCGGACGTGAGCAGCAGGTCCGCCAGCGGACGCACCGGCAGCCCCGCGGGCACGGGGGCCACGTGCTCCATCAGCGTCTGCACGTGGGTGCTCTCCAAGAGGTCCGCGTCGCTCAGGACCTTCGCCGCCTTGCGCTCGATGAGGTAGTGGCACAGCGCGGAGGCGATGGTGCACGTCACCATCAGCGGGAGGATGATGTCGTGGTTCCCGCTCAGCTCGTACAGCATCATCATCCCGGTGAGCGGGCCGCGGTTGAGCGCCGCCACCGCGCCGCCCATGCCCACCAGCGCGTACGCCCCGCTGGGGCCGGTGCTGGCCGGGAAGAAGTAGTGCACCAGCGTGCCGAAGGCCCCGCCCGCCATGGCGCCGATGACGGCCGCCGGGAAGAAGGTGCCGCCCGAGCCGCCCGAGCCGATGGTGACCGCGGTGGCCACGAGCTTGAGCAGGCACGCCGTCACGAGGAAGAAGAAGGGCAGCTTCCCCACCGCCGCCAGGTTGATGTAGTCGTGCCCGCTGCCCCACACCGTGGGGCTGATGAACGCGAGCACGCCCGCGCACAGCCCGCCCAGGCCCGCGCGGAACGGCAGCGACTTCCTGCCCAGCCACGGCGACAGGGTGCCCGGCATCCGTCCATGGAAGAAGTGCTCCACCCCGTGCAGGAGCCGCACGAAGGCGAAGGCCAACAGGCCACAGCCGATGCCCAGCGCCGCGTACGCCAGCACCTCCGAGCCGCTCACCAGCTCGTACGGCACCTGCCGCAGCATGGGCGCCTCGCCCAGCACGCCCTGGCTCACCAGGGTGCCCGCCACGCTGGCCAGGATGATGGGCGAGAAGACGCGCAGCTCGAACTCGCGGAGGATGATCTCCATCGCGAACACCGCGCCGGCGATGGGCGCGTTGAAGGACGCGGAGATGCCCGCGCCCGCGCCGCAGGCCAGCAGGATGGACAGCTCCCGCCGGCTGAAGCCCAGGACGCGCCCCACGCTGGAGGCGAACGCCGCGCCGCCGTACACGATGGGCCCCTCGCGTCCGGCCGAGCCACCCGAGCCGATGGTGATGGCGGACGCCACCAGCTTCAAGAGGCCCCGGTCCGCCGGCACCACGTTGGCGCCGCTCTTCACCGCGCGCACCACCTCCGGCACGCCGTGGCCATGTGTCTCCGGCCTGTCGCGCAGCAGCCGTCCCACCGCCATGCCGCCCAGCGTGGGCGCCAGCAGCATCAGCCACCAGGGCAGGTGCGGAATCGCGTCCGCCAGCGAGTGCGAGTGGCCGAAGACGCTGTTGAGCGCGGCCAGCGCCACCAGCGGGTAGTAGAGCGACAGCGCGCCCAACGTCAGCAGGGCGAGCAGCCGCAGCCGTCGCTTCACCTCGTCGCGAGGGCCCCCCGGCTCGATGACCCGCGCGAGCAGCAGCCCGCCCAGCGCCAGCGGCGCTCCGACGATGGCGTACTCCGGATGCCACCGCGCGGAGGCGAACGCCTCCCACAGCGTCAAGAGCTGGCTGCGGCGCAGCGTGTGCGCCAGCTCGGCCGTGCCGAACGTCAGGCCCGTCACCAGGCCGATGAGGTTGGCGAAGATTCCAGCGGCCAGTCCGCTGTAGAGGCCCACCACCGCGCCCGCCACCGGCAGCACCGAGGGGCCGGGCAGGCGCAGGCGGTTGGAGGCCTGCAAGGTCGCGTGTATCAGACGGCTCAGGTGTGCTCGCGCCCGCGCCCACAACGCGCGCTGGGAGGACGTCCCGGGCGGAGGTTCATCGGCATTCATTGGTCCTCCCACTAACCCATCGCGAACGCGGATGCTTCAACGTTCGTGAAGGGCCTGTCGGAACCTGGGCACGGCTCCGAGCGAGGGAGGAGCAGGCGGCCTAGGGCGCGTGGCTGCGGGTGGGCAGCAGGGCGCGCAGCAACAGGGTGATGCCCCCGAGCGCCAGCCAGGGGACCACGTGCCCGGCGAGCAGGTGAGGCGTCGTCCCGTCGGCGCAGTGCAGGTGGAGCACCAGCAGGCTGACCCCTCCGGCCGACAGTCCGGCGGCGAGCGCGCGCACCGGGTGGTACGCGGAGCGACACAGCAGCACCAGCGTGAAGGCGAGCGGCACGGCGGTCACCGCCAGCTCGGTACCCGCGCAGCCGAGGATGCCCGCCATGAGCGGAGCCGTCCGCACCCCGGAGCCCGACAGCACCACGGTGGCGCCCACCGAGAGCATCACCGCGATGACGCCACCCCAGGGCACCGTCCTGCGATGAGGCGCCAGGGCGACATAGGCCCCGGAGGACAGGAGCGCGGTGAGCAGCAGCCCCACGCCCACGATGACGGGCACGTCGGCCCGGTTCGCCACCCAGGCCCCGTGGGCCAGCACGGCCAACGCCGTCATCGCGATGGCGCCGTGCACCCCCAGGAGCAGCAGCAGCTCGTGCCACCAGGGCCGGGCCCGGGGCCGCCGGGCCAGCGCCTCGTACGCGAAGCTGTGGGCCGCATCCAGGGACGCGCCCTCGCTCGCGAGCCGCTCGGTGGACGGCGCCAGCACCTCTCGCGCGAGGGGGTGGGAAAGCTTGCCAGGCGCCCCCATCAGGTCGAAGCCCCCCGTCATCGCCCGGCAGTCCGCGCAGGTCGCCACGTGGGACTCCAGCTCCGGGGGCAGCATCTCGCCCAGGCGGTCCATCACCCGAGAACACTCCGGCGTCATTCCATCGTCTCCGTGCGCAGGGCCGTGAGCAGCTCGCGCAGCCGCGCATAGCCCCGGTGGGCCCGCACCTTCACCGCGCTTTCGGTGAGGCCCAGGGTGTCGGCGATTTCCGCGAAGCCCATCCCCTCGAAGCGGTGCAGCAGGATGGGGATGCGCTGTCCTTCGGGGAGCTGGTCCAGCGCCTGCCGCACGGCCCGCTCCAGGCCCACGTCGCGCGGGCCGGTGCGCTCGTCGGCGACCACGGGCAGCTCGCCCTCGGGCGTCAGCTCCTCGGGCCGGCGTCCCCGGCGCTGGAAGTCCCGCGCGGCGTTGGTGGCGATGGCGTACAGCCACGGCTTGAAGCGCGAGCCCGGCTGGAAGCGCCCTCGCGAGCGCACCAGGGACATGAAGGTGTGCTGCACCAGGTCCTCGGCCGTGGCCTCGCTGCCCGTCAGGCGGGTGAGGTAGCCGCGCACCGGCCCCGCGTGGCGCTGGAAGAGCGCGTCGAACGCCGGGGGATGTCCCTCGCAGAACCGCGCCATCAGCACCTCGTCGGGATCGGCGGCGACACAGGCGCGCACCGGGTCCTCTCCGGTACGCGCGGGCGCTGAGGCGGGTTTCATCGGCGGAGGCGGAGGCGGAGCCACGGACCGGCGCACTCTATCCCGTCACGGTGGACCCGGAAGCAAGGCGCGCCGCCCGGCTGCCGCTCACGGCTTGAGCAGCGGCTCGGGTGTGGGTGCGGAGGAGGGCAGGTGGTCCGCGGCGGCGGCCAGCGCCTCGCGCACCTTGCCCTCGGCGGCCGTCTTCGCGGCGAGGAGCTGGGCCTCCGCCGCGGACCTCGCGGCGACCAGCTGCGCCTCCGCGGCGGACTTCGCGGCGACCAGCTGCGCGCGAGCCCCACCCGCGCCGAAGAAGCTCGTCGGCGCGGCCAGCTCGGCGCGCTCCTCGGCCGTGTACTTGAGGTACGAGTACTTCGTCGCCTCCGACGGCAGCCGCAGGCCCTCCACCACCTTGAACCAGGAGAGCACCTTCAGCGAGTAGTAGCTGAGGTCCACCTCCCACCAGAACCAGCCCTGGTTGGCCGTGTTCTGGTGGTAGTGGTGGTTGTTGTGCCAGCCCTCGCCCAGGGTGACGAGCGCGAGCAGCCAGTTGTTCCGGCTGGTGTCCGTCGTCTTGTACCGGCGCTTGCCGAAGATGTGGCTCAGGGAGTTGATGGTGAACGTCCCGTGCCACAAGAGGGTGGTGCTCACGAAGTAGCCCCACACCAGCATGGAGAACCCGCCGATGAAGTAGAGCGCCACGGCCAGCGCAATCGACGGCACCAGGTGGAAGCGGTTGAGCCACACCAGCTCCGGGAAGCGCGCGAAGTCCTTGATGCCCTCCATGCGCGTCTTGCCGTACTTGTCGCAGAGAATCCAACCCACGTGGCTGAACCAGAAGCCCTTCTGCACGGGCGAGTGGATGTCCTCCCCCTGGTCCGAGTACCGGTGGTGGTGGCGGTGGTTGGCCGCCCACCAGAGGACACCCTTCTGCGTCGACGTGCTGCCCACCAGCGCCAGGATGAACTGGAAGACGCGCCCCGTCTTGAAGGCCCGGTGGGAGAAGTAGCGGTGGTAGCCCGCCGTGATTCCCCACATGCGGACGATGTACAGCCCCACACACACCGCCAGGTCCACCGGCTTCGCCCCCACGACGAAGGCGAACAGGCACATGACGTGGACGCCGAAGAACGGGATGGACGACAGCCAGTTCAGTCGCTCGTCGTCCGCTGGAGCCGCGGCAGGAGAGGATGTCTGCAAGGGAGCCTCGTGAGCGGAAGGAAGGCGGCGGACCCGAAGGTGCGCAGCCTCATCCCGCATCAACACCCCCTCCTGTCATGCCTCTGTCAGGAGGCGACGGATTGCTTCAGCTCCGTCAACCACTCCTCGAAAGCGGGCTGGCCGTGCAGCGCCGTCAGGTCCGAATCGGACGCCGCATACGCCGCGTCCCGGAAGCCCAGCTCGCTGGCGCGCCGCAGCATCCTCATCGCGTCCGTGACGTTGCGCGCCCGGGCATGGGCGCACGCGGCGTCGTACGCGATGCTCGCGCTCGGCGCGTGCTCCAGCGCCGCCTCGCCCACCGCCGCGGCCTCCGAGTACGCGCCCCGGATGAACAGCACGCGCTCGGCGCAGGAGTACGCCGCCGCGGGATCCACGCCCGGCAGCTTGAGGGCCTCCGGCGCGCGGCCCAGGCGGATCAACGTCCCGGCGTACTCGTGCATCACCGTGCGGTCCGACGACGTCTGCCAGGCCTGCTTCCACCAGTCCAGGGCGCGGGCGTCATCCCCCACCAGGGAGAAGGACGCCGCCACCGCGTGCGGCTCCACTTGCAGCCCCTGCACCTGGGAGAAGTGGTCCAGCGCCTGCCGCCCCTGGCCCTCCTTCAGCGCCACCCAGCCGAGCAGGTGGTGGGCATGGCTCGCCAGCTCCGGCGTCAGCGCGTCGCCACCCTCCAGCACCTGCGCCCCCAGCCGCCGCGCGTCGTCCATCCGCCCCGCGTCCAGGGCGAACTTGCCCTCGCGCAACTTCTGCGCGAGCGGGTTCTCCAGCGCGCCGCTGCTCAGCGTGCCCGAGGAGCCGGAGCCCAGCGCCTCGGTCAGCATCCGGAACGCCTGGTAGCCGTACATGGCGAAGAAGATGCCGGCGAAGAGCCAGCCGGTGCTCAGGCTGTAGCCCACCACCGCCACGCACACGAGCAGGGCCAGCCCCTGGGACACCACCATGCCCCGGCGCGGCCCGAAGATGCGCGTGGACAGGGTGTTCACCAGCCGCCCGCCGTCCAGCGGCAGCACGGGCAGCATGTTGAAGATGGCCCAGATGAAGTTGGCCCCCGCGAAGGTGCGCAGGAAGAAGTCCAGCGCGGGTGAGCCCCCGCTCAGGAACAGGTACCCCACCAGGCACACCACGCCGAGCATCAGCCCGAACAGCGGGCCCGCCACGGTGATGACCACGTCCCGCTTCCAAGGAAGGGGGCCGGGGGTGTCGGTGGGCAGGGTGTGGCCGCCCAACCAGACGAGCGCGATGCTCGGCCGATAGCCGAAGAGGCGGCTGGCCAGGGCGTGCCCCAGCTCGTGGACCAGCACGGACACGAAGACGATGAGCATCCAGGAGAGGACGAACACCCCCATCGCGCTGGCCTGCCCCAGCGCGGGAGCCCCCGCGACCTGGGCGAAGGGCCAGCCGTTCTGGGCCGCTCTCATCGACGTGTACGCGATGATGGCGGAGACCAGCAGGTGGCTGGGATGGACCTCGACGGGAATGCTCCCGAGACGAAAGCGGAACATGGAGACGGACCTTAACCGTTGAAGGGCGGTTGCGCAGTCCGGAGCGCACATCCCGCGACCGGTTCTTTCGATTCCGCTAGGTTCCTCAGGCCCCATGCTGCGACTCGGCCCCTTCACGCTCGCGAACCCCTACGTCCTCGCCCCCATGGCCGGCGTGTCCGAGATGCCCTACCGGGTGCTCGCCTTCCGCATGGGCGCCGCCCTGTGCCCCACCGAGCTCGTCAGCTCCCAGGGCCTGATGCGGGCCAACCAGCGCACCTTGATGTACCTGCGCTTCGACGCCCAGGTGGAGAAGCCCTACTCGCTCCAGCTCTATGGAGGAGACCCGGAGGCCATGGGGCTCGCCGCCAGCGTCGGCAGGTCCCACGGCGCCCAGCTGCTCGACATCAACATGGGCTGCCCCGTGAAGAAGGTGACCAAGAACGGCGCGGGCAGCGCGCTGCTCTCCGACCCGCCCCGCGCCGCCGCCATCGTCCGCGCCATGCGCGAGGCCTCGGGCCTGCCCGTCACCTGCAAGATTCGCTCGGGCTGGGACGCCCGCTCCCGCAACTACCTCCAGATGGCGGAGGCCCTCCAGGAGGCGGGCTGCGCGGGGCTGGCCATCCACCCTCGCACCCGCGAGCAGGGCTACTCGGGCAGCGCCGACTGGAGCGTCATCGCCGACGTGAAGCGCCACTTCCCCGAGCTGCCCCTGTTCGGCAACGGCGACGTGAAGAGCTGCGAGGACGCGCGCCGGATGCTGGAGACCACCGGGTGCGACTTCGTGATGATTGGCCGCGCGGCCCTGGGCAACCCTTGGATTTTTCGCGAGCTGAACGGAGGCGAGCCGCCCACCCCCGAGGAGCGCTGCGCCCTGGTGCTGGAGCACTTCCATGCGCACCTGGCCTTCGTGGGGGACCCGCTCGGCGCGGTGCGCTCGTTCCGCCGGCACCTGGGCTGGTACGCCCATGGCCTGGTGGGCGCGGCGGTCTTCCGGGCCCGGGTGAACACCCTGGACGCACCGGAGGCCGTCGCCGACGCGGTGCGCGCCTTCTTCGCCACCGCGGACCGCGCCTCGAACTCGGGCGCGGCCTCCGAGGAGGAGCAGGACGTCGACTACCGGGCCGCGCTCGGCTGAGCGGGCCCGGAACTTCTTACAGCGGGGCCACGAGCTTCCGCCCGGTGGCCACCCGCCGGAAGTAGTCGCACGCGGGCGTGGGCCTGCGCTCCAGCGTGTCGAAGTCGACGTGGTAGAGGCCGAAGCGCGGGCCCCAGCCCTCCAGCCACTCGAAGTTGTCGAGCAGGCTCCAATAGAGGTAGCCCTGCACGTCCACGCCCTCGGCCCGCGCGGCGAGCACCTGTCCCAGGTGGGTGTGCAGGTACTGGGGCCTGCGCGTCCCGCTCCGGTCGTCGATGCCGTTCTCCGTAATCCACACCGGCTTGCCGTAGCGCTTCACGTCGCGCAGCGTCTGGAGGAAGCCCTCGGGCCAGTCCTCCCAGCCGATGTCCGTCAGGCCCCGCCCCTGGGTGTCGCGGTACTTGAACTCGATGAACGGCGGCCGGGGCACGAAGCGCAGGTGCGCGCGGCTGTAGTAGTTCACCCCCACGAACTCCGCCGAGTCGCGCGCCTCCGGGATGTCCACGCGGGTGGTGGCCACCCCCGGCATGTTCACCCGCAGCTTCCCGGTGGACAGCGCCTCATGGAAGGCGTGGTTGTACGCCTGGCCCCCCAGCCGCACCAGCGCGCGGTCCAGCGGGTTCCACCAGCGGTCCGGCGCGAAGGCCAGCATGTTCTGGGAGATGCCCGTCTCCACCCGGCCCAGCCTCTCGCCCACTTCCCGCCGGGCCACCACGTGCGCGCGCACCAGGTTCTCCAGCGCCTTCATGGTGAGCGCCCCGTCGGCGATTCCCGGGGGGATGGCGCCCTGCAGGTAGCCGCCCAACAGGAGCACCATGGGCTCGTTGAAGGTGATGACCCGCGCGCCCAGCCCCTCGAGAAGCGCCGCGCACCGGCGGGAATAACGGCGGAAGACCTCCACGCTCTCGGGCTGGTGCCACGGCGTCTCGCGGTGGAACCAGGTGGGGTGGGTGAAGTGGTGCAGCGTCACCACCGGCGTGAGGCCATGGGCCTTCATCTTGAGGAGCCGCTCCCGGTACCCCTCGAGCGCCGCCTCGTCGAAGCGCCCGCGCTCAGGCTCGATTCGCGCCCACTCCAGGGAGATGCGGAACGCGGTGGCCCCCACCGCCGTCGCCAGCCGGTAGTCCTCCTCGTAGCGGTTCCAGTGGTCCACCGCCCGCCCGCAGCGCGCGTGGGGCTCCTTCAATCTTCCAGCGCGCTCCCACTCGGCCCAGTCGTTCTCGATGCCGCCCTCCACCTGGTACGCCGACGTCGCGACGCCGAAGGTGAAGTCCGCGGGGAAGGTGCGCTCGGGGGTCCTCATCGTGGCCGCGCACCGTAGACGCCGACCTCCCTCGCGAAAAGCGCCGCGTGCCGCTCGGGCCTTTGCGCGGCAGCCGACAGTGCGTCCGCGCGAGCGCGGAAGCGAAGGCCTCCGTCGCGTCCGGAGCCGGAAAATCGGCCTCGCGCGCGATTCGGCGACGCGCCTCCGAAGTGTCCGCGAACCTCCGTTCGAGGCCCTCGGCACCGCTCGATGCCGAAAAATCGGCCTCGCCGCGCGATGCAATACATCACCATGCGTTGACACACTGGTGTGTCGCCCGTACCATTCACTTCAAGCACTCACTTTCATCAGGAAGAGTGCAGGGCCCCGGTTGACTGGGGCCAAATCACATGGAGGGTTCTGATGGCCGCCAAGAAGAAGACCGCGAAGAAGACCAGCGCGAAGGCTAAGAAGACGACCACCCGCAAGACGGCTGGCAAGACCGCGACCAAGAAGGCCGCGGCCAAGAAGGGCGGCGCCCGTAAGACGGCGGCTCGCGCCAAGAAGGCCCCCGCCCGTAAGAAGGCGGCCCGGGCGAAGAAGACCAGCGCGACGGCGGCCCCGGTTACGCCGGAGTCCTGAGCAGCAGGTCGTCATTCGCGGACGTCGGTTGACGTCCGGTGAACGGCTCGGCGAAACCCGCCGGGCCGTTTTTCTTTTGTCCGGACAGGAGGTTGCCCGTGTCGCTGCGTCCCGTGGAGCTCTCACAGGTGGTGGCGGAGGTGGGCAGTCAGCTGACGGGAGCGGTGGCCCAGAAGGCCTGGTGCCCCCTGCCGAGGCTGGCCTACCTGGAGCTGCGGGTCCCCGGACGCTCCATCCTCCTGTGCCTGTGCGCGGAGGGAGACCTGGCCCGCGTCTCCGCCGCCACCTCCCGCTTCCCCACGCCGGGCGAGCCCGCCCCCTTCCAGCGCTGGCTCCGCCACGAGCTGACCGGCGCGAAGCTCACCGGCGCCCGCTTCATGGAGGCCGAGCGCGTGGTTCGGCTCGACTTCGAGCGCGAGGAGGTGCGCCGTCACCTCGTGATGGAGCTGGGCTCTCCGGGGGGACTCCTCCTCTCGAGCGAGCAGAACCGGGTGCTGATGCTCTCGGGCGAGGGCTTCGGACCCCGCCGCAATCTGTACCCAGGCGCTGCGTGGACGCCGCCGGAGCCCATGCCCGCCGAGGCGCTGGAGAAGGCGCTCAAGGTCGCCTCCCGCCTGGTGCCAACAGAGGGAGAGGTGCTCCCTTATTCCCACGCGGCCGAGCGGCTGCTCGGCGCCCGCGACCAGCAGAGCCGCGCCGAGTCCATCCGCCGTCGCCTCGCGCAGCCGTACCGCGCCCGCCTCAAGCGCTCCTCGCGCACCCTGGAGAAGGTGAGGGCGGAGGCCGCGCGCGGGCCGGAGGCGGAGAAGCACCGCCGGCTGGGAGAGCTGCTCGCGCAGAACCTCTTCCGCCTCAAGCGCGGCGCCACCGAGGTGACGCTCACCGAGTACACGGAGGAAGGCGCCCAGGAGGTCCGGGTGCCGCTGGACCCGAAGCGCACGCCCAAGGAGGAGGCGGACTGGCACTTCCACCAGTACCGGCGCCTCCTGCGCGGCGTGGAGCAGGCGCGCCACCGCGAGGCGGAGCTGGCGCGCGAGGTCGCCCACGCCCAGGCCGCGCTGGAGCAGGTGGAGCGCATGGACGAGGCGATGTTGTTGGCCCAGGTGGAGGTGCTGCACGTCTCCGCGGGCGGCGAGGCGACGCCGGAGGGCCGGCCCTTCAAGGAGTACGTGGGCCACGCGGGCGCGCGCATCTGGGTGGGCCGGGGCTCGGAGGACAACGACACGCTCACCTTCAAGCTCGCCCGGCCCTGGCACCTGTGGCTGCACGCGCGCGGCGTGCCGGGCAGCCACGTGGTGCTGCCCCTGGAGAAGGGACAGGAGCCCGCGCAGGAGGCGCTGCTCGACGCGGCGCACCTGGCGCTGCACCACTCGGGGGCGAAGGGCGAGCCGCGGGGCGAGGTGAGCTACGTGCCGGTGAAGTTCGTGCGCAAGGTGAAGGGCGGCGCGCACGGGCAGGTGACGTACACGCGCGAGAAGACCTTCGTGGTGCGCATGGAGCCCGAGCGGCTGGAGCGACTGCTCAAGTCCCGTCACACCGAGGTGCCCGCTCCGTGACGGATGCCGCCCCCGGAGTGTGAATCACCCGGGGACTCGGGGCGGACGCGGTTGACGGGCTGACGGAGGGCAGGCGGGCAGGGGCCTGCGGCCTTGAGTCCGGAGCCTTGGCGGGTACGATGCGCGACGAGTGACCTCCGAGTTTTTCCGTCAGATGTCCCTGTTCCCACGCGGCCTCTCCGCGGCCAGTCGGGCCACGGCGGCGGCCGCGGAGCCGCGTGCCCCGGACGTCGTCGCGGAGCTCGAGGCGCAGCTGGCGCCCCCGGCGCCCCGTCCTCCTCCGCCCCGCAACCGGGTGCCCGAGGAAGCGCCGCGCATGCTCAACGTCTCCTCCACGCGCGAGGACATGTGGAACCGCGCGGAGTCGCTCGCGTGGCGGCTGAGCGCGGAGCTGGGGATGCCGGTGAAGCTGGCGGTGACGGACAACCGCTCCACCATGGTGTCCTTCCGTCGGGGAGGCAACGCGCTGCAGCTGCGCCTGCACCACATGTTCCTGGACGCGCCGGAGACGGTGGTGCGCGCGGTGGCGGACTACGCGGGCCGGGGCCACCGCACCGCGGGCGTGCTGCTGGACGAGTACATCCGGGGACAGCAGCCGCGCATCCGTCAGGTGCGGCGCGAATCCGACGCGGACCTGAACCCGCTGGGTCGCTGTTTCGACCTGCAGGCGCTTTACAACGGGGTCAACGCGACATTTTTCGACAACGTCATCCAGGCGCGCATCGGCTGGGGGCGCATGCCGCCCCGGCGGCGTCGGAAGTCCATCCGCCTGGGCGTGTACGACCATCAGACGCGGGAGATTCGCATCCATCCCGCGCTGGACAGGCCCGAGGTGCCGGCCTTCTTCGTGGAGTTCATCGTCTACCACGAGATGCTCCATCAGCTCTTCCCGAGCACGGGGCGGGGCGGGCGCCGCGTCCACCATCCGCGCGCCTTCCGGGAGCGCGAGCGCACGTACCCGCACTACACGGCGGCGCTGCGCTGGGAGCGGGAGAACCTGGGCGTGTTGTTGCGCGGTTGATGGCTCTTCTGCTCGCTGGCTCATTTACCGGTTTACCGAGCGAAGCGACCCGTGGTGCGTGCTTGACGCCTCCATGAGGTCCACCCATCCTCCCGAGCCATATGCGACGAGCGAAGATTGTCTGCACCCTCGGGCCCGCGAGTCAGAGCCAGGAGATGTTGGAGGCGCTGCTGGAGAACGGCATGGACGTGGCGAGGTTGAACTTCTCCCACGGCAGCCACGAGCAGCACGCGGAGAACATCGCCAAGCTGCGCGCGGCCTCGCTGAAGGTGCGCAAGGCGGTGGGCATCCTGGGTGATTTGCAGGGCCCGAAGATTCGCACGGGCCGCTTCACCCAGGGCAGCACGGAGCTGAAGGAGGGGGGCACCTTCCACATCACCACGGACGAGACGGTGCCGGGCACGGACGACATCGTGTCGACGACGTACCCGTTCCTGGCGGCGGACGTGAATCCGGGGGACCGCATCCTGTTGGATGACGGCCTGCTGGAGCTGAAGGTGCTCCACACGGACAAGCAGAAGCTCATCAAGACGGAGGTCATCCACGGCGGCACGCTGAAGAACAACAAGGGCATCAACCTGCCCGGCGTGGCGGTGCGCGCGGAGGCGCTGACGCCGAAGGACCGTGAGGACCTGGTCTTCGGCATCAAGGCGGGCGTGGACTACATCGCGCTGTCGTTCGTGCGGCAGCCGTCCGACCTGGACACGGCCCGGCAGGCGATGGCCGAGGTGGGCCGCACGGTGCCCATCATCGCCAAGCTGGAGAAGCCGGAGGCGATCGCGCGGCTGGACGCCATCCTGGACAAGACGGACGGGGTGATGGTGGCGCGCGGCGACCTGGGCGTGGAGATTCCGCCCGAGGAGGTGCCGGCGGTGCAGAAGGACATCATCCGGCGTTCGAACCTGCGCGGCCTGCCGGTCATCGTGGCGACGCAGATGTTGAACTCGATGATCGACAACCCGCGGCCCACGCGCGCCGAGGCGAGCGACGTGGCGAACGCGGTGTTCGACGGCGCGGACGCGGTGATGCTGTCGGGCGAGACGGCGAGCGGCAAGTTCCCCATCGAGTCCGTGCAGATGATGGAGCGCATCATCCTGGCGGCGGAGTCCTCGTCGCGGGTGCAGGGGCTGTCGCCGCGCATCGACGCGCCGCTGGGCGTGCCCTCGCATTTCCCGGACGTCATCGCGCGCGTGGCGTGCGAGGCGGCGAAGGCGAGCAACGCTTCGCTGATTGCGGCCTTCACCCTGTCGGGTGTGACGGCGCGGCTCCTGTCGCACTACCGGCCGACGGTGCCGATTGTGGCGTTCAGCCCGAACCAGGAGGTCCGTCGGCGACTGGCGCTCCTGTGGGGCGTGGTGCCGCGGGTGCTCGAGCCCATCCAGGACACGGAGGCGATGGTGCGCCGCGTGGAGGAGGAGCTGCTCGCGCGCGGACTGGGTCGCAAGGGTGACCGCATCGTCATCGTCTACGGCGCGCCCGTGGGGCAGCCGGGGAAGATCAACAGCCTGCGGCTGCACACCATCGGCTGAAGCCTGACGCCGTGAGGACCTGGGGCTCGCTGCTTCGCGCGGCGGGCCCCGTTTGTTTCCTGGGGTCAGTGAAGTGCCGTGCTTCGAGGGCCGAGTACTGGACGAGGGCGGAGCCGGAGCGAACCGTCGCCCGCCAGGCCAGGCCAGGCCAGGCCTGGACTCGGCGAGGGTGGAGCTCCTACGCCGTGCTTCGACGGCCGAGCCCTCGGCGAGGGCGGAGCTGGTGAATGAGCTGTGCCAGAGAAGCCGGTCCGCTACTTCGGCGCGTGCTTCAGTGCGCGGCGGGGAATCTCGGCCTCGACGAAGATCTTGAACAGCTCGGGGTCGAGCTGCCCGTTCTGCGTCTCCTTCTTGAGGATGTCGAGCGCGAGCGTGTGCGGCACGGCCTTCTTGTAGGGCCGGTCGCTGGCGGTGAGGGCGTCGTAGATGTCGGAGATGGACATCATGCGCGACTGGACGGGGATGGTGCGGTCCGGGATGGCGCGGGGGTAGCCGGTGCCGTCGAGCTTCTCGTGGTGCGCGTACGCGATTTCGGGCACGCGGCGCAGGGCGCGCGTCCACGGAATCTGGGTGAGGAAGCGGTAGGTGTGCTCGACGTGGCTCTCGATTTCGCGGCGCTCGTCGGCGGAGAGGGTGCCGCGGGGGATGGAGAGCGACTGGATTTCGCGCGGCAGGAGCAGCGGCTGCGTCTGGCCCGCGTCGTCCTGGAAGTTCAGGTGGCCCAGCTCCGTGAGCCGCTCGAACCCACCCTGCGCCAGCACCGTGGGCCGGTTGCAGGTGAGGACGAACTCGAACACCTCGTGCAGGTGCTTGAGCTCCGTGTCGAGCCGCTCGGTCTCCTCGGCTTCAATCTCCGCGAGCGCCGAGTCCCCGCGCTTCTTCACCGCCTCGAACCGCCGCCGGTAGCTCTGCAGCTGCAAATCCTTGCGGGCGAGCTGGAAGCGGGCGCGCAGCACCTCGAGCTCATGCGGATAGAGCTTCTCCGCCTTGACGAGGACGTTCTCCCGCACGCCGACCTTGCCGAAGTCGTGCAGGAGCGACGCGTAGCGCAGCTCCTGGATCTCGGTGGCGGAGAAGCGCACCTGGGTATACGGGCCGGTGGACTGGTGCTCCAGCGCCTGGGCCAGGGACACGGTGAGGTCGGCGACGCGGCCCGAGTGACCCGCCGTGGTCGGGTCCCGCTGCTCGATGGCGACGACGGACGCGGAGACGAACCCCTCGAACAGGCGGTTGATCTCCTCGTGGAGCAGGGCGTTCTCGATGGCGCCCGCGGCCTGCGCGCCCAGGGCGAGCAGCAGCTCCTCGTCCTCGGCGTTGAAGGCCAGGTCACCGAGCTTGTTGAGAGCCTGGATGACGCCGGTGACGTCGCCATTCGCGTCGCGCATGGGGACGCAGAGGATGGTCTTCGTCTGGTAGCCGCTGGAGACGTCGAACGAGCGGTTGAAGCGGGTGTCCGCGTAGGCGTCGGGGATGTTGATGATGGTGCCGGTGTGAGCGACCTGTCCGGCGATGCCGCTGCCCACGGGGAGCCGGATTTCGTTCTTCGAGCCCTGGGCCACCTTGCTCCACAGCTCGTTGCGCTCGCGGTCCAGGATGAAGAGCGAGCACCTATCCGCCTCCACCACCTTGGTGGCCTCGTAGAGGATGAGCGGCAGCAGCAGGTCCAGGTCCCGTTCGGCGCTCATGGCCTTGGCCACGTCGAGGATGGACGTGAGCTTCGCCAGGCGGCGGGTGAGGTCGGGCTGCGGCGGAGTCGGCTGCTGCGCGAGGGCGGAAGAGGGCACCGGGTGGCTCCGGGCGAGGTGTGTCCTGCGGTTGGGCAGGATTCCAAGGTTGTAACACGCCCGGGCAGGTGGTCGCCCTGGGGCCCGACCTGCTTGGTTTTCTGCTTTAGAACGGACGTCGGGGAATTCCTTCGCTGTCGGGGTGAAAGGGAGCGGGGTATGTAGCGCCCCCATGAGCCGCCGCCCTGTCCGAATCTCGCCCTCGCTGTTGTCTTCAGACTTCGGTCGCCTGGCCGAGGAGGTCCGCGACATCGAAGCCGCGGGCGCCGATTGGATTCACGTCGACGTGATGGATGGGCGCTTCGTGCCGAACCTCACGATTGGCCCCGTGGTGGTGGAGGCCATCAAGCGGGCGGCGACGAAGCCGTTGGACGTGCACCTGATGATTGTGGAGCCGGAGAAGTACGTGGAGGCCTTCGCGAAGGCGGGGGCGGACGTGCTGACGGTGCACGTGGAGGCGAGCCCGCACCTGCACCGCACGCTGCAGCAGATTCGTCATGCGGGGGCGAAGCCGGCGGTGGTGTTGAACCCGAGCACGCCGTTGTCGGCCATCGAGGAGGTGCTGGGGGACGTGGAGATGGTGTTGTTGATGAGCGTGAACCCCGGGTTCGGGGGGCAGGGGTTCATCGAGTCCACGGTGGACAAGGTGCGCCGGCTGCGCGCGATGTTGGACGCGCGGGGGCTGGACACGGACATCGAGGTGGACGGGGGCATCAACGCCGAGACGGCGAAGAAGGTGGTGGAGGCGGGGGCGACGGTGCTGGTGGCGGGCAGCTACGTCTTCGGGGCGAAGGACCGGGCGGCGGCCATCCGTTCGCTCCGGGGGTGACGGCGGGGTTTCAGGCCCGGGTGCGAGCCACGGTGGTGGCGAGTCGAGCGACGCGGGTCATGAACGTGGGGTCGAAGGGCTTCACCTCGTAGTCGTCGGCGCCGAGCTCGAAGCAGACGTGGCGGGTGAACTGGTCCTCGACGCCGCTGAGGATGATGACCTTGCACTCGCGGGTGGCGGGGTCCTGCTTGAGCTGGGCGAGCAAATCCCGCCCGTCCTGGTGCTGGTTGATGTCCAGGATGATGACGGCGGGCCGGTGGAGGCGGGCCAGCTCGAGGACGCGCTCCGACGTCGTGTCCGAGATGCACGTCAGGCCGGACCGCTTCGCCTCCCGGGCGAGGGCCGACACGATGAGCGGTTCATCATCGGAGATGAGGACGACGGGGGGCATGTTCGTATGGAGCTGCACGGCCAGCTGCCTTCTCGGCCCAGAGGGGACTGGTGAATATATCCGGAACTATCGGAATGTCAGGACAATTGTTAGAGGAGGCAAGGGGCGAGGGGAGGAGCGAGGGTCTTTTCGGACCGCAGGAGGGTGTGGAGGTGGGGAGGGGGAAAGAAAAGGTGATCCGAGGACGTTGACTCAGCCGTGAGGCTCGGGTACTACCGCCGCACTTTCGCCGGTCCCGAGGAGTACCCGCCGGCGGACGGACATATCGGGGAGTGGCTCAGCCTGGTAGAGCACTTGGTTCGGGACCAAGGGGTCGCAGGTTCAAATCCTGTCTCCCCGACCACCTAAGTAGTCAGAATTACTTGGTTACGGGCTGGAGATCTTAATGGTCTCCAGCCCGTCTCCATTTTGGGCCTCCGGCTTCGGCCCCTCCAGCATCCGGATGGCCGCCGACTTGGCCGCTGGGCTCAGATGCATGTACCGCTGGGTGGTGGCGAGGTTCTGGTGCCCGGCCAGCTCCTGGATGGCCTTCGCCGGAGCGCCCGCCATTGCCAGCCGGGAGCAGAAGGTGTGGCGGAGGATGTGGATGCCCCGTCACCTTCAGTCCGGCCAGCCGCTGGATGCGGCTCATCCACTTGTTCAGCAGTACCTGGGTCACCCTTCGGGTGGCCGTCGGCCCGCCAGAGGATGCGCTCGCCCCGGAGGTGCCGCTGCTTGCGGACGGCGTCCGCCAGCCGGGCGGTCATGTTCACCTGCCGGGCCCGTCCGCCCTTGGGCAGGGTGACGTGCCCTTCCCACTCCGAGCGGCGGACGTGGATGACGCCCCGGATGAAGTCCACATCCGTCTGCTCCAGGGCGATGATTTCGCCGCAGCGCAGCCCCGCTTCTCCGCCGAGCAGGATGAAGACGAGGTGCTGGTGGTCCACCTTCGCCGCAGCGTCCACCAGCCGCTCGAACTCGTGCGGCTCGTAGAACTCCATGGTGGAGGGCGCCACCTTCAACAGCTCGATGGTGGCGGGCATCTGCTCGATGACGCCCCACCTGAGCGCGGCCTTGAAGACTGTGTTGAGCACCACCAGCACGTTTGGAGTTGCGTCGGGTTCGTTGAGTCCATTCAACTGTGGGAGAAGGACCCAACGATGCCGAAGCCGAAGCCCCATACCCGCCGGAGTTCCGAGCGCGAATCGTCGAGTTGACGAAGGCAGGACGGACGACAAGCAGCCTGGCCGAGGAGTTCCACGTCACTGACACGACGGTGCGCAACTGGGTACGCCAGAGCGAACTGGACGAGGGCACGCGACAGGATGGGTTGACGACGGACGAGAAGCAGGAGTTGGCCCGCTTGCGGCGCGAGGTGAAGGTGCTGCGCGAGGAGCGTGACATCCTCTCAAAAGCCGCGGCCTAGTTCGCACAGGAAGGCGTCGGGACGCCCAAGAGGCGTTCCGATTCGTGAGCGAGAACCAGGCCAAACATGTGGTGTCGACGATGTGCCGGGCGCTGGGCGTCACCGAGGCCGGCTACTACGCCTGGAGAGGCAGGCCCGCCTCAAAACGGGCCTAGGAGGATGCCCACCTCTCCGAGCGCATCCACGCCATCCACCAGATGTCGGACGGCACCTATGGCGCACCTCGCGTCCGGGCGGAGTTGGCCGACACTCACGGCCTCCAGGTGGGACGGCGGCGCGTCGCCAGACTGATGAGGGAGGCGCGGTTGGCGGGAGTCAGTCGGAGGGGATACTGCGTGACGACGAAGCGAGATGACGCGGCACAACCCGCTGCAGACCTGGTGGAGCGCCGATTCGAGGCCCGAGAGCCAAACGAGTTATGGGTCGCCGACATCACCTACATCCCGACGTGGGCGAGCTTGCTCTACCTGGCTGTCGTCATCGACGTGTGGAGTCGCAAGGTGGTGGGCTGGGCCATGGCGACTCACCTGAAGTCAGAGTTGGTCATCGCCGCGCTGGACATGGCCGTCGCCCAGCGCCAGCCCCGAGACGTCATCCATCATTCGGACCAGGGATGCCAATATACCTCGCTGAGCTTCGAGCAGCGGTGCAGGCAGGCTGGAGTCCGTCCCTCCATGGGGTGCGTCGGCGACGCGTACGACAACGCGCTGTACGAATCCTTCTTCGCGAGCCTCGAGTGCGAGTTGCTCGACCGACGGACCTTCCGCACTCACGCAGAAGCCAGGATGGCTGTCTTCCAGTACGTCGAGGGCTGGTACAACCTGCGCCGGAGGCACTCCGCCCTCGGCTACCAGTCTCCTGCTAACTATGAGAAGAGGTACTCAACTGCGGCTTGACCCACCAAGTCGCCGGGACTCAATGAGACCGGTGTAACTCCACCGTCCCTACCGCGACCCCTTGTTGGGCCGTCCCCTGGCCGGCTGCTGCGGTGGCAGCAAGCCGGCCAGTCTTTCTCATTGCGCGTCGGTCAGTTCTCCCCGGCTCATGCCTCCTCAACGCCGGACGCCCTCGACCTATTTTGCGGACACGCTCAAGTCTGGATGGATGCGCATGGCGCATGGACAGGGATGTGCGGGGCGTCGGCCCCACGAGCCTTGGCGGGGGCGTGAGGAGGCTGAATTGGGCGAGCCGAGGAACTCTGCGAGCAGGGCTCGCGCGGCGCGTTCGGAGGTGACGGCCTCGGCGATAACGTCGGTGACCGTCACGTCCCCGAGGTCCTCGCGCGTCGGGTAGGCCATGAACGAGAAACACCAGTGCCGGTCCGGTACGCCGGGCTGTTGGTTCTCGACCCACACGCGGAGGATGCGCCCGTCCGGCAGCAGGTGCTCGCTGCTTCCGCACTCGTCATTGCCCCAACTGGAATCCTCCCGGCCCGCTCCCTGCAGTCAATTGGGAATGAGGATGTCGGGGAGCGCGGTAGACGGGGCCTCGGTCGGTGGTCACGAGCCAAGCCCCTTTCGAGCGGCGGAGCGCCCTCGCGAGCGTCGCAAGGAGTTCTGGATCGGGGGCGGCGAGTCGTCCTCGATGACGACCGCATCGGGCCTGCCGGCATCCCGGACGGTGAAGTAGAAGCGCTGCGTGAGGTTGTTTTTGGGGAAGAGGAGCGAGAAGCCCATGGTGACCGCCTTCTCCGGTTCGGTCCTGGTGTCCCGGCACGGGTAGAAGAGGATGACTGCGCGGTTCTTGCTGTGAAGCTTCTCGGTTTCGGGACTACGGCAGGGGAGATCCTCGGCGCCCGAGATCGCCGCTGCCACGGCACGATGTCCGGGGTCGCTGTAGGCCTTGAAACGCAAGGTCCCCTCCCCGATGCGGCCACGGTGGATGACCGGGAACCGGTTCTTGCCCGCCTCCCAGACCTCGCCTTCGGTCTTGGGGGAGTCCACGACGGGGGCGAGGAATAGCCAGTCCTTGATGTTGGGGTCGCCCATGCCTCCCCGGATGAATTCGAAGACCGGCTCCAGCTTGGGATCCTGCGACCACGCGTAGCTCTCGAGGAACTTGAGCACCGCGCCGGTCTCGAGGACCGCAACGCGCGCTTCGAAGCCCACCGCCTTGCCCTTTTTCTCCGTCGCGAGCCCGATCTTCTTCAGGGCCTGTGCACCAAGCAGGGACCTCACGAGCTTCTCGTTTGCGAGGCAGGGAGCCTTCGGGGCGAGTGTGCTCTCGACGAACTCGCCACCCAAGTTCTCCGACTGGAGCTTGGCGTTGTACATCTTGTTGCGCGCGGTGGGCATCAGGAGGTAGCTGGGCACCAGCGGCGGGATCTGCTTCGGGGTCAGCGGTGGGTTGCGCTCGCGCGAGTAGCGTTGGAGCTTGTTGCGGAACAGCTCCTCGTCGAGGCAGATGGACTCGAATGCCTCGTAGAGGTCGATCGTCGTCTTGCCGTCCGGCTCGCTTCTCCCGATGAAGAGACGGACCAGGTCGCGATAGCCGCGCCGGAAGCCGAACCAGCGGCCCATCTGCATCAGGGTGTCCGCGTTCTTCGCGCGCCTGCGGTAGTAGCTGATGGTCAACCCCTCCACCGTGTAGCCTCGCGACAGCTTGGTCCCGCCGACGAGGATGCGCCACACGCTCTCCTTGTCGAAGTTGGGGGTCTGGTCCCGGTTGGCGAGGTCCCCGTTGACGATGCTGACCGGCTTGTCCCCAATGGCCGCGAGGCATTTGGCCACGAAGGGCTCGAGGTCCTTGAACCTCGCGGGCATCGGGAGGCCCGGCTCCTGTGCTGAATGCACGGGCAGAAAGTCCTCCTCGAAGAGGCTGCGGAGGCGTACCAGCCCCGCGCCGTGATAGGCGGCATTCTCGAACGTGTCGCGGACGAGCTTTGCGTCTTCCTCGTGGTCCTGCATCTGGTGAGAGCGGTGGACGAGCATCGTGTGATGCTTGAAGCGGAGGTCCCGACTCGCCCGGCTCCGGTAGAACTTTATTGCGCCCGCGAGGACGAAGCTGTCGATGGCCCGCTGTAGGTTCTCGGCCTCGGAGTCATCACCCTTGACGCTGCGCACGAAGGCGCGTTCCTTCGACGCGAATCCCTTGGGCGCG
Organism: Myxococcus sp. XM-1-1-1; assembly: GCF_020037095.1. Classification (NCBI taxonomy): domain Bacteria; kingdom Pseudomonadati; phylum Myxococcota; class Myxococcia; order Myxococcales; family Myxococcaceae; genus Myxococcus; species Myxococcus sp. XM-1-1-1. The sequence goes on from NZ_JAIQDH010000004.1 coordinate 414,858, forward strand.
TTGCCCCCGAGGTCATGGAAGTCCGCAACGCCCATGTACCCGACCGGTCGGTCGAGGGAGATGATGTAGTCTTTGGGGAAGAGGTCTTCCGCGTCGTCAGGGTTGATGAAGACGTTTGCAAAGGGCGTTGCCGTGTACCCGATGTACTGGGCCCGGGGCAGCGCGGCGAGAAGGCCCACGATGGCCTTGTTCGTCCCCGTCCTGTCTCGGTCTCCGCCAGGCTTGACTGTGTTCACCGATGCTTGGTCCGACTCGTCGTCGATGATGAGGGCCGGCACCTCGTCGAGGCGTCCACGCAGTGCACCGAGGTCATGAGCGAGCCGCCGGAGGACCGTCGTATTCTTCTTCACCACCATCAGGCGAGCCTTGGAGGGGTGAAGGTTGGCCGGGTCGTTGTAGCGCCGGCCATTGAGCACCTTGTGGAACTCGAGGGCATCAATTCCCCGAGCCAGCTTCCGGTAGTCCTCCTTGGACCCAGTAAGCCTCTGCCAGTCGAAGGCGCCGAGATTGCTCGGAAGCTCGCCGTGCGAGATGAAGCTCTGCCATTCGGCATCGTCGCTGTAGTCGTGACGGCCATGCTCGTCGGGGTGCAGGCCGATGATTTCCTTGCCGATGAGCTCCTTGTCGACGCGACGCTGGGTCTGCTCGCGCAGCACGTTCAGCGTCCCAGCGAGGACGATGACGAGCCGATAGCCCGCGTCCACCGCCTTGGCGACGACGGCGGTAAAATTCGCTGTCTTGCCGCTCTGGACGTAGCCCACGACGAGGCCCTTCGTCTGGTATGCCTCCCGGCGCTCCGGGTCACTCAGACGCTCGACGATCTGGTCGGTGGTGCGGTCGAGGTCGATGATGTTCCCCTCGGGCCACCCGTTCACTTCGCGCAGCTGACGTTTGTAGGCTTCCCAGTAGAAGGTGTGCTTCGCCTTCCGCTCCGCAATGTACCAAGGCTCGTGCTTCTCCGCGATGACGGTCGGCTCCTCCACGTCCGTGCGCGCAGGGATGAGGGTGTCGCAGAGAGCGCGGAACCTGGCATCCACCGCGAGGAGTTCATAGATGTGCTGACGCCGCTCCCGGGAGTTGGGGGGCGTCCCCGCGGTCCACGGCGCGTCGAGGAAGTCCCAGCGATGCAAGTGGCGCGCGAACAGGTTGCGACCGGTGGCATTCGCGTCATCTGAGAGGAGCTGGCCCGTCAGCCGCTCCATGCCGTCAGCCGGAAACGCGAGCCGGCGCTTGCGGGTAGCCTCGCGGAGCTCGTCCTCGAGCGACTGCGGGCCCAAGTCTTGGGCACTCTCGCCCATGGTGCTCAGGGCAGTCCGGATGACCAGCAGCATTTCTTCCGGCGACATTGATTCCTCGGCGGGCGGGTTGAAGCGGAGGTTCACGGCAGCAGGGTCAGGAAGTCGGGCGTCCCGTCCTCGAAGCCGAGTCCCGACAGCCGCACACGGTATCGGACGTCGCTGAGCCGAGCGGCGAGGGACTCGCCCAGTGCCATCCGGACATGCTCCGAGACGAGCTTTGGGCACCTGTGGTCGACTGGGACGAGAAGGGGAGGGGTGCGCAGGCGCAGGCGTCTTCGGTAGTGAGGGGCATCCTCATCCCGGTATCCGGTCCGGACAAGGAGCCGGTCGAACTTCGCGGCCGGGCCTGGGACGGCCGAGAGGAGGGCCCGAAGCCGGGCTACGCGCTCTGGAAGCGTCTCCCCGGAGCGGGCCCCCGCGGGTTCCGCCTGAAGGGACAGGAGGAAGAGTGCACGGCCGATACTGGGTTCCAGCTGGTGCAGGCCGCTGATGACGTGCACGCGCTCTGCCGACCGGGTCGTCTTCACCTCGATCTCGACGTCGCCTCGGCGGAAGTCGTGGGGTTCCCCGAGGGGACCCACCCATGCGTCGACCGCTTCCGCGCCCTCCGACCGGTGAAGTCGCTCCAAGCACCAGAGCTCCCCGAAGAGGCCTGTCTGCGCCTCGACGCTCATCACGGAGGCTTCCAGCAGCAGCGCGTTCCAGTCCTCGATGGCCTCCGCAATGGCTGCGGCCGGCGGGCGGCTGCCGAGCTGGATGCGGTCGGCGATATCCACCATGAAAGCGTAGAACTGCTGGTGAAGGGCAGCCGTCCGGGTGGAGACCTCGACTACGCGGTTACCCCTGACCAGTCGTAGCCCGACCTCGATGGCAGCGAGAGGGCTCGACAGCTCCACCTTTCCCGCCGGAGCCACTGTCCTCAGCCCGAGCCGAGAGGCGTCCGCGTCGACGAAGAGCTCGACGTCGGGGGAGCCTGCGTGGCGCACCGGATGGAGCGCGGGTACTCCCGGCGAGAGTAGCGTCTCGCGGAAGTTGTCCCACGTCATGTGGCGCTCGGGGCTCATGAGTCATCCGTCCGGAGCACCTTCATGGCGTGGGCAAGCGCGCGGTTGCAGGTGTCCAGCCACTCGCGTTGCTTGCGCGAGACCCGACCGCTATCGAGGTCCTCCTGCAGCAGGAGGAACAGCAGCACCTTGAGGAGCGGGGCATCCGCTGCCGAGGGGCGCCGGTTTCCGAGGACGCGGTTGCGGTATGTGCGGTTGAGACGGATGACGAGCCCTTCGCGGTCGATCTCGAAGAAGTCGCCTCCCTCGATGTCCGCCCACTCGAAGTTCACTTGCCGCACTCGCCGTTCGTTCGGAGCGAGTGTCTCCCGGAGGTTGTCGCGAAGGTACGCAGGGAGGCCGTCGACCGGAACGAGGGGGAAGTTGTCTGGGTTGGCGCGCTCCTGCTTGCGGTAGATGCTCTGCGCGGTCTTCAGGTACTCGGAGAACTTGGTTTTTCTCCCGTCGACCGCGTTCCGGAGTGCCGTCGTGAAGACCGGGGGCGCCTTGATGCTGGACTTCTGGACGTCGAGGCTGAAGTGGGAGTCGAGCTTCGGGGGCAGGTCGATGACCACGCGAGCGAGCGAGGAGTGCGGCTCTGTGTCGCGGATGTCATTCCACCCCCCGGCCTGGATGAGCCGGTCGTTGCGGTAGAAGTAAAAGCCTTGACGATTCGCGGCGCTATCGAGCTTGTAGGTGCGTTCCGGCGAGTTTGCCGGCCAGACGTGCGCCTCCATGAGTAGCTCGCCCAGGTCGCCGAGATCTAGCGGGAACGCGCGTGGATAGGCAGGGTCTCCGCTTCGGTCGTAGCTGAACGGGTTCAGTGCCTCCACCTCGAAGCGGACGTCGTTCGGCTCGGCTCCTGCCTGCTGGCTGTCAAGCCAGATGCGGATCCGCTTGTCTTCCAGGAACCGATGAAAGTGGAGCCCGAGGTGGAGACGCAGCCGGTCCATGAGCCGCTTGATGGTGGCGTCGAGCCCTCCTTTCCCGACGCGGATGCGGTCGAGGTCAGACCACGCCACGACCGTCCCGTTCCGTGAGACGTCGACCGGGCCCCACGAGCCTTTCAGTAGGCGTGTGATCTCCGGCCGGGGGACCATGTCGCAGCGCCAGTCGTCGCTGATGCTCTCGACCGTCCAGCGACGGCCACTCGCGATTCCGGCGTTCCGCGTACCGACGGTCAGCTCGGTGGCTTGGCTCAAGGAGGCGAGCTTGAGGCCCATCCCGAACTTGCTCAGTGACTCCAAAGACTTCTCGGTGTCGGCGCCGAAGCGCATCGCCTCGTGGAGGCGTCGCTCGGACATGCCGGTCCCGTCATCAACGATCAGAACCTGCTCGATGGCCTCGTCGGTGCGGACCAGTCGCACCAAGACGTTTCGGCTCTTCGCGCTGATGGAGTTGTCGATGATGTCGGCGACCGCCTGCTCGAGGCTGTAGCCGATGGAGCGGAGCGCCTGGATGAGCATCCGCGGGTTTGGAGGAATCCGGTCGTCTAAGGCCATTTGCCAGGAGGTGTCAGGGCGCCGTCGCCCGCAGGGAAGAGTCACGCGCGAGACAGCCTGGATCTCCGGTCTGCATCACCTCGAAGACTTGGTGCCGGACGCAGGCCGTGACGGCCCACGCCATCGGCCGGAGCGACCCTCCCGACCTGCCCGTGCGCTGTCGGTGCGACTTTACAGGGGAACACGCTCCCGTTGTCACGCTGTTCCTGCTTCCCGGACCTCGACCGGGCTGCCAGGAACCTGGCGCGGTCCTTGGGTCAGGGACGGGACCGGACGTACCATGCCGGGCGGCCACCACTCGCCCGGGTTCCGTCCTCGCAGAACATGGGGCTGAATCCGAGCGACCGGACGCCCTCCATGACCGCGGACAGCTCCTCCCCGCCGATGACCCAGATGGCGCCGGTTGGCCGGAGGTCGTGGACCTCGCGGCTCGAGAGCGCTCGGGCCAGCGCGGGGAGGTCCTCAAGTGGCCGGCTGCCCTCCCGGGGCTTCGGTCCTGCCCGAGGCATCGATTTGCCGGGAATTGCGGCCGCCGCGCCGAGCTGCTTCACTGCAGGCACGTCCAGCGCCCTGACGAGCGTCCAGCACTCCTCGCGCTTGCACCACTCCGTCACGTTGCGTCCATCCGCGCCGTGGCGGAGACATTCCTCGACGGGCGCGAGGATGGTGGCGAAGGCGTCCTCTACCTCGCGGGACGCGCGCTGCTCTACCCAGACCCTGTCCAGGCTGACCCTGTTTCCGGCGTGGTGGCCCAGGTAGGCCACCGAGTACGACACCACGTTGGCGCGGTACGCGCCGATCTTCATCTCCCGGGCGAGCTGCTGGCAGGTGCGAAAGAGGATGCCCCTGGCGACGAGCTGCTGGAAGTAGCGCTCATCGGGGACCACCTCGGCTCCGGGGCGTGCGAGGCCCTCCGCGAAGGTGCGGAAGTTCTTCTGGGCGCCAAGACTCACCGTATGGGGGCGCCCCTCCCAACAGTGGATGAAGGTCGCAACGTCGGTCTTCGTAAAGACCTGCTCGGCCGGGTGAGTCCGCTCGAACTCCTTGAGCTCGGCCCCTGCCCGCCGTGCTCTCGCAACTTGGTACTGCCCGCGGGCACGCTCGTAGAACCACCGCGTCTGGCCCCCGGGGCTCCAGATGGAGCGGGAGAGCCGCTCGAGGGCAAGATGGTAGGGCTCGTTGGCCGAGAAGTCGGCGTCGTTGACCTTGTTCTGGCTGTTGGCGAAGCGCGAGATGCGCGGGACCATCTCTTCCACCAGCGAGGTGGGAACGACGGTCAGCTTGGCCTGTACGAAGACGCGCGAGAGGTCCGCCGCATCCTTTCGCCCGGCGCGGTGGAGCGATGCCGTCGTCTGCCCCCCGTTCACGATCTGCAGACCGCGGACCCACGTGATCCGGGCCCCTCCATCCGGAGCTCTCTCGGTGCGCACCTCCTCGGCGATGGCCGACAGGCCGTTGTTGAAGGCGAAGAACTGCTCGGGGGCCTGGAGGATGGTGTCGCGGATGTCGCGGTTCACCTGGCCCCGAGCTTGGAGGAAGGACCGAACGTTCAGCTCGAGGAGGCGCTCGCCGTACTCGTCGTAGAGTCGGTGCAGGACGTCGCCGGGGATGACTGCGAGGTAGCCGCTCGCCGCATCTCCCTCCGCCGCGACGGGGAGGCACGGGATGGTGGTGCCGTAGTCTGCAGCGAAGTCGACCTCGATGCTCTCCCTGGGACGACCCGAGCCGATGCATCGGGCAAGCTTCTCGATGTCGTAGATGTGGATGCGGGGCTCGATGGTTCCTTGCTTGGAGGGCCTGATGGCCTTGTTCCCACGGAATGACTTTGCGATTCCCTCGATGAGGACGAACAGTCGGACCTGCTCGATCGTGGAGGCGACATCGTGGATGCGGAGGGCCATGGGATAGGCCGGGTCATCCTCGTCGAGCTTGAGGTGCAGACCGTCGAGCGCGGCGACCATGAATCTCCATGCGAGGTCCACGGCCCGCTGCACGTCCCGGGTAGGCACGTCCGGGCAAGCATCGTCAGGAGCACAGGCGGAGACGGCGAGGTCCAGCCGGTCGCCGTCTTCGCTCACGAAGTATCCGTTGACCTTGGCCGACGCGGTGCCGACCTTGCCGTCAAAGAGGCGGACCTCCAACTCCTCGACGGCCCCCACGGCTTCGAGCACCTCGACGGCCGCGCGGGTGAACGCGGCCTCCCGCGCCGACCGGGACGGGGGCCCGCTCTTCCCGTGACGCTCCTCGTCGAGCCGCCGCCCGACGGTGTCGCGGAAGCCCTGAAGAAACGTGGCTACTTCCTGAGTATGGGCCATCCGGCGTTTTCTCGACCTCCCTGGTCAAACAGTCTAGCTCGGCCCGGCGACATCTGTCGCGAGCGTGAGAGTCACTCCTCCGCCCCAGGATTTCCTGAGACACCTTTCTGGGGATAGCCTCCCCCCTCGTGAGGTGGATGTGAAGAAGCAGAAACAGGACAGGACGGAAGAGCGCGGCCGGTTCTCGGCGAAGCGGAAGAAGGAGGCGGTGCTCCGATTGCTCAAGGGCGAGGAACTCGACGCGCTCTCGCGGGAACTGGGCGTCACCGCTGCGGTGCTCAGCGAGTGGCGGGAGAAGTTCCTGGCCGGGGCCGAGGCCAATCTCAAGAGCCGAGAGCCCGAGCCTGCGGACGACGAGGTGCTGCGGCTCAAGGCCATGGTGGGAGCTCTGATGATGAAGACCGAGTTGCTGGCTGAGAAGGCCCGGCTGCTGGAGGGCAACGCCCCGTGTTTTCCCTGGAGGAAGTCGAGAGGGTGAGCGCCAGTCTCTCGCCTTCCAGCGGCAAGCCGTACGGACTGGCGCTCGTGACGGCCACCTAGCACATGTCTCGTGCCACCGTGTACCGGCATCGAGCCTGCCGCCAGTCTTGAAGCCCGTCCGGCGACCCGGCGTGGCCCCAAGACGGCGCTGACGGAAGAGGCGCTGCTGGAGTCCATCCGCGGCGTGCTGGCGGCTTCGCCCTTCCTGGGCGAGGGGCACCGCAAGGTGTGGGCCCGGCTGCGCGCCCAGCAGGTGCGCACCTCGAAGGCCCGCTGCATGAGGCTGATGCGTCAGGCGGGGCTTTTGGCACCGGGCCGTGCCCGCCGGGTGCTGGGGCCACGCCACCACAACGGCACGATGACTACCGACAAGCCCGAAGTCATGTGGGTCACAGACGCCACGTGCACGGTGACGGCGCTGGAGGGCCAGGCCACCGTCTTCATCGCCATCGACCACGGCACCGCGGAGTGTGTCCGCATCCACGCGGCCAAGGTGGGCACCCGTTTCGATGCCCTCGAGCCCATTCGCTAGGGCGTCAAGGCTCACTTCAGTGCGTACTGACGGGGCGTGGCGACGGGGCTGTCCATCCGCCATGACAACGGCAGCCAGTACACCCCCGACGCCTTCCAGGAGGAACTGTGCTTCCTGGGGGCTGCGTCCAGCCCCTCCTTCGTCCGCAGTCCCGAGGGCAATGGTTGCGCCGAGCGCTTCATCCGCACCCTCAAGGAGCAGTTGCTCTGGGTGCGCACCTTCTCCACCGTGGAGGAACTGCGGCGGGCCCTGTTGGAGTGGGCCCAACGGTCCACCGAACACTGGCTGTTGGAGCGCCACCACTTCCTCTTGCCGAGTCAGGCCCGGCGAGAGCTGATGCAATCGAGCTAGGCAGCCTGATTACAACCAACTTGGTGTCTCAACAATCCGGTGCGGTACACTGCTGCTTCCACTGCTCGTCCGTCAGCTCGTCTCGGTGCACTCACCAGGGGTGCTCAGCTCTTCCTTTCCCTGCAAGCACAACCCAGCCCACAGTGCTGGCGGCCGCTCGCCCTCCAGCACCTTTCTTCAGAAAATTTGGGACACCCCCTAACCCTCATGCTGCCGCACCGCGTGGGCCTCCCGCAGGAACCGCTTTGGGTTGCCTATCTGTCCCTCCTCAGTCAGCACTCCCGCGAGGTCCGCCTCGTCCGCCAGCAACTCCGCTCACAGTTGGGGGAGCGTACCCACCGCGAACATCGCCTGCCGCCGTTGAACAGCGTCAGATACTTCTTCACCTCCAGAACCACCTGCTTCAGGCCTGTTTCTCCAGTGCCTGCTTCGACGGCAACCGTTCGCCCTCGAAAAGAGCATCGAGCGCGCCAATCAGCCGACTACGCGACCTTGGTTCGGACCGGCGCCTTCCGTGGCTCTTGGGCGAAATCCGGTATTGCTCTGGGGGTGATCCCCAACCGGCGAAGCAGTTCGTGGGCGATGTGCCAAGCCAGCAATGGGGGAACGCTATTCCCAATCTGCCGAAAGGCTGGATTCATCGTGCCTGCGAACCGGAACCCGTCGGGGAAAGACTGGAGGCGCGCAGCCTCCCGCACCGAAATCACCCGCCGTTGAGCTGAGTCATAGTGGATATGGCTGTAGGTGTCCTTGCCCAGGTGAGCCATCAGCGTTCTCACGGGCTCATCGGCAGCCATCTTGCGCCACTTGTTGGGAAACTTTCCGGGATCATACGGAGGGACATATTCGGCCTTGAGGTCTTCGTAGGCGTCAGAGCCCTCGGGGAGGCATGCGCCTGCTCGTTGGCGTTTCTCCCATTCCTTCTGGAACAGCTGCTTGGCGCGCTCATGCACCTTCGGGTAGTCTTCGCCCGGTTCCATGAGCGCAAACAGTCGGTAGTCCCGGTTGCTCAGACAGCGGGTGACATGGTCCCGGAGATACCCATCTGAACCGAACCCTGGCCACTCCCGCATGAGACGTACGTAGTCACTGTGAGGAGAGGTTGTATGGGGAACTCGACCGTCGAGATAGCGAGCCCCACGACGATCCAGGTTGTTGAGGTGATCTGTCAGCTTTGGCAAATCGCCAATTGCGTCCGAGGCCGACACGGCAGGTAGGGCATCACCGTCAACAGTCGGAGGCGGTACGTACCATGAGCCCTTCCCTGAAACATCCTCCAGGACGTTCTTCAAGGCTACCCGCCGGCTGCTGGAGTAGCCCCGCGGAAAATCTACCTTACGCGTCGGCACGGGGAACCTCGGGTCACTCCCGGTTCCCTTGTGGACGGCGATCAGGAAGAACCTCTCGCGCATCTGCGGAACACCGTAGTTCGCGGCATTCAGGAGGGAATAGACGCAGCGGTAGCCCATGGACTCAAGCGATTCGCAGATCTCATCTCCCAGGTTATGTCCCCCCCAGTTGAGGATGTCGGGGACGTTTTCCATGACCAGGGCGAGGGGCTTGAGCACCCGTACGTACTTGAGATACGGCACATAGAGTGTAGCGCGGGGGTCCTGCTTGAATGCCTCAGGGTGCTGGTACACTTCCCGGAGCTTCGCGCGGCCAACCCGGGTGAAGGCCGGGCACGGAGGTCCGCCAACAATCAGATCCACTCCCTTGTCCGGGGAGTGCCTCTGCAGGTGGTTGAGCAGTTCCCTGGGCTTGTGCCTCAGGATGTCCTTCGCCATGGCATGTCGGGCATCAGGTGATCCCGCAGTCAGGGGGTGGAAGTTCAGAGCGTGCGACTTGGACGCATGGGTATCGATCTCGACACCGCCGACGCTGGTGCAGCCCGCACTGACGAATCCGAGCGTGAGTCCCCCGCACCCAGAGAACAGATCCAGCAGCCGAGGCCGCCCACCCTGCTTGAGCCGCGCGAGCTTTGCCTCGATCTCTGGATCCATGTCGTCCGGGCTTATACCGCAGCGTGCCCGCGCGCCATATTTCCCGACCTGTCGTACCGATCCGGCGCTCATGTTCGCTTCCACTTCTTCGTGCTTCGTCGCACGATGGAGGCTCGCTTCGAATCACCGTTCCGGAGGTCCTCCATGCGGCGCTCTTCCATGTCCTCCTCCCCGGCCTGCGGGATGACCCGTACGATCCGCCATGACGGAAGGGGAGACCAGGTCTCCCCCTGAAGTGCTTGCCGCACACACTCCACAAGGTCCTGGAGTGACTCGAAGACCTGATGCTCCCAGAAGCGGCAGACACGCCATCCCGCCTCTTCCAGCAGGAGCGTCTGCCGACGGTCGCGCTCTACGTTCTCCCGCAGTTTTGACGACCAGAACTCGTCGCGAGTCCGGGGCCGCACATAATGTTCAGGGCAGCCGTGCCAGAAGCACCCGTCAATGAAGACGGCAACCCTGGCCTTGGGGAACACCACGTCGGGCCTCCCATGAGGAGTCCTCGCATGCAGTCGGAATCGCAATCCGGTTCGCCAGAGCGCTGAACGAAGTAGGAGTTCTGGTGAAGTGTTCCGGCCGCGAATCCGCGACATCTGTTCGGAACGAGAGAGGGGCATACTCGACCCTACCTTATGGGTAGTCATCAAGCCACATGAAATTCCGAACCTGCTTCGACATGGAAGGTTGGGACATGGCGCTGATGGGCTGATGGACAATGCACACTCCAGCACCTCCATTCAGATGGCCTGTCGTTTCCCTCAGCGCACAAGGAGTTTCGGAAGGTGATGCTGCAGCTGTGAAACCACTCGATGACCGCGCGTCCGCGGGCCCTTGCGCGGGCAGGGCCCGTGCGTGAGAAGGCGACGAGCAGTTCGTCCTTGCAACTCTCGCAGCGCACCCGTGCGAAGCCGTGTGCCAGCACTCCGCACCGTCCCCTCCGGCTGCCTCCGCCGGTACTCCCACCCGCGCTCCTCCACCTGCTCCTCCCCAGCCACACCTCGCCAGGGCTCGCGCTACGGAGGGGCTCCCACGGGCTTCCGTGGAGCCCCTGGTTGCTCGGGTGGTTCGAGGCGCGACTAGGACAGTGCGTCAGGAGGGGCGACCCCTGGACCGCTTCCCCGTCCTTGGTTCGGGACTAGGTGGCGGCGACTTCCAGTCCCTCATGCCTCGCCCATGCAGGGGTTCAGTGAGCCCCTGGCTGCGTCTCCAAAATGTCTCCAAGACTGGAGGGGACTCCGGGTGACAGGTGGGACTGCCGAGGATTCACCCGTGGGCTCGAGGTGCCCGGATTTACTCACGATTCAGCGAAAGGCGTGTGCCGTCGCGGGTTTGGGGCACCCCGTGTCCACGGGTTCAAATCCTGTCTCCCCGACCATGATTTGACGGGCTGGAGATCCTTCAGGGTCTCCAGCCCGTTGCCGTCCGCCGAGTCCGCAGGGTAGGAGTCCTCGTGTCTCGGCCCTCTCTATTTGGCCGGTTTTGACGGGACCCTCTTTGGCCGGTTTTCACTTGACCATTGAGGGTGGCCCTTCGGATTGAGCGGGACCATCCGGGGCCGCAGCTCCTCGAAGGCGTCGGTGACGTCGTCCGCAGGGAAGAAGGAGCGCTGCTGGCCGTCGGCGAGTTGGTACAGGCCAGCCTCTTCGGAGAAGAGGGTGATGGCCAGGTACGAATAGGTGGCCTGTGTCCAGCCGTCGTCTTGCAGCCCGTCGAACACGCCTTGCGCGATGGTCTGATGGAGCTGCTCCATCTTGCTGGTCACCCGACCACAAAACGAGTGGACCCTGTGTGCAAGTGGAAGCACGGCGGGGCTCGAAGCGGCGCTCCCCAACGTCGTCTATGTTCCGGCACTTCGCGAAACGACCGAAGAGACGGACGTGGAGGCGAAAGCCTCATCGATCCGCAAGATCGTGAACTCGTTGTTCGACCAGCACCTGGCGAACCACGACCGGGTCGTTCAGTTCAAGAAGGCCGCGTCGGAACTCCAGGACCTCTTCGCCACCGAGGGCAAGCACCGGATCGTCGCCAGCATGGAGGAGAAGCTCACGGAGAAATTCAAGGAACTCATCAACATCAGCGCCGAGTTCACGTTCGACGCACCCGATGTGACCGCGGACCTCGCGAGCAGCACCCGATTCCGGGTGGTCGATTCAGGCCTGCCCACGCGTCCAGACCTCCAGGGCCATGGCGCGCAGCGGTCCATCGTCCTGGCCCTGCTCCAACTCTACGTGGAGCAAACGAGGCAGAGTGCGTCGCACGAGCAGCAGCACATGCTCTTCTTGATTGAGGAGCCGGAGATCTATCTGCACCCCGGGATGTGCCGGAGGATGCGCGACACCCTCCTGAAGATCGCGCGGAGCGGCGTTGGCCAGGTCATCTGCACGACGCATTCGCCCGTCTTCCTGGACCTCGCGGATCGCCACGATGGCATCGTCATCCTGCGCAAGAGGGACGGTCATCCCGTTGCCACGCAGCGCATCCAGGACGTGTTCGCGCAGTCCTACGAGGACCGCGAACAGCGCTCGAGGCTCCGGATGTTGCTCAACTTCGACCCGGCCGTGAACGAGGCGTTCTTCTCCGAGCAGGTCTGTCTGGTCGAGGGGGACTGCGAAATCGCGGCGGTTGAGGCCACTGCGAGGAAGCTCCAGGACCTCGGTGAGCTGGACATGTCCCGGTACCTCCTGGCGAGGCGTGCCACCACCTTCATCAACTGCCGGGGGAAATGGACGATTCCGGCGTTCCAGAAGGTCCTCAATGCCTTCGGTATCGAGTACCGCGTCATCTACGACAAGGACCGCGGAGCGAATGCGGACCTGGCGAACGCGAAGATCGACCAACTCCTGATGGAGGAGGGTCGCAAGCTTGCCCACGAGCCGAACTTCGAGGAGTACATCTTCGGTGAGACATGGGGGAAGGACAAGCCGTGGACCGTCACCCAGAGAATCGGTGAAGCCACGTCGCTCAACGAGCGGCTATTGGCTTTCTTTGCCTTCGCGGTGGGACGACCGCTTGCCCAACTGAAGCCGCAGCCCGTGGTTGCCGCCAGCGTTCAGGCTCTTTCGCATCGAACCCAAGGACCTGCTCGGCGCAACCTCCGGAACAGGCTCAAGGAGTACACGGTTCCACAAGAGGTGCTGCAATCCGCACGCAACCTGAATCAACTCTTCCGTATCGCTGCCGGTCCAAACCGCGATCCAAATCCGGATTCGCACCACCCGCTCCCCAGTATCGACGGAACGAAGGTCGATGCGTTCGCCATCGTTACGGGCTCTTCGATGGCGGACACCTTGCAGGACCAGGACATCGTGGCACTCAGGTTCCTGGACGGGGTCTATCTGGATCCGGTTGATATCTCGGAGCCCCCATCCAACTCCTCGTTGCCGGGCATCATCGAGAACGATGGCATCTATGTGCTGGCGGCCAATGACTACATCGACCAGCGGGCATACACCATGAAGCGCGTGAGAATCGCCACCAAGCCCGACGGGACTTGGAACTGCGAAATCCATGCGGACAACCCAGAGACGCTCTGGGGCCATCGAGGCCGTTTCAACATCGTGAAGACGGACCGGGTTCACTTCGCCGCGCAGGTGATTGGGCTGGTTCGTGGTGCGGCCCCGGAACCCGAGCCTTCGGTACGTTGAACTTCGGCTCCATGCCCACGCGACGGGTACAATCCCCCGGGTTTGCTGCCTGTCGTAGAGGCCGGATTGGGAGTACGCGGTGCCGCATTGGCGGGAGTTGCTTCCTGATAGACGAGGCAGCCTCCCCCTGGGTGGAGACCTCGTACGCACGGACGCGTCGGGCCCGGCGGACGCCGCGGTTGCCATTCTTGGCGTGTACCCCGCCGCGACGAAGCTCTCCAGGTGGGAACATGATGGGCTGGTGTGCAACCTTCCGACTCAGGTCGAGCGGACCTCTTTCGAGCCTGTCTCTCGCTCCGGAAGGGACCTGGATGCGCGCTACCTCGCGCCGCTCGGTCTCAATCGGAGCTCCGTCCTCATCACGGACCTCTGGCCCTACTACCTGTCCACCACGGTGACTGGGAAGCGCGGCCGCTCGATGGCGGACAACGTCGCGCGTTACGAGGCAGAGACAGGGAGGCGGACTGCCGTGGAGCCACGGCCTGCGCCAGATGAGCTCCTGGCGCGCTCCCGGGAGCTACCGGGTAATCTCGACCGACTCGCAGAGGTTCTCGGGAACCCAGCGCCGAGGCTCTTGCTGACGCTCGGCACCGAGGCAGCCGCGTTCGTTCGAGGACTGACGTCGATACGAGATGCTCAGAAGCTTCTCTATGGGGCGGCCGTTGAGCTGGAGCCATGGGGGCGGCCGCTCTCGATCGTGCATCTGACGCATCCAGGAAATCTGATGCGCAAGCACTCGGGATGGCAGCGGCGCCACGAAGACTGGTGCTCCGCTCTCGGGCACACGCTTGTCGCTCAGGCGCGTCGACGTTGAACTTGCGCTGGATATTGCCCCGCCAGGTCGGAGCTCACGAGGGCATCCAGCCTGAGTGCCTGGCGGGGTGGAGATGGTCCAGTTCCGCGTGCCAGTGGGTGACCTGGTCCGAAGACACATCGAGGCGCGCGAGCCATGCCTGGAAGTAGCGCTCCAATTCGACGGACCGGGGATGTACTCCCCGGTGATGTCGAAGGAAGTCCTTGTAGTTCTGGACCTTGTCGGCGCGGAGCATGTCGTTGACCTCGGGCTCCGTGCTGAGCGCGATGTCTTCGGGCCCCATCAAGTCCGGTCGAGGGGACAGGGCCGCGTTGGCCGTCTCCCGGTAGTCCAGCGCGAGCGCGAGGACTCGCGGGTCGTCACTCACGCCATCGACCGGGGGCAAGGAGAGGTCCGCTCCCGTGGCGAGCGCTCGGGCCCAGGCTGCGGCGCGTTCGTCATGGTCCTGCACCAGGGGATGCAGGCAGTACGCGCGTTGAGCCCGGTCGCTCGCGCCCAGGGCGCGTAGCACCCACAGCCCTTCGTCGATGTGGTGCATGTACGGTACGCCGGAGCGTCGAGCGCGACGCTGTCCGTAGAACGTCTGAATCGCGAGATACTCGCGGGCACTCGCGTCCATCCCGTGAAGATGTCAGTCGGCGGCGGTGGGCGCCATCTTCAAGCGCCACGGTGTCGTGGGGCATGGCGCGACCGGTGCCGGACGCGTACCGTCCAGGGCACTCCGAACTCCATGCCGACCGTCCTGGCGCTACTTCACATCCTGGGCTGCGTGCTGCTCGCCGCCGTCTTCTTCGCTCCCGCCGGAGTGCCCACGCTCGTCCATCTGCTCAAGGGCATCCTGCGCGAGTACAGCCTGGTGATGCTGGTCCCCGCGCTCCTCACCGCGCTGGTGGCCGTCTGGTGCGCTCACGTGGACGTGTGGAAGTGGCTGCGCTGGGCGACCCCCACGTCCGCGCTGCTCGTCGGAGTCCTCGCGGCATGGCCCGCTGTCTCCGCCTGGCGGATGGCCCGTGCGAACGACCTCCCGCTCGACCTCCGCGCGTATCTCCGTCCTCTCGTCGGTGCTCGCCCCCTCCCGAGTCAGACGGTTCGCTTCGCCGAAGCCGCGGGGCGCGAACTGCACGCCGACATCTTCCTTCCCCCAGGCGCTCCATCCACTCCACGCCCGGCGGTGCTCTACTTCCACGGTGGCGGTTGGCGCGGCGGCGAGCGCGCGTATGCCCGTGCCTGGGCCGACTTCTTCACCGCGAAAGGCTACGTCCTCATCGCCCTCGACTATCGGCTCTTCCCTCCCGCCACCGGCATGACCGCTCCGGGAGACGTCAAGTGCGGCATCCGCTGGGTCAAGGACCACGCGGAGACCTACGGCATCGACCCGTCCCGGCTCGTCCTGTTCGGTGAGTCCGCGGGTGGGCACCTCGCGATGCTGGCGGGGTACTCCGCGGGCGATTCCCGCCTCCCGTCCTCCTGTGGCTCCACTGGAGATACGTCCGTCGCGGCCATCATCAGCTTCTACGCGCCGGGTGACCTGGTGGCTCACGCAGCCATCAACGCCGACACGCTCGAGGGCTTCACCGGTGCACCGCTGGACGGACACCGCGAGCTGTACGAGCTGCTCTCTCCCATCCACCACATCGGTCCACGCGCTCCTCCCACGCTCCTGCTCCACGGTGGTGCCGACAGCGTCGTGCCGCCCGAGGCCTCCCAGGCGATGGCCGCCCGGCTCGCGCAGTACGCAGTACCCCACGCGCTCTTCACGCTCCCGTACGCCGAGCACGGCTTCGACATCTGGGACGGCGGCTTCGGCCGACAGCTCGCCCGGGGACGGGTGGGATATTTCCTCCAGAAGTACGTGCCCGTCGAGTGACGCGGGCCGGGCGTGAATGAAATCCCCGGCCCCCCGTCATGAAGAGCACACGGTGAGCGGGACAGCGAGAGCGGCCCCGCCGCGGTGATTCCAGACAAGGAGAGGTCCCATGTTGGCGGTTCGCGGTGGCTCCGAGGGTGTTCGTGCGCGTGAAAACCGGTCGTCCGCGAAGGGCAGGGGATGGATGGCGCTCGCGCTGCTGCTCCTGCCCATGACGGCGGCGGCGGGTCCCGGGCCGGATTACCGCTGGGACGAGTCTCGCAACCGCCCCGGTCCCAACCGCTGCCACAGCTCCTCTGAGTGCGACGGCGCGCGCACCTGCAGCCCCGCCGGTTGGTGCCAGGGCGAGGCCCGCCCGACTCCGCCGCCCCCGCCGCCGGGCCGGGGCCATGGTCACGGCCGCGATGAGCCGCGCCACCAGCGCACCTCCTTCATCCGCAGCAAGCTCGGGGGGCTCGTGCTCGACATCGAGGGCAACAACCGCTCGCTCGGCGCCGGACTCATCGCCCACCCCGCGAAGTCCCACCGCGAGGGCAACGACAACCAGCAGTGGGAGCTGGTGCCGACCCGCGGCGGCTACCTCATCCGCAGCAAGCTCAACGGACTCGTGCTCGACATCGATGGCGCGAACAAGGCGCCGGGAACCCGGGTCATCATGTGGGAAGCCCACGGCAGCCCCAACCAGGTGTGGAAGCTCGTGCCCGGTCGCGCCCGCGGCACCTACTACATCCAGAGCGCCCTCAATGGCTTCGTGCTGGATATCGAGGGCGCCAGGAAGGATGGCGCGGGTCGGCTCATCGTCTACCCGATGCATCGCAAGGCGGCCGACAACCAGCTGTGGCGCGTGGACCTCTGAGTCACCCACCTGAATCCGTGGGACCGTGGCGGCACTGCTCGAACAGGGTGCCGCCTTCGCCGTTGCTGGAGCCGCCTCGATGCACGTGGCCCGCGAGGGCAGGCGCGTGTCGGCTGGTTCACGACGGCGGCTCGCGGCGCGCAGTGCTCCCGCCCGAGGCTCCGTGTCGGGCTTGTGAGCCGTTGGCTCGCTCTTCGAGACTGGACGCCCACGCCGACACCTTCGTCCAGCTCCCGCGCGCGCGGCACTCTCCTGGGAGTCGTCATGCCTGTCTCGCGCAGGTGCGCTGTGTCCCTCGTGTCCCTGGCCGTCCTCGTCTTCGCGTGCTCTCGCGGGTCGCCCCAGCCGCAGCAGGACGAGCTCCCTCCGTTCTACCGCACGCCTGACTCGCTCCCGACCTCCTCACCTGGCGATGTCCTCCGGCACGAGCCGCTCACGGGCTTCGCCGCGTTGGAGCAGGCGGGGAGCAACGTGCGCGTGCTGTACCGCTCGGATGCGGTGAAGGGGGACCGGCCCATCGCCGTGTCCGGAATCATCGCGCTCCCGAAGGGAGAACCGCCGGAAGGTGGCTGGCCGGTGATTGCCTGGGCACACGGGACGGTGGGCGTGGCCGACAAGTGCGCGCCATCGCGCGATGTGCTGGGCTCGAGCGCCCATTGGTACAATCAGGCGCCGCAGCGGTTGCTGAACTACTTCCTGGGCGAGATGAAGTGGGCCGTGGTGATGACCGACTACGAGGGGCTCGGCACGGAGGGGCGGCACCCGTACCTGCTGGGACGCTCGCAGGCACGAGGCGTGCTCGACAGCGTGGTGGCGGCGCACAAGCTGTACCCGGGCAAGCTGTCGAAGAAGTACGCCATCGTGGGCCATTCCCAGGGAGGACAGGCCGCGCTGTTCTCCGCGGCCGAGGCCCCGGAGCGGCTGCGAGGCAAGGACCTGGAGCTGGTGGGCGCGCTGGCCTATGCGCCAGGGTCCGCGATGCACCTGACGTTCCCGCTCGCGGTGCAGGTCGCGGAGGCCTCGCCGGACGCCGCGTTCATTCCACTCTTCCTCACCGGGGCCGCGGAGGGAGACCCGGACGGGGTGAAGCTGGAGCAGCTGCTCAAGCCGCAGGCCCTGAAGCTGTACGCGGAGGTCGACACGAAGTGCCGCACCGAGCTGAGCCTGACGGACTCGTGGGGGAGCTTCATCCCCAAGGGCAATGTGATGAGCGAGACCGCGAACTGGCCGCCGTTGCTCGCGCAGCTGCGCGCGATGCACCCGGGATATCTGAGCATCGGAGTCCCGGTGCGCCTGGTGCAGGGGCGCCTGGATGCGCGCGTGAATCCGGCGCAGACGTGGGTCGTCCGCAACGAGCTCATCGCGCGTCAGGCCTCGGTGGAGTACGTGGGGTGCCCGGTGGCGGACCACTTCGGCGTGTTGGGCGATGACATCCCTGGCACCGTGGCCTGGCTGACCCAGCGCTTCGGAGGAAGCGCTCCTCCCGATGTCCTGAGCTCGTGCCAGGTCCTCACCGAGCTGTCATCCGTGACGCCCTAGCGGGAACCCACGCGCACACACCACGCCAGGGTGGAAGCCTCAAGACCCTCCTCGGGACTCACCCCACGTCGGCTGAATCCAGAGCGCTTCGCGTGGAGGTCGGGGCGCGACCTGCCGCGGACAGACGCGCCTCGTGGGCTCCAGAGGAGGTGCCTCTGTGGGGATGCGCCTCGCCGCAGGGTGGATTTTTCTGACGGCGGTGGTCGCATCCTGTGTGTGTTTGACTTGGAGCGGCTGAAAGGAAGACGCTGGTTGGACTCATGGCTGTCCATGAGCCCACGAGGAGAGGTGACCATGCGAGGCTTCATTGCTTTGGCTGCGTTCCTGACCCTGTCTGGCTGGACCGGGCGCACGGAGGCGCCGGCGGCATCCCCCGAGGAGTCGACCTCCGCGGAAATCATCTGTGCGAACATCACGAGCGAGTCCCTCTGCCGCATCAAGGGATGCGTCTGGGATTCGGAGTTCGGCACCTGCGGCGATTGAGCCGAGCCCCTCGGTCCAGGCCCTCGGGCAGGTGAGTCAACCGGGCCATTGACATGCGGCCCGGTCTTCCCTGCACTGTCGTCATGGCAGCGCCTCGCGAGGTCCCCATCATCCTCGGCGTCTTCGTCGCCCTGGCCGCGATGATGGCTCACGTCATCGCGACCCGGCTGGATGTGTCCTCGCCTCGACCCGAGGGCCCACGTGTCGCCCCGGAGGCTCGGGCCCCATCGGCCTGGGACTGGGGTGTCATCGTGGGCGTCGGCGCCCTGGGGCTCGTGGCGCTCGGCGCGCAGGTCCGCTCCCGACGCTCGCGGTTGCTCCAGGAGGCCGCGATGCCCCCGCCCTCGGCGGAGGAGGCTGCGTCTCCAGGCCCGTCCGTCGCGCAGGCGCGGGCCTTCCTGGCGTGGCGCGGAGCGCGAAGGGTGCTGGCGCGACGCACGGGCCTCGTCCTGGCGGAGTGGAGTGCGTTCACGGCGCTGTCGCTGTGGCTCATGCTCCGCGCGCCTTCCGGGGACTGGCTGTCGTTCGCCCTGCCGTGCCTCCTGCTGGTGTTCCCCGCGCGCGTGTACGTGCGCTATCGGGAGGGGGAATCCCTCTGGGTGCCATGGATGCTGGGCCTGTCGGTGGTGGTGCTCGCCGCGACGCGCGAGCCTCGGTGCACGTGGGGGCTGCTGCTCATCGCCGGCGTGTGCCAGGTCTGCGTGTGGCGGCAGGAGCGGGGCACGTCGTCCGGGTGACGCCCTCGGCTCAGGCTCCGGAAATCACGGCGATGGCGGTCTCGGGTGTCATGCCCTCGGCCACCAGGGAGAGCAGCAGCGACTGTCTGAACTCCTGGGTGCGCAGAATCCAGCCGGGGATGATGTCCGGGAGCGAGGCGCTGACCATGCTCGCCGGTCCCAGGAGGGTGCGTCCCCATCGCTCGATGATGGTGCGGGCGAAGGCATCACTCTCGGGCGTGCGTCGCGCCGTGCTCCCCGTCCTGGGACGACGGGCTGGCGTGGACGTGGCCTCGGGCTCGGGTGCCAGCAGGCCGGTGAACACCCGCATCAGCGTGGAGGTGACCACGCCCACGCCGCCGCCGAACGCGGACAGGCCGCCCTGCAGGAGCGTGCCGCCGATGATGCGGGCCATGCCGCCCTCGACGAAGCGCAGGCCGGCGTTGCCCGCCATGTGCTCGAGCAGGGTGATGGGGAGCAGCCGCGCCGCGGCCCCGCCCGAGGGCAGGAGCCTCGCGAGCGTCTGCGCCGGGAGCCCCGTGGCCTCCAGGATCGCGCCCTGCATGATGCCGCAACTCGTGGGCGTGCCGCGCAGCCAGCGAAGGATGGCATTGCCTCCACGCTGGGCGACGGCGACCGCCTGCTCGATGGTGACGGCGGCCTCCGCGGCCTCGATGACCACGTAGGCGTTGGCTCTCCGCGCGACGCTCTCCGCCAGCTGGGGCGTCAGGGCCTGGGGCACCTCCTGGAAGAGCACGCGCAGCGGACCGCCGTGGAGCTTCATGATCTGCCCCGCGGCGTTGCGGGCGTAGATGACGGCGTGATTCAGCCCGCCTTCCGTCACCGCGACCATGGCGCCGCGTCCCAGGGCTCGCTCCAGCTCGGTGGCCGCGGCCGCCCGCGTGGCGAAGACCGCGCCGCCCTCGCGACCGAAGGCCGCCGCCGTCTCGCGCGCCGTCGCCTCCGTGAGGATTTCGCCGCCCTCGCGAACGACCAGCTCGCCCGCGGCGCGCCGGGCCACGGCGGTGCGGTAGACGGAGACGGGGACGCGGATGAGCGCCCGGCCCGCGACGCCCGCGGCGCCCAGCGTGGCGAAGTCGACCATCAGGAAGCCGGTGCCCAGGGCGCGCTGGAAGAACGACTCCGCCTCGCGAATCTGCTGGACCGAGCCGTAGACAGGCACGAGCGCCCAGAGGCTCCTGGAGGGGTCCGGGGCGCCCTCCGCGTGGCGCCGCTGGTTCTCCTCGGTGCTGTCGGAGGTGGCCCACGTGACGACGCCCGCCACCAATCCGATGCCCGCCAGCACGAGCCACGGCGCGATGCGGTGCAGGTCCTCTCCGGCGCCCTCGGTCAGCTCGTAGGGTGACTGGATGAGGGCCGCGCGGGTGGCGCGCTCGGCCTCGCGCTCGGAGGGCCAGGAGGGCTCGCTGATGCGGCCCCGGCCACCCCCGAGCCGCGCCTGGACGGTGTGCGCCAGCTCGTGCCCCAGGATGTGTCGCCCCGCGCCGCTCGCGACGTCGACGTCGCCTCCCAGGACGATGTGGTCGCCCAGCGTGAAGGCCGCGGCGCCCACGGACCTGGCCGCTTGTCTCGCGCCGGGGCCGGTGTGCAGGCGGACCGGTGACAGGTCGTAGCCGTAGGACTGCTC
This sequence comes from Myxococcus sp. XM-1-1-1, assembly GCF_020037095.1. Taxonomy (NCBI): domain Bacteria; kingdom Pseudomonadati; phylum Myxococcota; class Myxococcia; order Myxococcales; family Myxococcaceae; genus Myxococcus; species Myxococcus sp. XM-1-1-1. Next base: position 435,949 of record NZ_JAIQDH010000004.1, read on the forward strand.
GAACGGCGCCCGGAGCCAGGCGGGGACAGGGTTGCCACCCGCGAGTCGGGACAGGGAGGGGGAGGCGTCGCCCACGGGCGCGCGGGGCGTCAGCGCGGCGCGGAGCAGGTTCGTTCCGAAAGTGCCCACCGTGGCCGCGACGGAGGTCGGGATGGCGCCCAGCGCCGGCCCCGGGCTGACGGGAGCGCTGGGGGCCTGCACCCTCCCCAGCGGCCGGGTCGTCGCGCCGCCGGGCATGGGACGCAAGGCGTAGGCGGGCGGGTACAGCGCGACGGTGCCGATGTCGAAGCGAGGAGCCCTGTCGGCGGACTCACCCGGGGAGACGTCCGAGGTGGGCGCGGCGGAGGGCTGTAGGGCCACCGCCCGGGTCACACGTGGAGGCGTGGCCTTCGGCGCCGGTGCGGGCGTTGATGCGCGAGTCGCGGAGTGCAACGAGCCCATGGACGTCCCCCTCGTCGGACCTGCGGGGACATTGTACCCGAAAGGGGGGCGGAGGGCTGTCCGCCCCACCTCGGCGCGACGTCCCGGCTCAGCGCGCCTGGGAGATGCGGTTGTTGGTGCCGGTGTTGCTGATGCGCGGCTTCTTGCCCTTCTGCGGGCCCTGCTTCCAGACGACGTTGTTGTCGCTGCCCGTCGTCTCGATGCGGCGCACGGTGTGGGCGCTGACCTTGTTCTCGCTGCCCGTCACCTCGATGTACTCGCAGGTCCCGGTCAGGATGACCTGGTTGCTGGAGCCGACGATCTCCACCTTGCCGCCTTCGCCGCAGTCGTGCTTCACGGTGCGGTCGGAGTCGACCAGCTCGAGCGAGCCCTCGCTCTGGGACGTCGTCTCCGCCGCGTCGTCGTCATCACGCGCCGCGGCGCCGTTGGCCTGGATGTCGACGCCCCCGCCGCGAACCCGGGCCGAGCCGTCGCGAGCCTCGATGGTGGTGCCTGGCGCCTTCACCCGGACGTTGCCGTCCTTGCCGACCTTGACCGACGCGGCCTCGTCCTCGTCCTGGGCGCTGGCGGACATCGACCCGAGCACACATGCGATGACGACGAAGGCCTTCGACTTGAATGGGTTGCGCATTGCGGTGGACCTCTTGTGTGGATGCACGCGCAATGTACGCACCGGCGGCGCGGAGATTCAAAATCCGCGCGATGCCTCGGGCGCCAGCCCCTGGATTGCAGTGGCCCTTCATCTGGGCACCCGCAGCGGCAGGGGCATGGCGGCGGTGTCCGAATCGTGCTTTCACGGGCGCCCATGACGGATGCGGACACCCCAGGTCGGTGGCTCGTCGAGCAGGCGGTCCGGCGACTCGTGGCGGAGTGGTCGTCCCGTGACGAGCAGCGTCGTCCTCGGGGGGCCTGGGTGGTTCTGTGGGGGTCCATCGCGCGCGACGAGGACCTCGAAGGGGCCACGGTGACGGTGCCGTTGCTCGCGGCCTGGTTCCTGACCGACGCCGGCTTCGTGCGGCGGGACGTGTGGAGCTACCTGCGCCACCGCGCGCTGCGGTGCTCATCCGTGTTCTCTCCGCTGGCGACCGAGGTGGGCGTGCTCGAGGTCGCGCTGTACCGCGGTGGGACCCAGGTGTACGCGGCGAGCCACCTGGGGCCCCGGGACGCCTGTGGCGTGCGCCTGGAGCGGGGGCCGGACGGGCGGTTGATGGAGCAGCGTGTCTGGGTCTCGTGACGGTGCGCCGGGGGCCGATGTTGGATGTCAAAGGGGCCGAGGAGAATCGGCTCAGTGCGTGCCGGGACTTTCCTCCGCGGACTTCAGGAACGTGTTCCACGCGGTGAAGAAGCTCGCATTGAAGAGCCTTGCTCTGCCATCCGAGACATGCACGCCGACGAGGTAGTGCTTGCCTTCGCGTGTCACCCAGACAGGGCCTCCGCTGTTCCCGGTGGCCGTTTCGATGTCGTACGTCATGAGGTTGTTGTCGATGCCGACGACGACGCCGCTGCCCAGGTGGAGCGTGTGCGCATCGGAGATGTCGCCGCCGGGATACCCTCCGAGGAAGAGCGCTTCGCCGACGCGGGGCACGACCTGCGGGTCCACCAGGAACGGGTCATCACTCACGACGCTCGTCCCCAGGTCGATGAACGCGAAGTCGAACTCGAACTTCCGCTCCGAGCCATGCAGGCGCCATGCGTAGCCTGGCGCGGAGACCCGCTGCTGGATGTGTTCCCGATTCAAGCTCGCGATGACCGTCTGCGCCGTGGCCGTCTTCTGGTTGCAGCTGACGTCCACGTGGTCGAGCCACCCCAGGGGATAGTCGTAGACGTTGTGCGCCGCCGTGATGAGGTATCGACCCTGGGCCAGCGCGGCGCTCCCATTCGAGTAGACGTCGCCGATCCACAGCTTCTTGATGTTCCGCCGCCGGGTCGTCAGATGACACACGGCTTCCAGGGGTCTGGAGAGCTGTGTCACCGGCGACTGCTGCTGCCTGGCGGAGGAGGGCGTGGTTGGATGCGATTCATCCGGATACGGGTACGCGCCGAGGATGGAACAGCCAGCGGTCGATGCGGCGAGCACTGCCCAGAGCGCGGGATGTTTGCGGAGCATTGTTCCTGGAAGGGGCTGTGGGAGGGGAGCGGCGTGCGACAACGGCGTGGCCTGGGGTGTGTGGGGCGTTACACCCGCAGCGTACCTGCCTCGACGCCCCTGGCTCGTGCCTTCCATCGCATCTTGAACCGAGAGAATTCTCGGATTGCGATGGTGTCGAGACCCGGTGCGATTTTCGCGCCGGCTCCTCGGGTGCGTGGCAGTTTTCGGGACCATGTCGCGTGCCCGGGAACCGAAGAAGGTGGATGTCGCTGCGCTGATGAAGAAAGCGGATGCGCTGCTGGACGAGATGCCGCCGCAGCTCGACCAGGCGGTGGTCCTGCTGCGTCAGGTGGTGGCGGAGGACCCTGAGCATCTGCTGGCGCTCCACTCCTTGAGCTGGTCGCTGGACGCGACCCGGCGCATGGAGCCCCATCGCTGGGCGCTCGAGGTGAAGGCCGAGCACTGGGCACTGCGGGACCGCATCCTCGCGCTGACCCGGGGCACGAAGCCCGGTGGCAAGCTGACGCTCGCGCAGAAGGCCCGCGCGTTGGCCCTGAGTCAGTGGGCCGAGGACGTGGTGCGAGGCACTCCGACTGTCGCCCAGCTCGACGAGGTGGAGGCCGCGCTCGACGAATCCGAGCGCCTGCGGCCCCTGCCGGACCAGCAGCGCGGACTCCGTGGGCTCCAGGCCTGGCGCGCGCTCACCCAGGGCAAGAAGGAGCAGGGCTACCGCGAGCTGCTCTCCCTGCTGGAGGAGAACCCCGGCATGTCCGCACAGGGCGTGACGGACGACGACGACCCGCTCAACTTCCAGGGCCTGGAGGGCGCCTTCTCCGACGAGGGCTTCCACACGTGGCTGCGCAAGCAGAAGCCCGCGAAGAAGAAGGGCAAGGCGCTCGACAAGGGACTGCTGCTCGCGGCGGGGCTCGACGCCCAGCCGTTCTTCGGCCCGGGCTTCGTGGGCAACAGTCGCACGGGCCGGGTGCTGGCGCTGCTCGCATTGGGCGCGGACCTGGAGGCGAAGGACTCCCGCAAGCAGGGCGTGCTGCACCTCGCCGCGATGGTGGATGACGCCGGGCTGGTGAAGGAGCTGCTGCGCCTGGGGGCCTCCACGGATGCTGTCGATGGAGACAAGTCCACGCCCCTCCATGCCGCCGCCGAGCACGGCAGCGTGGCCTGCATCGGCCCGCTCGCGAAGGGAGGCGTGCCCGTGGATGCGCTCGACGGCTCGGGGCGCACCGCGCTCTTCGAGGCCCGGACGGCGCAGGTGGCGAAGGCGCTCATCGACGCCGGGGCCAATCCCAACGCGGGCAAGGGCTGGACGCCGCTGCACCAGCACGCGCGCTTCAAGGAGCGTGGGCCCGTCATCGAGGTCCTGCTCGCGGCCGGCGCGGACGTCACGCTGAAGAACTCCAGCGGACAGACGCCGGTGCAGGAGGCGCTGGAGCACAAGCACGCGGCCCTCGCACAATTGCTGGGCGCCAAGGCGCCCAAGGGCAAGAAGGGTGCCCTGGATGTGCGCCCCCTGCTGGAGGCGCTGGAGCGTCGGCGCAAGGCGGTGCTCGCGTCCTGGTACTACGAGGGCGAGGACGTGGACGCCATCGAGCAGGTCCTGAAGGGACTCGAGCTGCAGGGGGCCACCTCGTGGGACGAGCTCGCGGCCGCGCTCCGGGGCGAGTTCCCCTGGACGGTCATGGCCCTGGTGGAGCTCGCGCGGGACGTGCTCCCCGCCGAGGAGAAGACGCCTGGCTTCACCCAGGCGCCGCGCTTCGTCCGGGGGAACCTGGTGGTGAAGGGCGACGTGCACCTGGACGCGCCCCTGCTGGTGACGGGGGACCTGACGGTGAACGGGGTGCTGCGCAACGCGGGCCTGGAGGGACTGCTCGCGGTGGGAGGCACGCTGCGCGTCAGCGGGTTGGACACGGACGGCGAGGTCATCGTCGGCAAGGACGTGGAGGCCCAGGTCGTCTGGGGCCACGGCAACGACGCCTCGCTGCGGGTCGGCGGCGTGGTGAAGGCCGAGGTGGTCATCGCGGATGACCACGACGTGCAGGCGAAGGTGAAGGCGGAGCACCACTACGCGAATGGTGGGTTCGACGCCTCGGACGCGGCGCTCAAGAAGGTGTTCGTCCCGAAGGCCTTCAAGAGCAGGACGCTGGACCGGGAGAAGCTGTTCGACCTGCTGAGCAAGACCGGTGTCGTCCGGCTGTAGTCGGGCGCGCCTGCGCAGCGCGGTTCCAGCCGTGACGGGCCCGTGGGTCCATGTGGACGCACGGGCCCGGGCCGTCAGCGCACCTGGCTCACCAGCCACGTCTGGGCATCCGGGCGGCTCCAGAACTCATCCCAGCCGCTGTGGGTGGTGCCCGGCGTCACCGTGACCTGAATCTCCCCGGTGTAGTTGGGGCACTGGCGCAGCTGCGTCAGCACGCCGTCGGTGGGGTTGGTCCACTTCCACGCGTTGAACGTCCCGTCGCCCGAGTTGCCCGCGGCCCACAGCGGGAAGTCCGCGATGCTGCACAGCGGGTTGGCCACGGGCGACGTGTACGCCAGCGGCATCCCGCCCGCATAGGTGCTCCGGTACTTGAGCAGCTGGTCATTCACCCCCGCGCCGCCGAAGGACAGGCCCGTCATCGTCACGCGGTCCGGGTCGATGTTGAAGCGGGTGATGGCCTCGAGCACCAACGCGTGCGTGAGGTCCACGTTCCAGTACGTGTCGTACGGCGGCGTCGCGCCGATGCGCGGCGCGTGCGGCGCGATGACCACCGCCGGGTACGTGGTGACAATCGCCTTGCCCGGGATGAGCTGCCGGATGAACCCCTCCGGATTCGAGAGCACCGTCGTGTGGTCCGAGCTGAGCGTCGTGCCGCCCCGGCCATGCAGCGACAGGACCAGCGGGTACTTCTTCAGCGGGTCCGCGCCGTACTCGATGGGCAGGAACACCGCCGTGTCATACGTCCCGCCGCGCGACCACACGTGAATCTTCCCCGCGCGCGCGTCCGCGGCCTGCGTGCCCGCGTGCACCTTGACGCTCACCGTGTCCGACACCGCGGCCCCGCCGTTGTCCGTGGCGGTGAACCGGAAGATGTACGAGCCCGGCGTCAGGTTGCTCGCCGTCACCGTCCGCGTCGTCGCCCCCGTCAGCGTGGCCGGCGTCGGGCCGAAGGCCTGCTGCCACTGGTAGGTGGCGATGGTGCCGTCCGTGTCGCTCGCCGTGCCCTGGAGCTGAACGGAACTGGCCGGCTGCACGATGGCCGTGTCGTTCCCCGCGAAGGCCGTGGGAGGCTGGTTGGCCAGTCGCACGCCGCGCAGCTCCAGCTCCCGCACCCGGCACAGGCCGTCGCTCGACGCGCGCTTGCACGACAGGCGCACGTAGCGGGTCTCCAGCGGCTGCGCCAACGCGAGCGTCCAGGTGGGCTGCGCGTTGTTGATGACTGCGCCACCGGGCACGGGCTCGAAGCTGGCCGTGGTCGCCAGCCGGTGGTGGAAGTCGAAGTCGAGCATCTGCTGGCCCACGGTGTTGTCGCGGCCCGAGTACAGCGTGATGCCCTCGATGCGGTGGACGGCCTGCAGGTCCACCTCAATCCACTCGGGCGTCGTCGCCGAGGGCACCGAGGCTCCGGCCCACCGGTCCTCCGTGTTCAGGATGCCGTTGAAGGCCTTCGCGTTCGCGAACTGCGTCGGATACCCGTTGGGGTGGATGGAGGACGCCGTCGAGGGCTTGTTGAGCGCGACGTTCGTCGTCTGCGCCCAGGCGGGGAGGGCGACCAGCGAGAGGACCGCGGCGAGGAGGCTCGGGGGATGCCAGCGCATGAGGGGGACCTTTCAGCAGGGGGAGGTGACGAATCGTCACCGTGTTGCAAACGCACCGGCGCGGCGGAAGTCGCAAGGACGGGGTGCCGCCGCCCTGTCCCCGGCACGGTGGATGCCGGGGACAGGGGGAGACGCGCCTACTGTCCCAGCACGACGCGGAAGATGCGCTCGTTGCTGTTGTTCGGGATGCTGTCCTTGTCACCCTGGTTGGTGGTGGTCAGCCAGAGGTTTCCGTCCAGCGTCGGCTCCACGGTGCGCAGCCGGCCGTAGGTGCCGACGAAGAACTGCTGCACGTTCGTCAGCTCCGTGCCGCTGATGACCTCGCGGTAGAGGCGGGTGCCCCGGGCGCAGGCCACGTAGAGGACGTCGCGCACCACGGCGATGCCCGAGCACGAGCCCGCCGCGGTGGTGTAGGTCTGCTTCGGCGCGATGTAGCCGGGCGTCGCGCAGCCCGAGCCCCCCTGGGACACGGTGCCCTCGCAGTTGGGCCAGCCGTAGTTGCCGCCGCGCTGGATGAGGTTCGTCTCGTCCATCACCGAGTTGCCGAACTCCTGCTCCCACAGCCGCCCCTGCGAGTCGAACGCCAGCCCCTGGGGATTGCGGTGGCCGTAGCTCCACACGTAGTTGCCGAAGGGGTTGTCGGACGGGACGGTGCCGTCCGCGTTGAGCCGCAGCACCTTGCCCGCCAGGTTGTTGAGGTCCTGCGCGTAGGCCGCGTTCTGCGCGTCACCCGTGGCCGCGTAGAGCTTGCCGTCCGGTCCGAAGCGCAGCCGCCCGCCGTTGTGGAACTTGTTGCGGCCGATGCCCTGCAGCAGCACCTGGAGCGACGCCGTGTTCAGCGCCCCGTTCTCGTACCGCAGCCGGACGATGCGGTTGTCCGTGGGCGAGGTGTGCATGACGTACAGCCAGCGGTCCGTGGCGAAGGTGGGCGAGAGCACGATGCCCATCAGCCCGCCCTCACCGTCGGTGCTCTGCACGTTGGGCACCGTCCCCACCGACGTCTTCTGTCCCGTCACCGGGTCCAGCCGGATGATGTCCTGCGCGTCCCGGCGTCCGTAGAGCACCGCGCCGTCCGGCAGGCTGACCAGGCCCCACGGGATGTCCGTGTCCGTGGCCACCTGGGTGACGGAGCAGACGGGGTTGGTGCAGGCCTGGCCCGTCGTCACGCTCGCCGTGGTGCTCTGTGCGGACGCGTTGCCCTGCGCGTCCCGGGCGAGCACGCTGTAGACATGGGCGGTGTTCGCGGCCAGGCCGCTGTCGACGAAGGTCGTCGCGGGCGGGGCGCCGGGCACCGTGGCCACCTGCACGCCGCCCCGGAACACGACATACGCGCTCACGCCCACGTTGTCCGTGGACGCCGTCCAGTTGAGCGTGACGCTGGTGCCCGTGGCGGTGGCGGTGAGGCCCGTGGGGATGCTCGGGGCCTGGGTGTCCACCTGGCACGGCGGCGGGGTGATGCTCAGCGTGGCGCTGCCCTGCGACACGTTGCCCGCGGCGTCGCGCGCATTCACATACAGGCCCCACGTGGCGCCGGGGACCACCGTCAGCCCGGTGGAGAGGACGGCGCCGGAGACGGACTTCATGAGCTGACCGTCGTGGTAGACGTCGTAGAAGGCGACGCCCTGGTTGTCCGTGGACTCGGCCCACGACAGCGTGGCCGTGTTGCACGTCAGGTTCGTCACCACCAGCCCCGTGGGCACGGTGGGCGGCTGGGTGTCCGCCGGCAGGTTCCACTGCTGGTTCGTCTGACCGTTGCAATCCCAGACGATGACCGGTGAGCTGTTCGCGGTGGCCCCGCCGGACACGTCCAGGCACAGCGAGGACGCGGTGTGGACCACCGTGCCGTTGGCGTTGCGCACCCAACGCTGGGCGGCCGCGCCCGTGCAGGCGCTGATGACCGCGCGCGCTCCGGCGGTGGCGGTGGTCGGCTGCACGCACCAGGCGCCGTCGAACACGCGCAGCTCGCCCTCGGGCGTGAAGAGGAACCGCTGGTTCCCCTGCCCGTGGCAGTCGTAGATGTTGAGGCCCTGGCCCGACGTCTGGCTGTTCTGCGACACGTCCAGGCAGCGGCCGGACTGCGCGCTGATGAGCCGCGTGCCCGCCGTCACCGCGGCGGACTGCGACCCGAGCTCCTCGCCGCCTGGCTCCGGCGTGGCTTCACAGGCGGCGAGGGTGGTGAGACATGCGGCGAGGATGATGCGGCTTGCTGCGACGGGCGGCGGACGACGAGTCATTGCCACGCTCCTTGTTTTCCGTCTTTTCACGGTATCCAGGTGCAGGCTCAAGCAATCTTCGGGTGTCGTGCGCCGCGGATGTTGAACTCCAGGCACGAGCGGCGCGCCCCTGTCGCACCTCGACGGGGTTTTCGCAATCCGATGACATCTTTGCGGCGGGAGCGGAAGCTCGCGCGAGGGCTCGGCGCTGAACCCAGACGGGCCCGAGGGCCTCGTCGCACCGTCCTCGCCGCGCAGGATTTGCGCGTCTTTTCGGTGAGCGCGCATTCCTTTCGCCTTGGGTGTGGCCGTCACCCGGGGCCGGGGTTTTTGTCCAAGTCTTGTTCAAGTTCTACTTCCGCATCGCATGGGCATTGCTAGGTTGCGCGGCGTGCTCTGCGCGCCCCGCACCGTCCTGGCCGTGAGTCTCGGCATCGCGCTCGGCGTGGCGGTGGGCCTGGGAGGCTTCACCTTCGTCTACGCGAAGGGCGCGTCGTATCTGCGGGACGACCCGGCCGCGTGCGCCAACTGCCACATCATGAATGAGCAGTACGACGGCTGGCGCAAGAGCAGCCACCACGCGGTGGCCACCTGCAACGACTGTCACACGCCGGCGGGCTTGATTCCCAAGTACTACACGAAGGCGAGCAACGGCTTCTGGCACTCGTACTACTTCACCACCGGCACCTTCCCGGACCCCATCCGGCTGCGTCCGGGCAACCGGGTGGTGACGGAGAGCGCGTGCCGCAAGTGCCACGCCTCGATTGTCGAGGCCATCGAGACGCCCCCCGCGGGCCACGCGCAGGTGGCCCCTGGTGAGCAGCTCCAGTGCCTCACCTGTCACAACTCGGTGGGCCACCCCGAAGGCTCGGGCAACCCCGAGCTCATCCGTCAGGAGATTGCACGATGACCGAGCCCCAGAAGGCTCCTGGGAAGCGGCGCTGGTTGAGCGGCGTCCGGCTGGTGGTGGCGGTGGCCGTGGCGGCCGCGCTGGCCTCGGCGGGCGTCACCGCGCTCCTGGTCAACATCATGGAGCGCAAGCAGGAGGCGCGAAATCCGTTCTACCGGGTGGTGGAGCTGGACGACACCATCACCGACCCCGCCGTGTGGGGGAAGAACTTCCCGCTCCAGTACGACAGCTACAAGCGCACCGTGGACCAGCAGCGCACCCGCTACGGCGGCAGCGAGGCGGTGGCGCGCACGCCCACGAAGGCGGACCCGCGCTCGGTGGTGGCGCAGAGCCGGCTGGAGGAGGACCCGCGCCTCGTCACGATGTGGAGCGGTTACGCCTTCGCCACCGACTTCCGCGAGGAGCGAGGACACGCGCACATGCTCGAGGACCAGGTCTTCACCGAGCGGCAGCACGTGACGGCGCAGCCGGGCACCTGCATCCACTGCCACGGCAGCGTGTACGTGCCCTACAAGAAGCTGGGCGACGGGGACCTCATCAAGGGCTTCGAGAAGATGAACCAGCTGCCCTTCGCCGAGGCCCGGAAGCTCGTGGACCACCCGGTGTCCTGCATCGACTGCCATGACCCCACGACGATGCAGCTGCGCGTCACGCGCCCCGGCTTCATCGAGGGCATCGCCGCGCTCAAGGCCAGCCAGGGCGTGCCCGACTTCAAGGTGAACGAGCACGCCACCCGCCAGGAGATGCGCACGTACGTCTGCGGGCAGTGCCACGTCGAGTACTACTTCAAGGGCAAGCAGAAGCGCCTGACGTACCCGTGGGCCAAGGGCATCCACATCGAGCAGATCATGGCCTACTACGACGAGGACGGGCACACCGACTGGACGCACAAGCTCACGGGCGCGAAGGTCCTCAAGGCGCAGCACCCCGAGTTCGAGATGTACAACCAGGGCATCCACGCCAGGAGCGGCGTGGCCTGCGCGGACTGCCACATGCCCTATCAGCGCGAGGGCGCCATGAAGGTCAGCGACCACCACGTGCGCAGCCCGCTGCTCAACATCAACCGGGCCTGCCAGACGTGTCACAAGTGGAGCGAGGCGGAGTTGCTCAGCCGCGCGGAGGCCATCCAGACGCGCACCTTCGAGACGCGAAACATCGCCATGGACGCGCTGGTGGACCTCATCCACGACCTGCAGAACGCCCAGAAGGCGGGCGTGTCCGACGAGGCGCTGGCCAAGGCGCGGGACTACCAGAAGCGCGCCCAGTTCTACCTGGACTTCGTGGAGGCGGAGAACTCGATGGGCTTCCACGCGGACCAGGAGGCGGTGCGCATCCTGGGCAACTCCATCAACTTCTCGCGCCTGGGACAGAACGCGCTGCGCCCCGAGGGCGGGGCCTCCACCTCGCCGGACACGCGGCCCCAGGGCGCGCCGGGGCCGGTGCCGCCGCCCGCGGAGGGCACGCGGTGACGCGTTGTTGAGACACGGGGCGGAGGGGCTTCCCGCCCCGTGCTTCACGTCACGCGAGACGACTCAGGGACAGAAGCAGGCGCCCCGGCAGTCGAAGTCGCGATAACAGCTGTGGGGGCCACTCGCGGCGGTGCAGGTCTCCAGCGTGCCGTGCTCGTTGCTCGTGGCGTCGCGCGTCCACTCCCGCGGGCAGCTGGCCATCGCCGAGACTTCGCCCTCGGAAGAAGGCGCCTCGCTGGAGACGGCCCCGGGCGAGCGCGTCGTCAGTCCAGCAGGGAGGGGATGGGGAGGATGGCGTCGAGCGGCTGGCCTCGGCCGAGCTGCCCGTCGGAGTTGCTGCCCCAGGACCAGACGGTGCCATCCGGCTGGACGACCAGCATGTGCTCGCCGCCCACCGCGAGAGACGTCGCGCCGCTGGTGATGCCGGACACCTGGACGGGGGCCGCGCCGCCACTCCAGGCGCCGTTGCCGGCCTGACCCCAGGGCGTGTTTCCGCCCGTCCACAGCTCGCCGCTGAGGGTGATGGCCGCGGACGCGTCCTCGCTGGTGACCACCTCGAGCATCCCCGGGATGACCATGGGACGCGGGCTGTAGTTGCTGGGGCTGCCCAGTCCCATGCCGGCACGGGAGGCGCCATGGCCCCAGCTCATCCCGCTCCCATCCGCCAGCAGCGCCATGCCGTGGTGGGTGCCGCCGCCGATGGCGAGGACATTGCTCAGCCCCGGAATCAGGACGGGTGTGAGCCGCTGGGTGGTCGTGGTGTCGGCGAGCTGGCCATAATCATTGCGTCCCCAGGCCCAGGCGGACCCGTCGTAGCGGATGGCGTAGGACGTGTGAGGTCCCGCGACGACCTTCATCACGTCGCTCAGGTTGGAGACCTGGACGGGCGTGGTCCGGGAGACGAGCGTTCCATCCCCCAGGGCGCCGTGGGTGTTGTCGCCCCAGGCAAAGATTGTCGAGTCGTCGCGCAGGGCGAGGCGGTGGGTGGCGCTGGTCGAGATGGCGATGATGTTCTGGAGTCCCGGCACCTGCGTGGGCGTCAGCGTGCCGCCGCCCCAGGCCCAGACCGTGTTGTCGTCGCGCAGGGCCAGGGACGTCCGGCCCGCCGCCGCGATGGCGATGACGTTCTGGAGTCCCGCGACAGGCGCTGGGAGGACGCGGCGCGAGGTGGTCCCATCGCCCAGCTGCCCCGCCTCATTGGAGCCCCAGGACCAGACGGTGCCCTGGGCGCTCAGCAGCAGGGAGTGCGCGGCGCCGGCCGCGACGGCGAGGGCGGGCTCGGTGAGCGGGATGAGTCCGGGGAGCGGATACAAGGTGACGGCGCCGTCACCGCGCTCGCCCTCATGGCTGGTTCCCCAGGTCCAGAGGGTGCCATCGCTGCGCAGCGCCAGGGCATGCGTCTCGCCTCCGGCGACCACCGAGACGCCCGTCAGCCCCGACACCTGGACCGGGGTGGCGCGGCGCTGCTTGGTGCCGTCTCCGAGCTGGCCCTGGGTGTTCTCGCCCCAGCTCCACACCGTGCCGTTGGACTTGAGGGCGAAGGAGGTGTCGAGGCCCGCCGAGACGTCGGTGACACCCGTGAGCCCGGCCACCTGGACGGGGGAGAGGTGGAACGTATAGGTCGTCGGGTCCTGCATCCCCCAGCTCCACACGGTGCCGTCCGACTTCGCGGCCAGCGTGTGCCTGGGGCCGATGCTCACGGCCACGACGTTCGTCAGGCCGGGCACCTGCACGGGGACCATGCTGTTGCCCTGGGTGCTGCCGATGCCCATCATCCCGAACTGGTTGCTCCCCCAGCACCAGAGCGTGCTGTCCGAGCGGATGGCACAGGAGGTCATGTACCGGGCGAACACGGCGACGACGTTCGTCAGCCCGGGGACGGGCGCGGGGGCGTAGCGGGTGCTGTCGACTCCTCCGTCGCCGAGCTGGCCTTCACCGTTGTAGCCCCAGGCCCACACCGTGCCATCGCCCTTCACCGCGAGGGTGTGCATGTCTCCGGCGGCCACCGCCACGACGCCTGTCAGGTTCGGGACCTGGACGGGCGTGGGGCGAAAGCCGACGGGGCCGTAGGGAAAGTCAGGGGTGCCCAGCTGTCCATGGGTGCCATCGCCCCAGGTCCAGACGGTGCCGCCCGAGCGGAGCGCCACGGAGTGGTAGTCGCCCGTGGCCACGGAGGTGATGGACGTCAGGCCGGGGACCTGCACCGGCGTGGCGGTGCTGGCCGTGCCGGGCTGGCCGAGCTGGCCTCGGAGGTTCTGCCCGGCGGCCCACACCGTTCCATCCGAGCGGATGGCGAGCGAGTGGCGGCGATTCGCGGCGAGCTTGACCCGGGGCCGCGTGCGGGAGATGGCGGCCTCATGTCTGCCTTCAGCCGGATTGTCGACGCCCGCCTCCTGCTGACCACAGCCCACGGACAGCAGGAGTCCCAGCGTGATACCCAATACACCGCGCAACCGTGACGACGACGGATGTGACATTCGACCCTCGTGTGAGATTGAAGCGGCGTCGAGACGAGGGCTGGGACTTCTTATTTAATGAGGATAGTCAGAGAGAGGCGTGGTCGCGGTGGACCCTTGCGCCAGTCCTCGAGGATGCCTCTGTTTCAGGCGTCGCGCGTGAGGCGGAAGCGCTCGTAGCGCTCTTCCAGATAATCGGGACGGGGGCGCTGGGCGGGGAGCAGGGGCAGGACTCCCAGCGGCTTGCCCGCGAAGCCCTTGAGCCCGTGCTCCAGCGTGGGGCCGTCCTGCTCGGCCATCAGTCGCCGGGCGATTTCGATGACGCCATCGGGGCGGATGCCCAGCAGGTCCGTGTCGAAGGCACCGTGGTGCAGCTTGCACAGCGAAAGGCCGTTGGGCACCTCGGGTCGGCCACGCACGTCCCGGTCCGGGAGGATGTGGGCTGCGTCCAGCAGCTCCCGACGCGGGAAGCGGCAGATGGCGCAGCGCTGCTCATAGGCGCGCAGCACGTGCTGTCGGAAGGCGACCTGGTGCAGGCGCTTCTTCACCTGCACCGTGGTGTAGCGACGCTCCAGGCCGAGCAGCTTCGAGTCCGCCACGTAGCTCCCCGGTGCTCGCACCTGCGCTTCCGGCAGGCCGGACGCGACGGTGAAGGACTTCGTGGCCAGGTCCACGCCGGAGATGTAGACGGGCCAGATGGGCGCGTAGAGGCCGGGCTCGATTCCGTAGAAATAGATGAGCGGCGCGTCCAGCTCCATGGCGCGCACGAGCCTGCGGTTGTCGCGTCCGTCGACGTCCTCCCCCTGGAACCGATAGTCGAAGCCCTCGTCCGAGGGGAGGTCGTCGTAGCGCGCCTCGCGCCCATGGCGTGGCACGGTGGTCTTGATGGAGAGCGCCGTCTCTCGCATCTGCCGGGGCCAGAAGATGCCGCGGGCCCGGTTGGCGAAGTGGAGCGTCTCGCCCTGGTAGGTGAAGCCCGCGTCGATGACCTCCCAGGGCAGCACGTCCCCATGGCGACGCACCCGCTCCTGCAGGGCGTTGATGGCGGCGACGCGGATGGGCCAGTCGGAGTCCGGGGACATGGGCACCCACCGCCGTGGGAGGCTCCGGGGCGGGGATGACCAGGCTACCAGGTTGGCGTCCAGGCGGTGTGTCGGCGCGCGTCGACGCCACTCGAGAGCCTGTGGCCGCGCGGCCACGCCGAGTCCGGGCAGCCACGGCTTCACGGGGGGGCGCCATGGGCTTGGGGTTTGCTTGGGTGGGAGGGGATGAGTCCCTCCAGCCACGTCGTGTCGCTCGTCTGCGCTGTCCTCGGTGCCGCTCCGTCGCCGCCCGCGACGGTGCGGGTGATGGCATACAACGTCCTCTACTCCTCGCCGGCGGAGGACATCGACAAGTCCCTGGAGGTCATCGAGAAGGAGGCACCGGAGGTCCTCTGCCTGCGCGAGCTGACGCCTGGGTTCGCGGCCGCCTTCCGCAAGCGCTTGGGGAAGGACTATCCCCACCTCGAGCTCATGCCTCGCAAGGGGGCCTGGGGCGTGGGGCTCGCCAGCCGACACCCGCTGCGGCGGGTGGAGCGCTTTGCCCAGAAGCCACACCGCATGCCCGGGCTCGAAGCGGACGTGGTCGTCGGTGGGCGGGCGCTGAAGGTCGCCTGTCTCCACCTGATGCCGCCAGGGGCCTCGCATCGCCCGGAAGACAGCCTCCTCGAGACGCTGAGGAAGAACGCCACGCTCCGCAAGCACCAGGCGGAGGCCCTGGTGAAGCGCTACGCCAAGGAGCGCGGCCCGGTGCTCCTGTTCGGAGACATGAACGAGTCGCGCACGCAGGAGGCGATGACGACCTTCGCCGCCGCGGGCTTCACGCATGCCTGTGATGGGCCGGACGCGCTGTGTGGAGACACCTGGCCGGGCGCGGCGTCCGTGGTCCCCAGCTTCGTGGAGATAGACCACATCCTGGGACGACAGCTCTCGTTATCGGACGCCAAGGTGCTGCACGGTGGTGGCTCTGACCACTTCGCGGTTCGCGCGTCCGTCACGCTTCCTCCGTGAGCGTTTGTCCCTCCGGGCGGAGCGTTCGTCACGCGCCCGGGCGGTTTCGCCACATCCCCCGCATCGGGTTCGTCGGCGCCCGGTACGACACGCTCCTCCAGCGCCACCGGCGTCACCGGCGGCCCGTAGCGAGGAGCGTGTGCATGCATCGCCCGATGTCCTTCAACAGCCTCTTCCTGGCGAGCGCCCTCACCCTGGCCTTCGTGCCCGGGTGTCAGGACGCCCCGCCTGTCATCGACCCCGAGCCCCTGGGCACCGTCTCGCAAGGGCTCACCTGCGGCGGCAGCCTCATCCCCGTGATGTCGGCCCGCGACAACCCCGTCAGCGGCCTCGTCATCGCCTCCAGCGAGTTCAACGCGTCCAACCCCGCCTGGCACGCGGTCGACGGCAGCGACAGCACCATGTGGCTCACCGCGAGCGGCCAATCCACCGCCTGGCTCACCTACGAGTTCTTCGACGGCGCGCGCACGCTCTCCCACTACGCCATCAAGTTCTCCAATGGCTCACTCAACAACCGCGCGCCCCGCGACTGGACGCTCCAGGGGTGGTCCGGCAGCGCGTGGAACACGCTGGACACCCGCACGCAGCAGACGAACTGGGGCGGCGCCGAGGAGCGTGAGTTCTCCATCACCACCCCCGGCGCCTACAGCAAGTATCGTCTGATGGTGACCGAGGACAACACCGCCGGCACGGGCGTGGATGTCCTCTCCATCGGCCGGCTGTCCTTCTACAACTGCGCCTGTGCCACCATCGTCAACCAGGTGCCCGCCATGACGAGCGCCACCGCGCCCTCGGGCACCGTCACGGGCTCCGGCTTCCTCCAGGCGGGCAATGAGCCGTGGAAGGCCTTCGACAACGTCGACACCTCCGCGTCCATGTGGCTCTCCTCCAAGGCGACGCCCTCCTGGCTCTCCTACGAGTGGCCTGGCGCCTCGCGCATGCTCACCCGCTACGCCCTCAAGTTCCCCAACGGCGAGGCAGCCACCCGCGCTCCGAAGAGCTGGACCCTCCAGGCCTGGAACGGCACCGCCTGGGTGGTCGTCGACAGGCGCGTGGACGAGTTCAACTGGGCGAGCGCGGAGCGGCGCGAGTACCCGCTCAGCCTCCCCAGGGCCTTCAACCGCTTCAAGCTCGACATCACGGATGACAATGACCCGCGCGCCGGCGTGGAGACCGTCGCCCTCGCGCGCGTGGAGTTGCTCGGCTGCGAGCGCGACACCACGCCGCCCATCGTCCCCTCGTTCTCCGCCTTCACCCCGCCGTCGCCCGGCAACCAGACGGCCATCACCCTCAACGGCGTCACCGAGGGGAACGCCACCGTGCGCCTCTTCTCCGGCGGCACCTGCGCGGGCTCGCCCATCGCGACGCTCACGGCCACGGGCTCGGGCGCCTTCTCCCGCGCGCTCACCGTGGCGACCAACACCACCACCACGTTCTCCGCGAAGGCCGAGGACCTGGTCGGCAATGTCTCCGCGTGCTCGGCTCCCGTCAGCTACACGCACGACAACGTCGCGCCCGTCACCCCCTTCCAGCTCGCCTTCGTCCCCAGCGACACGGGCTCCGAGCTGAACCCGCAGCTCGAGGGCCGCACCGAGGCCGGCGCGGTCGTGCTCGTCTTCCGGAGCGCCAACTGCTCGGGGTCCGTGCCGACCACCGCCACGGCGCACGCCACCACCGGCGTCTTCAGCACCAACCGGGCGGTGTTCGCGAACACGGTGACAACCTTCTCCGTGCGCGCCGTGGACGCCGCGGGGAACCTGTCGGGCTGCACGTCCGTGGCGTACACGCATGACTCCGTCGCGCCGGCCGCGCCGACCTTCACGACGGGGCTGGTGCCCCTGTCCCAGGGCTCCATCGTCGCCGGCATGCGCGTCCAGGCCGAGCCCCGCTCGCGCCTCTTCCTCTTCTGGGGGAATGACTGCGCCAACCCGACGAGCACCGATGTCGCGGTGGACAGCGGCGGCAGCGCGCTGGTGCCCCTGGTCGCGAGCCAGGTCGGCGTCCCGATGTCCCTTCGCCTCCGGGACATGGCGGGCAACCTGTCGCCGTGCGTGGCCGTCGAGGAGACCTGCTTCGCGGGTTTCCGCGACTGCGACGGTGACCCGGTCAACGGCTGTGAGACCTCGGTGATGGAGGACGCGGCGAACTGCGGCGCGTGCGGCACCGTGTGCGCTGGCGCGCCCTCCGCCAGCGGCGTCTGCGGCGCGGGCACCTGCGGCCTCGCCTGCGCGGTGGGCACCTTCGACTGCGATGGCAGCCCCCTCAACGGCTGCGAGTCCAGCACGGCCTGCGCGCCCGGCGTGTGTCAGGTGTCGCCGGAGAACGAGCTGCTCATCACGGCGCTGCCCGTGGTGGAGGACCCGGTGCGGACCGTCAACGGCGGCGCCTGGACGTTCGGCACGCTGATGCGGCGCATGAACGGCGGCCAGAATCCGTCCGAGATGATTCGCACCTGGCTCAAGACCTGGGAGACGAACCAGGTCATCGCGGGCCTGCCCGTCGCCGGACGTCCGAGCATCCTCCCCGACGTGCTCACGCCCTGGGAGACGCGCAGCGGCGGCCCGTCCGCGCCGCTCGACTTCAACACCGCGCCCTTCCGGCTGCTCGCCATCGTCAACCGCATCGACCTGCGCAGCGAGGGCACGCACTCGGGTGAGGGGCGCTTCGTCTTCGGTGTCACCACGCCCGCGGGGCTCGACCTGCCCTTCACCGTCATCCTCGAGTACATGCTGCCCGGCGACGGCCCGGAGGACATCCAGCGCTGGGCGCGGGACTGGCACGAGCTGGGCTCGCTGCCGCTCGGCAGCCCTCTCTACAACGCGAAGCTCCAGGCCCTCACCGACCGCTTCACCGAGCCCTTCGTCGCGCAGGGCCGCTTCATGGGCAGCGCCATCCACCAGGTGCGCACCAACGAGAACGCGCTGAACCCGCTGTGGGAGCTGCGCGAGTTCCACTTCGGTCCGAACGGGCTCGTCCCTTCCCCCGTGGCCCTCACGCCGGAGCTGAGCCTCAACAACTCGCCCCGGCTCGCGAGCTTCGTGCAGGAGAACGCCGTGGCCATCCTGGCCGGCACGCACGAGGTGCCCTCGCTGTACCAGGGACAGGCCTTCGTCGCCGGCTCGGCGCTGACGCCCTTCGGCCTGACGTGGTCCGTCCCCGGCGCGGACCCGGAGGTCCGGCATCGCTTCTCGCTCAACACCTGCAATGGCTGCCACGCGGGTGAGACGCAGACGCCGTTCCTCCACGTCTTCCCGCGCTCCGCGGGAGCACCCTCGTTCCTGTCGCCCTTCCTCGTCAGCGCGCAGCCCGTGCCGGACCCGCTCACGGGCACGCCGCGCGTCTTCAACGACCTGGGACGACGGGATGACGATTTGGAGACGCTGGTGTGCGGCGCTCCGCAGGCACTGGCGCCGAGCCTGGGCTCGGTGGGGGAGGGGCTGCTCGCGCCTCGCTCGCTGAGTGGCTCGTCGGCGCCGAAGCAGGACGCGGTGCCGGGCTTCCCGCCGCGCTCGAACCTGCCCCCGGGCCGCGTGCACTGACGCGCGGACGTCGTCACCGGAAATGAACGGGCCGGGCTCCATGTCACGTGCATGGAGTCCGGCCCGAGTGTTTTCGCGAAGTGGGTCCGGCTACTTCTTGGAGCTGCGCAGGTAGCGATAGAACTCCGAGTCGCTCCCGAGGAAGAGCGAGGTGGAGCGGTCCATCACCTGGGGGTAGGCCTCCAGGGTGCGCATGAACTGGTAGAACTCCGCGTCGCGACCGAAGGCGTCGGCGTAGATGCGCGTCGCCTCGGCGTCGGCCTTGCCGGTGATTTCCTGCGCCTTGCGGTAGGCCTCGGAGCGGATCTCCTTCAGGTCGCGCTCGCGCTGACCGCGAATCTCCGCGGCGCGGCCCATGCCCTCCGAGCGTGAGCGCTCCGCGGTGCGCCGCCGCTCGGAAATCATGCGCTCGAAGACCTTCACCTGGACCTCGTCGACGTAGTTGATGCGACGAATCTGCACGTCGACCAGCTCCACGCCGAACTCCTTCACGATTTCGGCCGCGCGCAGGCGGATCTGCCGGGTGAGCTTGTCGCGGCCCTGGGCCACCTGCTCCAGCGACTCGCCGCGCTCCTCCTCGGTGGTGTACTCGTCGTCCTCGAACGGGCGGTTGGTGGAGCGCACCGCCTCAATCAACGCGAAGGACGCGATGGTGTTGCGCGTCTCGCCGTCGATGATGTCGTCCAGCCGGGACTGCGCGTTGCGCTCGTCGCGCAGGCGCTGGAAGAAGCGCAGCGGGTCGACGATGCGCCAGCGGCCGAAGGTGTCCACCCAGATGTACTTCTTGTCCTTGGTGGGAATCTGGTTCGGGTCGCCGCGCCAGTCGAGCCAGCGCTTGTCGAAGCGGTTCACCGTGTCGACGAAGGGCTGCTTGAAGTGCAGGCCCGGCTCGGTGATGGACTGGCCGCGGGGCTGGCCGAAGCGGGTGATGACGGCCTGCTCGTGCTCGCTCAGGGTGTACGTGCTGGAGAAGCCCAGCACGATGGCGAGCACCGCGACGCCGAGGACAATCGTTGCCACGCGGCTCATCGCTGGGCCTCCGTCGTGTGCGCCGCGCCGGCGGCCGCGGAGTCCGGGCCGTCCATGCGCAACATGGGCGTGAGGCCCTTGAGGTTCTCGTCCATGACGACCTTCTGGCCGGTGCTGGTGAGCACCTGGCTCACGGTCTCCAGGTACATGCGGCGGCGGGTGACCTCGGGCGCCTTGCGGTACTCCTCGTAGACGCGGGTGAAGCGCTCGGCCTCGCCCTTGGCGCGGTTGACGCGCTCGATGGCGTAGCCCTCCGCGGAGCGCAGCGCCTCCTCGGCCTCGCCCTTGGCGCGCGGGATGGCGCGGTTGAGCTCGGCGAAGGCCTCGTTGATGGCGCGCTCCTTCTCCTGGATGGCCTGGTTGACCTCGTTGAAGGATGGCTTCACGGGGTCGGGCGGGTTGACGTCCTGGAGGACCACCTGCTGGATGTCCACGCCCGTCTCGTAGCGGTCCGCCAGGTCCTGGAGGAGCAGCTTGGACTGGGTGGCCACCGTCTGGCGGCCGGTGGTGAGGACCTCGTTGACGGAGTGGTCACCCACGACGGCGCGCATCGACGCCTCGGAGATGTCTCGCAGCATCCCCTCCACGTTCTTCACCTTGAAGAGGTACTTGTACGGGTCCTTGATCTTGTACTGGACGATCCACTCGACCACGGCGACGTTGAGGTCGCCGGTGAGCATCAGGGACTCGCGCTTCATGTCGGAGCCGCTGGCGGCGTAGGACGTGTTGCGCGCGCCCACGGACTCGGTGCGGAAGCCGAACTCCGCCTTGAGCTGGCGCTGCACCGGCACCTTGACGATGCGGTCGATGCCGTACGGCAGCCGGAAGTGCGGACCCGGCTCCACCGTGTCCACGAAACGCCCGAGCCGCAGGATGACGCCGACCTCGTCGGGCTCTACCTGCGCGTAGCTGGTGAACAGGCCCACCAGCAGGGCCAGGCCGACGCCACCGAAGAGCAGCCGGCGGCCCAAGCCTCGTTTGAGCTGCCTGCGCAGCTCATCCAGCACATCACCAGGATCCCGGCCATTCGGCTCGGGCTTCAATACGCGGGGGTCCCATGCCATCCTTCAGTCTTTGGACTACATAACATCCAGATGCAAGCGGGAACCCGGTCGCCGAGTGAAACAAGGGGCCACCTGGTTCCCTGGTGGCCCTCGTGAGATGGCGAGCACTCGGGGCCGGTCGTCCGGCTCACCGCGCGAGGCGAAGGCGCAGGGAGGGGGCGAGCTTGAGGGAGAAGACGCCGAGCACGCTCACGGCCTGGCTCGCGAGCATCACGAAGCCCAGGGTCGACAAGGTGGCGGAGTGGACGAGCATGAGGGCCACGCTCCCCAGGACCCAGGTGCCGTCCACCAGCAGGTGCACCAGGAGCATGCTCGTGGCGACGGGCGATTGGGTGGAGGCCCAGACGTTGATGCCGGCCCATGGCACCAGGAACACGCCCAGGCCGAAGAGGAAGGACGGCGGCAGCGTCCATCCCGCGAGCGTGGTGAGCGGGGTGGCGACGAACAGCAAGGTGACGCCCATGCTGAAGGCGGCGAAGGCATCCAGGCGATAGACGAGGCGGTCGTTCATGGGGAATCCTCGGGTGATGGGATGCCTCGAAGACTCGGTGTTGCCTCGACTGCCCCGCAATGACCTGGGAGGGAAGTGTGTGGCCACCTCGCGTGTGGGCGCGCGATGAAGCGGACCGCGCTCCGGGAGGTCGAGGTGTCGACCCGGCGTCCGCGCAAGGGTGTCCCGAAGCCCCGGAGCGAGCTGGGGGCGTTGCTCAAGGACTGGCGCGCGTCGCGGGGCAAGAGCCAGCTGGCGCTGTCGTTCGACGCGGAGGTGTCGCCCCGGCATCTGGCCTTCATCGAGTCGGGCCGGACGGAGCCCAGCCAGGACATGGTCCTGCGATTGGCGGAGGCCTTGGGCCTGGGCTTGCGTGAGCGCAACGCGCTGCTGGTCGCGGCGGGGTATGCGCCCCAGTTCGGTGAGAGTGATTGGAACAGTGAGGAGATGCGCGAGCTGCGACAGGCGGCGGCGCTGATTCTCGGCGCGCACGAGCCGCACCCGGCGCTGGCGCTGGACGCGGCGTCGACGGTGCTGGATGCGAACGCGGGGGCGCTGGCGATGATGGGGCTGGGGCGCGACGCGCTGGGGCGCACCAACCTGATGGACCTGGTCTTCGCGCCCGGGCGGGTCCGCTCCGCGATTGGGAACTGGCAGGAGATCGCGGGCTACCTGCTCGGGCGGTTGAAGGAGAACGCGCGCCTGCGGGGGCCCGGGTCCGAGGTCGCGAACGTGCTGGCGCGAGTGCTCACGTACCCGGACGCGCGAGAGCTCCCCGCGAGGATGCCTGGCCGCTCCGCGGGCGTCCTGGTTCCGCTGACGTTCGTGGTCGATGGCGTCGCCACGCACTGGTTCACGACCGTGACGACCTTCGGGGCGCCGCTGCATGCCCTGGCGGAGGAGGTCACCATCGAGCAGTTCTACCCCCGCTGAGGTTCGGGGTGGGCGTGAGGGGTTGCGAGGTCTGCCTTCTGTCCTGGCGGCATTCTTCCAGTTGGGTGCTCTCGCGTGAGGGATTGGGCTTCTGTCCTCTCCAGGCAATGGCATAGGGTTGTCGCCAAACCCTGCTCGTGCAATCGGGAGGTACTGTCATGGACAGCGTGAAGTCCTACTCAGACTTCGAGAAGGAAGTGGACCCCCACGGGGATGCGCGGGCCGAACCGCTCATCATCCAGTTCGGCTTCCCGGGCAGCGGCTCCACCTTCGTCTGGCAGGTGCTCAACTCCATCCTGGGCAACGTGAAGAAGACCCACAAGTGTCCCCAGTTCCGGCCGGAGGACCGCGTGGTGGTCACGGTGCGGGACTTCCGAGACATCCTCTGTACCTACTTCAAGCGCGCCAACCTGCCCGTCACCAAGGCGAGCATCGACTTCCTGGTGAAGGAGCACGCGGAGGACAACTCCTCGTTCAGTGATTTGTACCGCGTCAGCGAGACGTGGGGTGACCGGAAGAACGTGCTCTGGCTGCGGTACGAGGACTTCTTCGGCAACTTCGACTACCTGTTCGGGCAGATCGAGAAGTTCTTCGGGATGAAGCTCACGGACGAGCAGAAGGCCCGTGCCCGCTCGAGCTACTCGTTGGAGGCGAACAAGGCGCGCTCGGAGCGCGTCGCCGTGGTCTGCCGGCAGGAGGGCGGGGCGGGGTGGATCGACGAGAAGTGGCAGGCCTACACCATCGACGGCATCAACGGGCTGCACGTCACGGGCGATGGCTCGGTGGGCAAGTGGCGGCAGATCATCCCGAAGGAGTGGCACGGCTACGTCAACGAGCTCCTGGCGGAGCCCCTGAAGCGCTACGGCTATCCGCTGGAGTCCTGAGGAGGGGTTCCCCGCATGAAGCTATCGGCTCGTGGTGAAGAGGTCCTGGCCGCCATCAACGACTCGGGCCTGAGCGTCGAGGAGAAGGCCGTGCTGGCGCGCGCGCTCCAGAAGAGCGTGGCGCGGGCGGGGCTGCTCCTGGGGCATCTGTCGTTCGGCGTGCGGGACATCGCGCGCGCCATCGCGTTCTACGACGCGGCGCTGGCGCCGCTGGGCTACACGCGGGTGTGGAGCTCGGAGCGCTCGGCGGGTTACGGCCCGGAGGGGGAGGGGGACACGCTGGCGCTGTTCCTGCGGCCGGAGGCCACGCCGCCCGGTGACGGCTTCCACCTGGCCTTCAATGCGCCGAGCCGGGAGGCCGTCGACGCCTTCCACGCCGCGTGCTTGAAGCACGGGGGCAAGGACCAGGGAGCTCCTGGCCTGCGTCCGCACTACAGCGATACGTATTACGCGTGCTTCGTGACGGACCCGGATGGGCACAAGCTGGAGGCCGTCCATCAGCTGGGATGAGCTTTCCGACGCGTGCGCGCTCGAGCGCCTCTTTGATGTCCTCGGACACGATGAGCGCGATGGTCCATCCCCATGTCCGGAACACCTTGGCGTCGCCCACTCTCGTGGGGTCGATTCGCATGCCCGCGACGCCCCGGCCAGCAGGACGACGCGGTACACGCGCGTGCCGGACGCGGAGACGAAGAATTCCATCCATTAGGAACGACGCGTTCAGCAGGGCTTGCCCGAGGAGGGAAGGTGGAAGGCCGGCGCAGGATGCGCGCGGCCCTCCGGCGCGAGAAGGACCCGTTACCCGGGAGTGACGGGTCCACTTCGCGCTCCGCCTCACGGACGCTGCTGCGCGAGCATCCAGCTCAGCACCTTCGGCTCCTGGTAGACGCGGTCCCAGATGGAGTGGCCGCCATCGTGGAAGAGGGTGAAGAGCACCGGCTTCGCGGGAGGATTGCCGCTGGCGTCCTGCGCCGTCTGTCCATCGACCCACTCCCACCGCGCCGGGCCCTGACGGAAGAACGCCGTCTGCGCGCGGCTGGGGTACGTGTACGTGTCCATGACCGTCCCCGTGGCGCCCAGGGCCTGTCCCAGGCGCGTGAACCAGTCCCGCGTGCCCGTGTACGAGGCGGGGTCGTTGATGGCGTGCGAACCCCAGACCGCCAGGTTGGCGTTCACCATGGCCTGCGCGCGGGCGACGGAGGAGCCGTAGCCGCCGTTGCAGACCGGAATCGCGGCCGCCAGCTTCGCGGGGAAGGTGGACGCATAGGAGAACGTGCCCGCGCCGCCCATGCTCAGGCCCGTCAGGTACACGCGCTTCCTGTCCACCTTGTACGTCGACAGGATTCGCTCGATGAACGGGTCCAGGCTGTCGAGAGCCTCCTGGTCGTTCCAGAAGTTGGAGGTGCTCGTCTGGGGCGACACGAGGATGAAGGGATAGTCCTTCCCGTTCCTGTCGATGTACGACTGGAGCCCCATGTTGCGGACCCGGCCGAGCTGGGTCGGCCCGCCGTCTCCCCGCTCACCCGCGCCGTGCAGGAAGATGACGATGGGCCAGTTCGTGCCCGCGTCGTAGCCCGGCGGCAGGTACACGACGTGACCGTAGTTGCCCTGGAACACCCTCGTGGTGTCCTTGTAGATCTCCACGGTGGTCCCGCGTCCGTTCAGGGCGGGCTCCACCCGGACCTTCGTGCGGGAGCTCGCCGAGGCGCCCTGGTCATCCGTCACGCTCAGCTCGAACTCGTAGAGCCCCATCACCAGGCCGGAGGCCGTGGCGGACAGCGTGGTGGCGCCCGTCAGCGTCGCGGTGTTGGGACCGGAGACCTGCGTCCACTGCCGTGACACCACCGTCCCGTCCGGGTCGCTCGCCGTGCCCGTCAGCTGCGCCGACGACGTGGGCAGGATGAGCGTCTGGTCCAGGCCCGCGGAGGCGGTGGGCGGCACGTTGGCCGTCGTGCCCGCCGGGGTGCCGTAGACGACGATTTCGTTCGACGCGCCGTACATGCTGCGCGCGAAGTGGAGGTAGCGCGTGCGCTGGCCCACCGTCAGCCACTTCCACTGCTCCCACCCGTTGGTGGTGATGGAGAGGGGCGTGGACCAGGCCCCCGGCGCCCCGACGCTGAAGAAGACGGTGCCGGAGTCGTACGTGTCGAACACGCCGACCTCCGTCACGTCGTACTGCTGCCCCAGGTCGATGACGAAACCCATGGGGTACTGGTTCTCGTTGTAGACGACGTTGCCCCAGGTCGTCGCGGGCTTGAAGGTCGAGCCCGCGCGCGGGTCCCCTATCAGGGCCTGCTCGTCATACAGGTTCTGATAGACGCCCAGCGTCGGACGGACGCCGTCGGGTTGGACGTTGGCGGGGTTGATGACCAGCTTTTGCCCCACCAGCGGCGACGTCACCGTGGAGAGGGATTGTTCGACGCCGTCCCCCTCCTGTTGTGCACCACAGCCGACCAGCATGCCCAGCGAGGCGAAACCACACAGCCATGCTTCACGAAGCCGCGAACGAATCACGAAGGCCTCCTCATTCAAGATGGTGAGGAGGCCAAGGACAATCCAGATTAAACAGTGAAGTCCAGATTAATCATTTTCTGATGTTCCTGGGATGGGGTTGCCGTTGCAACCCGACTTCATTCCCGGGCTTCAGTCGTCGTCGTGGTCGTCGTCCTCGTCACCGTCCAGGTCGTCGTCGTCGAAGGCGTCGATGGAGCGGCGCAGGTTGTTCTCGATGGTGGAGCGGGCGGACGCGTCGCGCGGGTCCAGCCGCTGTCCATTGCCATCGACGAACCAGCCGGTCGGGTCGATGTTGAGCGTGATGTTGGGCTCCTGGCCCTCCTTCACCTCGAAGCGCGCCTCGCGCTCCTGCTCCAGGCGGACGCTGGAGACGAAGCTGAAGGGCTGCCCGTCGATGTGGCCATCGATGATGACCGAGGCGCCGAGCTCGGCGAGCTCCCGCAGGGGCGCGTCCTGGCCCGCCTGGGCGACGGTGACCTTGCCGATGTCGAACTCGATTTCATCGAAGATGCCGGGCGTCACCCGCAGGTTGCCCACGGGAACGATGCGGCCATTCAGGTCCTCCGCGGACAGGTCGATGAGGACGGGCCCCAGCCGCTGCTCGTCGTCATCGCGCGGGCGCAGCTGGTCATCGTCGTCGTCGTCCCGGTCATCGTCGCGATCATCGCCCTCGTACTCGAGCTCCAGCTCGCGCACGGACAGGCGCACCCGGTCCAGCGTGATGCCGGCGGCGGGCTCCTCTTGCTGAGCGCTCTTGCCGACGGCCTGGGCGCCACGCGCCGCGCCCACCCGGGTGCTCAGTCCGACCTTGACGCTGTCCTCATTGCCGCAAGCCGCGAGCAGCATGGCGGACACGCACAATCCGATGAATCGCATACCTTCCATCTCCTGGTATCGAGGGACCTGGCGAGCGGCGTCTCCGGCCTGCCGCCGCCCGAAAATCCCGGTCTGGAAATGAAGGAGCCTTGAGGCCCGAATCGGCCACATCACCTCGCCTGCATGAAGGGCGGCGTGGCCGAAACGGGGCCCGTGACTCCTTCCCATGAGACAGGTACTGACTGGGGAGACATGGTTTGTGCGCGTGCCTCGAGATGGGAGTGCCTCCGGTGGTCCGGAGCCCTCTTCGTGTGCTCCCAGGTGGACGCACGTGGGGATGCGTGGGGGATGGGCGGGGGAGAGCGGGCGTGACGGAGGAGGAGGTCGCCACCTGCATCCGGCGGGCAGCCGAGGGGGCTCAGGACGCGCACCGCGAGCTGTACCAGCGCTTCCATGGGGCCGTGCGCCGCGTGGCGCTGGGCTACTCGGCCCTGGGGCCCGCGGAGGTGGAGGACGTGGTCCAGGAGACCTTCGTCCGGGCCTTCCGCGAGCTGCCCCGGCTCCAGCACCCCCGCGCCTTCGGGAGCTGGTTGGTGACGATTGCCCGCCACCACGCGCAGTCGCTCAGCCGGGGCGCCCAGCTGCGTGGTCGCGCGGCGGAGGACCTGGCGCTGGAGCTGGAGTCGACCACGCCCGCGATTCCTCCGGCGCTGGAGCTGGAGCGGCGCGTGGCGGTGGTGCGCGAGTTGATTGAAGCGCTGCCCGAGGGCCCCGAGAAGGAGACGGTGCGCCTGTTCTATCTGGAGGGTGAGCTGAGCGCGCGGGAGATCGCCGAGCGCCTGGGGCTGGGCAAGAGCGCGGTGACGATGCGCCTGGAGCGCTTCCGCGCGCGGGTGAAGCGCCAGTTGCTGTCGCGGCTGTTGGCCGCGGGAGTGGGATGAGCCATGGGTGACGCGAGCAGGCACCTGGATGCGCACAGCTGGCGGGCGCTGCGGGACAAGTCCCCCGACGCGGTGGCGTACTTCGCCGACCACCTGTCGCGGCCCTGCGGCGAGTGCGAGGCGTTCCTCGAGAAGAACGACGACGCGTTCGGCCTGGAGGCGATGACGGACGAGGCGCTCGGGAGCCTGGCTCCTGTTCGCGAGGACGCGGTGGGCTGGGCCCGCTTGCGCAAGCGGCTCGGTCCGCCTCGGCGCCTGTGGCTCTCCGGCGCGGTGGCGGTGGCTGTCGCCGCCATGGTCACCTTCGCGTTCCATCCCGCGATGCTGACGGGCGGGCAGCCGGGCACCTCGGTGCGACTGAAGGGCGGCGCCGCGCTGTCGCTGGAGCTGACGGCGCTCGCCCGGATGCCGGATGGGAACCTGCGCCCGCTGACGGATGGAGCGCAGCTTCCTCCCGAGGCCGTGGTGCTGGTGCGCTATCGCGCGAGCGAGCTGGCGGACGCGCTGCTCGCGCTGGAGTCGCCCGACGGCTCCGTGCAGATGCTGGGCGCCTACGCGCTGGAGGCGGGGACGCATGACCTGCGCGAGGACGGTGAGCTGGCGGGCGTGTCCCTGGAGGGCGAGCAGGGCCCGAGGACCCTCGTGCTGGCCGCGTGGCCCCGGGGGGAGGGCTCCCGGGAGGCTCGTGACGCGGCGCTCGCGCGAGGACGGGTGCCGGAAGAGGCGACGCTGGCCCGGCTCGGGTTGCGGGTGACTCCGGAGGGCGCTCGCTGAGCGTGGGCCCTTGATTCGCTTCCGGCTCCAGTTCGTCTTCTGTCTCGTGCTCGTGGCGCTCTCGGCCTGCGGTGGCGCGCGGGACAAGGGGAAGGCGGTGAAGGTGCGCCTGGACCCGGCGCGCCTCGCCTCGGCGCACGAGGGGGAGCGCCACGCGCTGCTCATCGGCATCGACCAGTACGACGACGACTCCTGGAACGACCTGCGCTATCCGGGCAAGGACGCGGAGGACCTGGGGCGCGTGCTGGCGGACCCGAGGCGTGGAGGTTTCGCCTCGGTGACGGTGCTCAACCGTCCGGAGCAGACGACGCGCGCGGGAGTGCTGGATGCGCTGCGGACGCTCCAGGCGCGCGCGTGGAATCCGAGGGACGTGGTGGTCGTCTACGTCTCCGGCCACGGCACGCTCGCGCGCGACACGCGGGGCGAGCTCCAGCGCTACCTGGTGATGCGCGACACGCGCTTCCGGGACGTGCAGGGCACGGGGCTGGAGATGGTGGTGCTGGAGCAGGCGCTGGAGCGGCTGGGCTCGCTGCGCCGGGTGCTGGTGCTGGCCACGTGCCACAGCGGCACGGGCAAGTCGCTGCTGCCGGAGTCGGTGCGCTCGGAGCTGGAGCGCACCAAGGCCGCGTTCCTCCCTCGCCCGTTGGAGGAGGACAGCCGCGCGTCGCTCGTCCTCTCCGCCAGTGATTGGGGCGAGGCGGCGCGCGAGGACGACGCGCTCGGCAATGACATCTACACCCACTTCTTCGTCCAGGCGCTCGACGGGCGCGCGGACCGCAACCGCGACGGCGCGGTGAGCGCCACCGAGGCGCACGACTGGGCGCGCCGCCACACGTGGACGTATACGCAGGGGCGCCAGCGCCCGAGCGTGCGGATGACGGAAGTGGGCGCGGACCCGGTGTTGCTCTCCGGCTCCCTGTCCCAGCCCGGCCAGCCGGAGGTGTTCTCCTACAGTCCTCGCCTGGAGGGCTTCACGCTCAAGGTGGATGGCGTGGACGCGGGGGAGCTGCCCGGTGGTGTGGCGCTCCCGGAGGGAAACCGCCGGCTGGGGCTGCACAAGGGCGGCGCGGTGTTGTGGGAGGACACGGTGGTGCTGCGTCCCGGGGAGCGTCGGGCGCTGGACTCGATGCTGCGCGAGCAGGCGGAGGGGCCTCGGCGCACCGTCTCGCTCGACATGGGCGTGCTGGGCTTCCTGGATGCCCGCAGCCGGCGCGAGGTCCTCCCGCGCACGTTGATGGCGGGCGCGGGCCTGCGGTGGCATGGGCTGCTGCTCGAGGAGCGGTTGGATGTGGGCGTGGACCTGGCCGTGGGGCAGGGGCGTCAGGCGCTCCAGTTGGAGCTGGGTGGGGCGGTGCCGGTGCGACACCGGGCGGTGATGTTGGGGCTGACGGTGGGGCCGTCGTGGGAGTGGGGGCGGCTGGGCGTGTCCACGGGGCCTCGTGTGGCCGCTCTGTGGATGGAGCGCTCCTTCCAGTTGGACCTGTTGAAACAGGATGAGCGCTACTTCACGGTATGGCCTGGCTGGATGGCGGGAGTGTCATGGAAGCTGGGGGCGCGGTGGGTGCTGGAGGCCAAGGGGCAGCTGCTCTGGGCCTATGTGCCCGTGGACGGACGCACTCGCGCGGTGGGCTTCGGTGGCTTGTGGCTGAGCGGAGGGTATCGCTTCTGATGCGTGCGCCTGGACAGCCGTGGCTCCTGTCGATGCTCGTCCTCCTGGGGGCCTGCGGCGGCTTCAACAATGGTCAGCTGGGGGAGGGCACCGTGCGCGGGCGCATCCTCGGCGCCGATGCCGACGTGGCGTGGGTGAGCGTGTTCGGCGAGTCCGAGCTGATGACCGGTGTGTCCTCGGACGGCCGCTTCGAGCTGGAGGGCGTGCCCGCCAGGACGGTGGAGCTGTTCGTGCTGGCGTCGCGCACGCACGCGGCCCGGGTGCGGGTGGTGCCGCAGGGGGCTCGCATCATCGACGTGGGAGACATCGACGCGCCGCCGGGCGCCTTCATCACCGTGCGGCTGCGGGGGCCTGACGGCAACGTGCCCGAGGAGGGGGAGGTGGAGGTGGATGGCACGCCCTTCGATGACCTGCCGGTGGACCCGTCGACGGGCGAGCTGCGCGTGGGGCCCCTGCCCGAGGGGTGCTACGAGCTGGAGGTCGACGCGAAGGAGCACGCGAAGAAGGAGGAGCAGGTCTGCGTCCGCGAGGGCGAGGAGCGCCTGCACGACGTCGTCCTGGAGAAGGCCGACGACGATGACGAGGAGGACGACGACTAGCGGACTTCAGACGCCGGTGACGCCCCGGATGAAGGCGAGCATCTGGTCGCACGTCGCATGCAGGTCCATCCGCTCCTCGGCCATGCGGCGGGACTCGTGTCCCATGGTGCGCAAGGTGTCGGGGCTCGACACCAGGGAGTCGAGGGCCCGCGCGAGCGCCGGGTAGTCGCCCGCGGTGACGAGCCGCCCGTCCACGCCGTCCCGCACCAGCTCGCCCACGCCGCCCACGGGTGTGGCCACCACCGCGAGGCCCGCGGCCTTCGCCTCCGCGATGGCCCACGAGGACATGTCCGCCATCGTCGGCAGCACGAACAGGTCCGCCGCCTGCGCCAGTCCAATCAGCTCGGGCGAGTTGGGCCGGACGCCGGTGTGGACGCGGACGCCGGGCGGCGCCTCGAAGGTGTCGGATGTCACCAGGTCCAGCCGCCAGTTCCTCAGTCGCGTCTCCCGGGCCCAGCGCAGGAGCAGGTGGCCGCCCTTGCGGCCCAGGTCCCCTCCGACGAAGAGCAGCCGCACCACGCCGTCCCGTGCCTTGCGCTCGGGGGCCGGACGCCACAGCCGCGTGTCCACGCTCGGCCAGACCACGTGCACGCGGGCGCGCGGAACGCCGTACTCCTCCACCAGCGAGCGCTTGGTGAACTCCGAGAAGGACAACATGCCCTTCGCGATGGAGTAGGTGCGGCGGTGCAGCGCGTTCTTCGCCTTGCCCACCCAGCCGGCGTGCTGCGAGCGCAGGCCGTAGTACCGCAGATAGTCCTCCAGGCCGCTCGGCGTGGCGTCCGTGGAGACCACGCTGGGCACGCGCCCCATGAAGTCGTGCGCCAGGTGCGCCATGCGCTGCGTGTGGACCACGGCGGCCTGCACCGGGGCCTGCGCGAGCGCCTGATTCAACGCCGAGCGTGTCCTCAGTCCCCCGCGAAGCGACAGGCGCGAGCGCACCAGGGGCAGGCCCTCCCAGAGGTCGTCCGCGTGCTCGTCGATGGGCAGCCACACCGGCGTGATGTCGGTGCGCGCGGCCATGGCGCTCTTGAGGTTCTGCAGGAAGACGGCGTTGCCGAGCGTCGTCTCGATGGCGAAGGCAATGCGTGGAGGCGCCGACATCGCTTGCACGTCCGTCCGTCGCAGCTGGCGGCGACATGCCGCGCACGGCACCCACCTAACTTCACTCCGTGGGCCTTGTTAAGGCCCATGAGCCTCCACGGCGCGGTTCTCAACGTGCGAGAAGATGCATGGTGGATGTGCCGACATCGTCACACCAACCTGAACCGTCCTTCAGTTATCGCCAGGCGCACGGCGGCCACCGTGGCGGCGGCATCCTGCTCGCTCGTGTCGAGCACATGACCCTCCGGGAGGGAGGCGTCTCGGAAGCCGCGCCAGATGCCACGCAGCACGGCGGCGTCCGTCAGTGCGTCCGACGTGGTGCGCGCCCGGGCACGTGCCACCGTCCGGGCCTCGTCCGGCAGGAGGATGACCAGCCGCAGGTCGAGTGGGTGTGTGCGCGCGGCGGCCAGCCAGGGCGCGAAGAACCAGGGGCCGATGACCCCATCGACCACCACCTCGTACCCGCCCGCGGCATAGGCCGTGGCGCTCGCGACCAGCGCGTTCATCACCGTGGTGTTCTGGTCATGGGCCTCGGTGCGCCAGGGTTCGAGGTAGCCCTGGCGCACGTAGGCATAGAAGTCATCCGAGGGAAGGTGGACCGCCCGCTCCTCGGGTGACTGCTCCGCCAGCCTCCGTGCCACGGTGGACTTTCCGACGCCCGACGGGCCGGAGACGAGGATGACACGCGGTGCGCTCATGTTGCCCAGCGTACCCCGGGGCCCCGGGCGAGGTGCTCCGGCTCACAACAACGGCGCGATGGTCAGCGTGGCGGGGCCGTCCAGGCGCGTCAGGCCGGACGGCGAATTGCAGCCGTTCTCCAGGTCCTCGTTGAGGTAGGTGATGGTCTGGACCGCGCGGTTCCCCGCGAACTTGCCGGAGGTCACCGTGCCCGTCTGGACGAAGGCGAAGGTGGTGCTCTGCAGCGAGACCTTCACGGTGGTGAAGAGGACGGTGGAGGTCTCTCCGGTGTCCCACTGCAACGTGAGGGTGCTGCGGTAGGTGGAGAGGAAGTTGTCGCACGAGTTGCCGGGGAACAGGACCGGCCCCACGGACCAGGTCGCGGTGGTCACACGGGGGCCGAGCACGGTGGCGCACAGGCTGTAGGTCGTCTCTCCGGTGATGAGGACGTCCTGGGGCTCGTTCGTGAGCCCGGGGTTGAAGGTCACCGAGTTGGTCCCCGAGGGACAGCTCACCACCGCCGCTTGCGCGAAGGCTTGATGGGCGGGGAGCGCCGCCACCAGCAGTCCCAGCAGCCGCGCGAGCGCGCCCCATCGGTTCCAGGAAGATTCACGAGCAGGTCCGGACATGGCTCCTCCGACTTCCGCCGCCGACGTGGCGGCGATGGCGCGTACGGTGACCCGGATGCGGGGCGTCGCGGAACTGTACCCGGGTCCACGTCTGTCCTGGGATGCGGGCGCAATGTCTTGCGGGGAGTCCGTCGCCGCCCATGACGCAACCATGACTGACTCATGGAAAGGCAAACGCCCTGCCTCCGTCCGCGCCGCGTACCTTGCT
This sequence comes from Myxococcus sp. XM-1-1-1, assembly GCF_020037095.1. NCBI lineage: Bacteria > Pseudomonadati > Myxococcota > Myxococcia > Myxococcales > Myxococcaceae > Myxococcus > Myxococcus sp. XM-1-1-1. The sequence continues at coordinate 469,256 of NZ_JAIQDH010000004.1, forward strand.
TCGCGAGTGCTCGAGTCGTCGTTCCCCCAGTGGCTCCGTCGCGGGGCCAACGCGCGAGGAGGCGCGTTTCGAATCACCATGAACTTCACCCTCATTGGCTTGTGGGGCCACATGGGCCCCTTCGCGAAGCTCATCGTCATCGTGATGGGCGTGATGTCCGTGTTGTCATTGCTCATCCTCGTCGAGCGCGCGCTCGTCTTCCGGACCGCGCGCCGCAACTCGCGCAGGTTCGCCTCGGAGCTGGCCACGCTGCTCGCCAACGGGGACTTCGACACCGCCGCCCACGTCAAGCTGGGGCCCGACGTGGGCTACCTCGGCCGCACCATCCGCGCCGGCCTGACGGCCTATCGCACCGCCTCCGATGACGACCGCAACGAGGTCATGGAGTCCGTCGCCCGGAACCTGGAGCGGCAGGCGCAGCGCGAGGTGCAGGGCATGAAGCGCGGCCTGGGACAATTGGCGACGGTGGCCTCCACCGCGCCCTTCGTGGGGTTGCTCGGGACGACGATGGGCATCGTCACCGCGTTCCAGCAGATGGGCGAGGCGGGCGCGGGCGGCATCGGGAACATCTCCACCGGCATCTCCGAGGCGCTGGTGACGACGGCCTTCGGCCTGCTCGTCGCCATCCCCGCGGTCATGGGCTACAACTCCCTGCAGGGCTGGGTGGACGCGCGCGCCGTGGACCTCGCCGAGGCGAGCAACGAGTTCCTCGACGTCGTGGCCCGGGTCCTCAAGCGCTCCCGCGTCGCGGCGGGCTGAGCCGGGCGCCGCGCGCGGCCTTCCGAATCCTCCTGGAAAATACGGCCGGGAATATCCGGGCCCAGGCTCGTTCAGGTGCCGAGGCCGGGAAGCAGAAGCGCGACGCGCTCCTTCCCGTCTCCGGCGTGCCATTCGGGCACGCCCTCCTTCGAGGGGGACCTGGACCATGAAGATTCGGACTCAAAAGAAGCAGTGGCTGGCAGGCGCGCTCGCGGGCGCCCTGCTCGTGCCGGCGGTGGCGCTGGCGAACGAGACGCACGCCTACGGCATCGCCAACTTCGGCGGCTCCGGGCAGTGCTCGGGCTCGTCGCACTCCGTGCACACCCAGACGGCGTCGGCGTTCGCCAGCTACTTCACGTCGCTGCGCAACTCCGGCCTCTGGTCCGACGTGCGCACGCTCTCCAACATGAACGTGACGCGGGACCTGTGGACGGACCCGGCCAAGGGCGCGGTGGGCGAGTCCAACGACGCCGCCCTCAACGCGGGCGTGGACGACGCGGACGTCATCTTCATCCACACGCACGGCGGCCACGAGGTGTCCACGCCGCGCAGTTCGCTGGTCATGGGCAGCAACAGCCCCTCCTGCTCGGCGCTCACGGACAGCCACATGCGGCTGGGCAACGGCAAGCTGGACATCGCCGTCATCAAGGCCTGCCGGTCCGGCAACATCGAGGTCTGGGAGCGGGGTGGCTACCGCCAGCAACTGGTGACGGCGACCAGCGGCTTCAGCGTCTGGAATGCCTTCCACGGCGACTCGTCGTGCGGCGGCTTCGTGAAGGACTACCTCGAGGACTACCTGGAGGACTCCCGCAACGACGGCGTCGGTGAGAACTGGATTGATGAGGCCTACGACTGGGGCGTCATCTACGACGACTGCCCGGTCTCCATCGTCTTCGGAGACTCGAAGGCGAAGCGCAAGAGCATGTACGAGGCGGGTGGGTGGAGGGACCGCAAGAACACCGGCAGCAAGACGGGCTCCTCCTACTTCTACGTGAGCGGCTGCAACCCGGACAACGGTCGCAAGCTGCCCTGAGCCTTCCTCTCTCCACCCATCCATTCTTTTCGGACCTTGAAACCATGAAGACCCAACTCATCCGATTCCTGACCGCATTGCCTCTCACCGCGCTGCTCGGCTGCGACACCGCGGCGCCCCTGGCGGAGGAGGGCCAGGACACGGCGCCCGCGCAGGTGGCCCAGGCGGCGACCACCGTCAGCTTCGCCTTCGACTCCAGCGGCATCGCCGCGCTGCCCTCGGGCGCGCTTCCCACGCAGTTGCTGCCGGCCTCGGCCTTCAACGAGGCGATGGTCCAGCGCGGGCTCATCGGTACCTCCGAGTCCTTCACCGTCGCGGAGGAGCTGGGCACGCGCCGCGACCTGGAGTCGCCGTCCTGGCGGTTCGAGCGGGACATCTCGTCCGGCCGCGTGCTGGTGCTGAACAAGGTGGAGAGCGGCCCCGCGACGCCGCAGGAGCCCGGGGTGTTGCAGCGCAACTCCGTGGCGCGACTGCAGCGCTGGGGCATCCCTTCTGGGGAGATTGGCGAGATTCGCCAGGTGCAGTCCTTCCTTCAGAACGAGGAGGTGGGCGAGGTCTCGCCCGCGGAGCTGCACCGTCACAAGACGTTCGTGCTGCGCGCCATCAATGGCATCCGCGTGCAGGGGCACCGCGCGGTGGTGACGCACGGCGTGGACGGTGGCTTCCAGCGCGCGCTCATCCGCTGGCCGGCGCTGGCGCGTGAGGGGCACCTGCTGCGCACCCGCCTGAGCACGGCGGAGATCGAGCGCAAGGCGACCGAGGCGCTCGTGGCCGAGGGCCTGACGACGGGCCGCGTGCGGCTCAGCTGGAAGTACGTGCCGCGCCAGCTCACCGACGGCACCTGGGCGCTGACGCTGCAGGTCAACGCCTCGCTGCCCTCCGTCAACACGGACACCCACACCGAGGAGCCTCGGGTGATTGACGTGGATGTGAACGCGGTCCCGTAGTCGCGGTGTGTCACCTGCTCGCCCAGGCCTCTGGTGGACGGGGGAGGGTGGCAGGGTGGCGGCTTCGATTCCCGCCGCCTCCACTAGCAGCAACCCGCCGCTGTAAGCCGCGCCCCCTCCTGGCGAGGGGGCGCGGTTTGACTCCAGGGACCAAATCGGGTCAGTTGGGACCGAAATTGGACCAAATCGGAGTCGCAACGGCATGGGCAGTGGGAAGGTCTGGACTGGCAAGTGGAAGGGCGGGCGGACGTTCACGGCGAAGGACGGCCGCCCGGTGTACGTGCTGCGCAAGATGGTTGTGGGCAAGGCGTACACGGTTCACCTGGACGCGCGCAGCGAGACGGAAGCCGAGGCAGAGCTGGCCCTCTTCATGCGCGACCCGGAGGGCTACCGCACCCGGGGCGAGGCTCAGAAACTCAAGCAAGAGTCCGCCGTCTACATGGACGCGCCCACCGTGGGCCGCTACCTGGCGCACATGCGGCGCGCGGGCACCACCGAGCGCTACGTGGGCAATGTCGGCTTCTACCTCGCGGCATGGGCCGAAGCGCTCGCGGGGCGTGACCTGCGCGCCGTCACGCTCCAGGACTTGCTGCGCGAGTTGAACCGGCAACCCACCGCACGCAAGAACCGGATTACGGCCCTCAAGGCGTTCTGCGCGTGGCTGCGGGAGGAAGAGGGCGCGTTGACGGTGGCAGAGGACGCCACCATTTCCCTCAAGGTGCCCGCCAGCCGTCCCGAGAAGTCGGTACGCGACAAGGGTTACAGCATCGAAACCATCGAGCGCCTTTACAGCGCGATCTCCGGCTGGGAGTTCACCAACTTTCAGCAGGAGGCCACGCGGCGCACGACGGACGTGCAATGCGTGCGGGACGTGCTGTGCCTGCACGCCAAAACGGGCATGCACGGCACCGAGATTGAACGGCTCGCCCGGGGCGAGGGCAAGGTCACGGTGTTGAAGGAACCGGGGGAGATTGCCGCTACCCTGCGCTTCGTCCACAAGAGCGGGCGCGTTCACGTCCAGAGCATTGACCGGCAGACGCTCGCGGCCGTGCAACGGCTCCAGGCGCGCGGCGCGGCCCCGGTGGACAGCCACATTCGGCGCGTGGTGCGGCGGGCCTGCAAGTCCCTGGGCATGGAATTGGTCCGCTTCGGGGAGTTGCGGCACAGCTTCGTTACCTGGGCTTCCGAGTGCGGCCAGGAAGTGCGGCCCAAGTCCGGAGGGCTGCCGCTTGCCGCCATTGCCGCCGTGGTGGGGCACACTTCGCCCGCGACCACCAAGCGCTTCTACGAGAACGTGGCGGTGCCGCCCATGATCAAGGTGCCTATCCGGCTGGAGCACCCCGAAGACCCGGCGGTGCTGCCGCTCAAGAAGGTTGCCGCAGCATCCTGAGAATCGCGTCCCGTGTTTCCCGCCCGGTGGCAGTGCTCCGGGCGGGTTGCCGCTTGAGCTTGGGTGCTGGCTCGCGGCTGAAGCGCTCCTGAAGCGCTTCGATGCTCTCCAGCGTCACCATGGCCGTCTTGCCCACCTTCGGGGCGCGGCTGAGCGCACCCGCCTTGAGCAGTGCGAAGACCTGGGAGCGCCCGCAGCCGAGTAGCGCTTGCGCCGCGTCAACGGTGACGGCGCGTGCAGCTTGGACGGGGGCGGCCTGGGAGATGCGGGCGTGAATCGCGCCCACGGCTTCCCGCAGCCTCCGTAGCTCGTGGTGTATCTCCCGCAGCAATGCGGACTCGGCGCCGCCGTCCGCTGCGGGCTGCTGCTGCGTGGTGCTGGTGTCCTGCGTGGTTTCCTTCATGGCTGCTGACCTGCTGGTGCCGGGAGGCCGTGGAGGCTTCCTGGCGGTGTCCGCACTGAGGGGCCGCGATGCGTGGGCGGTGTCACCCGTCCCGAAGGTGTGCCCCCGGAATGAGGGCACCCCGCAGCGTCACTGCGTACCGGAAATTCTGCGGAACAACAAAAACAATTGTCAAACATTCCAGCAATGACTGGCCGCCCACCTTGACTGATATGGTTTCGCGCGAGACATGGGGTTTCGCCGTCTCTCGGAGGGAGTTTCGCGCGTGAGTTTCGCCATGGAGCGCGAAACGCCGCGGCGTATGTGATTGCATCGGTGGGTGCGCGAAACTGTGGTGGGGAATTGCGCCTCGACGGGCGGAACGTTTCGCGCGGAGGGGTGTCGCGGCGGCACAGTTTCGCGCGGGGCACCACGGCGGGCGGAACCCCAGGCGAAATGGCAGCGCGGGGCGCTGCGGGCGCGGAATCGCGCCACTGCTGGAAACGCGCCCTCATGGTGGGGCGCTGCGCGCCGGGCGCCACTCTGTGGCGCCGCGTTTCGCGCGGGACGCGGGGCGCGGAGTCTAGAAGCGCTGCCGGGGTTTCGCGCCGTCCCCGGCAGTGGCGGGCGAAGCGCCACGGCGAAACGCGCCCCTCGGGGCGCCGATTCGCGCTGCTGTACCCCGCTGGTGCTCCCGGCACCGGCATTTCGCCCCGCCCGCCGTACCCGAGGGCCGCGTTTCGCGCGGCGCTGGGGGTTTCGCGCGGGCGCTGGCGATTCGTCCGGATGGCCGCGCCCCAGTGCGCCACCAAGGGTGTTCCTGGCGCTGCCTCCCACCGAGGTTTCGCGCGTCGGTGCGGCTGGCGCTTGCTGGGTTGCCTGCCTCTCAGGGCTGCCGCCGTGACTCACTCCAAGCCCGAGGTGATGCTCGGCGTGGGCGGGCTCCAGGGAGCCCGGAGCCCGAGGCCGCACCGAGGGACGGCGACTTAGCTTCTGCGGCCCGTGCTCGTGGGGCCCTACGTGCCCGAGGTGGCACTCGGCACGGGCGCTGGTGGCCACCACGCACCGGGGCAGGCACCACAGCCCCGAGGTGGCGCTCGGCGCGAGCAAGCTCTACGGCCCCCGGGGTGGTGCTCGGCGCGGGCGATGGCGGCTGCCACGCACCGGGGCAGGCGCCACGGCCCGAAGTGGTGATCGGCGCGGGCAAGCTCTACGGCCAGAGGTGGTGCTCAGCGCGGGCGAAGCTCCAGGCCGCACGGAAGGACGGTGGGCGGATGGCTGCCAGGGCTCCGAGGTGGCGCTCGGCCTGGACGCCAAGAGGCCACCACGCAACGCAAGGGCTGTCCGACTGCCGTTGGTACATGCTGGCAGGCACTATCCGCCCCCGTTCCGAATCAGAACCGATTTACGCGGGAGGCGCGGCGCGAAAGGGGCGGCCCCGCGTTCGCGCCACACTGAGACGGGGACTTTCGCGCATGGGTTCCCAATTGGAGCCCTTTCGCGCCGCCACTGTACCGGGCGGGGGTGAAGCGTCTCTGTCTAGGCGGAAGCGTTCCGGCACTCCGCAGCCCCTGTCCGTGCTGACTTCCTCGCGGCGCGAAACTGCGCCGCTTCCGTGCTGCCGAGGAGTTTCGCTTCCTGGAGGCCAGGCGCCGCGCCTCAAAGAGCGGCATCGCCGGTTTCCGTCGCGCCCGGCCGGGCGAAACGTCGCAACCGAGCCTCGGGAAGGCCGGTGCTGCTTCGCACGGGTGAGTTTCGCGCCCTCTTGGGTTTCGCCCGTGTTTGGAGCGGCTCAAGCCAGGGCGCCGCCTGTCTCATCACTTCGGGGCCCCTGGCAACCATCCGCCACCGCCCTTTCGCGCGGCCGGATTTTCGCCCGTGCCGAGCGCCACCTCGGGACCGTGGCGCCTGCCCGGTACGTGGTGGCCATTCGCCACCGCACTTCCGCGCGGCCCGGAGTTTCGCCCGCGCCGAGCGCCACCTCGGGCCGTAGAGCTTGCCCGTGCCGAGCATCACCTCGGAGCCCTGGCAGCCATCCGCCCACCGTCCTTCCGCGCGGCCGGAGTTTCGCCCGCGCCGAGCACCACCTCGGGGCTGTGGTGCCTGCCTGGTGCGTGGTGGCCATCCGCCCACCGTCCTTCCGCGCGGCCTGGAGTTTCGCCCGCGCCGAGCACCACCTCGGGGCCGTGGTGCCTGCCCGGTGCGTGGTGGCCGCCAGCGCTGCGCCGTATCTGTTCGCCGTGCCCCCTCGTGACCACTCGCTCAATGAGGCTGTAGAGGCTAGGGTCCAGGCAGGCGAACATAACGTGCGGAGCGTTTCTCGTCTGCGCTGGGGGCCAAGAATGTCAGGAGCGCAAGGAATGACAGTGAGGCTGAGCGTAGGGCTCTGCGTTTTGTTCGGGCTGCTGAGCGGGTGTGCTACGGGGGGAGAAGCGGCCTTGTCTCCCAACATTCCTCAACGGGCTAACGCACCTCAAACGGCCTGTGAGGGGGGCGAGGCTAAGGCTTGCAACAGCCTCGGCTTGCGCTACGCCCAAGGCCTCGGAGTGCCCCAGGACGAGCGGCGGGCCGCCATGCTCTTTGAGCAGGCCTGCACGGGTGGAGAGGCCGGGGGGTGCTTCGGCCTCGGCATGCACTACGCCCAGGGCCTCGGAGTGCCCCAGGACGAGCGCCGGGCCGCCACGCTCTTTGAGCAGGCCTGCACGGGTGGAGAGGCCCTGGGGTGCTACCACCTCGGCATGCGCTACACCCAGGGCCTCGGAGTGCCCAAGGACGAGCGCCGGGCCGCCACGCTGTATGAGCAGGCCTGCACGGGTGGAGAGGCCGGGGGGTGCACCAACCTAGGCGTGCTCTACGCCCGGGGCCTCGGAGTGCCCAAGGACGAGCGCCGGGCCGCCACGTTGTATGAGCAGGCCTGCACGGGTGGAGAGGCCAGGGGGTGCTTCAACCTCGGCGTGCGCTACGCCGAGGGCCTCGGAGTGCCCAAGAACGAGCGCCGAGCCGCCATGCTGTATGAGCAGGCCTGCACGGGTGGAGAGGCCAGGGGGTGCAACCACCTCGGCTTTGCCTACGCCAAGGGCCTCGGAGTGCCCAAGGACGAGCGGCGGGCCGCCATGCTGTATGAGCAGGCCGCCTGCACGGGTGGAGATTCCCTGGGGTGCTACAACCTCGGCTCGCGCTACACCCAGGGTCTCGGAGTGTCCAAGGACGAGCGCCGGGCCGCCACGCTCTTTGAGCAGGCCTGCACGGGTGGACATGCCGGGGGGTGCTTCAACCTCGGCTTTTCCTACGCCAAGGGCCTCGGAGTGCCCCAGGA
>NZ_JAIQDH010000050.1:0-9857 GCF_020037095.1 Myxococcus sp. XM-1-1-1
GCCGTCGACGTCTCCTTCTTCCACTGCGCTCGCGGCTCCTCCCTCTCCTCCATCCCCATCGGCAGGCCCGTCGCCAATACCCGCCTCTACGTCCTCGACTCCCAGGGGCAGCCTTCTCCCGTCGGCGTCCCGGGCGAGCTCTTCATCGGCGGTGTCCAGGTCGGCCTCGGCTACTGGCGCTCTCCTCACCTCACCGCCGAGCGCTTCATCCCCGATGCCTTCAGCGACTCTCCCGGCGCGCGCCTCTACCGCACCGGTGACCTTGCTCGCTGGCTCCCCGACGGCACCCTCGAGTACCTCGGCCGCTCCGACTTCCAGGTCAAGCTGCGCGGCTTCCGCATCGAACTCGGTGAAGTCGAGAACGCGCTGCGTTCGGTTCCGTCCGTCTCCGATGCGGTCGTCACCGTGCGCGACGAGGCGCGTCTCGTCGCCTATCTCGTCTCCACGTCACAGGACGCCTCGGCTCTCCGGGATGCGCTCTCCCAGCGCCTGCCCGAGTACATGGTGCCGTCCGCGTTCGTCTTCCTCGACGCGCTCCCGCTGAGCCCCAGCGGCAAGGTGGACCGCAAGGCGCTCCCCGCGCCTGACTTCGTCCCTGTCGCGCGGGAGTTCGTCGCGCCTCGCACGCCGACGGAGCAGTTGCTTGCGTCCCTGTTCGCCTCGGTCCTCCGGGTCGAGCAGGTCGGTGCCACCGACCACTTCTTCGAGCTGGGTGGACACTCGCTGTTGGGAACGCGGTTGGTCGCGCAGCTGCGCTCCGCCACGGGCGTCACGTTGCCGTTGCGGGACCTCTTCGAGGCGCCGACAGTAGAGCTGCTCGCGAAGCGGCTCGGAGCGCTGTCGCAGGGGGAATCCGACGGCGCGGCGAAGCTGGCGCCTGTCTCTCGGGCGGGTGCGATTCCGCTGTCGTTCGCGCAGCAACGCCTGTGGTTCCTGGATCAGCTCCAGCCCGGCACTGCGTCGTACAACCTGCCCGCGGCGCTGCGACTGGAGGGCTCGCTGGATGTGGCGGCCCTGAGGCAGTCGCTGCGCGCGCTCGTTCAGCGCCATGAGGTGCTGCGCACGCACTTCGTCGTTCGTGATTCACAGCCCCTCCAGGTCATCCGGCCCGAAGCCGAGGTCGAGCTGCCCGTGGTGGAGCTCGCTGGGTTGGATGGACAGCCGCGCGAGGAGGAAGCGCGTCGACTGATGCGCGAAGAGGCGCTCCGTCCGTTCGACCTGGCGCGTGGACCGCTGGTCCGAGCCTCTCTGTTGCGGCTGGATGCGCGACAGCATCTGCTTCTCGTCACCGTCCACCACATCATCTCGGATGGATGGTCCACGGAGATCATGGTCCGTGAGCTGGGGGCCTTCTACCGCCAGTTCTCGGGCGGAGAGCCCGCGCAGCTCGCGTCGCTCCCCATCCAGTACGCGGACTTCTCCGTCTGGCAGCGGCAGTGGCTCGACGGCGAGCGGCTCCGGGGCGAGTTGGATTGGTGGCGGGAGCAGCTCACGGGGGCGCCGTCGGCGTTGGAGCTGCCCACGGACAGGCCGCGTCCGGCCGCGCAGACCGAGCGCGGCGCGGTGCTTCCGATCGAACTCTCCGGGAGCCTGAGCAACGCGGTGAAGGCGCTCGCGCAGCGCGAGGGGGCCACGCCATTCATGGTCCTGCTCGCGGCCTGGCAGCTCGTGCTCTCGCGCTACTCGGGCCAGGACGACGTCTCCGTGGGCTCGCCCATCGCGAACCGCAACCGCGCGGAGACCGAGGGCCTGGTCGGATTCTTCGTCAACACGCTCGTCCTGCGCTCGCGCATCGACACGCAGCGCACGTTCCGTGAGCTGCTGGGACAGGTGCGTCTGAGCACCCTCGCCGCCTACGAGCACCAGGACGTCCCGTTCGAGAAGCTCGTCGAGGAACTGCAGCCACAGCGTGACCTGAGCCGCTCGCCCCTGTTCCAGGTCACCCTCACCCTGCAGAACACGCCGAGCGCCACGCTGACGCTCCCCGGCATCACGCTCACGCAGCTACCGCCGGAGCTGGAGACGTCGAAATTCGACATCAGCTTGCTGCTCGAGGAGGACTCGGGCGGATTCGCGGGTGTCTTCAACTACAACACCGACCTGTTCGACGCGGCGACCATCGAGGGCCTGTCGCGCCACTTCTCCGTGCTGCTCACCGAGGCGGTCTCCACGCCCGACATGCAGCTCGCGCGGCTTCCGTTGCTCACGTCCGCCGAGAAGCAGCAGGTGCTCTCGACGTGGAACGAGACAGCCCGGGCGTATCCGCGCAGCGCGAGCGTGCATGCGCTGTTCGAACAGCAGGTGGTCCGTTCACCGGAGGCCGTCGCCGTTGTCTCCGGGGATGAGGCTGTCACCTACTCGCAGCTCGACGCGCGCTCCAACCAGCTCGCCCACCACCTACGCGCCCTGGGTGTCCTCCCCGGCTCTCGCGTCGCGGTTCGCCTCGACCGCTCCGCGGACCTCATCGTCTCCCTGCTGGCCATCCTCAAGGTCGGCGCGGCCTACGTCCCCCTCGACAAGGCCTGGCCCTCCGAGCGCCTCTCCTTCGTCCTCCGTGAGTCCGGCGCCGGCGTCCTCATCTCCCACTCCGACGTCGCGGACGACTTGCCGGCCTTTGGCGCCGTCCTCCTCCTCGTCGATGAGGAGGCCTCTCGCATCTCACGTCGGCCCACGACTGCGCTTGTTTCCGAAGTGACGGGCGATGACCTCGCCTATGTCATGTTCACCTCAGGCTCCACCGGCGAGCCCAAGGGTGTCTGTGTTCCCCACCGCGGCGTCACTCGCCTCGTCTCTTCTTCCTTCATCCACTTCGGCGCTTCGGAAGTCTGGCTCCACGCCGCTCCTGTCGCCTTCGACGCCTCCACCCTCGAAATCTGGGGGGCCCTGCTCCACGGCTCGAAGCTTGTCCTCGCGCCTCCCCACTCCCTCTCCCTGGAGGAGTTGGGGGCCGTCCTCTCCCGCGAGAAGGTCTCCTCTCTCTGGCTGACCGCGGCTCTCTTCGAGCAGATGGTTGCGCACCAGCCCGTCGCCCTCTCTGGCGTGCGCCAGTTGCTCGCCGGCGGCGACGTGCTGCCGCCTCACCGCGTCCGTGAGCACCTCGCCCGCCTCCCCGAAGGCCACGTCCTCGTCAACGGCTACGGCCCCACCGAGAACACCACCTTCTCCGCCACTCACTCCCTCCGCCACGGTGACGAAGTCTCCCGCTCCGTCCCCATCGGCTCGCCTCTCTCCAACTCTTCCGCCTTCGTCCTCGACTCCGCCTTCCAGCCGCTGCCTCCTGGCGTCCCGGGCGAGCTCTTCGTCGGTGGCGACGGCCTGGCTTGGGGCTACCTCAACCGCGCCGACCTCACCGCTGAGCGCTTCGTCCCTCACCCTTTCAGCAGCGCCCCCGGTGCTCGCCTCTACCGCACCGGTGACAAGGCTCGCTGGCTCTCTGACGGCACCCTCGAGTTCCTCGGCCGCAACGACTTCCAGGTGAAGATTCGTGGCTTCCGCATCGAGCTCGGTGAAGTCGAGGCCGCTCTGCGTCTCTTCTCCGGCATCCAGGACGCCGTCGTCCTCGCTCGTGAGGACGTCCCCGGTGACAAGCGTCTCGTCGCCTACTTCATCGCCGCAGAAGCGCAGTCCGTCGACACCACCTCGCTCAAGGCCTTCCTCCAGCAGCGACTGCCCGAGTACATGGTGCCCTCGGCTTTCGTTTCGCTGTCGGCCTTCCCCCTCTCCGCCAACGGCAAGCTCGACCGGAAGTCTCTGCCTGCTCCTGACTTCGCCTCGGCCTCTTCCGCCGACGAATTCGTCGAGCCTTCCACTCCCGCACAGGCCCGTCTCGCTTCCATCTTCGCCGACGTCCTCGGCCTGGAGCGCGTCAGCCTCCACGGCGACTTCTTCGAGCTCGGTGGCCACTCCCTCCTCGCCACCCAGGTCGTCTCTCGCATCCGCTCCGCCTTCAGCGTCGAACTGCCCCTCGGTGAGCTCTTCGCCGCGCCCACCGTCGCGCTCCTCGCTCAGCGCCTCGACCAGCACGGCTCCGCTTCCCTCCAGCCTCCTCTCGTCCCTGTCGACCGCTCCCAGCCGCTGCCTCTCTCCTTCGCTCAGCAGCGCCTCTGGTTCCTCGACCAGCTCCAGCCCGGCTCCTCCACCTACAACATCCCCTGGGTCCTCAAGCTCTCTGGCGCACTCGATGTGAACGCGCTGCGCCTCTCCCTCAACTCGCTCATCCAGCGACATGAGGCTTTGCGTACTCGCTTCGCCGTTCACGAGGGTCAGCCCGTCCAGCTCATCGACCGGGACTTCTCTCTGGAACTGCCGGTCACCGACCTCTCCTCGCGCTCGGAACAGGAGCGAGAGGCCGAGGCCCAGCGGTTGGCCTCGCAGGAGGCACTGCGTCCGTTCGACCTCGCGCAGGGGCCCGTGGTCAGGGCGTCACTCGTCCGCCTGACCGCATCGCAGCATCTGCTGCTCGTCACCGTTCACCACATCGCGTCCGACGGCTGGTCCATTGCCGTCATCCTGCGCGAACTCGCAGCCCTCTACCGTCAGTTCTCCGGGGGAGAGGCCGCGCAGCTCGCCCCCCTGCCCATCCAGTACGCCGACTTCTCCGTCTGGCAGCGCCAGTGGCTCCACGGCGACGTCCTCGCCTCCGAGCTCGGCTGGTGGCGTCAGCAGCTCTCGGGCGCCGCTTCCGCGCTCGAGCTGCCCACTGACAAGCCTCGCCCCGCCGTTCAGTCCTACCGCGGCGCCGTGCTCCCCATCGAGCTCTCTCGGGAACTCACTCAGGCCGTCAAGGCCCTGGCCCAGCGCGAGGGCGCCACGCCCTTCATGGTCCTGCTGGCTTCCTTCCAGCTCCTGCTCTCCAAGTACTCTGGACAGGACGACATCTCAGTCGGCTCCCCCGTCGCCAACCGCAACCGCTCCGAGACCGAAGGCCTCATCGGCTTCTTCGTCAACACGCTCGTCTTCCGCGCCCGGATCGATGGCAGGCAGTCCTTCCGCGAACTGCTGGGACAGGTGCGCCTGAACACCCTCGCGGCTTATGAGCATCAGGATGTCCCCTTCGAGAAGCTCGTCGAGGAACTCCAGCCCCAGCGTGACCTGAGCCGCTCCCCGCTCTTCCAGGTCACCCTCACGCTGCAGAACGCACCCGAGGCCGCCCTCGCGCTCTCGGGCCTGGTGCTCGAGCCGGTCCCCGCTGAAATCAACACATCGAAGTATGACTTCAGCCTGTTGTTCGATGAAGGCGACCGGTTCTCGGGCGTCCTCAACTACAACACCGACCTGTTCGAAGCGGCCACCATGCAGGGCCTGCTTCGCCACTTCACCGTGCTGCTCGAGACGGCCGTCTCTCGGCCCGAGCAGTCTCTGAGCACGCTCTCGGCACTGAGTGCTCACGAGAAGCAGCAGGTGCTCTCGACGTGGAACGAGACGGCCCGGGCGTATCCGCGCAGCGCGAGCGTGCATGCGCTGTTCGAGCAGCAGGTGGTCCGTTCGCCGGAGGCCGTCGCCGTTGTCTCCGGGGATGAGGCTGTCACCTACTCGCAGCTCGACACGCGCTCCAATCAGCTCGCCCACCACCTGCGCGCCCTCGGTGTCCTCCCCGGCTCTCGCGTCGCGGTCCGCCTCGACCGCTCCGCTGACCTCATCGTCTCCCTGCTGGCCATCCTCAAGGCCGGCGCGGCCTACGTCCCCCTCGACAAGGCCTGGCCTTCCGAGCGCCTCTCCTTCGTCCTCCGTGAGTCCGGCGCAGGCGTCCTCGTCTCCCACTCCGACGTCGCAGACGACTTGCCTGCCTTCGGCGCCGTCCTCCTCCTCGTCGATGAGGAGGCCTCTCGCATCTCACGTCGGCCCACGACTGCGCTGCCCTCTGACGTCTCCGGCGACGACCTCGCCTACGTCATGTTCACCTCAGGCTCCACCGGCGAGCCCAAGGGTGTCTGCGTTCCTCACCGCGGCGTCACTCGCCTCGTCTCTTCTTCCTTCATCCACTTCGGTGCCTCCGAAGTCTGGCTCCACGCCGCTCCCGTCGCCTTCGACGCCTCCACCCTCGAAATCTGGGGGGCCCTGCTTCACGGCTCGAAGCTCGTCCTCGCGCCTCCCCACTCCCTCTCCCTGGAGGAGTTGGGGGCCGTCCTCTCCCGCGAGAAGGTCTCCTCTCTCTGGCTGACCGCGGCTCTCTTCGAGCAGATGGTTGCGCACCAGCCCGTCGCCCTCTCTGGCGTGCGCCAGTTGCTCGCCGGCGGCGACGTGCTGCCGCCTCACCGCGTCCGTGAGCACCTCGCCCGCCTCCCCGAAGGCCACGTCCTCGTCAACGGCTACGGCCCCACCGAGAACACCACCTTCTCCGCCACCCACGCCCTTCGCCACGGTGACGCTGTCTCCCGCTCCGTCCCCATCGGCTCGCCTCTCTCCAACTCCTCCGCCTTCGTCCTCGACTCCGCCTTCCAACCGCTGCCTCCTGGCGTCCCGGGCGAGCTCTTCGTCGGTGGTGACGGCCTGGCTTGGGGCTACCTCAACCGCGCCGACCTCACCGCCGAGCGCTTCGTCCCCCATCCCTTCAGCAGCGCCCCCGGTGCTCGCCTCTACCGCACCGGCGACAAGGCTCGCTGGCTCTCCGACGGCACCCTCGAGTTCCTCGGCCGCAACGACTTCCAGGTGAAGATTCGTGGCTTCCGCATCGAGCTGGGTGAAGTCGAGGCCGCTCTGCGCCTCTTCTCCGGCATCCAGGAGGCCGTCGTCCTCGCTCGTGAGGATGTCCCCGGCGACAAGCGCCTCGTCGCCTACTTCACCTCTGGCGACTCTTCCGTCGATACCACCGCGCTCAAGGGTTTCCTCCAGCAACGACTGCCCGAGTACATGGTGCCCTCGGCTTTCGTTTCGCTGTCGGCCTTCCCTCTCTCTGCCAACGGCAAGCTCGACCGCAAGGCACTCCCTGCTCCTGACTTCGCCTCGGCCTCTTCCGCCGACGAATTCGTCGAGCCTTCCACTCCCGCACAGGATCGTCTCGCTTCCATCTTCGCCGACGTCCTCGGCCTGGAGCGCGTCAGCCTCCACGGCGACTTCTTCGAGCTCGGTGGCCACTCCCTCCTCGCCACCCAGGTCGTCTCTCGCATCCGCTCCGCCTTCAGCGTCGAACTGCCCCTCGGTGAGCTCTTCGCCGCGCCCACCGTCGCGCTCCTCGCTCAGCGCCTCGACCAGCACGGCTCCGCTTCCCTCCAGCCTCCTCTCGTCCCTGTCGACCGCTCCCAGCCGCTGCCTCTCTCCTTCGCTCAGCAGCGCCTCTGGTTCCTCGACCAGCTCCAGCCTGGCTCCTCCACCTACAACATCCCCTGGGTCCTCAAGCTCTCCGGCTCACTCGACTCCTCCGCTCTCCTCAAGTCCCTCCAGGCTCTGACTCAACGCCACGAGGTCCTTCGCACTCGCTTCTCCACGCACGAAGGACAGCCCGTCCAAATCATCCAGGACGATCTCCGGCTCGAACTGCCTTTGGTGGATCTGCGAGGCATCGCGCCTGCACAGCAGGAGGCCACCACCGAGCGACTCACGCGGGAAGAGGCCTCGCGACCGTTCGACCTGGCCCGAGGGCCACTGGTCCGTGCCTCACTCATCCGCACGGATGACGAGCAGCATCTGCTGCTCGTCACCGTCCACCACATCATCTCGGACGGTTGGTCCATCGCGGTCATGGTCCGCGAGCTGGGTGCGTATTACCGCGAGTACTCGGGCGGAGAGGCCGCGCAGCTCGCCCCCCTGCCCATCCAGTACGCCGACTTCTCCGTCTGGCAGCGCCAGTGGCTCCACGGCGACGTCCTCGCCTCCGAGCTCGGCTGGTGGCGTCAGCAGCTCTCGGGCGCCGCTTCCGCGCTCGAGCTGCCCACTGACAAGCCTCGCCCCGCCGTTCAGTCCTACCGCGGCGCCGTGCTCCCCATCGAGCTCTCTCGGGAACTCACTCAGGCCGTCAAGGCCCTGGCCCAGCGCGAGGGTGCCACGCCCTTCATGGTCCTGTTGGCTTCCTTCCAGCTCCTGCTCTCTCGCTACTCGGGACAGGACGACATCTCGGTCGGCTCCCCCGTTGCCAACCGCAACCGCTCCGAGACCGAAGGTCTCATCGGTTTCTTCGTCAATACGCTGGTCCTGCGTGCGCGAATCGAAGGACAGCGTTCGTTCCGCGAGCTGTTGGGACAGGTGCGCCTGAGCACGCTCTCCGCCTACGAGCACCAGGACGTTCCCTTCGAGAAGCTCGTCGAGGAACTCCAGCCTCAGCGCGACCTCAGCCGTTCCCCTTTGTTCCAGGTCTCGTTGACCCTGCAGAACGCGCCGGAGTCATCTCTGGCGCTCTCGGGACTCGACATCACGGCGCTGCCAGCCGAGATCAACACGTCGAAGTTCGACTTCAGCCTCTTGTTCACGGAGGCCGAGCAGCTCTCGGGCATCATCAACTACAACACCGATCTGTTCGAAGCGGCCACCATGAAGGGCCTGCTCCGTCACTTCACCGTGTTGCTCGAGGCCGCGGTCACTCGCCCCGATCTGACGCTGAATGACCTGCCCATCATCTCCACGGAGGAGAAGGTACAGGTCCTCACGAGCTGGAGTGGCACTGCCGTCGAGTATCCGCGCAACGCGAGCGTGCATGCGCTGTTCGAACAGCAGGTGGTCCGTTCGCCGGAGGCCGTCGCCGTTGTCTCCGGGGATGAGGCTGTCACCTACTCGCAGCTCGACGCGCGCTCCAACCAGCTCGCCCACCACCTGCGTGCCCTCGGTGTCCTCCCCGGCTCTCGCGTCGCTGTCCGCCTCGACCGCTCCGCGGACCTCATCGTCTCCCTGCTGGCCATCCTCAAGGCCGGCGCGGCCTACGTCCCCCTCGACAAGGCCTGGCCTTCCGAGCGCCTCTCCTTCGTCCTCCGTGAGTCCGGCGCAGGCGTCCTCGTCTCCCACTCTGACGTCGCGGACGACTTGCCTGCCTTTGGCGCCGTCCTCCTCCTCGTCGATGAGGAGGCCTCTCGCATCTCACGTCGGCCCACGACTGCGCTTGTTTCCGAAGTGACGGGCGATGACCTCGCCTATGTCATGTTCACCTCAGGCTCCACCGGCGAGCCCAAGGGTGTCTGTGTTCCCCACCGTGGCGTCACTCGCCTCGTCTCCTCTTCCTTCATCCACTTCGGCGCTTCGGAAGTCTGGCTCCACGCCGCTCCCGTCGCCTTCGACGCCTCCACCCTCGAAATCTGGGGGGCTTTGCTCCACGGCTCGAAGCTCGTCCTCGCGCCTCCTCACTCCCTCTCCCTGGAGGAGTTGGGTGCCATCCTCGTCCGCGAGAAGGTCTCCTCTCTCTGGCTGACCGCGGCTCTCTTCGAGCAGATGGTTGCGGCCCAGCCCGTCGCCCTCTCTGGCGTGCGCCAGTTGCTCGCCGGCGGCGACGTGCTGCTGCCTCACCGCGTCCGTGAGCACCTCGCCCGCCTCCCCGAAGGCCACGTCCTCGTCAACGGCTACGGCCCCACCGAAAACACCACCTTCTCCGCCACTCACTCCCTCCGCCACGGTGACGAAGTCTCCCGCTCCGTCCCCATCGGCTCGCCTCTCTCCAACTCCTCCACCTTCGTCCTCGACTCCTCCTTCCAGCCGCTTCCTCCGGGCGTCCCGGGAGAGCTCTTCGTCGGTGGTGACGGCCTGGCTTGGGGTTACCTCAACCGCGCCGACCTCACCGCCGAGCGCTTCGTCCCTCACCCCTTCAGCAGCGCCCCCGGTGCTCGCCTCTACCGCACCGGTGACAAGGCCCGCTGGCTCTCCGACGGCACCCTCGAGTTCCTCGGCCGCAACGACTTCCAGGTGAAGATTCGCGGCTTCCGCATCGAGCTCGGCGAAGT
>NZ_JAIQDH010000051.1:0-6138 GCF_020037095.1 Myxococcus sp. XM-1-1-1
TCGTGGCCGGTGTAGCCCAGCACGTAGCGGCGGATGGGGCTCTTGTCGCCCCGGACGCGCAGCGGCTCGGGCAGCTCGCCCAGCAGCCAGCCACGCACGCCATTGCGGCCCAGCGTGCCCGCCGTGTGGAAGATGGCGCCCACGCCACCGGCCGCCTCCACCAGCGTGCGGGCCACCTCCTCGAACTGCACCACCTCGTAGCCCTTGTGGACGGTGGCCAGGTACTCGCCCGTGTCGCTCCGGAAGAGGCCCTTGCGGTCCGGGATGGGCTCCTCCATGGGAGGCGAGAAGAGGGGGCGCTCGACGGCGGTGTAGAAGCCGGCCGCCTGCACCACCTCCTCGTAGGTGCTGGCGGTGGGCAACTGCGTGCCCAGGCCGTGCCAGGGCTCCTCGCCGACATAGGCCATCTGGTGGATGTCGTGAGACATGGTGCTCCTCCTCGTGGTGAGGGCGCACCTCGGGCATGACGGACGTGGAGCGGGTGCTCCTCGGCCCGTGTGACTCGCGGTACGCCGTGCTGCGGGTTGGGGTTGGAGGAAGGCGCCCAGCCCGGAAGGGACTGGATGCCAGCGGAAGCTTCCGCCATGGCTCTTATGCCGAGGTGCGGGCGGGAATTGCCCTCGGAGGGCGGACCACCGCCCAACCGGGGAAGTAGTTGCCCTCCCGAGGCATCTCGGGAACCTGCTAGGTTGGGCCCGAGGTCAGCCACCCCGATGCCCCTGCACGCGGAAAACTTTCAGGTGTACCCGGAGGCGCTGGGGCCCGGCACGGAGGTGGGCACCTGGCGCGTGATGGAGCGGCTGGGCGTGGGCGGCTTCGGCGCCGTGTATCGCGTGGAGGACATGGCCCGGCCCGGCGAGTTCTACGCGCTGAAGCTGGCGCTGCGTCCCGGGGACGAGCGGGCCGAGCGTGAAGTCACGCTGCTCATGGTCAAGGCGGTGCACCCCAACGTTGTGCGCTTCCACGCCTGCGGCCGGTGGCCCCACCCGCAGACCGGCTATCTCTACTTCGTCATGGATTGGGTGGCCGGCCGACCGCTGGACACCTGGGCCGAGGAGGTGAACCCGAACTTCCGTGAGCTGGCGCAGGCCGTCGGCAAGGTGGCCCTGGCCTTCCATGCGCTGCATGGGGCGGGGGTACGGCACCGCGACGTCAAGCCCGTGCACATCCTCATCCGGGAGGCGGACGGGGAGCCGGTGCTCATCGACTTCGGCATCGGGGACTACGCGGGCGCGGCCACCATCACCGAGCAGACGGTGCCCCCGGGCACGGTGCACTTGCGCAGCCCCGAGTCGGTGCGCTTCCATCGGGCGAACCACGGACGTCCGGGAGCGCGGTACGAGCACCAGCCCACCGATGACCTGTTCGCGCTGGGCGTCAGCCTGTACCGGGCGGTGACAGGGCACTACCCGTTCCCGCCGCACCTGCCGCCCGACATGCTGTACCTGGCCATCGAGGCCCAGACGCCACCGACGCCAGCGGACTTCAACCGGCGCACGCCTCGGGCGCTCAGCGACGTCATCATGCGGCTGTTGGCAAAGCAGCCGCAGGAGCGCTACCCAACGGGAGCCGAGCTGCACGCGGCGCTCATGGCGGCGGTGAGCTTCGGCAAGTCCGTGGCGTGGGAGGCCAGCCTCTTCGAGTGGGACGAGAAGCAGGGGACCGAGCTGGAACCCAGCGCTGCCCCCCGACGTCGCATCCGCCGGCCAGAGTGGCCCACGTACTCCGGCACGCCACCCGCACCCAGGTTGGTCATCGCCCCTGCCTTGCCCTTCGTCCGGCGCCCAGACCGGCGAGACGTCGTGGAACTGGGGCAGGAGCCGCCAGTAGAGGCGCCTCCCGTGCACCAGCGGCTGCGCTCGCCGGTGCTGGTGGTGGCCGTGCTGCTCGTGGGGGTGGTGGGCTTGGCCGCCTGGGGGATGCTGCTGCTGGAGGGCGGAGTTGCACCCGATGCCAAGGTGCCCTCGCCGCCGTCCAACGTGGTGACGCGCCCCGCACCTCTCCGTGAAGTAGCGCCCGTGGAGGCGCTACCGGAAGCTGTCCCCGCCACAGCTCCGCCCATGGTGGAGGCAACCGGTGTGGCCGCCGCGCCTCTCGCGGCGCTGACGAAAGAGGATGCACCCGTGATGAAGGAGTCGATGCCGTCTGCCAGCGCGTTGAAGAAGGTGGGGATGAAGGCCCTGGGCGTGGCGGGGGCGTGTCTCAACCTCGCCTGTTCCGGCCCCCAGGTACGTCCTGCTCCGCCACCGGAAGAGTGCCCGCCGGGCGCCTTGGAGGCGATGAAGGAGCTGGGCATCGAGCTGGGGGACGCCCAGGTCTTCGTCTTCGACGTCATCAAGGGCGAGCCCCACGTCATCACCGTGCGCGAGGGGAACGCCATCGTGCGGCTGGGGGATGAGTGGAAGGGGCTCCGGGGCGGGGGACTGCTCTACGGCAAGCTCCACCTCGCTGACCGCGTGTATGGCCGCTTCACATGGTTGCGGACGGGCCAGGGCCGCACCTATCCGGTGTGCATCGAGTTGCTCAGCAGCAGCAGAGAGCGTGGCCTGGAGCGGAAGCCCGGAAGTGATGCCGACTCCGCCATCATCTGGACGACCGGGCGTGCGAATCCCGTGGACCACTTCGAGTGAGGGTGATGTCCCATGTCCGCTTCGTCTTCCGCCGCGCTGGTGGTGCTCTCGCTGCTGATGGGAACGACGGTCCGTGCAGAGGCGACTGCCCCTCCATGGAATGCGGGCGTGCGGCAGCTTGAGCTTCCGGCGGAGCCCACCGGCAACGAGCCCGAGGTGCACATCAGCCCGGGGGTGCCCACCACGCTCGCCTTTGACGCGGAGCTGCTGCGGGACAAGGAGGGCAAGGACACGGTGGCGCTGGAGAAGCGGGAGTCCTTTGTCCTCGTGGACGTTGGCCAGGCCACGCTCCGGCTCCTCCCCTCGGACACCTTGAAGAGCGGGGAGCGGCTGCGGCTCATGGTGCGCTTCAAGGACGGTGCGGCCCCCGCGGCTGCGGCCTTCACCCTCGTGGTGCATCCGGCCCGTGCGGAGCGGCTGCTAGAGGTGTCTCGCGCCCCGCGCACCGCCGCGTCCTACCAGCGGGAGGCGAAGGAGGCGAAGGTGGAGGCCCAGTGGTGCCATGAAGAGCTGGAACGGGAGCGTGCTGAGCGCGGAGGCCCGGGAGGGCTCCTGGGACTCATCGCCGCCGGGCAGATGGACAACACGGGGGTATCGACCCGCTTGCTCATCGAGGCCGTCACGAAATCCCCCGGAAACGCCCTCGTGACGCTGGAGGTCTATAGCTACCGGGCCGCCGGACGGGTGGCGGTGGAACTGGTGATGGAGAACCCGCAAGGCGAGCCGCCATGGTCAACCGCGGGAGCGATGCTGACGGACAGTACGGGCATGGAGTTGAAGGTCCTGCCGGTTTGGCAGCGAGGCTTTGTTGAAACGGACAGGAAGCGGCAACACATCGCGGTGGAGGCGCTGGCCACGCGAGAGGAGGCCCAGGGCACCTTCACACTCAAGTTGTGGGAGGCGGGCGCCGGCCGCACCGTCACCCTGTCCGGGATTTCCTTCCCGTAACGTGGCCGGTCTGCGCACGGGCGTGGCGCCCAGGGCTAAAGAGGTCTGATGACCTCCGGGTGCCCGCACCGTTGCCGGTGCATGACACCCTCGTGAGGCCCAAGCCCCTCCGGCCGCTGCCGGGTATCACGGAGACGCGGGCGCAGCAGGAGGTGGCGAGCCCTCATCCCGCTGCGAGGGTGCCTCCGGTCTGCCGGCCACCGTCTTCCTCGCGGCCCGCTTCGCCTGAGGCTTGCGCCTGGCCGTCCTGCCAGTGCGCTTCCTGGTGCCGGGAGTGGCCGATGTCCTGGGCGAAGTCCGGGGCTCCAACCTCACGTCGTCTGCATCTCCCGGAAACGGCTCCGGGCTGATGGCGTTGTACGGCGCCCACAGGTGCCGTGCATCTTCCTCCCCCCGAATGACCCGGCGGAGTTGCTGGAGCCGTGCATCCGCCAGGGCCAGGATTGCGACGACAGAGCGGGGCGCCTGCCGGTCAGCCTCCTCGGTTGGCATGTCGTCGTTGGCGAGAAGTTCGGCCATGAACTGGGCCCCGCGCAGGGCGTGCTCCAGGTTGGCCAACTCTAGGTTGAGGCTCACCACCTTCTCCTCGTAACGGTGGGTCGGGGTGTCGTCCTCGTCCTTCATGGTGTCCTCCAGGACGCACGCGCACGGCAAGCCCGGAGGGGCCCTCGTGGCGCGCATCGTGAGCGCGCCCGCAGGGCGCAGGTTGATGGGTGAGGTGCTTCAACGGTGGGTCCGTCACAGCTCTTATGCCGAGCACCGACGTGGACTTACCGTCTGCGTACCGCCGTATCACGTCCGAAGGAGCGGCCTCCGCGCCCCCCGGTATTTCATCCTGCTGGATGGGAATGTGTGACTCGTCACCGACGAGGTGCTGCTGTCGACAGAGCTGGCGTACCTCTTGGAACACGCCAAGACCGGGCCGGGACGAGGTGTTGCGGCGCTTCGGCCAAAAAGGGTACGGGCACCTGTCCCGTATATGGCGAAGCCGAACCGAGGAAGTCCCCCTGGCCGCGGCCAACTCCAGCGTCAGCGTGTCGGAGCCGGGACGGGACGCATAGCAGTGTCCAGCCCGAGATGGTGTTCACAGGCTGCGACAACCAGATTTCAACATGGCCGGTGATACTGGCCTCGTAACAAAGCAATACCGCCAAAAACTGAATTCACATCTGCCGACCGTTGGAAGTTGCACGCCAGTTCACCCGGAAAGATGACCAGTTGACGGACGTACAGGCGACTTCAGGTGGCGGCGTGCGCGCATGGTTCGCACAATGCCCGCGGCGTGGCACGGAGGTGCCGACCACTGGTGCTCACAACGGCGGAGAGCCTGGCGAAGTTGCATGCAGGAGGGCGGATGTCGAATTCACCGGGAAAGAAGGCGAGACGCCATGCTGCAGGCGCGCAAAAGGTAGGTGAAGGGGGCTCCGGTACGTCTGTGGTGGTGAAGGGGATGACGCCTGCGCTGCGGTCCGAGTACGAGAAGTTAAAGAGACTGCTGGCAAGCTCCGAGAAGCAGGATGTCCGGACAAGGTACGAGATTGGGCGTGTCGTTGCTCAGGTCCGGGGGGAGCGTGCGAAATATGGTTCCGACGCTGTCGGCCAGCTTGAGCGAGCTCTCGGGCTCGACGAGAACACGCTGCGCCGATATGAGCGAATTGCCAGCACCTGGACGTCAGCTCAGCTCTCGACTCTGCTGAAGCAGACCAATCCGTATGGAAGGCCACTCTCCTGGTCTCACCTTGACGTCCTTGCCGAGGTCGCAGACAAGAAGAAACGCGAGAGCTTTCTCAAGCAGGCACTGCGTGAGGGCCTTTCGGTAAGGGATCTGGCGAAACGTGTACGAGGTCAGACGCTGTCCCTGGTCGAAGACTCGAACGAGTCCGCGCTTAGCCGGCCCATACTTTCAGCAGTCCGCGAGATGACGGCCCGCGCTGAGAACGTGGTGGAGAGAGTCGAGTCTTGGGAGAAGAGCGTCTTCGAACGTCTCAAGAAGGAGCACTCACCGGAAGTGAACGAATCCCTCCAGAAAGCAAAGGGGGCATTCATGCAGCTCCGCAGCGTGGCTGACGTCGTCCTGAAGCACATTGAAGAGGGATTGGCGAAGGCGGACGTGAACCCGACTACGGTGGGTCGTCCCTGGACGTAAATAACCGTGTCCACCTGCGCGGATTCTCCCAACGTTGGGGGAATCTTCCGGTTTGTGGGAGGCGCCTCACCCTCAATCAGACGCAACTATCCGCATGGGCGAGAGAACCGGAATCCAGTGGTGTGACTCCACCGTCAATCCCACTATGGGCTGCGACGGCTGCGAGTTGTGGGAGAAGGGGCGCCGGATTTGCTACGCGGGCCTCGACCATGAGCGCAAGGCGGGGCGCAGTCTAAACCAACGATCTCGATTCTCGCACGACGTCAGGAGGCGCGCCTGAGGGCGGCTCGGCGCAGGGATGGACAGGCAGAGCGCTGTGCATTCCGCGCGTCGAGGTAGGCATGTACCCGCACCATGAGCTGGGCCATGGTGCGGCAGCGGTGGTTTCGCGTGACGTTTGCGTGCAGGTCGAGC
>NZ_JAIQDH010000052.1:0-5746 GCF_020037095.1 Myxococcus sp. XM-1-1-1
AGAAAAGCCCCCGTCGCACGAGGCGACGAGGGCTTCTCAAAAAGAATCCGGCAGCGACCTACTCTCCCACGCGGTTTCCCGCGGAGTACCATCGGCTCTGGAGGGCTTAACTTCCGTGTTCGGGATGGGAACGGGTGTGACCCCTCCGACATTGCCACCGGAAAACAAGAGACAGTGCATACGAAGGGTAAGTTGCAGCATTCTGCGAGTATCAAGCCTCGCTGTGCTTTAAAGAAGTTTCTTCCGGGTGAATGCGCATGCATTCAAGCCTCGGCCTTGGCCCCGAGTCCCTTACTCCCCTTGAGGGGGCGCGCAAGAGATAGGGGGAAGTAAGCCGCTCGACCAATTAGTACTGGTTAGCTCAACGCGTTACCGCGCTTACACACCCAGCCTATCAACGTCGTAGTCTTCGACGGGTCTTCAGGGGCTTGCGCCCGGGATACCTGGTCTTGAGGTCGGTTTCCCGCTTAGATGCTTTCAGCGGTTATCCAATCGGCACATGGCTACCCAGCGATGCCTCTGGCGAGACAACTGGTACACCAGCGGTGCCTCCAACCCGGTCCTCTCGTACTAAGGTCAGAGCCTCTCAAGTATCCTACGCCCACAGCAGATAGGGACCAAACTGTCTCACGACGTTTTGAACCCAGCTCGCGTACCGCTTTAATTGGCGAACAGCCAAACCCTTGGGACCTGCTCCAGCCCCAGGATGCGATGAGCCGACATCGAGGTGCCAAACCTCCCCGTCGATGTGAACTCTTGGGGGAGATAAGCCTGTTATCCCCGGAGTACCTTTTATCCGTTGAGCGATGGCCCTTCCATTCAGGACCACCGGATCACTATGACCTGCTTTCGCACCTGCTCGACGTGTCCGTCTCGCAGTCAAGCTCCCTTATGCCATTGCACTCGCCGCCCGGTTTCCAATCGGGCTGAGGGAACCATCGCGCGCCTCCGTTACTCTTTGGGAGGCGACCGCCCCAGTCAAACTACCCACCAGACAGTGTCCCAATCCCGGCTAACGGGACATGGTTAGACACCAGAAATCAACAGGGTGGTATTTCACCGTTGCCTCCACCGAACCTAGCGGCCCGGCTTCAAAGGCTCCCACCTATCCTACACAGTCAATCCCTAGTGTCACTGTCAAGTTATAGTAAAGGTTCACGGGGTCTTTCCGTCTTGCTGCGGGTAAACTGCATCGGCACAGCTATTTCAATTTCGCTGAGTCCCTCTCCGAGACAGCGCGGAAGTCGTTACTCCATTCGTGCAGGTCGGAACTTACCCGACAAGGAATTTCGCTACCTTAGGACCGTTATAGTTACGGCCGCCGTTTACTGGGGCTTCGGATCATCGCTTCGCCTTGCGGCTGACGAATCCCCTTAACCTTCCAGCACCGGGCAGGAGTCAGACCCTATACGTCGGCTTGTCGCCTTCGCAGAGTCCTGTGTTTTTGGTAAACAGTCGCTACCGCCATTTCTCTGCAACCTCTCTCGGCTCCAGCTGTACGCCTTCACCTACCAGAGGCCCACCTTCTTCCGAAGTTACGGTGGAAATTTGCCTAGTTCCTTGGAGGAGAGTTCTCTCAAGCGCCTTAGGATTTTCTCCTCACCCACCTGTGTCGGTTTACGGTACGGACACCCTGCAAGCTCCCTACGGGACTTTTCTTGGAAGCAGAGCATCGACGACTTACCCCTTACGGGGCGCCATAAGGTCTCGAGGATAGCTGCCGCGCCTTTATTCGTACGCGACACCCCTACGCCTTTAGACTGACACAACCGCCGGTCAGCTCGTCTAGCTTTCTCCGTCCTCCCTTAGTTCAACGCTTGCAAGATGGCGCGGGAATATTAACCCGCTTTCCATCATCTACGCCTTTCGGCCTCGACTTAGGTTCCGGCTAACCCTGGGAAGATTAACTTGACCCAGGAAACCTTGGGTTTACGGCGAGGGGGTTTCTCACCCCCTTTATCGCTACTCATTTCGGCATCAGCACTCCCAACCGCTCCAGTCGCCCTTTCGGTCGGCCTTCGCTGCAGTTGGAACGCTCCCCTACCGCCATACGCTTTACGTATGACCCGAAGCTTCGGCACTAGTCTTGAGCCCCGTTACATTTTCGGCGCGGCCTGTCTTGACCAGTGAGCTATTACGCTTTCTTTAAAGGATGGCTGCTTCTAAGCCAACCTCCTGGTTGTCAATGACCTGCCACATCCTTTCTAGTGTTCACTTAGACTAGATTTGGGGGCCTTAGCTGTCGGTCTGGGTTATTCCCCTCTTGCCAATGGACGTTATCACCCACTGACTGCGTCCCGGGCTAACAATTACTGGCATTCGGAGTTTGGTACGGTTTGGTAATCTGGTGAGACCCCTAGCCGTTCCAGTGCTCTACCTCCAGTATTGAATTGCCCGAGCCGATACCTAAATATCTTTCGGGGAGAACCAGCTATCACGGAGTTTGATTGGCCTTTCACCCCTACACACAGCTCATCCCAGAAATTTTCAACTTTCATGAGTTCGGTCCTCCATGCGGTGTTACCCGCACTTCAACCTGGCCATGTGTAGATCACCCCGCTTCGGGTTATAATACACGCAACTAATTCGCCCTTTTAGGACTCGCTTTCGCTCCGGCTCCACCTATCGGCTTAGCCTCGCTACGTATATTAAGTCGCCGAATCATGATGCAAAAGGTACGCTCTCGCTCTGGCTTGCGCCGTAGAGCTCGAACTGCTTGTAGACATGCGGTTTCAGGTTCTTTTGACTCCCCTTGCCGGGGTTCTTTTCACCTTTCCCTCGCGGTACTTGTTCACTATCGGTCGCCAAGGAGTATTTAGCCTTACCGGATGGTCCCGGCTGATTCAGGCAGGATTGCACGTGTCCCGCCTTACTTGGGTAACCCACTCAGCTCCAACCAGCTTTCGCGTACGCGACTATCACGCTCTTTGGTGCCCCTTTCCAGAGGCTTCCGCTAGCCAGTCAAAGTCCTACCGTGGACCCGCTACCCCGACGCCACTTTCGTGACTTCGGTTTGGGCTTCTCCCATTTCGCTCGCCACTACTTTGGGAATCACTCATTGTTTTCTCTTCCTCAGGGTACTGAGATGTTTCACTTCCCCTGGTTAGCTCCTTCCTACCTATGTATTCAGTAGGAGGTAACACCGCTATTCGCAGTGCTGGGTTTCCCCATTCGGACATCTCCGGATCAACGCTTGGTTGACAGCTCCCCGAAGCTTTTCGCAGCCACCCGCGTCCTTCATCGCCTCTTGGCACCTAGGCATCCACCGCACGCCCTTAGTAGCTTACTTGCCCTAATCTCTTGTCCAACGCCCGCCTCCCGGCGGATTGTCGAAACTCGAAACCAAGGCCCAGACCCCTGCTCTTCGCAGCAGGCCCGGAAGATTCACTTCTAATTCGCTTGTAGAAACACCGCCTCTCACCTCGCCTCCCGGCGACGGTTTCGGCAGTGCTTTCTGCGAGAACTTGTTACTCAGCAGAAATTGCAACTTACCCTTCGTATGCACTTGTCAAAGAACGCTTCCCACTCGAACTGCAGGGAAAATCGTAGTGGAGCTGATCGGAATCGAACCGACGACATCCAGCTTGCAAAGCTGGCGCTCTCCCAACTGAGCTACAGCCCCTTAAACCAGGCCATCCTACCATGCTGGGTGCGTCACCACTTGCCCCTCTCGACTTACGTCTCGAGGAAGTGGTGGGCCTAGGTGGACTTGAACCACCGACCTCGCGCTTATCAGGCGCGCGCTCTAGCCAGCTGAGCTATAGGCCCAGGGAGCTACCGCGTCGATTCTTCCTACAGCGTCCTTCATTCTCAAAGAGCTGGTGCTGCAGTCGCCTGCGCACTCAGTCCTTCAAAACCAAACAGCAAGCCCGAAGAAGTCGAGTCGGATTGGACTCGGAAACGTTGACCTGGTCGACCTGACGCAGCCCGAAGGCTGCTGGCATCGCCTACTCGCACCGAAGTGCGTGTCCGATGCCCGGTCTCCTTAGAAAGGAGGTGATCCAGCCGCAGGTTCCCCTACGGCTACCTTGTTACGACTTCACCCCAGTTACCGACCACTCCTTGGGCATCTCTTGGTGAGATGACTTCTGGAGCAATCGACTCCCATGGTGTGACGGGCGGTGTGTACAAGGCCCGGGAACGTATTCACCGCAGCGTGCTGATCTGCGATTACTAGCGATTCCGCCTTCATGGAGTCGAGTTGCAGACTCCAATCTGAACTGAGACCGGTTTTATGCGATTAGCTCCCCCTCGCGGGTTGGCAACGCTCTGTACCGGCCATTGTAGCACGTGTGTAGCCCTGGTCATAAAGGCCATGAGGACTTGACGTCATCCCCACCTTCCTCCGGTTTAACACCGGCAGTCCCTCTAGAGATCCACTTGCGTGGCAACTAAAGGCGAGGGTTGCGCTCGTTGCGGGACTTAACCCAACATCTCACGACACGAGCTGACGACAGCCATGCAGCACCTGTCTCTCGGTTCCCTTGCGGGCACTCCCTCATCTCTGAGAGATTCCGAGGATGTCAAGACCAGGTAAGGTTCTGCGCGTTGCGTCGAATTAAACCACATGCTCCACCGCTTGTGCGGGCCCCCGTCAATTCCTTTGAGTTTTAGTCTTGCGACCGTACTTCCCAGGCGGAGAACTTAATGCGTTAGCTACGGCACCGCGGGGGTCAACTCCCACGACACCTAGTTCTCATCGTTTACGGCGTGGACTACCAGGGTATCTAATCCTGTTTGCTCCCCACGCTTTCGCGTCTCAGCGTCAGTTACCGTCCAGGTGGCCGCCTTCGCCACCGGTGTTCCTCCCCATATCTACGAATTTCACCTCTACTTGGGGAATTCCGCCACCCTCTCCGGCACTCAAGCACGACAGTTTCGGGCGCACTTCCTCAGTTGAGCTGAGGGCTTTCACACCCGACTTGTCACGCCGCCTACACGCGCTTTACGCCCAATAATTCCGAACAACGCTTGCACCCTCTGTATTACCGCGGCTGCTGGCACAGAGTTAGCCGGTGCTTCTTCTCCCGGTACCGTCAAGCCGTAGCGTGTTGGGCTACGGGTTTTCGTCCCGGTCGAAAGTGCTTTACAATCCGAAGACCTTCATCACACACGCGGCGTTGCTGCGTCAGGCTTTCGCCCATTGCGCAAAATTCCCCACTGCTGCCTCCCGTAGGAGTCTGGACCGTGTCTCAGTTCCAGTGTGGCTGATCGTCCTCTCAGACCAGCTACCCGTCGTCGCCTTGGTGGGCCATTACCCCGCCAACTAGCTGATGGGCCGCGGACTCATCTGGTTGTGATAGCTTGTATACAGAGGCCACCTTTTCCCTCAGTCTCCGAAGAAACCGTGGGCTTATCCGGTATTAGCCAATCTTTCGACTGGTTATCCCGAGCATCCAGGCAGATTATCCACGTGTTACGCACCCGTGCGCCGCTCTACTAAGGGTTGCCCCTATTCGCGCTCGACTTGCATGTGTTAGGCACGCCGCCAGCGTTCGTTCTGAGCCAGGATCAAACTCTCCAATTTTTATTTTGAAGGTTGAACCGGCGTCAGCTGAGGCCCGGCTAAGGAACCTCAACTCGCTGATTCACTACGAGGCCCTGCCGGTATGCGCTTCTCAGCGCTCCCTGACTGGGGCCTTCTCAAAGATTGACTGCGGTTTCCGCAATCCTTCTCTTCTTCTTGGGCTTGCTATTTGGTTTTCAAAGACCGAGTCGCTTGTTTCTACCG
This sequence comes from Myxococcus sp. XM-1-1-1, assembly GCF_020037095.1. Lineage (NCBI taxonomy): Bacteria > Pseudomonadati > Myxococcota > Myxococcia > Myxococcales > Myxococcaceae > Myxococcus > Myxococcus sp. XM-1-1-1. The sequence goes on from NZ_JAIQDH010000052.1 coordinate 5,732, forward strand.
CGACTTCTTGCTACC
>NZ_JAIQDH010000053.1:0-5082 GCF_020037095.1 Myxococcus sp. XM-1-1-1
CGCCGAGCGCCACGTTCTCCAGCACGCCCAGCGCGTCGGGGACGAGCACGGCGGCGGAGTAGTAGGTGCTCACCAGGTACTGGGTGAGGGCCTGGTCGTTGATGGCCATGCGCTTGACGGTGAGGCTCGCCTCCACTTCATCCGGGATGCCCGCGTTGTGCAGGCCCACCACGCCCTGATCCTCCTGGCCGGTGCGCATGGCGATGATGGACGTCGTGTTCTCCCGGCTGATGGGCAGCTTGTCGCACGGGAGGATGGGCACCCCGCGCCACGCCTGGAACTTCGCCCCGCCCACGTCCACCACCGTCGGGTACAGGCCGCGCCGGGTGCACTCCCGGCCGAACGCCGCGATGGCGCGCGGGTGCGCCAGGAAGTAGCGCGTCTTGCGACGGCGCGTCACCAGCTCGTCCATGTCGTCCGGCGTCGGCGGCCCCGAGCGCGTGTTGAGGCGCTGCTTGAGGTCCGCGTTGTGCAACAGGCCGAACTCCGGGTTGTTGATGAGCTCCCACTCCTTGCGCTCCTTCAGCGCCTCGATGGTCAGCCGCAGCTGCTCCTGCGTCTGGTTCATCGGGTCGTTGAAGATGTCCGACACGCGGGTATGCACGCGAAGGATGGTCTGCGCCACGCTCAGCTCGTACTCGCGCGGCTTGAGCTCGTAGTCCACGAAGCCGCCCTGCAGCACGGGCTCGCCGTGGTGGCCGGCCGACATCGGGATGGCCGCCTGGCCCGCCTTGTCCTGCGGCTTCTTGAGCCTCGCCTTGTAGCCGTCCACGTGCGCCTTGAGCGCCGGGGACTGGACGATGAGCGCCTCGAACACGTCCTGCGGCAGCGCCATCACCGTGCAGGCCGTGAGCGCCTTGACGGTGAAGGGCCACACGTCGTTGGACTCCACCACCGCCTGGTCGCCGAAGTGGTCGCCGTCCGCCAGCGTGTCCAGCACCAGCGGGTCGCCGTACTTGCCCTTCGAGAGCTTCTGCGCCTTGCCGTGCGCGATGAGGAACACCTGGTGCGCGGACGTGCCCGCCTCCACGATGACGTCCCCGGCCTTGTACTGCTGCTGGGTGAAGCGTCCCGCCAGCGTGCGGATGAGCAGGTCGTCCGCGTCCTGGAAGCCCCGCATCAGCGGCAGCTTCAGCAGCTCCTGCGGAATCACCTCCACCTTGACGCCGATGTTGCTGAAGTTCAGCCGGTCGTCGCCCGCCGCGTACGTCAGCCGCCGGTTGACGCGGTACGTGCCGCCCGACACCTGCACCCACGGCAGGATGCTCAAGAGGTAGCGGGGCGAAATGCCCTGCATCACCGGCTGCGTCTTCGTCGTCGTCGCCAGCTGCCGCGCGCCGGCCGTGCTCAGGCTGGTGCCCTCGTGGGCCGCCAGCTCTCTGTCTGGATTCGCCATGAAGTGGTCTCCTTGATTCGGATACGAAGTCAGGCGACGACTACGAGCGCCCCAGCTCCACGCTCTCCAGGATGCCCAGCGCGTCCGGCGTCAGCACCGCCGCCGAGAAGTACGCCGTCACCAGGTAGTTCATGATGGCCTTCTCGTTGATGCCCATGAAGCGCACGTTGAGGCTGGGCTCGATTTCGTCGGGGATTCCCGCCTGGTGCAGGCCGACGACGCCCTGGTTCTTCTCCCCCGCTCGCATCAGCATGATGGAGGTGGTGCGCGTCTCGGAGATGGGCAGCTTGTTGCAGGAAACAATCGGCACGCCGCGCCACGCGGGCACGTGGTTGCCGTTCATCTCCACGCTGGTGGGGTAGATGCCCCGCTTGTTGCACTCCTGGCCGAAGGCGGCGATGGCGCGCGGGTGCGCCAGGAAGAACGACGGCTCCTTCCACACCGTCGCGAGCAGCTCGTCCATGTCGTCCGGCGTCGGCGCGCCCGAGCGGGTGTGGATGCGCTGCTTGAGGTCCGCGTTGTGCAAGAGGCCGAACTCACGGTTGTTGATGAGCTCGTGCTCCTTGCGCTCCTTGAGCGCCTCCACCGTCAGGCGCAGCTGCTGCTGCGTCTGGTTCATCGGGTCGTTGAAGAGGTCCGCCACGCGGGTGTGAATCTGGAGCACCGTCTGGGCGACGGACAGCTCGTACTCGCGGGGGCTCGTCTCGTAGTCCACGAAGGTGCCGGGGAGCACCGGCTCGCCGTGGTGGCCCGCCGCCAGCTCAATCGCCTTCTGGCCCGAGTGGTCCTGCTTCTTCTTGGAGCGCGCCTTGAACTTCTCGAGGTGCTTCTGCAGCGACGGCACCTGCGCCACCACCGTCTCGAAGGCGGACTGCTGGAGCACCAGCGCAATCACGGGCGTGACGGCCTTGGCGGTGAACTGCCAGTAGTCCTGCGACTCCAGCAGCGCCTGGTAGCTGTAGTGGTCTCCGTCCGCCAGCGTCTCCAGCACCACCGGCTCCCCGTACTTGCCGGTGCCGATGCGGTTCACCTTGCCGTGCGCGATGAGGACGATGGAGTCGGCCTCCTTGCCCGCCTCGGTGATGACCTCGCCCGCCTTGAACTCCTTCTGCTCGAAGCGGTTGGCCAGCGCGGTGAGCGCGTCCACGTCCTCGTACCCGCGCAAGAGAGGCAGCTCGCCCAGCTCCTGCGGAATCACCGCCACCTTGGCGCCCGTGCTGGTGAAGGTGACGCGGCCGTCGCCCACCGCGTACGTCATGCGGCGGTTGACGCGGTACGTGCCGCCGGACACCTGCACCCACGGCAGCAGCTTGAGCAGCCACCGCGAGGAGATGCCCTGCATCTGCGGCTCGGACTTGGTCGTCGTCGCCAGCTGCCGAGCCGCCTGCGTGCCCAGGCTCTGGTTGTTGTCGTCGAACTTCTTCGAATCATTGGACATGGGTCACCCTTCTTCGGAGTTGAAGACTCGAAATCACTTCGGAATGTGTCTGGGGACTTCTCAGGGGCGCGTGGCGCGAAGCAGCTCGGAGAGGCGCATCGCCGACATGCCCAGCGGGGCGGGCTTGCCCGTCTTGAGCTTCGGCGCCGCGTCGTGGATGAGCTCCACCTCGGTGTAGCGCGTCACGCCCGCGTGCCACCGGGGGATGCCCGCCATCCACTGCTGCAACTGCTCCACGTACTTGTGCAGCTTGCCTTGCGCCTTCTCGTCCAGCTCGAAGGTGCGGATGACGGCGGGCAGCTCCTTGGCCACCAGGTGCTCGAACTGCTTCATGCGCGCGGTCATCATCTGGTTGACCACCTGCACCGCCGCGTCCTTGTCCACGCCCAGGAACTTCTGCACGACGAGCACGCAGTTGTTCAGCTCGCCCTCGAACTGGATTTCCTTCTGGTAGGAGTACAGGTCGTTGACGAAGCAGGCGTAGTCCGCGGCGGAGTTCTCCAGCGCCCGCAACGTGCGGGTATTGAAGACGTCCTCCGGCACCGCGTCGCCGTGGGACAGGCGCGCCAGCGACATGGTGAGGTCCGAGCCGAACGTCTTGCGGCGCATCTCCACGTAGTCCACCGGGTCCGGCACGCGGTTGAGCAGCTGGTTGTTCAGCTCCCACACCCAGCTGTCCGTCATGTCCTGGATGGCCTTGCGGAAGAGCTTTCGGCCGCGCGGCGTCAGCGGGCCCGCCGTGCGCTTCCACAGGTCCGCCAGGCTCAGCTCCACCGGGTTGAGGGGCACCGCGGCGCTGGCCGTCTCCACGTCGTCCGGCATGAACTGCCCCAGCCGCGCGGTGAAGGCCTTGGCGCCCGCCATGTCCCGGGTGTTCGCGTAGAGCAGGGGGAAGTAGTCGTCCGCGTACGTCCCCCACACCAGCCAGCACGCCGTCAGCTCCAACTGCTCGGGCGTCGCGTCCGGGTGGATGAGCGCGCCGCAGAGGGCCACGTCCGCCGCGTCGAACTTGTGGTCATCCCAGACGTAGAAGCCCACGCCGGGCACGACTTCGAGCAGGCCCATCTTCCGCGCCCAGGCCTTGGAGGCCCTCCGCGCGTGGTCCAGGTGGGGACTGAGGTACGTGCTGTACGGCATGTAGAACTTCGGCAACGTCGTGGGGCCCACGTGCTGGCGCGGCGTGTGGCTCAGCGAGCGGGCGCGAGGCCCCATCCCCAGCGCGCCCGCCGTCAGCGGCAGCCGGAGCGCGGAGGTGCCCAGTCCCGCGGGCACCGGAATGGACAGCGCCGGGCGCTCCTGGGCGTGCTGGTTCATGTAGCGGTTGGAGCGCATGTGCCACTCGTGGCCGCCGGACTGCCAGTCCTGAAGGCCCCGCAGGTAGGTGAGCACCTGCGCCTGCTCCACCGGGTTGAGTCCGTACTCCGCGAAGAGCCACGGCAGCTCCGTGGCGAACGTCGTCTCGAACTGCTGCAGCCGCGACGTCAGCAAGTCGTTGACCAGGTCCGCGGCGCGCTGCGTGTCGCAGTCGAGGAACTTCTCCACCACCAGCACGCCGTTGGAGAGCTCCCCCTCCTCCAGGATTTCACGCTCGTAGGAGAACAAGTCGTTGCGCAGGTGCACCGCGTCCGAGAAGGTGTCCTTGAAGACGCGCATCGGCCGGCTCTTCACCACCCGGTCCGGAATCTCCGCCGCGACGGCCACCTCCACCAGGTCCGACGACCACGGCGCGCCGCCCACCTTGCGGCGCATCTCGATGTACTCGATGGGGTTGGAGACGCGCGCCTCGCTGATGTTCTCGATTTCCCACATCGACTCATCGAGCAGGTGCTTGGTGTTCTCGAAGAAGCGGCGGCGCCAGTCCATGGACATGGCGGGCACCGTGCGCTGCCACAAGTCCCACAGGCCGCGCTCCACCGGGTTGACGGGCTCCGGCGGCGTCTGGCTCATGTCCAGCGGCATGAACAGCGGCAGCCGGTCCAGGTAGGCCTGGCCGCCCTTCACGTCGCGCGAGTACTTGAAGACCTCCAGGAAGTGGTCGTCGAAGTAGAAGACCCAGACGTACCAGTCCGTGACCAGGTCCAGCACCGGCCCCGGCGCCTCGGGGTGCGTGTACGCGCAGAGCAGCGCGTAGTCCATGCCGTCGAACCGGCGCTCGGACCAGACCTCCCGGTCCGTCCCGTCCCTCGGCGGCCCCAGGATGCCCATCTGGTAGGACCACGCCTTGGTGTGCACGCGGGCGGCTTCCAGG
>NZ_JAIQDH010000054.1:0-4839 GCF_020037095.1 Myxococcus sp. XM-1-1-1
TGCCTGTCCATCCCTGCGCCGAGCCGCCCTCAGGCGCGCCTCCTGACGTCGTGCGAGAATCGAGATCGTTGGTTTAGGAGCCGACGGCCCCTTCGACGTACTTGCATGCATCGCCGACTGTGTGAATGAGTTCGACGTGTTCGTCGGGGATTTCGATTTCGAACTCATCTTCGAAGTGCATGGCGAGTTCGATTAGGTCTAGCTCATCCATGCCCAAGTCATGAACGAGATCTGCGCTGTCGGTGACGCTGGAGGGGGGGACGTCGGCCTTCTCTGCGATGATTCTCTTTACTTTTGTGCAAGTGCTCGAGAATCCAGCAGTGCCTTGTGTAGTGGAGGCTTGCGTGGACGCGAGCGGGCTGGGCGAGGCGCTCCCCGTGGTTGAGATTAGCAGTGCGGCGAGAAATCCTAGCGCGGAATGGCGAGCAATGGAGTGGTGCATGGGTCTCCTGGATGTGGGGACGGCTATTTTGATGGATCTGCATTTGTGGTCAAGGGAGTTGGCGTAGTTTGCAGTGTTTTGGTTTCCGCGGCGGGTCGGTGAAGATGTTGTGAAGAGAGGATGGATTCGGCCAGCCGTGGCGGAAACACGACTTGCCCCGCCAGCCCATGTGCTGTCCGAGTTTATTTGTGTGGCGCGCTTTCGTTTGGTTGGACTGTTCTCTAAGGCCTAAATGCCCCTGGCCGCTCGCCGCGCTTTTCCATGGGCGCGTTCTTCATCTCGTCCGGGAGGTAGTAAACGAGAGGCCGCGTCCCGTCCCCCATCCGGCGCTGGCCACGGGTGAAGCCCAGTGACTTCAGGGCCGCGCCGATTTCGCGTGAGAAGCGCATGTCTACCTGGGCGGGGTGGAGTGCGAAGGCTTCGACGCCGACCTGGAGCAGCGTCACGTCGTTGGGGCGCCTGTCGGCCGGCATCTCCAGCAGCCACTTCAGGATGACTTCCTTCCGGCTGTCTCCCACGTTCTCCATGCGCAGCGCGGCTTGCTGCTCGGCGCCGGCTGCTTCCTCGTTGGTCAACCACCAGTCCTCTCCCTGGTGGAAGCGCACGACGGCTTCGGCCCAAATCTGGCTGCGGTCGCGCGCGAGCCCCTCGGTGTCGATGCGGGAGCACTTCACCGGCCAGAAGCGTCGATGCCCCGTGGGGTCTCTCTGGTAGTCATCGTCGTTCGTGGTCCTGACGAAGATGCACCGACGCGGAGCCTTCACGTTGGCGCGTCCATAGGGCGGCCGGTAGGTGTCCTCAACCCGCGTGATGAACGCCTTGAGGGCTTGGTCCTCGCTCTTGCGGAACGTGCTCAGTTCGGCCAGTTCGATGAACCAGAACTGAGAGGCCAGCATCGCACTGTCCTTGCTGGTGACGTCGATGGTCGCGTCGCTGAAATACCTGCCGCCCAGAATCCGGAACGCCGTCGACTTCCGGAGGCCCTGGGGCCCTTCCAGAATCATCACCGTGTCGACCTTGCATCCAGGGCGAGGGGCACGCGCAACGGCAGAGATGGCGAACTTCGCGCCGACGGCCCGCAGGTAGTTTTGCTCACCTCTCGCGCCGAAGTACGTCACGAGCAGCTCGTCGAGCCGCGGCTTTCCGTCCCAGACGAGTTCCGCGAGGTAGTCGGCGACCGGGTCGTAGCTGTTGGCCTTCGCCACGGCAAGGAGCTGCTGCGCGACGACGTGTGCCTTCGGCATCAGGCCGAGCTGCCCGTACTTGCTGAGCTGAATCCAGTTGGCGACGAGCACGTCGAGCGTTTCCAGGTCCACGCTGGGGCCGAGGGGGATGGCCTCCACTTCGAGCCCCTTCGTGACTTCGTGGAAGCGGAAGACGCCGCGCCACTCGGGGGATTTGAGGAGCACCGTGAAAACGTTCGCCTCGCAGTTGCGAATGCGCTTGCCGCCGTCCTTCGTGGTGTCGAGCAGCAGCTCACCCACCCAGGCGTCGGGGGCCGGAGCGTCTTCCTCGAAGCCGGGGGCGTCGATGGAGAGCGAAGCAGGCGTGCTCCCGCCAAGGGCCTCCCAGATGGCGCGGTTATCGGCGAGCTGCGACGCATCCCGGGCCCGACGGCGTTCCTTGTGGCGCCGCAGCTTGAAGAGGGCCTGCTCGCACAGGTGCTCCGTGCCTTCCTGCCAGTCCGTGGCCGCGAACGATGCACGGAACAGCTCGACGATGGCCGATTCGGGTGTGGCGAGCGGCAGGACGAAGGCCGCGCACGACATCAGGGTGTTCAGGGCGTTGTCTTGGCCGCCAACGGGGGCCAGGGGCTCACCGGCAAGGGCCCGGCGCACGAGGTCAACATGCTCGGGCTTCCGGATGCGCCGCAGAAGGGCCCTCAGCTCGTGCAGGTCGGTCGGAGAGCCATCAGGGGGTGGAGGAGTAGCCGGAAGGCCCGAACGTGCCATGGCGAGCAGCCCGTCGACGTCCAGGGGCATTCCCTCGCCGCTGAGGGCCATGGGCTCGACTCCCTCGGGCGCATCCGGCAGGAAGTACAGGCGAGCCAGGTCCTTCGTGGCCGGGTCGGCGGGGAGGTCGAGCAGGCGGATTGCGGCCTCGCGAACGGCGGACCACTCCCGGGGCAGGACGGGCCGGGACAACGGCATGACCAGCCTCAGGCAGTAGTCCTCGGGCGGGCGGTTGCTGTGCGTCGAGTGGGCCGCGAAGGCCAGTCTCCGGTTCCTGACGGCATCCAGGCACGTGAGTTGCGACGAGCTGAGGTGGTCCAGGTCGAACACGGCGACCGTGACGGCGCGCACGTTCTCGGCGCGTTGTCGCTCGACGATGTCGACGGGGCTCCAGGCCGGGCCGTTCTTCGCGGGACAGCCACGAGGGCAGGGCGACGTCGGGCACCGGCTGCGACGATGGGCGACGAGCTTTGCTGACAGCTCGGGCCACGAGAGGTCCGCGACTTGCGGCACATTGTCTTGCGCGGACGCGTAGAAGGCGACCTTCATCCGGTGGGCATGAAGGGGTGAGGGGATGGGCTTCGAGGCGGAAACGTCGAGTGGTGGGTTCACCCCTGCTAAATGCGTGTGACTTCTCGCAGTGGCCCGCGTGCGCGCTTTGTTCGCCGGCAGGAGGGGTGTCAGCTCGTCACTCGTCAAAAAGGCTGGTTTGCTAAACCCCTTAGACATCCGCTCAAAAGCCGCGGCCTGGTTCGCACAGGAAGGCATCGGGACGCCCAAGAAGCGTTCCGATTCGTAAGCGAAAACCAGGCCGGACATGCGGTGTCGACGATGTGCAGGGCGCTGGGCGTCACCGAGGCCGGCTACTGCGCCTGGAGAGGCAGGCCTGCCTCAAAACGGGCCGAGGAGGATGCCCACCTCTCCGAGCGCATCCACGCCATTCACCAGATGTCGGACGGCACCTATGGCGCACCTCGCGTCCGGGCGGAGCTGGTCGACACGCACGGCCTCCAGGTGGGACGCCGGCGCGTCGCCAGACTGATGAGAGAGGCGCGGTTGGCGGGAGTCAGTCGGAGGGGATACTGCGTGACGACGAAGCGAGATGACGCGGCACAACCCGCTGCAGACCTGGTGGAGCGCCGATTCGAAGCCCGAGAGCCAAACGAGTGATGGGTCGCCGACATCACCTACATCCCGACGTGGGCGGGCTTTCTCTACCTGGCTGTCGTCATCGACGTGTGGAGTCGCAAGGTGGTGGGCTGGGCCATGGCGACTCACCTGAAGTCTGAGTTGGTCATCTCCGCGCTGGACATGGCCGTCGCCCAGCGCCAGCCCCGAGACGTCATCCATCATTCGGACCAGGGATGCCAATATACTTCGCTGAGCTTCGGGCAGCGGTGCAGGCAGGCTGGAGTCCGTCCCTCCCTGGGGAGCGTCGGCGACGCGTACGACAACGCGCTGTGCGAATCCTTCTTCGCGAGCCTCGAGTGCGAGTTGCTCGACCGACGGACCTTCCGCACTCACGCAGAAGCCAGGATGGCTGTCTTCCAGTACGTCGAGGGCTGGTACAACCTGCGCCGGAGGCGCTCCGCCCTGGGCTACCAGTCTGCTGCTAACGATGAGAAGAGGTACCCAACTGCGGCTTGACTCACCAAGTCGCCGGGACTCAACGAGACCGGTGTAACTCCAAGGCACCCCCTCCCCAAAGCCGTGCACACCGGGGAGGGGGCGGCGCCTCACGACGAGAGGGGAGGGAGTCTTGGGCGTGTTGTGGTGTGGCCTGCACGGGGCCTGGGCACAGGCTCGCGCGTGACGAGGACAGCGTCCGCTGGTGGTTCTGCGGGTTCTTTCGTGCATTTCGGGTTGCTTGTTTGGCCTGAATTGCATGAAATGATCTTGGCTTGGTGGTCCTTCGCTCGCACACCCTCACCATAGGGAAATCATCATGAAGAGCTTGATGCTATTGCTGTTGGCTGGTGCCGCTGCATTCGCTGTCGGGTGTGGTGGAGTGCCAGATGGGGCGCCTGAAGAAAGCAGCGGCCTTCTCACATCCTCGGAGGAACTCTCGGCGTGCACGGCCACCTGTCAGTGGGGCGGTGACGTGAGTTGTCCTTCGACGACGACGACTTGCACCGCGACAAACGGTGTGGGCGTCACGTGCGACGGCATCACCACCGAATGCGCGGCAGAGCCGACCTGCCCTTCCACTTGGCCGAGGTGCTCGTCCATCGCCGGCACCTACTGCTTGCCGAGAGAGCTCGGCTCAACCATTGCCTGCTGCGTCGACGAGCCGACCTATTCCAGAGAGAGCTCCTGCATGTGTCTCCGCCGAGGCGGCACCAATCCGCCAATCAAGTATTGGTGCGATCTCTGACTCGACTTTCGCCCTTTTGGGGTGGGATGCCCAAGCAGGGGGCCGAGAGGAGAGAGGGCTGAGGGTTGGTA
>NZ_JAIQDH010000055.1:0-4562 GCF_020037095.1 Myxococcus sp. XM-1-1-1
AGCGCCTCTGGTTCCTCGACCAGCTCCAGCCTGGCTCCTCCACCTACAACATCCCCTGGGCCCTCAAGCTCTCCGGCGCACTCGATGTCAGCGCGCTGCGCCAGTCGCTCAACGCACTCCTCGCTCGCCATGAGGTGCTCCGTACTCACTTCGCGGTCCACGACGGTCAGCCCGTTCAGGTCATTCGTCCTGACGTTCGACTCGAGCTGCCTGTCATCGACCTGCGAGGACTGGAGCCCGCGGCTCGCGAAACCGAAGCCGAACGACTGACGCGCGCGGAGGCGCTGTACTCGTTCGACATGTCCCGCGGTCCGCTCGTGCACGCGTCACTGGTGCGACTGAGCGACGAGGACTACCTGCTCCTCGTCACCGCCCACCACATCATCTCGGATGGTTGGTCCATCGCGGTCATCACGCGGGAAATCGCCGCCTTCTACCGCCAGTTCTCCGGTGGAGAAGCCGCGCAGCTCGCGCCCCTGCCCATCCAGTACGCTGACTTCTCCGTCTGGCAGCGCCAGTGGCTCCATGGCGACGTCCTCGCCTCGGAGATCGACTGGTGGCGCAAGCAGCTCGCGGACGCTTCTCCGGCGCTGGAGCTACCCACGGACAGGCCTCGTCCCGCCATCCAGACTTATGGCGGCGCCGTCGTGCCTGTGGCGCTCTCCAAGCACCTCAGTGCCCAGGTGAAGGAGCTGGCCCAGCGCGAAGGTGCCACGCCCTTCATGGTCCTGCTGGCCTCCTTCCAGCTCCTGCTCTCTCGCTACTCGGGACAGGACGACATCTCCGTGGGTTCGCCCATCGCGAACCGCAACCGCTCCGAGACGGAGGGCCTCATCGGCTTCTTCGTCAACACCCTCGTCCTGCGCTCACGCATCGATGCGCGGCGTTCATTCCGCGAGCTGCTGGGACAGGTGCGCCTGAACACCCTCGCGGCCTACGAGCACCAGGACATCCCGTTCGAGAAGCTCGTCGAGGAATTGCAGCCGCAGCGCGACCTCAGCCGTTCGCCCCTGTTCCAGGTCACGCTCACGCTTCAGAACGCTCCGGAAGAGGCACTGACGCTCCCTGGAGTCACGCTGGGTGGCGTGCCTCCGAGCATCGAGACGTCCAAGTACGACTTCAGCCTCCTCCTCGAAGAGGGCAAGGACGGCTTCTCCGGCATCATCAACTACAACACCGACCTGTTCGACGCGACCTCGATGGAGCGCCTCGCACAGCACTTCTCGGTGCTCTTGATCGAGGTCGTCTCTTCACCGGAGACGCAGCTCCGCCAGATTCCGCTGCTCACGTCCGCCGAGAAGCAGGCCGTGCTCTCGACGTGGAACAACACCGTCACGGATTACCCGCGCAACGCGAGCGTGCATGCGCTGTTCGAGCAGCAGGTGGCCCGTTCACCCGACGCAGTCGCTGTTGTCTCGGGGAATGAGGCTGTCACCTACTCGCAGCTCGACGCGCGCTCCAACCAGCTCGCCCACCACCTGCGTGCCCTGGGTGTCCTCCCCGGCTCTCGCGTCGCTGTCCGCCTCGACCGCTCCGCTGACCTCATCGTCTCCCTGCTCGCCGTCCTCAAGGCCGGCGCGGCTTACGTCCCCCTCGACAAGGCCTGGCCTTCCGAGCGCCTCTCCTTCGTCCTCCGTGAGTCCGCCGCCGGCGTCCTCATCTCCCACTCCGACGTCGCAGACGACTTGCCTGCCTTCGGCGCCGTCCTCCTCCTCGTCGACGAGGAGGCCTCTCGCATCTCACGTCGGCCCACGACTGCGCTGGCCTCTGACGTCTCCGGCGACGACCTCGCCTACGTCATGTTCACCTCGGGCTCCACCGGCGAGCCCAAGGGTGTCTGCGTTCCCCACCGCGGCGTCACTCGCCTCGTCTCTTCTTCCTTCATCCACTTCGGTGCCTCCGAAGTCTGGCTCCACGCCGCTCCCGTCGCCTTCGACGCCTCCACCCTCGAAATCTGGGGGGCCCTGCTTCACGGCTCGAAGCTCGTCCTCGCGCCTCCCCACTCCCTCTCCCTGGAGGAGTTGGGTGCTGTCCTCTCCCGCGAGAAGGTCTCCTCTCTCTGGCTGACGGCGGCCCTCTTCGAGCAGATGGTTGCGCACCAGCCCGTCGCCCTCTCTGGCGTGCGCCAGTTGCTCGCCGGCGGTGACGTGCTGCCGCCTCACCGCGTCCGTGAGCACCTCGCCCGCCTCCCCGAAGGCCACGTCCTCGTCAACGGCTACGGCCCCACCGAGAACACCACCTTCTCCGCCACCCACGCCCTTCGCCACGGTGACGCTGTCTCCCGCTCCGTCCCCATCGGCTCGCCTCTCTCCAACTCCTCCGCCTTCGTCCTCGACTCCTCCTTCCAGCCGCTTCCTCCTGGCGTTCCCGGAGAGCTCTTCGTCGGCGGCGACGGCCTGGCTTGGGGTTACCTCAACCGCGCGGACCTCACCGCCGAGCGCTTCGTCCCTCACCCCTTCAGCAGCTCGCCCGGTGCTCGCCTCTACCGCACCGGTGACAAGGCTCGCTGGCTCTCCGACGGCACCCTCGAGTTCCTCGGCCGCAACGACTTCCAGGTGAAGATTCGTGGCTTCCGCATCGAGCTCGGCGAAGTCGAGGCCGCTCTGCGTCTCTTCTCCGGCATCCAGGAGGCTGTCGTCCTCGCTCGTGAGGACGTCCCTGGTGACAAGCGCCTCGTCGCCTACTTCACCGCCGCAGAAGAGCAGTCCGTCGATACCACCGCGCTCAAGGGTTTCCTCCAGCAACGACTGCCCGAGTACATGGTGCCCTCGGCTTTCGTCTCGCTGTCGGCCTTCCCCCTCTCCGCCAACGGCAAGCTCGACCGCAAGTCGCTCCCTGCTCCCGACTTCGCCTTGGCGGCTTCCGCTGACGAATTCGTCGAGCCTTCCACTCCCGCCCAGGCTCGCCTCGCCTCCATCTTCGCCGACGTCCTCGGCCTGGAGCGCGTCAGCCTCCACGGCGACTTCTTCGAGTTGGGCGGCCACTCCCTCCTCGCCACCCAGGTCGTCTCTCGCATCCGCTCCGCCTTCAGCGTCGAGCTCCCTCTCGGTGAGCTCTTCGCCGCGCCTACCGTCGCTCTGCTCGCTCAGCGCCTCGAGCAGCACGGCTCCGCTTCCCGCCAGCCTCCTCTCGTCCCTGTCGACCGCTCCCAGCCGCTGCCTCTCTCCTTCGCTCAGCAGCGCCTCTGGTTCCTCGACCAGCTCCAGCCCGGCTCCTCCACCTACAACATCCCCTGGGCCCTCAAGCTCTCCGGTTCACTCGACGTCAGCGCGCTGCATCAGTCGCTCAACGCGCTCCTCGCGCGCCACGAGGTGCTCCGCACTCACTTCGCGGTCCACGGCGGTCAGCCCGTCCAGGTCATCCAGCCGGACTTCGTGCTGGAGATGCCGGTCATCGACCTGTCCGCCCTGCCCGCACAGGAGCGTGAGGCCGAGGCCCAGCGGTTGGCCTCCCAGGAGGCCGTGCGTCCGTTCGACCTGGCTCGGGGCCCCGTGGTCCGTGCCTCACTCGTCCGTCTGGATGCGCGGGAGCACAGGCTGCTCGTCACGATCCACCACATCGCGTCCGACGGCTGGTCCATCTCCGTCATGGTCCGCGAGCTGGCGGCCTTCTATCGCCAGTTCTCCGGCAACGAGCCCACGCAGCTCGCGCCGCTTCCCATCCAGTACGCCGACTTCTCCGTCTGGCAACGCCAGTGGCTGCACGGTGACGTGCTCGAGAAGGAGCTCGGCTGGTGGCGCAATCAGCTCGCGGGGGCTCCCGCCGCCATCGAGCTGCCCACCGACAGGCCTCGTCCCGCCGTCCAGACCTACAACGGCGCGGTCCTTCCGTTCACGCTCTCAACGGAGCTGACGCAGGCGGTGAAGGCGCTCGCGCAGCGTGAGAACGCGACGCCGTTCATGGTGCTGCTCGCTGGCTGGCAGGTCCTCCTGTCGCGCTACTCACGGCAGGACGACATCTCGGTGGGCTCGCCCATCGCCAACCGCAACCGCGCCGAGACGGAGGGCCTCATCGGCTTCTTCGTCAACACGCTGGTCCACCGCGCGCGCATCAACCCCGAGCACTCCTTCCGGGAGTTGCTCACCCACACGCGTGCGTCCACGCTCGCCGCGTTCGAGCACCAGGACATCCCCTTCGAGAAGCTCGTCGAGGAACTCCAGCCGCAGCGCGACCTCAGCCGCTCGCCGCTGTTCCAGGTGTCCTTCGTCTACCAGAACACTCCCGACGAAGACCTCGACCTCCCTGGCCTCGAGCTCGACGTCCTCACCTCCGAACTGCACTCCGCCAAGTTCGACCTCTTCCTCGGCATGAGCGAGGTTGGAGGCAAGCTGCAGGGCGCGCTGGACTACAACTCAGACCTGTTCGACGCCTCCACCGTGGAGCGCATGGCTCGCCACTTCACGAGCCTGCTCACCGAGGCGACCACACACGTCGACCAGCCGCTGCACAGCCTGAAGCTCCTCTCGGCCACCGAGACGCAGACCCTGCTCTCCGACTTCCAGGGCGAGCACGTCCGCTACCCCGAGGACGCCACCCTCCACTCCCTCTTCGAGGCCCAGGCC
>NZ_JAIQDH010000056.1:0-4542 GCF_020037095.1 Myxococcus sp. XM-1-1-1
GGGTACGGCCCGACGGAGAACACGACGTTCACGACGACGTGGAGGATGCAGAAGGAGTCGGACGTCGGAGAGAGAGGAGCGCCGATTGGTCGCCCAGTGGAAGGCACGGAAGTGTACGTGCTGGACGAGGGCCTGCGTCCTGTGGCGGTGGGAGTGCCGGGAGAGCTGTACGCGGGGGGCGAGGGGCTGGCGCGAGGGTACGTGGGGAGGCCGGAGCTGACGGCGGAGCGCTTCGTGCCGAGCCCGTTTGGAGAGGGCGAGAGGCTGTACCGGACAGGAGACGTGGTCCGCTGGAGGGACGACGGAGCGCTGGAGTTTTTGGGGAGGCGAGACGGGCAGGTGAAGGTGAGGGGGTACCGGATTGAGTTGGGGGAGGTGGAGGAGGGGCTGAAGCAGCAGGCAGGAGTGAAGGAAGCAGTGGCGGTGGTGAGGGAGGAGAGAGGGGACAAGAGGCTGGTGGGGTACGTGGTGGGAGAGGTGGAGGGGACGGCGGTGAAGGAGGGGATGAGGAGGAGGCTGCCGGAGTACCTGGTGCCGACGGTGGTGGTGGTGCTGGAGGCGCTGCCGCTGACGGCGAACGGGAAGGTGGACCGGAAGGCACTGCCGGCGCCGGAGGCGGTGACGTCACCGGAAGACGCCTACGAAGCACCGCGAGAGGGGTTGGAAGCGAAGCTGGCGGAGGTGTTCAGCGAAGTGCTGGGAGCGAAGCGAGTCGGGAGGAAGGACGACTTCTTCGAACTCGGAGGACACTCGCTGCTGGCGACGCAGGTGGTGGCGCGAGTGCGTGCACTCACTGGCATCGACCTCCCGCTGCGGACTCTCTTCGAAGCACCGACCATCGAAGCGCTCGCGAGACGTCTTGACTCCTCGCGCGGGGACAGCACGACGCCTGACGTCTTCCCGCTGGTCCCTCGGCTTCGCTCTGGCCCGCCGCCGCTGTCGTTCGCGCAGCAGCGCCTGTGGTTCTTCGAACAGCTCTCTCCTGGCAGCGCCGCCTACAACGTACCGATCCACCTCCAGTTGAATGGAGCGCTGCGAATCGACGCGCTCGGGCGAGCGTTCTCCGAGTTGGTGGCGCGTCACGAATCCCTGCGCACCGGCTTCGCCCTGTACGAAGGGGCCCCAGTCCAGGTCATCCACGCCTCCGAAGACTTCCAGCTCGCCTTCGAGGACCTGAGCGCGTTGCCCGAAGTGGGCCGCCGGAGCGCGGTGCGGCGCCGTGCCGTCGAGGAGTCGCTGCGACCGTTCGACCTCGGGCAGCCCAGGCTCCTGCGCGCCACACTGCTCCGACTCGCTCCCGAGCAACATGTGCTGTCGCTGGTGATGCATCACATCGTCTCGGACGGCTGGTCCCTGGGGGTGCTGGTGCGAGAGCTCGGCGCGCTCTACGTCGCCTTCTCCGAGGGACGACAGTCGCCGCTGCCCGCGCTCCCGGTGCAGTACGCGGACTACGCGCTCTGGCAACGCGAGTGGCTGAGCGGAACGCGACTGGAGACGCAGCTCGACTGGTGGAGGGAGCGGCTCGCCGGAGCGCCCCCGCATCTGGAGTTGCCCATCAAGGGGCCTCGCCCCGCGGTCCAATCGCAGCGAGGCTCCACCGTCCCCGTACGGCTCCCGGGCGCGCTGCGGGACGCGGTGGGCGCGCTGGCCCGCGAGACGGGAACCACCCCCTTCATGGTGTTGCTCTCGGCGTTCCAGGTGTTGCTGTCCCGCTACTCGGGGCAGGACGACATCAGCGTGGGCTCGCCCATCGCGGGCCGCCGGTATGCGGAGACGGAGGGCCTCATCGGCTTCTTCGTCAACACGTTGGTCCTGCGCGCGCGGGTGCAGCCCGCGGAGACGTTCCTCCAACTGCTGGCCCAGGTTCGTGAGACCATGCTCGGGGCCTACGAGCACCAGGACCTCCCCTTCGAGAAGCTGGTGGAGGCGCTGCGTCCCGCCCGTGACTTGAGTCGCACCGCGCTGTTCCAGGTCCTGTTCGTCCTGCAGAACGCTCCGGTGGAGGCGCTCGAGCTCCCCGCGTTGTCCCTCGTGCCGTTGGAGACGGCGGGCACGGAGGCCGCGCGCTTCGAGCTGTCCCTGAACCTGAGCGAGACCTCGGAGGGAATCACGGGAACACTGCTGTTCAACTCGGACCTGTTCTCCGAGTCCACGGCGGCGCGCATGGTGGCGCACCTTCAGGTGCTGCTGGAGGCGATCACCGCGAACCCTGGCCAGCGCCTCTCCGCGCTGCCGCTGATGACGCCAGCCGAGCGGCAACAGGTCCTGGGCTCGTGGTCCACGACCCCTGCGGACTTCTCGAACGCGGCGCCGTTGCATGTGCTCATCGAGCAACAGGCGGCCCGAACCCCCATGGCGCCCGCCGTGCGCTACGAGGACGTGCTGCTGTCGTACGCGCAGCTCGACGCACGAGCCAATCAGCTCGCGAGGCATCTGCGGGAGCTCGGCGTCGGGCCCGACGTCCCGGTGGCGCTGTGCCTGGAGCGGAGCGTGGAGTTGGTGGTGGCGCTGCTGGGTGTCCTGAAGGCCGGAGGCGCCTACGTGCCGCTGGAGCCAGCCCAGCCCGCGACGCGTCTGCGCGTGCTCGTGGAGGAGGTCGCCGCGCCCGTCGTGGTGACGGAGTCTCGTCACGCTGCTTCGTTCGAGACCTGCGCCGCGCGTCGGGTGTTGATGGACTGGGACGCCGCGCTGCTAGCGGGGCATTCAGCAGCCGCGCCGGCCGTGCTGGTCGCGCCGGAGAACACCGCATACGTGTTGTTCACCTCGGGCAGCACGGGGCGTCCCAAGGGCGTGGCCGTGTCACACGGGGCGCTGGTCAACTACGTCCAGGCCGCGACCGAGCGGCTCGGGCTGCGTGAGTGCGCGAGCTTCGCGTTGGTGTCCACCTTCGGCGCGGACCTGGGCAACACGGTGCTGTTCCCGGCGCTGTGCACGGGAGGCGTGCTGCATGTCCTCTCGTCTGAGCGCCTGGGCAATCCCATGGGCGTGGCGGAGTACTTCCAGCGTCACCCGGTGGACTGCGTGAAGATGGTGCCCGCGCACCTCTCCGCCTGGTTGACGGCGCCGGAGCCGGCGCGAGTGCTGCCTCGCAAGCGACTGGTCCTGGGTGGTGAATCCTCGACGTGGGCGCTGGTGGAGCAGGTGCGTGCCCTGGCTCCGACGCTGGAGGTGTTCAACCACTACGGCCCCACGGAGACGACCGTGGGTGTGCTCGCGGGACCGGTGGATGCGGTGGTCCGGGCGGCGGCCGTGCCGCTGGGGCGGCCGTTGGCGAAGGCGCGCGTGTACGTGCTGGATGCCGAGCTGCGTCCGGTGCCGACCGGAGTGCCCGGCGAGCTGTTCATCGGCGGCGAGCAGGTGGCGCGTGGGTATCTGGGGCGCCCTGACCTGACGGCGGAGCGTTTCGGTCCGGACCCGTTCAGCCCAGTGTCGGGAGCTCGGATGTACCGCACGGGGGACAGGGTGCGGTGGCTCGAGGATGGCAGGGTGGAGTTCCTGGGCCGCGCGGACTTCCAGGTGAAGGTGCGAGGCTTCCGCGTGGAGCCTGGAGAGGTGGCGGCGGTCCTGCGCGAGCATCCCTCGGTGGGTGACGCGGTGGTGGTGGCTCGCGAGGACGCGGCTGGTGACAAGCGGCTGGTCGCGTATGTCATCGCGAGCGCCTCGGGAGCCGTGGACCTGGGGACGTTGCGAGGCTTCCTCCAGGAGCGCTTGCCGGCGCACATGGTGCCCTCGGGCTTCATGGTGCTGGAGGCGTTGCCGCTGACGCCGAATGGCAAGCTGGATCGCCGGGCGTTGCCCGAACCGGAGGCGGGGGCTCTGGATTCAGGCGCGGTGCATGTGCCGCCCGCGACGCCGATGGAGGAGTCGCTGGCCTCCATCTGGAAGGAGGTCCTGCGAGTCGAGCGCGTGAGTCGTCACGATGACTTCTTCGCGCTGGGTGGGCATTCGCTCATCGCGACGCAGGTGGTGGCGCGGCTGCGTGGCTCGCTGAGCGTGGAGGTGCCGCTGAGGGCGCTCTTCGAGGCGCCCACGCTGGAGGGACTTGCGCGCAAGGTGGAGCAGGTCGCGCGAGCCGTCTCGGTACCGGCGTTGCGGCCCTCCGCGCGGCAGGGGGCACTGCCGTTGTCCTTCGCGCAGCAGCGCCTGTGGTTCCTCGACAAGCTCGAACCTGGGAGTGTCACGTACAACGTCCCGTCGGCGCTCCGGTTGGAGGGGGCTCTCGATGTGGAGGCGCTGGAGCGAGCGTTCTCCGAGGTGATTCGTCGTCACGAGAACCTGCGCACCAGCTTCCCTGATGAGGGCGGTGTGCCCGTGCAGGTGATCTCCCCACCATCGCGGTTCCAGTTCCGTCGAGTCGAGTTGCACGAGGAGACGGAGCGAGAGTCGACGTTGCTGCGTCTCGTCGGCGAGGAGGTCGCGCGGCCGTTCAATCTGTCGCGAGGGCCGCTGCTGCGGGCGACGTTGGTGAGGCTCTCCGAGGAGGAGCACGTGTTGGTGGTGGTGCTGCACCACATCGTGTCGGACGGCTGGTCGACGGGGCTG
>NZ_JAIQDH010000057.1:0-4295 GCF_020037095.1 Myxococcus sp. XM-1-1-1
CAGTACGCCGACTTCTCCGTCTGGCAGCGCTCCTGGCTCCAGGGCCCTGTCCTTGACGCTCAGATCGACTACTGGCGTCACCAGCTCGCGGACCTCACGACGCTCGAGTTGCCCTTGGACAAGCCGCGTCCGGCCGTCCAGACGTCCGCGGGCGATGTGGCGCTCATCACCCTTCCGCTCGCGACCACGGAGAAGCTCAAGAGCCTGTGCCAGCAGGAAGGGGCGACGCCCTTCATGGCCCTGCTCGCCGTGTGGCAGCTCCTGCTCTCCCGCTACTCGGGCCAGGATGACATCGCCGTCGGCTCCCCCATCGCGGGTCGTCACCGCTCGGAGCTCGAGGGGCTCATCGGCTTCTTCGTCAACACGCTCGTCCTGCGCTCCCGCGTCGACGTGCACGCGTCCTTCCCGCACCTGCTGCGACAGGTGAAGGAGGCGGCGCTCGGGGCCTACGCGCACCAGGACATCCCCTTCGAGCGTCTCGTCGAGGAGCTTCAGCCCACGCGCGACATGAGTCGCAGCCCGCTGTTCCAGGTCCTCTTCGTCCTCCAGAACACGCCGGCCTCGGGTGTCCAGACGCATGAGCTCTCCCTGAGCCCGGTGGACATCAGCGGCGGGACCTCGAAGTTCGAGCTCCAGCTCAGCCTCGTCGAGTCCCCCGAGGGATTCTTCGGAGGCCTCAGCTTCAACACCGACCTGTTCGAGCGCGCCACCGCCGAGCGCATGGCGCGTCACTTCGAGCGCCTCGTCGAAGCCATCGTCAACAACCTCGACGCGCCGGTCTCCGCGCACGCCATGCTCACGGAGGACGAGCGCCGGCAGGTCCTCGTCGACTGGGCCTCGGCGCCGCTGAGCGCCCCCGTCGACTCCACGATTCCCGAGGCCTTCGCCCGCGC
The DNA here is from genome assembly GCF_020037095.1 of Myxococcus sp. XM-1-1-1. NCBI lineage: Bacteria > Pseudomonadati > Myxococcota > Myxococcia > Myxococcales > Myxococcaceae > Myxococcus > Myxococcus sp. XM-1-1-1. The sequence continues at coordinate 894 of NZ_JAIQDH010000057.1, forward strand.
CGTGGCGCTCGCGCCCGACGCCCCCGCCCTGGTCTTCGGCGAAACGGCGCTCACCTACCGGCAGCTCGACGAGCGCTCCAACCAGCTCGCCCGGCTCCTGCGCCACCACGGCGTCACCACCGATGACCGCGTCGCGCTCTCCCTGGAGCGCTCCTTCGAGCTGGTCATCGCGCTCGTCGCCATCGTCAAGGCGGGCGCGGCCTACGTGCCGCTCGACGCGTCCTATCCGTCGCACCGGCTCCTCGCCATGATGGAGGACACCCAGCCGCGCCTGCTCCTCACGTCACGCGCGCTGGTCTCCAAGCTGCCGACCGAAGGCGTCACCACGCTGGTCCTCGAGGAGGTCGACACCTCCGCCCAGCCCGCTGGACCGCTGCCCTCCCTGGCCCTCCCCGAGTCGCTCGCCTACGTCGACTTCACCTCCGGCTCCACCGGCAGGCCCAAGGGCGTGGGGACACTTCACGCTGGCGTGCTGCGGACGCTCGTCGGCGCGACGTACACGCGCTTCGGCCCCGAGCAGACCCATGTCCTGCTCGCGCCCATCTCGTTCGACGCCTCGACGTTCGAAATCTGGGGCGCGCTGCTGCACGGCGCTCGGCTCGTGGTGCCGCCGGCCCACACGCTGTCGCTGGAGGAGATCGAACTCACCGTCTCGCGGCACGGCGTGTCCACGCTGTGGGCCACCAGCGGTCTGTTCTCGCAGCTCGCGGACGCGGTGCTCCCGGGGCTGAGCACGGTGCAGCACGTCCTCACCGGCGGCGACGTGGTCTCGCCGGTCCACGCCCGCAAGGCGCTGACGGCCTGGGGCGCGCAGGTCACCAACGCCTACGGCCCCACCGAGTCCACCGTCTTCGCCACCACCTTCGCCATCACACGCGCCGAGGACATCGGCGCCACGCTGCCCATCGGTCGGCCCATCCAGGGAACGCGGCTCCTCGTCCTCGACGCCTCGCTCCAACCCGTGGCTCCGGGGGTCACCGGAGAACTCTTCATCGGTGGCGAGGGACTCGCTCGCGGCTACCTGCTCCGCCCGGACCTCACGGCCGAGCGGTTCGTTCCCGACCCTTTCTCCGCGTCGCAGGGTGCGCGCCTCTACCGCACGGGCGACCTTGTCCGCTGGCGCGCGGATGGCACCCTCGACTTCCTGGGCCGCGCCGACTCGCAGGTGAAGCTGCGTGGCTTCCGCATCGAGCTGGCGGAGATCGAAGCCGCGCTGCGTGAGTACTCGTCCATCACGAGAGCCCTCGCGCTCGTCCGAGAGGACGTGCCCGGGGACAAGCGCCTCACCGCGTACTTCACGGCGTCCTCGCCCGTCGACCCGGCCTCCCTGCGCGCCTTCCTCAAGCAGCGGCTGCCCGAGTTCATGCTCCCGTCGTTCCTCATCCCGCTGGCGGCCTTCCCGCTGACCGCCAACGCGAAGCTCGACAGGAAGGCCCTGCCGGCGCCCGACACCCTCGCCTCGTCCGCCTTCGTCGCGCCACGAAACCCCACCGAGGAGCTGCTCGCGGCCATCTGGGCGGACGTCCTGCGACTCGACAAGGTGAGCGTCGCCGACGACTTCTTCGAGCTGGGTGGACACTCGCTGCTCGCGACGCAGGTGGTCTCGCGCGTCCGGAGGGCCTTCGAGGTCGAGCTGCCCTTGCGCGCCCTGTTCGAGGCATCGTCCATCTCCGCCCTGGCCACGCGAATCCTGGCCGTGAGGGGAGAGACCGGGACGCAGGCGCCGCCGTTGGTGCCAGCGCCTCGCACGGGAGAGCTGCCGCTGTCCTTCGCGCAGCAGCGGCTCTGGCTGGTGGACCAGTTGGAGCCCGGCAGCTCCGCGTACAACATCCCCTCGGCGCTGAGGCTCCGCGGCACGCTGAACGTCGCGGCGCTGGAGCGCGCCTTCACCGCGCTCGTCGAGCGTCACGAGTCCCTGCGCACCACGTTCCTCGCGCGCGACGGGGAGCCCATCCAGGTCATCCATCCGGCGCGGGCGTTCGTGCTGCCCGTCGTGGAGCTGGGCATCCTGCCCACCGAGGAGCGCGAGGAGCGCGCCGTGCGTCTCGCCACCGAGGAGGCCCAGCGTCCGTTCGACCTGGCGCGAGGGCCGGTGCTGCGCGCCATGTTGCTGCGCCTCGCCGCCGAGGAGCACGTGCTGCTGGTCACCCTGCACCACGCCGTCTCGGACGGTTGGTCGATGGGTGTGCTCATCCAGGAGCTCGCGTCCCTGTACGAGGCGTTCTCCACGGGCGTCGAGGCGCGGCTCGCGCCGCTGCCCATCCAGTACGCGGACTTCGCCGCGTGGCAGCGCTCGTGGCTGAAGGGCGACGTGCTGGAGCAGCAGCTCGCCTATTGGAGGAAGCAGCTCGGTGAGCTGCCGCCGCTGCTGGAGCTGCCGACGGACAAGCCGCGTCCGCCTGTCCGCAATCCGCGCGGAGCCTCGCGTCCCGTTCGGTTGTCGCGGGAGCTGACCGAGCGACTGGCCGTCCTCTGCCGCCAGGAGGGCGCCACGCCGTTCATGGCGCTGCTCGCCGTGTGGCAGGTCCTCCTCTCGCGCTACTCGGGGCAGGACGACATCGCCGTGGGTTCGCCCATCGCGGGCCGCACGCGGACGGAGACCGAGGGGCTCATCGGCTTCTTCGTGAACACCCTCGTGTTGCGCACCCGGGTCCGTCCGGGACTGCGATTCCGTGAGCTGCTCGCCCAGGTCCGGGCCACGACGCTCGCGGCCTACGAGCATCAGGATGTGCCCTTCGAGAAGCTCGTCGAGGAGCTGAAGCCCCAGCGCAGCCTGAGCCACACGCCGCTCTTCCAGGTGATGCTGTCGCTCCAGAACATCCCCGTCGCGAGCCGCACCGTGGCGAGCGCGACCGAGGACAGTCCGCCGCTGCATCTGGAGCCGTTCGCGCAGGACCACCAGACGACGAAGTTCGACCTCACGCTCACGTTGTCACAGACGCCGGACGGGCTGGCCGGTGGGCTCAGCTACCGGGTGGACCTGTTCGACGACGCGACCATCGAGCGTTGGGTGGGGCATCTGCACACGCTGCTGGAGGCGGCCATCAACGGCCCCGACACGCTCGTGGGCGAGCTGCCGATGTTGTCCGCCGAGGAGCGCCGCCGCGTGCTCGTCGATTGGAATTCGACGCGCCGGGAGATGCCCTGGAAGGGTGCCTTCCACGAGCTCTTCGAGGCCCAGGCCGCCCTCACGCCTGACTCGCTCGCCGTCCTCGACGACTCCGCCTCCCTCTCCTTCTCTGCCCTCAACCAGCGCGCCAATCGGCTCGCGCACCTGCTTCGCGCTCGCGGCGTCGGGCCCGAAGTCCGGGTCGCCTTCTGCCTCGAGCGCTCCGTCGACTCCCTCGTCGCCCTCCTCGCCATCCTCAAGGCCGGCGCCGCCTACGTCCCCCTCGACTCCGC
>NZ_JAIQDH010000058.1:0-3962 GCF_020037095.1 Myxococcus sp. XM-1-1-1
GCCAGCACTTCGTTCCCGTCCGCCACCGCGTCCGACAACCGCTTCAGCACCAGCACGCCGCAACCCTCGCCGCGCGCATAACCATCGGCCGAGGCGTCGAACGTCTTGCAGCGGCCCTCGGGAGACAGCGCACCGCTGCTCGCCAGGTAGACGCTCACCTCCGGGGAGAGGATGAGGTTCACTCCGCCCGCGAGCGCCACGGGGCACTCGCCCAGGCGCAGGCTCTGGATGGCCAGGTGCATCGCCACCAGTGACGACGAGCACGCCGTGTCCACCGCCATGCTCGGGCCCTGGAAGCCCAGCGCGTACGACAGGCGGCCCGCGCTGAAGCACGCACCCTTCGCCGTGCCGAAGTACGGGTCCAGCTGCGACAGGTCCGCGTTCGCGAGCATGCGCTGGCTGTAGTCCGTGTTCATCACGCCCACGAAGACACCCACGCGCTGCCGGCCCCGGCGCTCCACCGGATACCCCGCTCGCTCCAGCGCCTCCCAGCCGACCTCCAGCAACAGCCGCTGCTGCGGGTCCATCGCCGCCGCCTCGCGCGGGGAGATGCCGAAGAACTGGGCGTCGAACTGGTCCACGTCCTTCAGGAAGCCACCCCGGCGGGTGTTGATCTTCCCCGGCACCTGCGGCTTCGGGTCATAGAGCGCGTCCACGTCCCAGCGATTCGCCGGCACCTCCATCGTGGCGTCCACGCCGTCTCGCAACAGCTCCCAGTACGCCTCCGGCGTGGTGACGCCACCCGGGAAGCGGCACGCCATTCCGACGATGGCGATGGGCTCCGCTCGGGGCGTCGACTCGGCCTTCTCCAGCCGGGCCTCCAGCTTGCGAATCTTCACGAGCTGCTGCTGCACGATCTGCCGGTAGTTGATGTCCTCGGTCGTCATCTCGATATTCCTCAGGAATCCGTTGCCAGGTCCGCGAGCGCCAGACGGGCCAGCTCCGCGTCGGAGAGTGCGTCGAGGCTCACCTCGAGCTCGCCCTCGCCCGGCACCTCACGCGCCGGGGCGGGCTTCCTCTCGTCGTTGAACTTCAAGACAGCCTCGATGAGGTGGTCGGCGAGGAAGTCCACGTTGGGGTGGTTCATCGCGATGGTCGAAGGCAGCGAGTGCCCCAGCCCGTCCTGCAGGGCGTTGCGCAGCTCGATGGCCATCAGCGAGTCCATGCCCAGGTCCGTGAAGCCCTGGCCCCAATCGACTCCTCCCGCCACGTCCAGGCGGAGCACGCGCCCCACCGCCTCCTGGAGCCTGCGGACGAGCACCTCTCGCCGCTCGTGCGGCAGCGCGCCCTGCAGCTCCGCCAACCACTGCTTCTTCGTCGTCGCCACGGCCGCGCGAGACTCTTCCTTCCGCGCCGGCGCCACCGCCGCGTAGAAGCCCGAGCGCCCCAGTCGTCCGAGGCCCTCCAGGTACGCCGGCCACCGGATGTGCATGAGCCCGAGCTGCGCCTGCGAGTGCCCCAGCGCCTTGCCCAACAGCTCCAGGCCCTGCGCCGTCGGCAGCGCGCGGATGCCCCGGCGCTCCAACGCCTTGGCCACCTGCGCGTCCGTGGCCATGCCCACCTCGGCCCACGGGCCCCAGTCCAGCGACAGCGCGGGCAACCCGCGGGAACGACGGACGTGCGCCAGCGCATCGAGGAAGGCGTTCGCCGCCGCGTAGCCACTCTGTCCCGGAGAGCCGAGCAGCGCCGCGGCCGACGAGAAGAGGACGAAGTGCTCCAGCGGCCGGGTCTCCGTGAGGCGGTGGAGGTTCCACGCACCCGCCACCTTGGGCGCCATCACCCGCTCGAAGCGCTGGGCGTCCTGCTGCACCAGTGCTCCGTCCTCGACGATGCCCGCCGCGTGGAAGATGCCGAGCAGCGGCACCGCCCCCGCGTCGATGCGCGCCAGCAGCGCCGCGACGTCCGCCTCACGCGCCACATCCGCCGAGGCCACCGTGACGCTCGCCCCCGCCTGCTCCAGCTCCGCGAGCACCGCGCGAGCCTCCGCCGTGGGCTCACGTCGTCCCACGAGGACCAGGTGACGCGCGCCGCGCTCCACCAGCCACCGCGCCATCGACAGGCCGAGCGCGCCCAGACCTCCCGTGATCAGGTACGTGCCGTCCGCGCGGAAGGAGGTGACCTCCGCGCCACCCTTCGCCCGCTGGAGCTGGGGACGCAGGCGCCGCTCCCGACGGAGGGCCACCTCGACTCCCGGAGAGTCGCTGGAGCGCAGCAGCTCGGTGAGCAGCGAGGACACGCTGCCCTTCACGTCCCGAGGGTCCAGGTCGATGCGGCCGCAGCGCAGCTCACCGTGCTCCAGGTCGATGACCCGGCCCAGGCCCCACAGTGACGCCTGCACGGGCGAGGACACCGCCACGCCATCGGCGGGCTGCGCGCCCTGCGTGACGAGCCACAGCGGCGACTGCGTGCCGCTGGCCACGAGCGCCTGCGTCAGGTGCAGCGCTCCCGCCGTGGCCTGGAGCGTCGCCTGATGCAGGGCCTCGGCGGACCGAGTCTCCTCGGAGGAGGTCTGGTCCAGGCCCCACAGGTAGACAGCGCCCGCGCACGAGGCTCCATTCAGGGCCTCGCGCAGCAGTCGGGTGAAGTCGGCCGGAGCGCTCGCGTCGACCTCGAAGCGCTTCGGGGCCGTGTTCCGGAATCCAGCGCCAGGACGCACGCGGATGACGGAGGCTCCGCGCTCCTCCAGCCGCGTGGCCAGCTGCTCGCCGACGCCCTGCGCGTCCAGCAACAGCAGCCACGGGTGGGACTCGGCCTGGGGCAGCGGCGCGGGCGGCAGGGGCTCGGGGGTCCACGCCACCTCGTAGATGCGCTCCTCGGACTTCTTGTGCGTGCTGGCCTGGAGGACCTCACGGCTGGCGCGACGCGCGTGGAAGCCGAGAATCTCCGCCACCGGGCCGTGCTCGTCGAAGAGCTGCACGTCGCCGCTGAGGATTTCTTCCGTGATGGCCCGCTCGCCCGCGGTGGACTTCGCGTAGCACCACAGCGCGCCCTGCGGACGGCGGAAGAAGTTGAGCTTCGAGACACTGAACGGAATCGCCAGCGCGTCGGCCAGGCTCGTCGCGTCGCTCACCATCCAGTTGGCGAGCATCTGGAAGCACGAGTCGATGAGGCCCGGATACAGCTGGTAGTTGTCCGGGGAGTCCGGCAGCTCCGGCTGCTGCATCTGGCCGAACGCCTCGTCCTGGCTGCGCTGGAAGGGACCAATCCAGCGGAAGCTCGGGCCCAGCGTGTAGCCCATGGCTCGGAAGAACTTGTAGAAGTCGTCTCCCGAGCGCGACTCGGTGCAGCGCGCCAGCACGGCCTCGCGCGCGGGCAGCGTCCTCGGCGTGGAGACCTGCGACGGGTCCACTCGCAGCTCACCGGTGCCGTGCAGCACCCATTCACCGGACTCGCCCTGCGTCATCAGCTTGAGGGAGTAGCCCTCCGCGTGCGGCGAGAAGATGAGCTGGAGCGGGCGCAGCTCGTCGTCCGCGAGCACCAGCGCCTGGTGGAACGTGAGGTTCTCCAGCGTGCAGGCCTGGGGACCGAAGGTCTCCACGACGGCCGAGAGGACCATCGAGAGGTGAGAGGCCGCCGGCGTGACGACCGTGCCGTAGAGACGGTGGTCATCGAGGTACGCCGGACGGAACGCCCCGAGCGTCGTGCTGTAGATGATGTCGTCGAACGCGGGTGAGTACAGCCGGGTCCCGAGGTGCGGCTTGATGGCCCGAGCCTCACGCGGCGCGAGCAGCGCGCTCTGTCCCCGCGGCTCGCGGGTCCACCAGTAGCGCTGACGCTGGAACGGATACGTGGGCAGGGACACCGTGCGGCGCGCGTACGGCTTCTCGTACTCGCTCCACGCCACCTCCACCCCCTTCACGTACAGCGCTCCCAGCGCCTCCAGCACCGTCTCCCACTCCCCCTTCCCCTTCCTCAAACTCGCCACCCACTCCAGCCCCTCCTCCTCCAGCGTCTGCCTCCCC
>NZ_JAIQDH010000059.1:0-2779 GCF_020037095.1 Myxococcus sp. XM-1-1-1
GAGCAGGTGGTGGACGCGCTGCAGCCGAGCCGGGATTTGAGCCGCTCACCGCTCTTCCAGGTCATGTTCGTCATGCCCGGCGAACTGGCGCCCCTGGCGCTCGAAGGAGTCACGTCGGAGGAACTCGACTTCGAGCCGGGCGTGTCGAAGTTCGACCTCACGCTGTTCGCGTGGGAGACGCCGCGCGGGCTGGTGACGTTCTGGGAATACAACACGGACCTGTTCGACGAAGAGACGGTGTCGCGGATGGCGGGCCACTACGGACGCTTGCTCGACGCGGTGGTGGAGTCCTCGGAGCAGCCCATCTCCGCGCTCCCGTTGCTCGATGCGACGGAGCGTCGGCACCTGCTGGTGGAGTGGGGCGCGCGTCGCGACGCGACCTATGTGCCGGGCCTGATGCACCAATGGGTGGAGGCCCAGGTGGCGCGGACGCCTCACGCGGAGGCGGTGACGGACGGCACGCGCTCGTTGACGTACGCGGAGCTGGACGCCCGCGCGAACCAGCTCGCGAATCACCTGGTGGCGTTGGGGGTGCCGCCCAACGGCTCGGTGGGGCTGTGCCTGGACCGGAGCAGCCTCGAGATGCCCGTGGCGGTGCTGGCCACCCTCAAGGCCGGAGCGGCCTTCCTTCCCCTGGACCCGACCTGGCCCACCGAGCGACTGCGGCTGATGTTGGAGGACACGGAGGCGCCGGTGGTGGTGGCGCAGGCGCACCTGGTCTCCGCGCTGCCCTCGGGGACGTCGGCGCGGGTGTTGAGCCTGGAGGACGAGGCCGCCGCCATCTCGCGCCGCCCCACGAGCGCGCCTTGCGTGGACCTCTCCGTGGAGACGAACTGCTACTTCGTCTACACGTCCGGGAGCACGGGGCGACCGAAGGGCATCGTCATGTCCCACCGCGCGGTGGGCAACATGCTCTGGTGGTTGCTGAAGCGGACGGTGAAGCCGGACGCGACGACGCTCCAGTTCGCCTCGCTCAACTTCGACGTCTCCTTCCAGGAGATGTTCGGCACCTGGTGTCTGGGTGGCCGCGTCCTGCTCATCACCCCGGCGCTGCGACAGGATCCTGGCGCGATGCTCCGGTACATGGTGCGTCACCAGGTCGAGCGGCTCTACCTCCCCTTCGTCGCGCTCCAGGCGGTCTGCGACGCCGCTGCGTCCGAGGAGGTGCTGCCTCCCTTGACGGAGGTGGTGACGGCGGGAGAGCAGCTCCAGGTGACGCCCGCGCTCGTGGCCTTCTTCGAGCGGCTCCCGGGATGCGTGCTGGAGAACCAGTACGGGCCCTCGGAGGCGCATGTCGTCACCGCGTGGCGGGCCTCGGGACCTCCTTCCTCGTGGCCCGCGCTTCCGCCGGTGGGCGTGCCCATCACCAACGTGCGCCTGTACGTGTTGGACGCGAACGGCGAGCCCTGCCCCATCGGTGTCCCGGGTGAAGTGGGCGTCGCGGGCGCGAGTCTGGCGCACGGCTACCATGGCCGCCCCGATTTGACCGCGGACCGGTTCCTCCCGGACACGCTCGAGGGCACGTCGGGTGAGCGCTACTACCGCACGGGAGACCGGGCGCGGTGGATGGCGGACGGGAACCTGGAGTTCCTCGGGCGCCTGGATGGACAGGTGAAGCTGCGGGGCTTCCGCATCGAGCTGGGCGAGGTGGAGGTGGTGCTGCGAGCGCTGCCCGGTGTGCGGGACGCGGTGGCGGTGGTGCGCGAGGACGTGCCGGGAGACCGGCGCCTGGTGGGCTACGTCGTGTTCCAGGACGGTCACACGCTGACCCCGGCGGAGCTGCGCGCGCACCTGCAGGCGAAGGTGCCCGAGTACATGGTGCCCTCGGCCTTCGTCGCGCTCCCCGCGTTGCCGATTGCCCCGACGGGGAAGGTGGACCGCAAGGCGTTGCCGGTGCCGCGCGTGGAGGAGTCACGCGGTGGCGACGTGGCGCCACGCACGGCGATGGAGCGGGTCGTCGCGGAGGTGTTCGGTCCGCTGCTCGGCTTGGAGCGCGTGGGCGTGGAGGCACACTTCTTCGAGCTGGGGGGGCACTCGCTGCTCGCGACCCAGGCGGTGTCCCGCTTGAAGGACGTGGTGGGGCGAGACCTCCCCGTCCGTGTGCTCTTCGAATCGCCCACGGTGGCGCAGCTCGCCGAGCACCTGGAGGATGTCCTCGAGGAAGCGAGGGGTGCACCTCCGCCCGCGCTGACCTGGAGACCGCACAACGGCGTGGTGGAGCAGTCCTTCGCGCAGCAGCGACTGTGGTTCCTCTCGCAGCTCGATGCGGAGGGCTTCTCGTACAACATGCCCTTCGCGGTGCGGCTCTCGGGTCGGCTGGACGTGGGCGCGCTGGAGGGCGCGTTCCGTGACGTGGTGAGAAGGCACGAGTCCTTGCGGACGACCTTCGGTGAGGTGGACGGGAAACCGGTGCAGCGAATCCACGAGGACGTGGAGCTGTCGCTGAAGGTGGAGCCCGTGGCCGCGGCGGAAGTGCTGGAAAGGGTGGAGGAGGAAGCCCAGCGCCCGTTCGACCTGGAGAGAGGGCCGCTGCTGAGGGCGAAGGTGTTGAAGGTGGGGGATGAAGAACACGTGCTGGTGTGGGTGGTGCATCACATCGTGTTCGACGGGTGGTCGGTGGGGCTGCTGGAGAAGGAGCTGGGAGAGGGGTACGGGGCGAGGGTGCGAGGGGAGTCGGTGGAGCGCACACCGTTGGACGTGCGGTACGCGGACTACGCGAGATGGCAGCGGGAGTGGCTGAAGGGGGAGGTGCTGGAGAAGCAGCTGGGGTGGTGGAAGG
>NZ_JAIQDH010000005.1:0-440966 GCF_020037095.1 Myxococcus sp. XM-1-1-1
GTGATGCCGGGCGACAACATCGCGATCGAGGTGGAGCTGATCACCCCTGTCGCGATGGAGAAGGAGCTGCGCTTCGCCGTTCGCGAGGGTGGCCGCACGGTGGGCGCCGGCGTCGTGGCGGAAGTGATCGAGTAGCAGACCTCCTCCCGGCTCCCCGGGGTTCCCTTCCGGGGAATTTCCAGGGAGCCGGAGGAAATCCAGTTGCATACACTGGGGCGGGATGGTAATCACCGCGCCCCTTCGTTCTGAAGAAACGGCTCTGTGACAACCAGGGGACGTCGGTCGTAGCGCCTTCCGGGGCGTTGGCACAAAGTTCGTTCTAAGAGGTTCTTGCGAATGGCGACACAGAAGATCCGCATCCGGCTGAAGGCATACGACTCGAAGCTCCTGGACCAGAGCGCGGGTGAGATCGTCGAGACGGCTAAGCGCACTGGCGCGAAGGTGGCCGGTCCGATCCCCCTTCCTACGCGCATCAACAAGTTCACCGTGCTGCGTTCCCCGCACGTGGACAAGAAGAGCCGCGAGCAGTTCGAGATCCGCACCCACAAGCGCCTGCTCGACATTCTCGAGCCTACGCAGCAGACGCTGGATGCGCTCATGAAGCTGGATCTGTCGGCCGGCGTTGACGTCGAGATCAAGTCCTAGGAAGCGGGTGGGCGTCTGAGTGGTTTCACTCCGACCCCCGCGAGGAAAGTGCCATGGCGAAGTTTGACGTTGTCGACCTGGATTTGAAGAAGGTGTCGGAGATCGAGCTCTCCGACGACATCTTCGGCGCTGAGCCGAACACGCACCTCTTTTACGAGGTCGCGAAGATGCAGCAGATCAACCGGCGCCGCGGCACGGTGGGGGTGAAGAACACCTCGCTGGTCAGCGGCGGCGGCAAGAAGCCCTGGAAGCAGAAGGGCACCGGCCGCGCCCGCCAGGGTTCCATCCGCGCTTCCCACTGGGTGGGCGGCGGCAAGGCGATGGCTCCCAAGGCTCGCGACTACTTCTACCGCCCGCCCCGCAAGGTGCGCCGCGGTGCGCTCAAGTCCGCGCTGTCCCTGCGCGCCAAGGAGAAGACGCTCATCATCCTGAGCGGGTTCTCCCTGGACGCCCCCAAGAGCAAGCAGGCCTTCGAGGTGCTGACCAAGCGCCTGAAGCTGCAGAACGCCCTGGTGGTGGACGAGAAGGGCAACACCAACCTGCACCGCAGCGTGCGGAACCTGGCCAAGTTCGACGTGCTTCCTCCCGAGGGTGTCAACCTCGAGATGGTGCTGAAGCACTCGCACCTGGTCCTGACCTCCGCGGCCGCGAAGACCCTCGAGGGGGCGCTGTCATGAAGATCCACGACGTCATCAAGGGCCCGCTCATCACCGAGAAGCTGGACAAGGCCCGCGAGAAGCTGCGTCAGTACTCGTTCATCGTCGACCTCAAGGCCACCAAGCACGACGTGGCCAACGCGGTGTCGACGCTGTTCAAGGTCACCGTCGAGGACGTGAACACCAACATCGTCCGCGGCAAGATCAAGCGCGTGGGTCGGAGCATCGGCAAGCGGCCCAACTTCAAGAAGGCGGTCGTCACCCTCAAGGAAGGCGACTCGATCGAACTCTTCGAGGGAGGGGCGGCCTGACGCTACGGCGTTGAGGTCAGCCTGAGGAACACACCATGGGCATCAAGAAGTACAAGCCGACAAGCGCCGCCCGCCGTCTGATGACGGTGTCCGATTTCGCGGACATCACCAAGGACGCGCCCGAGAAGAAGCTGACCGAGCCGCTGAAGCGCTCGGGTGGCCGCAACGTTCACGGCCACATCACCCGCCGTCACCAGGGTGGTGGTCACAAGCGCCGCTACCGCGTCATCGACTTCAAGCGTCGTGACAAGGACGGCGTGCCGGCCAAGGTCACCGCGGTGGAGTACGACCCGAACCGCACCGCCAACATCGCCCTGCTGACGTACGCGGACGGTGAGAAGCGCTACATCCTGGCCCCCGTGGGCCTGAATGTGGGCGACACGGTGTTCGCCGGCGAGAACGCGGACATCCGTCCGGGCAACTCCCTGCCGCTGCAGAACATCCCGGTGGGTACCGTCATCCACAACGTGGAGCTGAAGCCGGGCCGTGGCGCCCAGGTCATCCGCTCCGCCGGCACGTCCGGACAGCTGATGGCGAAGGAGGGCCGCTACGCGCAGGTGCGCATGCCTTCCGGGACCGTCCGCATGGTCCTCATCGAGTGCCGCGCCACCGTGGGCCAGGTGGGCAACATCGAGCACGAGATCATCCGCGTCGGCAAGGCGGGTAAGAGCCGGTGGCTGGGCATCCGCCCGACGGTTCGTGGTCTCGCGATGAACCCCGTGGACCACCCGCACGGTGGTGGTGAGGGTAAGTCCGGTCAGGGTAACCCGCACCCGGTGTCGCCGTGGGGCAAGAAGACCAAGGGCCTCACCACGCGCACCAACAAGCGTACTGACAAGTTCATCGTGAGCGGCCGCCGCCAGGGCGCGCGCAGCCAGTAAGAGGATTCGCAAGCCATGGCTCGTTCGATCAAGAAGGGTCCGTTCGTCGACGACTTCCTCGTCAAGAAGATCGAGGACATGATCAAGACGAACAAGAAGACTGTCGTGAAGACGTGGTCCCGCCGCTCCACCATCCTGCCGGAGTTCGTGGGTCACACCTTCGCGGTGCACAACGGGAAGAAGTTCATCCCGGTGTTCGTCACGGAGAACATGGTGGGCCACAAGCTCGGCGAGTTCGCCCCGACGCGTACGTTCGGCGGTCACTCGGCGGAGAAGAAGGTCGCCAAGGCCCCGGGCAAGTAGCCTGGCGCATTGCCTGAGAGCCTGAGGAGATGACCATGGAGTCGACTGCACATCTGCGTTTCCTGCGCATGAGCCCCCGCAAGCTGTCCACCGTTGCGGCGCTCGTCCGGGGCAAGCCCGTTGAGGCGGCCCTCAACATCCTGAAGTTCACCCCGCGCGCCGCGGCCCTGCCGGTGGAGAAGCTCATCAAGAGCGCCGTGGCCAACGCGACCGACAAGTCCAAGGGACAGGTCGACGTGGACACGCTCTACGTCAAGACCATCTCGGTGGACCAGGGTCCCACCCAGCGCCGGTTCATGCCGCGCGCCATGGGCCGGGCCACCCCCATCAAGAAGAAGACCGCCCACGTCCACGTGGTGCTGGCCGAGGCCAAGAAGTAGGACCCGTCGGGCCCTGCCCGGACGTTCAAGGAGATTCACGTTGGGACAGAAAGTTCATCCGATCGGGTTCCGGCTTGGCGTCATCAAGACCTGGGACTCCAAGTGGTTCGAGCACAAGAACTACGCGCAGTGGCTCCATGAAGACATCCGCATCCGCGAGTTCGTGAAGAAGTCGCTGAACCACGCGGGCGTGTCCAAGGTGGAGATCGAGCGCGCCGCCAACAAGGTGAAGGTCAACGTCCACACCGCGCGTCCGGGCATCGTCATCGGCAAGCGCGGCGCGGGCATCGAGACGGTGAAGAAGGACCTCCAGCAGTTCACGAAGAACGAGGTCTTCCTCAACATCGTCGAGGTCCGCAAGGCGGAGACCGACGCGCAGCTGGTGGCGGAGAACATCGCCACGCAGCTCGAGCGCCGCATCGCCTTCCGCCGCGCCATGAAGAAGGCGCTGCAGACGGCCATGAAGTTCGGGGCGAAGGGCATCCGCGTGGCCTGCTCGGGCCGCCTGGGTGGCGCCGAGATGGCGCGCTACGAGTGGTACCGCGAGGGCCGCGTGCCCCTGCACACCCTCCGCGCGGACATCGACTACGGCTTCGCCGAGGCCAAGACGACCTACGGCAAGATCGGCTGCAAGGTCTGGGTCTGCAAGGGCGAGGTTCTCCCGGGCAAGGGCGGCCAGGCCCCCATGCCCTCCAACCGGTAATTGCCCTCCCGCGCCGGGTGTCTCCGCGAGGAGGCGCCCGGGGCAGGGTAGGGAAGGACAGCGACGATGCTTCAGCCTGCACGTACGAAGTACCGCAAGATGCACAAGGGCCGCATGCCGGGCGCCGCTCACCGTGGCAGCGACCTGACCTACGGCGAGTTCGGTCTGATGAGCCTTCAGCCGGGCTGGATCACCTCCCGGCAGATCGAGGCGGCCCGTATCGCGATGACCCGCCACGTGAAGCGCGGCGGCAAGATCTGGATCCGAATCTTCCCGGACAAGCCCATCACCAAGAAGCCCGCCGAGACCCGAATGGGTACCGGTAAGGGTGGCGTGGAGTACTACGTCGCGGTGGTGAAGCCCGGCCGCATCCTCTACGAGATGGAGGGCATGACGACCGAGGTGGCCACCGGGGCGCTGAAGCTGGCGCAGGCGAAGCTGCCCGTGCTCACGAAGATCGTGAAGCGCGCGGACCTGAGCCTCTAGGCACCGCGGCGGGAGCCGTCCTCTGGGTGGCTCCCGCACGCATGTGGAGATTGCAATGGCGACTGCGAAGGAACTGAGGGAGCTGTCGGCGGACGACCTGCAGCGGCGGGCGACGGAACTGCGTGAGACGCTGTTCCAGGACCAGCTCAAGCGGCGGACCGGCTCGCTGGACAATCCGGCGGAGCGGACCGGGCACCGGCGTGACCTGGCCCGTGTCCTGGCCGTGCTGACCGAGAAGAAGAAGGCGGCGAAGGCGTAACGCCTTCACCCGCGAATCCTCCAAGCGCGCTCGCCACAGGTCGGGTGCGCAAGGCCATCCGGGACGTGAGAGCGCCCGGGTGCATGAGAGACAGTGAGAGAGAAGATGGCTGAGACGACCGAAGCGCCCAAGGCAGAGACCTCCACCCGCGGCCGTCCCAAGACGCGCGTGGGAATCGTCACCTCCAACAAGATGCAGAAGACGGTGGTGGTCACCGTCCAGCGCCGCGCTCCCCACCCGAAGTACGGGAAGATCATGAGCCTGCGCGAGAAGTACAAGGCCCACGTGGAGGACCACGACTACCCGAAGAAGGTCACCATCAACGAGGGTGACCGGGTCCGGATCGCCGAGACCAAGCCCGCTTCGAAGGACAAGCGTTGGCGCGTGGTCGAGGTGCTGGAGAAGAGCAAGAACGTCTAGCACGCACCTCCACATGCGCGGCCGAGAGGCTGCGCGGTGGAGACACCGGCGATAGGAGATTCCCAGATGATTCAGATGACGAGCGTGCTCGACGTGGCGGACAACTCGGGCGCGAAGAAGGTGTTCTGCATCAAGGTGCTCGGCGGTTCGAAGCGCAAGTACGCGTCCATCGGCGACGTCATCGTCGTGTCGATCCGCGAGGCGCTGCCCAACTCGAAGGTGAAGAAGGGTGACGTGGCCAAGGCCGTCATCGTCCGCACCAAGCGCGAGGTGGGTCGTCCCGACGGCAGCTTCATCAAGTTCGACGGCAACTCCGCGGTCCTCATCAACAAGGACATGGAGCCCATTGGTACGCGTATCTTCGGGCCGGTCGCCCGTGAGCTCCGCGCCCGCAAGTTCATGAAGATCATCTCGCTGGCGCCCGAAGTCCTCTGAAGAGGACCCACCAGGCCGGACGGCGAGCAGCCAGAGAGACGAGGAAGCCATGCAGAAGATGAAGGTGGGAGACACGGTCCAGGTCATGGCCGGGGCCGAGGCCTCCGAGAAGACCCCTGCGACGAAGCGCGGCAAGGTGCTGAAGATCGACCAGGAGGCCGGCCGGGTGACTGTGGAGGGCCTGCGCCTGGTCAAGCGGCACCTGAAGAAGACGCCGCAGAACCCCGAGGGTGGCATTGTCGAGAAGCCCGGCACCATCGCCCTGGCGAATGTCCAGGTCGTTTGCGTGAAGTGCGACAAGCCGACCCGCGTGGGCATCAAGACGGACGGTGAGAAGCGCCAGCGGTTCTGCAAGAACTGCGACGCGCTGATTGACTAGGAGTCCCTGTTGGGGCATGTATGCGCGCCCTTCTGTCCGCCCTGGTAGGCGGGTAGGGGGGCGTGCAGGCAACGAGGGCCTGGGTAGTCCACGGGGCCCTCGCGGTGTTTTCAGTTTCCAGGTGAAGGACTGATCGGACGCGCTGGGTCACGACGGCGCCCGAAGCAGAGGATACGACGATGGCTGACGAGAAGAAGCCGGACCAGAAGGAAAAGAAGGCGAAGCGGGGCAAGAAGGAAGAGGCCAAGAAGGTTGGCTTCGCGGCGAACATCGAGGAAGGCCTCGAGAGCAAGCCGGCCCGCATGAAGGAGCGCTTCCGCAAGGAAGGGGTGCCCGCCCTGATGAAGGAGCTGGGCCTCAAGAACCCGATGGAGGTTCCGCGTCTCCAGAAGATCGTCGTCAACATGGGTCTGGGCGAGGCGCTCGCCAACAACAAGATCCTGGAGTCCGCGGTGGACCAGCTCGCGGCGATCACGGGTCAGAAGCCCATCGTGACGCGCGCCCGCAAGAGCATCGCGAACTTCAAGCTGCGCCAGGGCCAGGCCATCGGTGCCGCCGTCACCCTGCGTGGCGCCCGCATGTACGAGTTCATGGACCGCCTCATCACGGTGGCGCTGCCGCGCGTGCGTGACTTCAAGGGCGTGTCCCCGAAGGCCTTCGACGGGAAGGGCAACTACACGCTCGGCGTGCGCGAGCAGATCATCTTCCCCGAAATCAACTACGACCAGATCGAGAAGGTGAAGGGGCTCAACATCAGCTTCGTCACCACTGCCCGGAACGACGAGCAGGGGTTGGCGCTGATGCGTCACTTCGGCATGCCCTTCCGCCAGTAAGCCCTCGAGCCAAGGACCTCAAAGACAATGGCCAAGCTCTCCAAGATTGCCCAGGCGAAGCGCAAGCCGAAGTTCGCCGTGCGCCAGTACAACCGCTGCCCGCTGTGCGGCCGGCCGCGCGCGTTCCTGCGCAAGTTCAAGATGTGCCGCATCTGCCTGCGCAACCGTGCGCTGCGCGGTGAGATCACCGGCGTGACCAAGTCGTCCTGGTGAGTCGGTAGGGCAGGGTGCCAAAGGGGCCTTGACGGTCCCGTTGGCGCCCTGGACGCGCTTCGGAAGGAGCGTGTCCACGAGCAGTTTCAACCCAGGTAGTTGCGCTCGGCGCGAACCCCCGGGATGGGCCCGGCAGGCGCGACGAACGCGAACACGAAGCACCCGGACAGGGTGCTCGTTCGGAAGGTAGCCCATGCCGGTCAATGATCCCGTTGGCGACATGCTGACCCGCCTGCGCAATGCGTCGCGCGCGCGTCACGACAAGGTCGTCATTCCCCACTCGAAGCTCAAGCTCGAGGTCATCAAGGTCCTCAAGGACGAGGGCTACATCGGGGAGTACGTCGTCCACACGCAGGACGGCTCGCCCCAGAGCGAGATCAGCGTTCAGCTCAAGTACGGGCCGGACCGCGCTCCCGCCATCACCGGCATCCGCCGCGTGTCCAAGCCGGGCCTGCGCCGCTACGTCGGCGTGAACGACATCCCGCAGGTGCTGGGAGGCATGGGTATCTCCATCCTCTCCACGTCCCGCGGCATCCTGGTGGACTCCGAGGCCCGCAAGCAGAAGGCGGGCGGCGAGCTGCTCTGCACCGTCTACTAGCCAGCGGCCTGGTGGCCGCGCCTCGTGAGAGTGCGCGCCCCGGGCATACAGGACCGAGGCAACCATGAGTCGGATTGGAAAACTGGCGATCAAGCTCGGCGACAAGACGAAGGCCGTCGTCGCCGGCCAGCAGGTGAACTTCGAGGGCCCCAAGGGCAAGCTGTCCGTGAAGCTGCCCGGCAAGGTCAAGGTGGAGATCAAGGACGGTCAGGTGACCGTGCAGCGCGCGGATGATTCGCGCGAGGCGCGCAGCCTGCACGGCCTGACGCGCACCATCCTCGCCAACGCCGCGAAGGGCGTGTCCACGGGCTTCGAGAAGAAGCTGGACATCCGCGGCGTCGGTTTCCGCGCCGAGGTGAAGGGCAAGGCCATCCACTTCGCGCTGGGCTACTCCCACCCCGTCGTCTTCGACCTCCCCGAGGGCGTGACGGCGGAAGTGGACAAGACGGCCCGCACCGAGGACAGCCTCCCCACCGTGGGGCTGACGCTGCGTTCGGCGGACAAGGAAGTGCTCGGCGCGACGGCGGTGAACATCCGCTCGCTGCGCCCGCCCGAGCCGTACAAGGGCAAGGGCATCAAATACTCCGAGGAGCGCATCCGCCGTAAGGAGGGCAAGACCGGAACGACGTAATCGTTCCGTCTGTCCTGAGTGTTCCCAATCCCGCCGGGCCCATGGGGTCTGGCGGCATCATCCGGCGGCGGAAGACCGCATCGCCGCCGGAAGGACAAGGAAGCAGCCATGCCGACGAAGATCGATCCCCGTATCAAGAGGAAGAACCGCATCCGCAAGAAGCTCTCGGGTACCACCGAGCGGCCGCGGCTTACCGTCTACAAGAGCCTCAAGCACATCTACGCGCAGGTGGTGGACGACACCACGGGCAAGACCCTCGCGTACGCCTCGTCGCTGTCCAAGGAGCTGAAGGGCCAGGACGAAGGCGACAAGAAGGCGGACGCGAAGCGGGTGGGTGCCCTCATCGCGCAGCGGTGCAAGGCTGCCAACGTCGAGGCGGTGGTGTTCGACCGCAACGGCTTCCCCTATCACGGGCGCATCGCCGCCGTGGCTGACGCCGCGCGCGAGGCCGGGCTGAAGTTCTAGCTTTCGAAAGGATTTCCAAGTGGCAACTCCGATCAATCCGAACGATCTGGACCTCACCGACCGCGTGGTGAACATCAACCGCGTCGCCAAGGTGGTGAAGGGCGGCCGGCGGTTCTCGTTCGCCGCCCTCGTGGTGGTGGGTGACGGCGCCGGACACGTGGGCGTCGGCCTGGGCAAGGCCAACGAGGTTCCCGAGGCCATCCGCAAGGGTGGCGAGAACGCGAAGAAGAACCTGTTCCGCGTTCCGCTGATGGGTCACACGATTCCGCACGAGGTGCTCGGGCACTTCGGCGCCGGCTGGGTGCTGCTGAAGCCGGCCAGCGAAGGTACGGGCGTCATCGCGGGTGGCGCGGTGCGCGCGGTGCTGGAGGCGGCGGGCATCCGCAACATCCTGACGAAGAGCCAGGGTTCGCGGAATCCGCACAACGTGCTGAAGGCCACGGTCGCGGGTCTGAAGCTGCTGCGCAGCGCGGCGCAGGTGTCGCGCCTCCGCGGCAAGGACGTCGAGTCGGCGAAGCTCGCCGGGGAGCAGAGGGGCTAGTCATGGCGCTCAAGGTGAAGCTGACGAAGAGCTACGCGGGCGCTTCCGAGGACATGCTGGCCACCATCCGTGGCCTGGGTCTGAAGAAGTTCGGTGATGAGCGCCTGCTGAAGGACACGCCGGCCATCCGCGGGATGGTGTTCAAGGTGAAGCACCTGGTCTCCTCGGAGACGGTGTCCACCGAGGCGCCGGCGCCCAAGCGCCGCAAGCCGCGCAAGATCGCCCTGCGGGACCGCGCGCGCGCCTACCAGGCCAAGGCCTGAGCACGAGAGGACCTAAGACAATGAGCACTCTGCACGGTTTGAAGCGCCCCTCGCGCTCGTGGCACCGCAAGAAGCGCGTGGGCCGCGGTCAGGGTTCCGGCCTGGGCAAGACGGCCGGCCGCGGTGGCAAGGGCCAGAAGGCCCGCACCGGTAACATGCGGTTCGAAGGCTTCGAGGGTGGCCAGAGCCCCCTGCAGCGCCGCCTGCCGAAGTTCGGCTTCAACTCCCCCAACCGCACGGTGTACGCGGTGGTGAACCTGTCGGATGTGGACACCCACTTCGACGCCGGTTCCACGGTGGATGAGGCCTCGCTGAAGAAGGCGGGTCTGGTGAAGGGCCGCTACGACGGCGTGAAGCTGCTGGGTCGGGGCGCGCTGACGAAGAAGGTGACCATCCGGGTGCACAAGGCCTCCGAGACCGCCAAGTCGGCGGTCGAGAAGGCGGGTGGCGCGGTGGACGTCCTTCCCCTGATGGCCCACAAGCCCGAGGCGGCCGCCAAGGCGCACGCTGGCAAGGGCGTCAAGGCCCCTCGGCAGCCGAAGGCCTGAGCATGTCCGACGCGCATCACTTGTCGGTGGTGCGCGTCATTTCGCTTGTGTAGGCTTCTGCGCCCCTTTCCCATCCGTGGAACAGGGGCGTTTTGTCGTCCTGGCAGAACCCTCACGAAGAGGATGGCTACCCCGTGGCTCTCAATGCCTTCGCCAACGTCTTCCGCATCGCGGAGCTGCGCAGCCGGCTCGCGTACACGCTAGCCCTGCTGGCCGTCTACCGCATCGGCATCTTCATCAACACGCCCGGCGTGGACCGGGCCGCGATGAACGCCTTCATGGACGCCCAGAAGCAATCGGGCGGTCTGGTCTCGCTGTTCAACCTCTTCTCCGGCGGCGCGCTGGAACAGATGTCCATCTTCGGATTGGGCATCATGCCCTACGTCAGCGCCTCCATCATCATGCAGCTCCTGGCGGTGGTCATCCCCAGCCTGGAGCGCCTGCAGAAGGAGGGGGCGGCGGGCCGGCAGAAGATCAACCAGTACACGCGCTACGGCACCATCGTCCTCTCCGTCATCCAGGGCATCGGCATCTCCCGCTGGCTGGCGTCGCTGGGGCGCTCGGACGCGGGGCAGAGCGGCTTCAACCAGGTGGTGGTGCCGGACGACAGCGTCTGGTTCACCTTCATGACGGTGGTCAGCCTGACGGCGGGCACGGCCTTCATCATGTGGCTGGGTGAGCGCATCACCGAGCGCGGCATCGGCAACGGCATCTCGCTCATCATCTTCGCGGGCATCGTGGCGGGTGTGCTCCCCGGCGCCAGCACGCTGCTGGACCTGACGCGGCAGGAGGTCATCGCGGTCGCCGAGGTCCTGGCGCTGCTGGTGTTCATGCTCCTCATCATCGCGGTGGTGGTCTACGTGGAGCGCGGCATGCGCCGCATCCCCATCCAGTACGCCAAGCGCATGGCGGGGCGGCGGATGTTCGCGGGCCAGGCCACGTACTTCCCGATGAAGGTCAACACGGCCGGCGTCATCCCGCCCATCTTCGCGGGCGCGGTGCTGTCGTTCCCGGCGACGCTGGGCACGTGGTTCCCGTTCCTCCAGGACGTGCAGCGGGCCATCGAAGGCAACCTGTGGATCTACAACGGGCTCTTCGTGCTGATGGTCATCTTCTTCGCCTACTTCTACACGGCGCTGACCTTCCGTCCGGATGACGTGGCGGACAACATCAAGAAGCAGGGCGGCTACATCCCGGGCATCCGCCCGGGCCGGCAGACGGCGGAGTTCATCGAGCGGGTGCTGAACCGGCTCACGTTCGGCGGCGCCATCTACCTGGCGGTCATCTGCGTGATTCCGTCGGTCATCAGCGGTCTGCTCAACGTGCGCTTCACGTTCGGCGGCACGGCGCTGTTGATCGTCGTGGGCGTGGCCCTGGACACGGTGCAGCAGATCGAGGGTCACCTCATCAGCCGCAACTACGAGGGCTTCGCGGGTCCGCGCGGTCCCCGAATCCGCGGCCGGGTGCGCGTGGCGGCCTGAGTCACGGCGACAACGTCACGGGCGCCTCTCCTCGTCGTGGGGAGGGGCGCCTCGTCGTTCCGGGGCGCAGTCATTCGAGTTATTCGGTGGTGCACATGGGGGGCGCGTGAAAGTTTCGTGGCTGACGACTTCCGTGCCTTCCTTGGGAGCTGAGAGGAGCACATGAACCTGATCCTGTTGGGACCGCCGAACGCGGGGAAGGGTACCCAGGCGAAGAAGCTCTTCGCCGACTTCCACATCCCGCAGATCTCCACCGGTGACATCCTCCGCAAGGCTGTGGCGGAGAAGACGGAGCTGGGGAAGGTCGCGGGGCCGCTGATGGCGGCGGGCCAGTACGTGCCGGACGAGGTCGTGATTGGAATCGTCGAGGAGCGCCTGAAGGAGGCGGATGTCGCTCAGGGCTTCGTCCTGGACGGTTTCCCTCGCACTCCGGGCCAGGCGGACGCGCTGGACAGGATGCTGGAGCGGCTGGGCAAGAAGCTCGACGCCGTCGTGTCGCTCGAGGTGCCGCACGAGACGCTGGTGAAGCGTGGCTCGGGACGGCGCGTGTGTCCGAAGGACGGCAGCGTCTACCACGTGGAGACGAGCCCGCCGAAGCGCACGGGCTTCTGCGACAAGTGTGGCGAGGGCCTGGTGCAGCGGCCGGACGACATGCCGGAGGTCATCGAGAAGCGCCTCCAGAAGTACGACGCCGAGACCAAGCCCCTGAAGAACTTCTACGAGAAGAAGGGCGTGCTCAAGAGCGTGGACGGCGTGGGCTCTCCGGAGGGCATCTACGAGGAGATCAAGGCCGCCGCGGGTCGGAGCAAGGCCTGATGGACGGACGGGCTGGCGAGCGGAGCTCGGGGGCTTGCGGTGCCTCGAGTCGCTGGCCACCCGTGTCCCGTGCAGGTGAGGTTGGCGCGGGACTCCGATGAGCCAGGTGGAGATCAAATCCCGGGAGGAGATCGCGCTCATGCGCGAGGCCGGCCGCATCGTGGCCGACGTCCTGGATGCGCTCGAGCAGGCCGTGGCGCCGGGCATCACCACCTGGGAGCTGGACGCGCTCGCGGAGAAGATGACCGCGGAGCGGGGCGCCAGGCCGGCCTTCAAGGGCTACCTCGGCTTCCCGTGTGTGCTCTGCGCCTCCATCAATGACGAGGTGGTGCACGGCATCCCCAGCCGGAAGCGGAAGCTGGTCGAAGGCGACCTGATGAAGCTCGACTTCGGGGTGTCGTACCGGGGGTGGTTCGGGGACTCGGCGCGGACGGTGCCGGTGGGGAAGGTGTCCCCGGAGGCGCGGTCCCTGGTGGAGACGACCCGGGAATCGCTCCAGAAGGCCATCCAGGCCATGAAGCCGGGCAACCGGCTGGGGGACATTGGCCATGCCGTCCAGCGGCACGTGGAGGCGCGGGGGTTCTCCGTGGTCCGGGATTTCACGGGCCACGGGATTGGCCGCAAGCTCCACGAGCACCCACACGTGCCCAACTACGGGCAGGCAGGGGCGGGGATGAAGCTGCGCGCGGGCATGGTGCTCGCGGTGGAGCCGATGGTGAACGCCGGGACCTCGGACATCGAGATCCTGGAAGACGACTGGACGGCGGTGACGGCGGACCGGAAGTTGTCCGCCCACTTCGAGCACACCATCCTCATCACGGATGGGGGGCCCGAGGTGCTCACCCGAGGGCGTTGAGGACGGCCGGGACTGCAGGTGAAATAGGTCCTTGTTACGGTGGGTTGGTAGGAATCCGAGTTTTGCTGCGCGGGACGCTTGCCACTTGCGGACCAAAGTGCTACTCCGCCGCGCTTCCAAGAGGTTCGTGGTCCGGGAAGAGGTTTGACGCTTGCCGAAGGATGATTCCATCGAAGTTGAGGGGACGGTGATGGAGCCCCTCCCCAACGCGATGTTCCGTGTGGAGCTGGACAACGGCCACAGGGTGCTCGCGCACATCTCGGGCAAGATGAGGATGCACTTCATCCGAATCCTTCCCGGTGACAAGGTGAAGGTCGAGCTGTCTCCGTACGACCTGACGCGTGGACGGATCACGTACCGGGCGAAGTAACGAAAAGGGCGGCCCGCCGATGTAGGGGTGGGTGGCCCGCTGGCTTTTCTCTGTTCGAAGGAAGGAAGTTCGCTCCATGAAGGTTCGGGCGTCCGTCAAGAAGATCTGCGACAAGTGCAAGGTTGTCCGCCGCAAGGGTATCGTGCGCGTGATTTGCGCCTCCAACCCCCGGCACAAGCAGCGCCAGGGCCGATAGCCGCAAGGCTGTTGGCTTCAGACCAACTCCACTCCAGAAGGAAGACCGAAGATGGCTCGTATCGCCGGCATCGACCTGCCGCCCAACAAGCGCGCCGTGATCTCGCTCCAGTACATCTACGGGATCGGCAACAAGTCCGCGCAAGACATCATCGCGGCGGCGGGTATCGACCCCACCACCCGGACCAAGGACCTCACCGAGGACCAGGCTCGAAAGATCCGCGAGATCATCGAGGCCAGCTACAAGGTCGAGGGTGACCTCCGGCGTGAAGTGACGATGAACATCAAGCGCCTGATGGACCTGGGCTGCTACCGGGGCCTGCGTCACCGCAAGGGTCTGCCCGTCCGCGGCCAGCGCACCCACACCAACGCGCGCACCCGCAAGGGTCCGAAGCGTGGCATCGTCCGGGCGAAGCCGGCGGCTCCGGCTCGGTAAACCGCAGCGCCGGCGCCATGAGGCGCTGGCGTCGATCACCTCTCAGGAGCAGCAACTCACATGGCTGACGAGACCAATACTTCGGCTGCGGCGCCCACGGGTGCCGAGGGCGAGGCCCCGGCCGCGAAGAAGTCCAAGCGCAAGGGCAAGAAGAGCATCCTCAACGGCGTGGTCCACATCCAGTCCACGTTCAACAACACCATCATCACGATCACGGACGTGTCCGGGAACGTGATCTCCTGGTCCTCGGCCGGGGCGCGTGGCTTCAAGGGAAGCCGCAAGTCCACCCCGTTCGCCGCCCAGGTGGCCGCCGGCGACGCCGCCGCGAAGGCGATGGAGCACGGTCTGAAGAACGTGTCCGTGTTCGTGAAGGGGCCGGGCGCGGGTCGTGAGTCGGCGCTGCGCGCGCTGGCCGCCGCTGGCCTGAAGATCAACCTCATCCGCGACGTGACGCCCATCCCGCACAACGGGTGCCGTCAGCCCAAGCGTCGTCGCGTCTAAACCCTTCGTCCGGGTCGCCCCGCGTGCTCACGCGCGCCGGGGCGGCTCCAGATCATCTCCAAGGACAAGACCATGGCCCGTTATACCGCGAGCGCTTGCCGTATCTGCCGGCGCGAAAACCTCAAGATGTACCTGAAGGGCGACCGCTGCTACACGGACAAGTGTGCCATCGAGCGCCGCCCGTATCCCCCCGGCCAGCACGGCCAGGGCCGCGTGAAGTTCTCTGGTTACGGCGTGCAGCTGCGCGAGAAGCAGAAGGTCAAGCGCATGTACGGCCTGCTGGAGAACCAGTTCCGCGGCTACTACCACCGCGCGTCCGCCGCCAAGGGCAAGACGGGTGAGAACCTCCTGCAGCAGCTGGAGCTCCGCCTGGACAACGTGGTGTTCCGCATGGGCTTCGCGGACACGCGCAACGAGGCGCGTCAGCTGGTGCGTCACGGCCACTTCCAGGTGAACGGCCGCAAGGTCAACATCCCCTCGTTCTCCATCAAGCCGGGCACGGCCGTCGAGGTGGTGGAGAAGAGCCGCAAGGTGCTCCGCATCTCCGAGGCGCTGGAGACGGTGGACCGCCGTGGCGTTCCGCAGTGGATCGACCTGGACAAGAAGGCGTTCAAGGGCACGGTTCGCACGGTCCCCAACCGCGAGGACCTGACCATGCCCATCCAGGAGCAGCTCATCGTCGAGCTGTACTCGAAGTAATCGTCCACGCCAGGCGCAATCTGGCGCCTGGAAGTGGAACCCAGCGCCCTGGCCGACGAGGCCGGGGCGTCGTGCTTTATCGCAGTCCCCTACGTGTCCATCCTCCCGCCGTGCTGGTGGGTAAGTCGGTGGTGGCGCACGTCTTCAGGAGCCGTACACCATGGCAGATACGTTCGTTGCGAAGAACTGGCGTGACCTCATCAAGCCGCGCCGGATGGAAGTGGACCAGGACAGCCTGACGCCCACCTACGGCAAGTTCGTCGCGGAGCCGCTCGAGCGCGGCTTTGGCACGACGCTGGGCAACTCGCTGCGCCGGGTGCTCCTGTCGTCGCTGCAGGGCGCGGCGATCACGTCCGTGAAGATCGAGGGCGTGGACCACGAGTTCACCACCATCCCCGAGGTGTCGGAGGACGTCACGGACGTCGTGCTGAACCTGAAGGAAGTCCTCCTTCGGATGCACACGAACGAGACGAAGACGCTGCGCATCGAGGCGGAGGGCCCCAAGGAGGTCAAGGCGGGTGACATCATCGCCGACGCCGACGTGGAGATCCTCAACCCGGGCCACCACATCTGCACCATCTCCGAGGGTGGCAAGCTCCGCATGGAGCTGACGTGCCGCCGGGGCCGTGGCTACGTGCCGGCCAACTCGAACAAGGTGGCGGGCTCGCCCATCGGCACCATCCCCATCGACTCGCTGTTCTCGCCCACGCGCAAGGTGAACTACCAGGTCACCAACGCCCGCGTCGGTCAGGTCACCGACTTCGACAAGCTGTCGCTCGAGGTCTGGACGGACGGCTCGGTGTCGCCGCAGGACGCGGTGGCGTACGCGGCGAAGATCATCAAGGAGCAGCTGACCGTCTTCGTGAACTTCGACGAGACCGAGGAGCCGGTCATCGCCGAGGCGCCGAAGGAGGAGGCGAAGCTCAACGAGAACCTGTTCCGCTCGGTGGACGAGCTGGAGCTGTCGGTTCGCTCGGCCAACTGCCTGCAGCAGGCGAACATCAAGACCATCGGCGACCTGGTGCAGCGCACCGAGGCCGAGATGCTCAAGACGAAGAACTTCGGCCGCAAGTCGCTCAAGGAGATCAAGGAGATCCTGGCGGAGATGGGCCTGTCGCTGGGCATGAAGCTGGAGAACTGGCCGCCGAAGCAGGCCCCGGCTCCCGCGGCGCCCAAGGCCTAGGTCTTTCGCGGTACGTGGTACTTTCCCCGCGCGCCCGCGACATGGCGGCAGGCGGCGCGCGGCGGGAAGGAGCCCGGTGAAGTCCTCCGGGTTCGACGAGCAGTGGTGGGCCTCGTGTCGGGTCCACCCTTCCCACCCGGTACCTGATACGGCCGGAGTGGTGGGTCCCCACGGGGGCCCGGAGCACGACGATGCGTCACAGGGTAGGACAGAGGAAGCTGCACCGCACCACGAGCCACCGGCTCGCGATGCTGAACAACATGGTCACCTCGCTGCTCGAGCACCAGGCCATCCGCACCACGCTTCCCAAGGCCAAGGAGGCCCGGAAGCTGGCGGAGCGCATCATCACGCTGGGCAAGCGTGGTGGGCTCTCCAACGTGCGCCTGGCGGCCCGGACCGTGAAGGACCGTGACGTGCTGAAGAAGGTCTTCAGCGAGTACAAGGACCGTTACGCCAACCGCCCCGGCGGCTACACCCGCATCGTTCGTCTCGGCTTCCGCCGGGGTGACGCCGCGGAGATGGCCCTGCTGGAGCTGGTGGATCGGCCCGAGAAGAAGGCCGCGCCCGCCGCCGAGGCTCCTGCGTCCACCGAGGAGACCAAGGCCGAGTAACGGCCGCCAGCCGCGCCCCTTCGCGAGGAGGGGCCGGTGGCAACGCGAGGGCGCTCTTCCCGCTGGGGAGGGCGCCCTTCGCTTTTGCGGGGCTACTTCTTGGGGCTCAGCAGGCGCTTCCACTCGTTGCGCAGGTCCTCGGTGAGGTTCGCGCTGTCGTCGTGGCTGCGCATCTCCAGCGTCTCGAAGCGCAGGTCCGCGGGGGCCGCGCCGCTGGTGCCCATGAGCTGCTTGGGGGTGATTGTCATGAACTCCCCCGCGCCCACGGACGCCACCGCCGCGCGGTACTGGCCGTTGACGATGAGGGTGACGTCCTTCCACTCCTCCTTGCTCTCGTTCCAGATGGTGATGGACGGGCGGTCCAGCTTGTCGCTGAGCACCAGGCGCGCGTCCATGTCACCCGTCTGCACGGAGCTGCCAGGGCAGGCGATGGCGAAGCTCGCCGCCGTCATCACCAGCCACCCGGCGACGATGGAGGCCTTGTACTTGAAGAACCTGTCGCGGTTGCTGAAGTCCGCCGCGAACTCCTTGAGGACGGAGAGCGCGTTGAGGGCCTGATTGGAGGCCTCGCCCGCGAGCCGCTTGCCCAACGGCCCATCCTGCTTCGACTTCTCCAGCGGCGCGGTGCGCGCGGCGGACATCACACGCATGCCGGGGCTCGTCGGCGTGCGCGGCATGCCCGGATTCGTCGGAGTGCGCGGCTGGGAGCCCGTGGGGGCGGCCGTGCTCGGAGACTTGCGACCTTCGCTCATCGGAACTCGAAGTGTAGAGGGCCGGGCCCGTCGGTGGCTACTGGCCCTTGAGGCTTTGCAGCGCGCGCGAAGCCATTGCGTTCTCCGGCTGCGCTTCCAGCACCTTGGAGAGCCAGCGCTCCGCCTCCTCGGCCGCCGCCTTGCGCACCTGCGGGCGCGTGGACTTCAGCGTCTGCTCGGTGAAGAGCAGCCCCAATCGCAGCGTGAACTCGACGTTCTCCGGGTCCTTTTCGACCACGTGGCGCAGCTCGCGCTCGGCGGCGGGGTAGTCCCCCTCGAGCTGGTACACGAGGGCGAGCTTGCCGCGCGCGGGGAGGGAGTCGGGCGTGAGCGACACCGCGACGGTGAACGCCTCGCGCGCCGCGGGCAAATCCCGCCGCTCCAGGTGCAGGTCTCCCAGGCGGAACCACGCCGCGTCCAGGAGAGGGTGCAGCGCGACGGCCTTCTCGAACGAGCCGCGCGCCGCGTCGGGGCGCTGGCGGGCCGCGTAGAGCTCGCCCAGGTACAGGTGGTTCTTCCCGTCGCGCGGGGCGCGCTCGATGGCCTGCTTGAACTCGTCCACCGCGCGGCCCGCGTCGTCCAGGCGCTGATAGGCCAGGCCCAGCAGCGAGTGGAGCACCGCCAGGTCCGGGTAGTCGTGCAGCACCTCCTCGAAGGCGAGGATGGCGTGCTGCGGGGCGTCCAGGTCGTTGAGGTAGCGCAGGCCCTCTTCCAGCTTGGCCTCGGCGGCCTTGGGGATGCCTCCGAAGGGGTCGCTGATCTGCTCCATCAGCGCGCGCGCCGTGGCCACGTCCGCGGCCGAGGGGCGGCCTCGCACCACGACGCCGAGCGCCTCCACCGCGCCCGGGGAGTCCCCGGTGCGATGCAGCGCCTTGGCCAGCGGCAGGCGCCACGCGGTGCGCTCCGGCGCGAGCAGGGCCGCGCGGCGCAGCGGCTCCACGGCGGCGGGGTACTGCTCGGACTCGAGGCGGGCGACGCCCAGGCGGTAGTGGTACTCGGCCGTGTCCGGGGCGAGGGCGATGGCGCGCTCGAAGGCGGCCACGGCGGGGGCGCCGGCGTCCCTCGCGCGGGAGAACAGGGCCAGGCCCAGCATGTACTGGTCCACGGCGCGCTCACCCGTGGCGATGCGCCCCTGCAGCTCCTGGATCCACGCGTCCGCGCGGCCCGCCTTCACCTGGGCTTCCGTCAACGTGCGCGCGACATCCAGGTCCTCGGGGGAGCGGGCATGCAGGTCCGCGAGAATCCCGAGGGCCTTCTGGGGCTGGTTCTCCTCCAGGTAGGCCCGCGCGCGGGAGCGCTCGTCGGTGGGGGCCTCGGCGCCCGTCTTCGTGGCGGAGGTGTGGCCGCAGCCAGCGGCGAGGAGTCCCAGACCCAGCACGGCGGCGCGAGCCCAGGGGCGGAAGCGGAAGGCGGGAGTCATCGTCACGGAGCGTGTCTCAGGGAATGAGGGAGGCGTGGGCGGAGCCGACGCCCTCGTGGCCGGCGGAGGCGATGGCGTCCTCGCGGTCGCCGCCCTTGCCGCCCATCGCCAGGTTGTCCGCGATGATGGCCTCGCGCACGGCCCGGGCCAGGCCCTCGCGATCATTCTCCGCGAAGCCCGTGGTGTCGATGGGCTTGCCCACCCTCACGCGGATGGGGCCGGGGGTGATGTTCCAGCTGTCCTTGGGCATGAGGTCCCCGGAGCCCTCGATGGTGACGGGGCAGATGGGGACGCGGGCCTTGAGCGCGAGCGCGAAGGGGCCCTTCTTGAAGGGCAGCACGCGGCCATCCGAGGAGCGGGTGCCCTCCGGGTACAGGAAGATGCTGGTGCCCCCGCGAATCTTCGCCGCGGCCGCCTCCAGGGAGCTGATGGCCTTGGCGCGGTTGGAGCGGTTGATGAAGACGTGGCCGCCCAGCGCCAGGTACCAGCCGATGAGCGGCACCCACTTGAGCTGATCCTTGGCCACGAAGCGGAAGGGCACCGGCACCGCCATGAAGTGGGCCGGGATGTCGATGGTGGACTGGTGGTTGCCCACGTAGATGGTGGGGCGCTTGGGGTCCACGTTCTCCTGGCCGGAGACCTCCAGCCTCGCGCCACCGGCCCACAGGAGCACCGGGGACCACAGCTCGCGGACGACCCACAGCGCGCTCGAGGAGCGCAGCGTGACGAGCATCGCGACGAGGGTCAGGGGAAAGCAGACGAGCGTCCAGACTCCAGCGGTCAACATGCAGAAAAGCTTGCGCATCCCTCGGCCCCCTCCTCGGGGCCGGCTCGACGCCCAGGCAGAGGCCTGGACCCGAGGGCAGTCCCGCCGCGAGATGTCCTGTCCCGAACGTCCAGACGGGCGGCCGCACCCTGGGTGGTGGCGGCTCCCGGGACGTGGCGGGACGGTGAGGGCGGGGGCATGCACTTCTTCTACCACGAGCCTTCCGTACCTTGTTGCTGGTGTGCTCCGCTCGCCGGGGTTACAAGCAGGGGTGGCTTGGCCAGGAAAAAGTTCATCGCCATCGCGGGCAACATCGGCGCCGGGAAGACGGAGCTCACGTCCTTCTTGTGCCGGAAGTACGGGTTGACTCCGTCCTTCGAGCCCAATGACCAGAACCCCTATCTCGCGGACTTCTACAAGGACATGAAGACGTGGGCGTTCCGCTCACAGCTCTTCTTCCTCACGCACAAGTTCCGCCTCCACCGGGAGTTGGAGCGCACCTCCGGTACCGTGTTGCAGGACCGCACCCTCTACGAGGACGCGGAGATCTTCGCGAAGAACCTCCACCGCCAGCGGCTCATCGACAAGCGGGACTGGAAGACGTACTGCGAGCTGTACGAGACCATCTCCGAGTCGCTGCGGCCCCCCGACTTGATGATCTACCTGCGCTGCCCGGTCCCGACGCTCAAGGCGCGCATCCGCCTGCGCGGCAGGTCCATGGAGAAGGACATCCCCACCCGCTACCTCCAGCGCCTCAATGCCCTGTATGAGGAATGGTTCGGTGCCTACCGGTTGTCTCCAGTGCTGGTGCTGGCCACCGACAAGCTCGACTACCTGACCAACCTGGTGGACCGCGTGGACCTCTTTCAGCAAATCGAGAAGCACCTGTGATGGAGGTCTACCTCCTGGCGACCGAGCAGGAAGGGCCCGTGCCGTTGGATGCCCTGCGGGCCTCGTTCGCGACCGATGAGGTGGAGTTCACCCCGGACGAGGATGCGCAGGGGTTCGTGCTCCGGGCGGACAGCTCGGAGGTGCGGGTCCGGCTGACCGTGGGCCCCCAGGAGCTGCCGAAGTTCAACAAGGCGGCCTACAGCGGCAGTCCGGAGGCCTTCGCCAGGCTGGGCAAGGCGCGCGCGTACTACCACCTGTCCCTGGAGCCCGGTGGGGCGCAGCCCACGCTGCCGGTGTTCGAGGCGCTCTGGGCGGTGCGCACGCTGCTGGAGCACGTGCCCGGCGTCCTGGTGGACCTGGCGGCCTACAAGCTGCACGAGCCCGAGGACGTGGTGGAGATCACCGAGCTGGACTTCGACATCCGGGACCACGTGCACCTGCACGCGGTGGAGGTGACCGAGGGCGACACGCCCCTGTGGGTGCACTCGCACGGGATGGAGAAGTTCGGGGCGAGGGATTTGGAGATCTTCCACCTGGCGGAGCAGGACCTGCTGCCGGCGGAGAGCTTCCTGCACGAGCTGTGCACGGACCTGGCCTTCGGGCAGGGGCCGGCCTTGCGCTCGCAGGTGGGCACCAGCGAGGGCCAGGCTTTCATGGTGGTGCCGTCGGAGGAGGCCCGGGCGAACCTGCTCGGCGTGCCGCTGGAGACCTTCGAGGGGCATGAGGGGCTGTTCCTCACGGTGGTGTCACCCCTGGGGCGGCACAACACGTCCCAGCTGTTGGCACCCTACCGGGAGCGCTTCTCGCAGGAGCCGGAGGAGCAGACGGAGTCCATGCGCCGCGAGGCCCAGGCGCTGCTGCCGGCGTTCCTGGCGCGCTTCCAGCGCCGGGGGCTGATGGAGCCGCTCACCTTCCTCGTGCGGGCGCCGTTCGATACCCACCCGGATGGGAACAAGGTGGTGGAGAACCTGTGGCTGGAGCTGATGGCCCGGGACGACGGCAGCCTCGTGGGCAAGCTGGTGGATGGCGCGGTGCACACCACGGAGTGGCGCAAGGGCGCCCACGTGGAGGTCGAAGAGACCCAGGTCAACGCGCTGGCGCTCAGCCGCGAGGGCCGGGCCCTGGACGAGTCCGAGATCCGGGCCCTGCTCAACGCGGAACGACCGATGTAGTGCGACGCGGCTCCGCTTGCCCGCGTCGTCCAGGGCGCTAGGCTCGCGCGCCGCATGCCCGCACTCCTGCTGCTCACCGGCCCGTCCGCGGGGCGCCATTACGAGGTGCTCTCGGACATGGCCATCGGCCGCAGCCCGTCCTGTGAAATCCCCCTGCGGGATGACCAGGTGTCGCGCAAGCATGCCCAGCTCACCGTGCACGAGGGGCAGGTCCGGCTGACGGACCTGGACTCGCGCAACGGGACACTCGTCAACGGCGCTCGCATCAGCGGGCAGGTGGTGCTGCAGCCGGGAGACCGCGTCCGCGTGGGCTCCACGATGGCCGTCTTCGAGCCGGCGCCGGTGACGCTGGTGGAGGGCGGGCCGACGTCACCAGGGCATGTGCCCATCGAGGAGGTGCTGCCTCACGTCGGCGCGGCGGCGGCGCTGTACTCGGCGGGCACCGCGCTCCTGGGCGCCACCAGCGAGGCCATGGTGCTGCGCAGGCTGGCGGACGAGACGGCGCGCGCGCTCAGCGCGGACCGGGCGGCGGCGCTGCTCGGGAGCAACACGGGCCTGCTCACCGCGGCGGTGTCGGGCGCGGACGCGGTGGCGGTGCCCCGCTCGCTCGCGCAGGTGGCGCTGGACCGCAAGGAGCTGGTGCAGGCGGAGACGGAGATGTGCGCGCCGCTGGTGGCCTCGGGGGGCATGCCGTTCGGCGTGCTCTATGCGACGCGGGCGGACTCGTCGTTCACCGGTGGAGAGGGACAGCTGCTCGCCGCGCTGGGGCGGTTGGGGGGCGAGGCGTATACGGCGGTGCGCTCGCGGGTGGAGGCGGAGGCGCCGGTGCCCTTGCTGCTTGGCACGTCCAGGCCGCTGCGCGCGCTCGCGGATGCGGCGCGACGGGCCGCCAACAGCGCAGCGCCAGTGGTGCTGCATGGCGAGCCGGGCACGGGCAAGACGCTGCTGGCTCAAGTCATCCATGCCCGCTCTCCGCGCGCGCTGGAGCCCCTGGTGACGGTGGACTGTCGTCTGCCACAGGCCGCCGTGGAGGAAGCCCTGTTCGGCCGCGCCAGCGCGCCGGGACAGCCTCCGGTGGCGTCCGCGTTGCTGCGCGCGGACCGGGGCTCGCTGCTGCTCCAGCACGTCGAGGCGCTGCCTCGCGCCACGGCGGAGCGACTGGTGCGGCTGCTGGCCCGGAGGACGGCCCCCGCGCGGCAGGGCGGCGAGGAGCCCGTGGACGTGCGGCTGCTCGTCACGTCGTTGGCGCCGGTGGCGGCGCTGGGCTCCAAGGGCGAGGTGGACGCGGCCCTGGCCCGGGCGCTGATGGGCTTCGAGCTGGAGGTGCCGGCGCTGCGGGAGCGGCGCGCGGATGTGATGGCGCTGCTCGAGGGGTTCCTCGCGCGGGCCTCGCGTCGGGTGCGCCGTGAGCCGCCGACGCTGGGGCCCGATGCCCGCCGGCTGCTGACGGACTACCCCTGGCCCCACAACGTGCGGGAGCTGGAGCTCGTGGGCGAGCGGCTGGGGTTGCTGTACGCCGGTGCTCGCGTGGGCGCGCTGCACCTGCCGCCCGAGGTGCAGCAGGGCGCGGCGGCGAGTGATGCGCAGACGCTCCAGGCCCGTGTCGGGAGGCTCGAGCGCGACGCCATCGCGGAGGCGCTGCGTGAGGCGGGCGGCAAGAAGGTGAAGGCCGCGGCGCTGCTCGGCATCAGCCGGCCCACGCTGGACAAGAAGATCGAGGAGTACGGCCTGTCGGTGGAGCGCGGACGGCGAGGCGAGGACGGGCGCTGACGGCCGGCGCGGCTTGGTTTCCGGCCCCGCGCTGTCAATCCTCGACGCGAACCAAGGCGAAGGGCCTCAAGCGGGCCGCGAGCCGAGGACGGACGCGGTGCTGCCTCGAGGTGGAGGGGCGCTCAACGACTCACGGGTATCGCGATGTGGCTGGGGCCGAGGCTCCGCGGCTCACTCCAGCAGGCGCCCTTGCTGCCTCGGAACCCTCTCGGTCGCGCCGAGGGAACGGGAGATGCGTCGAGGGGCGTGATGGTCGTCCGCTCACTTCCTGCGGCTGAGCAGCACGCCCCCGAGGATGAGCACCGCGCCCAGGGCCTGGAGCCACGTGGGCCGCTCGCCGCGCACGCCCCACGCCGTGAGCGCCGCCACCACGGGCACGCCCGTGTTGTAGAGCGACGCGCGGGCGCTGCCGACCTGCTGCACGGTACGGCCCCAGATGAAGTAGCTGAGCACCAGCGGCACCAGCGCCGAGTACACCACGCCGGCCCACGCCCCGAAGCCGATGCTCCCGACGTCCAGCGCGAGCACCTCCGGCACTCCCGCGAGCACCACGCCCGGCGCCCCCGTCAGCATGGTGATGGCGGTGATGCGCAGCGCCGACACCTCGTTGCCCACCGAGCGGATGCCCACCGTGTAGAGCGCCCAGCACGCGCACGCCCCCAGGATGAGTCCGTCGCCCAGTCGCGTCCCCGTTCCCAGCGACGGGCCTCGCGCGGCGACCACCAGCACCATCCCCACCACCGCCAGCGACATGCCCATCACCAGCGGACGGCCTGGACGCTCCACGCCCAGCACCGCGCCCAACGCCGCCACCAGCACCGGCGTCACCGCCGTCAGCAGCCCGCTGTTCGCCGCCGTGGTGTTCGCCAGGCCCAGGATGAAGCACAGCTGGTACAGCGTGTTTCCCACCAGCCCCAGCGCCGCGAGCTTGAGGAACACCGGCCGGCTCAGCGGCTTCCAGCCCTCCACCACGAGCAGCAGCGCGGCCATGGCCACCGAGGCGATGGCGAAGCGCACCGCCATGAAGGCGAGCGGCGGAATCGTTCCCAGCGCCTCCTTCACCACCGTGTAGTTGGTGCCCCAGACAACGACGACACACAGGATGGCCACGTCGTTCGCGGAGAAGGTGCGAGGCGGCGCGGCGGGAGCGCTGGCGACAGTCGTGGACACGGCGCGCGAGGGAATAAGGCCCGGCACTCCCGCGTGCAAGCCGACGTTTCCGCGCGCGCCTGGCTTGTGCCCCAACGACAGCCATGGCTTAACCGCGCGTCATGGACCTACGCTTTTCGGACGAGGTGCGTCGCGCCCTCGACTCGCGCCAGCCTGTGGTCGCGCTCGAGACGAGTGTGGTGGCTCAGGGGCTTCCCTATCCGGACAACCTCGCCGCCGCTCGCGCCTGTGAAGAGGCCATCCGCCGCGCGGGCGCCGTGCCCGCCGCGACCGCCGTGGTCGATGGTCAGGTGTGCATCGGCCTGCAGGACGCGCAGCTGCGTCGGCTCGCCGAGGGCAAGGAGAAGCTGCTGAAGCTCGGCTCTCGTGACCTGGCCATCGCCGTGGCCACGCGCGCCACGGGCGGCACCACCGTCAGCGCCACGTGCGAGCTGGCCGCCGCGGCCGGCATCCGCGTCTTCTCCACGGGCGGCATCGGCGGCGTCCATCGGGGCGCCTCCGAGCACTGGGACATCTCGCAGGACATCGCCGCGCTGGCGCGCTTCCCCGTGGCCGTGGTGTGCGCGGGCGCCAAGTCCGTGCTGGACCTGCCCAAGACGATGGAGCTGCTGGAGACCGCGGGTGTGCCCGTCATCGGCGTGGGAACGCGCGAGCTCCCGTCCTTCCACAGCCGCGAGTCCGGCATCCAGCTGGAGCACAGCGTGGGGGACGTGGCGACGGCCGCGCGCATCGCTCGCGCTCGCTTCGAGACGCTGGGGCAGGGAGGGGTGCTCTACACCGTGCCGCCGCCGGAGGAGACGGCGCTGCCCAAGCACGAGGTGGAGCTGCAGATCGCCTCCACGCTGGCGGAGGCGGAGCGTCAGGGCATCCGTGGCAAGGACGTGACGCCGTTCCTGCTGCGCGAGCTGGGCAATCGCACGGGAGGCAAGACGCTCAAGGCCAACCTCGCGCTGCTCGCCAACAACGCCCGCTTCGCCGGACAGCTCGCCGTGGCCTACGCGCGCGGGGACTGAGCCCGCGCGCCCGGGCCCGCGTCGTCTACTCCTGGAACCAGCGCATCATCGTCTCGAGCTCGCGGCGGTCCACCTCGTCGAAGGTGGACTTGCTCGCGGAGTCGATGTCCAGCACGGCGATGAGCTCGCGGTTCTTCCCGTACACGGGCACGACGATCTCCGACGCGGAGCGCGCGTCACAGGCGATGTGCCCCGGGAAGGCGTGCACGTCCGCCACCACCTGCGTCTCGCCCTTCTCCGCGGCCGTGCCACACACGCCCTTGCCGAACTTGATCTCCAGGCACCCCAGCGTGCCCTGGTAGGGGCCCACGCGCAGCAGCTTGCCCGGCGTCACCACCCGGTAGAAGCCCGTCCACAGGTGGCCGAAGGCGTGGTGGATGAGGCAGCTCATCGTCGCCATGCCGGCGATGGGGTCGTCGATACCCGCGAGCGCGGCCTTCACATGCTGCTGAAGCTCCTCGTACGCCTGCGCCTTGGGAACCGCGGTCAGGTTCAGCGTGATTTCCGCCATGATGGGCTCCTCGAGCCAAGGGCTTGCGCACCCACGAGTCAGCCCCGGGGGCGGTCAACGTCCCGCTTCATAACCTGAATCCCATGTCGTGCAGGAGGCTCCATGGAAACGCTCCTTCTTGATGCCAATACCTGGCTGCTCGTCCTCACCGGCGCCGGCGTCTCCGCCGAGAGCGGAGTGCCCACCTTCCGAGGAATGAACGGCTTGTGGGAGGACCAGCCCGTGACGGAGGTGGCCTCGCCGCGGGGCTTCGCCAAGGACCCGATGCGGGTGTGGCGCTTCTACTCACAGCGCCGGGCTGGAGCAGCCGACGTCTCGCCGAACCCGGGCCACGAGGCCCTGGTCGCCTGGGAGCGCCACCTGGGAGACCGCTTCCTCCTGGCCACGCAGAACGTGGACGGCCTGCACCGCCGCGCCGGCAGCCAGCGCGTGGTGGAGATGCACGGCAACCTCTTCACCTCCCGCTGCAGCAACCCCGACTGCACGCGCCCCCCGTTCCCGGATACCACCGTGTACGCGTCCGGCACCGTGCCCGGCTGCAAGGAGTGTGGAGCCCTGCTGCGGCCTCACATCGTCTGGTTCGGGGAGCAGTTGGACCCCGACGACCTCACCCGCATCGAGTCCTTCGCGGTGAAGGCGATGCGCTCGGGCGGGCGCCTCGTCTTCCTCGCGGCCGGCACGTCCGGCGCCGTGTATCCCGCGGCGGGCATGGTGGACAACGTGCGGGCCGCGGGCGGAGAGACGTGGCTCGTGAACCTGGATGCGTCGGAGAACGCCTCCAGCTTCGAGCACTTCGTCCAGGGCAAGAGCGGTGAGGTGCTGCCGAAGCTGGGCCGGCTCGTCTGAAGCCCCCGTCGTGCGGCGCGGCTCCCCGTGAGGTGACGGGGAGCCCGGGCCACGACTCACTCGAAGACGTTGATCTCCTGCCCGGAGTTGGTCGGCCGGGTGGGGCGCGGCTTGGGCGGCGTGGCGGCGCGGATGGGCTCCAGCGACACGTCCACCGTCTGGCTGTCTCCCGCGACGCGGCTGAAGTTGAGCGAGCGCTCCTCCGACTTGTGGTTCGCCAGCCGGAAGGTGAGCTGGTGCGACTTGTCGCGCGGGAGCATCAGCTCGATGGGGGTGGTGCCGATCTGCTCCTCACCCTCGAAGATGGCGGCGCCCGCCGGCGACGAGTTGAACTTCACCCGGATGGACTGCGCCGCGGCCTGCGTGGGCGGCGTGTTCGCCGTCGTCGGCGGAGGGCTCGTGGGACGATCTCTCGGGACCTCGACGACCTGCGTGGGGGGCGTCTTGGAGCCGCCCTGGCCTCCGATGACCACCGCGGCGGCGATGCCGATCAGCAGCAGCGGCACCACCACGAGAGCCGCCTTCTTGCCCGTGGACATGCCCTCCGGCGCGGGGGGCTCGGGAGGCGGGGCCTGGACCGGCGCGGGGCGAGGCGGGCCCTGGCGGACGCGGCTGGGAGATGAGCCGCTGCCTCCAGGCACTCCCGCCTGGCTGCGGGCCACGACGACGTTGGACGGCGTGGAGCCCCGGCCCGGTGCGCCGCCGGCGCGAGACCGCACGCCACTGCCGCTGCCCGCGGAGGGACGTCCGGCGCGGCTGCTGGCCCGGCTGCCGCTGCCGCGCTCGTTGACGCCGGAGGAGGAGCCGCCGCTGGGCATCGCGTCGAACTGCTCGGGCGTCGCGTCCGCGACCGAGTCCATCATCGCGTCGATGAACTCCTGCGCGTTCTGGTAGCGGTCGTCCTTCTCGGGCGCGAGCGCCTTGCGGAAGAACGCGTCCAGCGCGGGCGGGACGGGGGCGCCCTGGCGCTTGGTGTTGACCGCGGGCACCTGCTGCGTGAGCGACGCGGTGAGCGCCTTGCGCACGGTGTTCGCG
Organism: Myxococcus sp. XM-1-1-1; assembly: GCF_020037095.1. Taxonomy (NCBI): domain Bacteria; kingdom Pseudomonadati; phylum Myxococcota; class Myxococcia; order Myxococcales; family Myxococcaceae; genus Myxococcus; species Myxococcus sp. XM-1-1-1. The sequence goes on from NZ_JAIQDH010000005.1 coordinate 28,445, forward strand.
CCGAACGGCGAGCTGCCCGTGAGGCAGAAGTAGAGCACGCCCGCCATCGAGTACAGGTCCGAGCGCTGGTCCACGGACTCACCGCCGGCCTGCTCCGGCGGCATGTACTGGGGCGTGCCCAGCACCTGGCCGGTGGAGGTGAGCTGCTCCTCCTCCTCGGCCTCGAGCGCCTTGACCAGACCGAAGTCCAGCACCTTGACGAAGTCCCGCCCGCCCAGGTCCTGCACCATGATGTTGTGGGGCTTCAGGTCGCGGTGGACGCAGCCCTCGGCGTGCGCGTGCGCGAGACCCTGGGTGGCCTGCTCCAGGAGGCTCGTCGCGCGGCGCAGGGACATGGGCCCCTCTCGCTTGACGACCTCCTTGAGGCTCTCGCCCTGGAGCAGCTCCATCACGTAGTAGCAGGTGCCGTCGGGGGCGCGGCCGAAGTCGAAGATGGTGATGACGTTCGGGTGGCGCAGGCGGCTGGCGATCTCCGCCTCGCGGCGGAAGCGCTCGAAGAACTGGGGCGCGGCGGCGAGCGACGGGTTGAGCGTCTTGACGGCGACGGGGCGCTGCACCGACGTCTGGGTGGCGCGGAACACCATGCCCATGCCGCCCTGGCCGAGCACGCTCTCAATCTTGTAGCGGCCATCGAGCACCTGGCCGATGAGCTGGAGGCTCTGGCCTGCGCAGAGGTGGTCGACGCCGTCGGTGCTTCCGCAATGGGGACAGGGGGCAGCCATGTGGGGCCGGAGTATAGGCAGGCCCCGGGCGGGTCCGGAAAGGGGGCGTTGGGCCGCAGGGCCTCCGGGCAGGCATCTGCGCCATTTCCCGAGGCGCCGGAGGCTGTTACATCCCCGCCCGCCATGAGCCTCGTCATCGCCCAGGACCTCAGCCTCTCCTATGGGAAGAAGGTCCTCTTCGACAGCGACAACTTCACCCTCGGCCCCAAGGACCGTGTAGGCCTCGTGGGGGCCAACGGGACGGGGAAGAGCACCCTGATGAAGATTCTCGCGGGGGTGCTCCAGCCGGACTCGGGGACCTTGACGTACCGGCGCCGCGCGCGGTGGGGGTATCTGCCCCAGGAGATCGCCGGCCTGCCGGAGGGCACGGTGGTGGAGGCGGTGATGAGCACCGTCCCCGGGCGCGACTCGCTGGAGGTGCGCCTGAAGGACACCGAGGAGGCGCTCGCGGCGGCCACCGACGAGGAGGAGCAGCTCGAGCTGGCCCAGTCCCTGGCCGACCTGCACGCGGAGCTGGACGACTTCGAGAACCGCTTCGGGAAGCACCACGCCGAGCGCATCCTCAAGGGCCTGGGCTTCAGGGACCTGGACCTGGCCAAGCCCACGTCGGCGCTGTCGGGCGGCTGGCGGATGCGCGCGGCGCTGGCGGGCCTGCTCCTCCAGGACCCGGACCTGTTGCTGCTCGACGAGCCCACCAACCACCTGGACGTGCCCACGCTGGCCTGGTTCGACGGCTTCTTGCGCCGCTCGAACAAGGCGCTGGTGCTCATCTCCCACGACCGCGACTTCCTCAACCGGCAGATCGACCGGGTGGTGTCGCTGGAGCTGGAGGGCGTGCGCGAGTACGCGGGCAACTACGACGACTACAAGCGCCTGCGCGCGGAGGAGAAGGAGCTCCTGAAGGCGCGCGCCGAGAAGGTCGAGGCGCGGCGCGCGGAGCTGCAGGGCTTCATCGACCGCTTCGGCGCCAAGGCCACCAAGGCGAAGCAGGCGCAGAGCCGCGCGAAGATGCTGGAGAAGCTGGAGAAGGTGCACGTCCTGGAGGAGCGCTCGACGATGCGCTTCCGCTTCCCGGAGGTGGATCGGAGCGGCCGGGACGTGGTGACGCTGGAGCGCATCACCAAGAAGTACGGCGCGCAGACGGTGTACGACGGCCTCACGGGCCGGGTGGAGCGCGGGCAGCGCATCGCCGTGGTGGGCGCCAACGGCGCGGGCAAGACGACGCTCCTGAAGATGGTGGCGGGGGAGCTGGCGCCGGACACGGGCACGGTGACGCTCGGGCACAACGTGGTGGTGGGCTATTACGCGCAGCACCACGCGGACAAGCTCGACCGGCAGAACACCATCATCGAGGAGGTGCGGCCCCTGGCGGCGGACAAGCCGGAGAGCTACGTGCGCGGCGTGCTGGGCGCGTTCCTCTTCAGCGGTGACGACGTGGACAAGCCCATCGGCGTGCTCAGCGGTGGTGAGCGCGCACGCGTGGCGCTGGCCAAGCTGCTGCTGGTCCCCTCCAACTTCCTCTTGATGGACGAGCCCACCAACCACCTGGACCTGGACTCGTCCGAGATGCTGATTGAAGCGCTCAAGGGCTACGGCGGCACGCTGCTGTTCGTCAGCCACAACCGCAGCTTCATCAACGGGCTGTCGTCGCACGTCTGGGAGGTGGCGGAGGGCAAGCTGACCCCGCACCCGGGCAACCTGGACGACTACCTGTACCACCAGGAGCAGCAGCGACTGGAGGCGGAGGCCGCGGCGGCTGGCGCGTCACGCGGAGGGGAGAAGGTGTCCTCCGGGCCCGTTTCGGAGAAGGACCGCAAGCGACTGGAGGCCGAGGCGCGCCAGCGTCGCAGCGTGGTCGAGGGGCCGCTCAAGAAGGAGATCGCGAAGCTCGAAGAGCAGATCGCCAAGGTGGAGGCGGAGCAGAAGGAGCGCGAGGCGCAGCTCGCGGACCCCGTGCTCTACAACGACTTCGCGCGCGCCAAGCCGCTGATGGATGCGCACCGCGCGGGCAAGGAGTCGCTGGAGGACCTCTACGCGCGCTGGGAGGCGGCGCAGGAGAAGCTGGCGGAGGCGACGGCGTCGTTGGGCTGAGCCGTCCGTGAAACGCGGGTCCGCGCGCGGGCCGCGTCACCCCGTGACGTGAGCCTCAGCCCGCCTTGCGCTTCCGCTCGCGCTTGCTGGCGCGCGGGGCGGGGGAGGGCGGCTTGGGGGGCTCGCGCAGCTCCTCGGGCACGGGAATCGACTGGGAGATGCGCGTGGCCGGAGGCGGCGTTCCCGTTCCTTCCGGCAGCGCCTCCACGGGCTTCTCCACCGGCAGCGCGGGCATGCGGATGATGAACGTGGTGCCTTCGCCCGCCTTGCTCTGCACGGAGATGCTGCCTCCGTGGTTCTTCACGATGCGCTGACAGATGGCGAGCCCCAGCCCCGTGCCCTTCTGCTTCGTCGTGAAGAACGGCACGAAGATGTGCGGCTGCTGGTCCAAGGGGATGCCCGGGCCGGTGTCGGAGACCCGCACCTCCAACAGCTCGCCGCCCGCGTTGCGGAACTCACCGAAGCGCTCCGGCCGCTCCGTGCGCACCGTGATTCGCCCCTCGCGCGTGTCCAGCGCCTGCACCGCGTTCTGGACCAGGTTGATGAGCACCTGCTTGAGCTGCTCCGCGTCTCCGTCCACTCGCGGGAGCTGCAGGTCCAGCTCCACCGCCAGCGCGACGCTCGACGGCACGTCGTTCTGGATGAGGCGCATGGTGCGCGTCACCACCTCGTTCAGGTCCGTGGGCCCGAAGCTCTGCTTCATCGGCCGCGCGTAGTCGAGGAACGCCGTCACCACGCCGTTGAGCCGGTTGACCTCCTCGACGATGACCTCCAGGAACTCGCCGTCCTCGCCCGGCAGCCGCCTGGGGTCCAGGCACTGCGCCGCGCCCTTGATGGCCCCCAGCGGATTGCGGATCTCGTGCGCCAGACCCGCCGCCATCTCTCCCAGCGCCGCCAGGCGATCCCGCTCCCGGATCTTCTCGTAGAGCTTCGAGTTCTCCAGCACCGTCGCCAGCTTCTCCGCCACCTCCAGGATGAGGGCGATCTCGTCGGACGCGTACGCCTCCGGCACCCGCTCGTCCCACAGGTTCAGGAAGCCGATGACCCTGTCGTTGCCCACCAGCGGCACGCTGATGCCCGCGCGCATCTGCACCAGCGCCGCGCGCGTGTCGTTCAACCGCTTGAGCTCGTCGCGATACCGGCGCCCCTCCACCGACTGGAGCCGCATCGTCGCGCCTCGGCGCTCCACGTTCTCCAGCAGCACCGCCTTCTGCCCGCTCGCCACCGCGAACAACAGGCCCCGCGCCGCCGCCGTGTCGAGGAACGCCACCGGCAACGGCCCGCGTGAGTCGAGCAGCCGGTAGCCGGGCCGGTCCTCCGCGAGCAGGTACACCGACGAGTGCGTCACGCGCCCCGTCTCGTGCAGCGTGTCCAGCACCAGCGTGGCCAGCTCGGAGATGTCGATGACGTTCGCCATCCGCGCGCGCAAGGTCCCCAGCGCGTCCAGCAGCGCGAAGCGCTCGCGGAAGAAGATGCGCACCACCATCTCCTCCACCTTTGTTCGCAGCGGGTCCAACAGGATGAGGATGACGAAGGCCGCCACCACCGTGTTGAACAGGAACAGGCCCGTGTCCTCGTCCACCCACGCCGTCAACACCGTGAAGACGGCCGCGAGGATCACCGCCAGCACCGTCTGCGACGCAATCTTCCCCAGCAGCTCGTGCAGGTCCATCAGCCGCAGCCGCAGCAGCGTCTGCGCGAGGAAGAACAGGTACAGCGTGGTGAAGACCGGCCCCAGCGTCGGCAACGGCACCGAGCTGCCGATGAAGTCCAGCGCGGAGAACAGGATGCCCGCCGCCGCGCCGATGGCCAGGTACATCAGCCGCAGCTGCTCGATGCGCGACTCGTTGCTGCGGACCCGGTGGAGCAGCAACGACACCGAAGCGAGCAGGGAGCCGTGCACCCAGACGCCCATGGCCACCCGGGCCCACAGCTTGTCGGCCAGGGGGGTGACCGCCACGGCCAGGCCCAGGAAGACCGACAGGAGGGCGAGCCGGCGGCCCACCAGGTGTGTTCCCTTGCTGACATCCAAGAACTCGAGGAAGAACCCCACGGCGGCGCCCGGGATGAGCGAGGCGACCAGGACGGTGATGCCCAGGGTGATGCGGTGCGCCCAGGGGTACGTCACCTCGGGGAAGAGGCTGTGGAAGAAGAACGAGAGGTAGTACCCGGCCACCGTCAGGGCGAAGACGGAGTACAGGGTGAGCACCTTGGGCCTGGCCGGGCGCAACAACATGGACACGCCAAGGGCGAGGCCGATGATGGATGCCAGCAGCGCGCTCTGAGTCCGGATGTCCATGGGCGGGCGGACAGTCTAACCTGTGACAGCCTCCGGAAATTTTCCATGCACCCCCGGTTGTCCTGGGGCGAGCCCGCGCCCACCTCCCAGGCTCCCCAGCCCCGCGTATGAAGCCCTTCCTGCCCAAGCTCGCCGTCATCGCCTCCGCGCTCATGCTGTCCGCGCAGGCTCCCTCGTCCCCGGCCCCCTCCGGGACGGAGGCCTCCGAGGCCCCCACGACCCACACCGAGAACGCGCCTCCGGAGGCGCAGCTCTCGCCGCCGCCGGACGCCGAGAAGTCGCCGCTGCCGCCTGGCTTCGTGGAGGTGTTCAACCCGGCCTTCCCCAACGCCGCGCCGCCCGCACCCGTCGTCCACCGGGGCCGCCGCTACGCGCTGGAGGACCTGTCGCCGTACTTCGGTGAGGGCAAGAAGAAGGAGGCCCGCGCGGCCTTCGACAAGGGGCACTTCGCCCGCGCCCGCGAGCTCTTGAAGGACGAGGGTGACAGCCCGCCGGTGCGCTACCTGCGCGCCCTGGCCGCGCTGCGCTCGGGGGACGAGGAGACCGCCGCGAAGGAGCTGGCCGCCCTGGCGCCGGACTACCCCGCGCTGAGGGACCGGTGCCTGACCCACTCGGGCGTGGCGCTGGAGGGGCTGCGCCGCTACGACGAGGCCGCGGTGCAGCTGGCCCAGGTGCCGCCCGAGTCACGGCTGTACGTGGACGCACGGCTGGCGCTGTCCCGGGTGCTGCGCAAGAAGAAGGACGCGGAAGGGGCCATGGCGGCGCTGGAGCCGCTCACCTCGCGCGCGGCGCCCAGCTGGGGGCGCAACGTGGGCGCCGAGGCGCTGATGGCCATCGCCGACATCGCCGCGGAGAAGAAGGACAAGGCCGCCGAGCGCGCCGCGCTGTGGCGCCTGTGGGGCGCGCATCCGTTGTCACCGCTGGCGGTCCAGGCCGACAAGCGGCTCAAGGGGCAGACGGCGCCGGTGGAGGCCCGGGTGGCTCGCGGCGAGGCGCTGGTGGAGCTGCACCGCAACAAGCAGGGCCTGGCGCAGCTGGAGCCGCTGCTCACGCAGCTGAAGCTCCCGGACGCGCTGGCGTGCCGCGCGCACTTCTCCTACGGCAAGGGCCTGCGCAAGGAGCGCGAGCACACCCGCGCCATCCAGATGCTGTCGCCCGTGGTGGAGAAGTGCACGGACAGAGACCTGCTGGCGCGAGCGCTGTACGTGCTCGGCTCGTCGCGCTCCATCGTCGACTCGTCGCGCGGCACGGAGACGTACGAGCGGCTGGCGCGCGAGTTCCCGGACCACAGCTTCGCGGACGACGCGCTCTTCTACGCGGCGGACCTGTACGTGAAGACGGGCCGTCCCAAGGAGGCGATGGCGCGGCTGGACGAGCTGGCGCGGCTGTATCCCCAGGGGGACTTCCTGGGCGAGGCGCTCTTCAAGGCGTACTGGATTGCGCGCACGAGCAAGGTGGAGGACGCGGGTCTGTCGTTCCTGGACCGCATCGAGCAGCGCTTCGCGCAGGCGGACGAGAGCTACGACGTGGAGCGCGCGCGGTACTGGCGGGCTCGCACGTTCCAGGACCAGGGCAACATCCAGGGCGCGGCGGAGCTGTTCGAGAAGATCTCCGTGGAGCACCCGGCGACGTACTACGGGCTGATGGCGCGCTCGCAGCTGTCCGCCCTGGACCCGCAGCGACTGGAGCGAATCTCTCCGGAGATCTTCGCGGTGCCGGCGGCGGCCAGTCCCTGGCCGCTGTTCGCGGGCCCGGTGGGTGAGGACCCGCACTTCCGCGCGGGCGTGGAGCTGTTGCGCCTGGGCTTCCCGGAGGCGGTGTCGTCGGAGCTGCTCGCGGTGAGCCGGACGAACCAGCCCGCGGAGGCCATCCGCTTGTTGGTGCTGGTGCTGCACGAGGCGGGCGATGAGCGCGCCGCGCACGCGGTGGCCCGGTTGGCGCTGCGCAAGGACCTGAGCGGACGCATCACGAGCGAGACGCGCGTGGTGTGGGAGGTGGCGTATCCCAACGCGTTCCGCGACCTCATCGAGAAGCACACGGCGGTGTCGGGTGTGGAGGCGGACCTTCTCCAGGCGTTGATGCGCGAGGAGAGCGCGTTGGACCCGAAGGCGCTGTCGTGGGCCGGCGCGCTGGGGCTCACGCAGCTCATGCCGTCCACCGCGAAGGGCGTGGCGCGCGAGCTGAAGCTCAAGCGCTTCACGGTGGACCAGCTGCTCCAGCCGGACCTCAACATCCGCTTCGGCGCGCACTACCTGGGGGGGCTGCTCAAGAAGTTCGGTGGGCACACACCGTACGCGGTGGGCAGCTACAACGCGGGGCCGGGCGCGGTGAACCGCTGGCGCGCGGACAAGCCGGACCTGCCGCTCGACGCGTGGGTGGAGGAGATCCCCATCTCCGAGACGCGCGGCTACATCAAGCGCGTGCTGCGCTCGTACAACACCTACCAGTTGCTCTATGGCCGGGCGCCCAAGCTGCCCGTCATCAAGACCGCGAACCGGGAGTGAGGGCACAGCGGCTCGCTCACGCTGCAGGGCCGTGAGCGAGCATGGCGCGCCGCCAGGGGCGCGAGGGCACTTGGGGCGCATCCGTCGACCGTGTTGCTCGCAGTCCGGTACATGCTCCGGCGCAAGTGTGACTCCGCCGTGGGCATCGGCCTGTCTGTCCGCGCAGTCGAAGCGGAGGCTGCCTGTGCGTGGCTGCGTCCCTCCGGCATCGGGTCACGGCGCATCCAGGCCGGACGTCGCCGCGCCGACCTCCTCCTCATCCCAGGACCGTCGTCAACGCGCCCCCACGCCGGACCATCGCGAGGGCCCGAGGCCGATACTCAGTCGAGTCGCTTCAGGGCGCGCCCGATGGACGTGCCCTTGCTTCGCCTCGCGAGCCCGCGTGGCGCGAAGCACTCGAAGAGGACGGATTCAGCCGGGTCGCTTCAGGACGCGCCCGATGGACGTGTCTTTGTTCCGACGCGCGAGCAGCGTCAGCGCGAAGCACGCGAAGAGGACGGGGACGGAAGACGTGCCCGGTGACGCCGAGCAGCCACCGGATGACGGAGTCCTGGGCGGAGCCGGGGGCGCCTGCACTTCGATGCGCACCCGTCCCATGACGGTCTCGAGCCCGTCGGACGCCGTGTACGTGAACGACGCCTCACCCGCGAACGAAGAGCTGGCGCGATAGGTCAGCGTCGGCGCCTCCCCCGTGAGCGTGCCCGACGCGGGCGCCTGGGTGATGGCATACGTCAATGCATCGCCGTCCGGGTCCTCCGCATCCAGCACGATGTCGATGGACGCGCCCTGCGGGACGACGAAGGTCTGCTCCCGGATGACAGGGGCCTGGTTCCTCCGCTGGGTGACATCCATCGTCACCATCGCCGTCGCGCCGAGCGAGCCATCGCTGACGGAGTACTCGAACGAATCCTCCCCCGGCTCCGTTTCATCCGCGCGATAGACGAGGCGAGGCGGTGTGCCCGAGAGCGCTCCCCTCATGGGCTGCCGGGTCACGCGGTACGCCAGCGTATCGCCATCGATGTCGCTGCCCTCCAACATCACCTCGACGCTCCCCGCCGCGGACACCGTGAAGCGGCCGGCCCGGGCGATGGGGGCGTCATTGACGGGTGTCACCGTGAGCGACGCGGCGACGGGCGTCGAAGCCTGCCTGCCATCGTTCGCGACGAACTCGAAGGCATCCACGCCATGGAAGTCCGCGTGTGGCGTGTACGTGAGCCTCGGCGGTGTGCCCGTCAGCGTGCCGTGCGCGGGTTGCACCGTGACGGTGAACATCAGCGGGTCTCCATCTCCATCCGAACCGTCGAGCACGAGCTGCGCCGCCGTGTCCTCCTGGAGTGAGAGCGTGAGCGCCTTCGCGGCGGGGACATCCTCCTTCGATGTCACCGTCAGCGACACGGTGGCCTCATCCGAGGGTGCGCCACGGTCCCTCGTGAGGAACCGGAACTGGTCCGTCCCATGGAAGTTCTCGTCCGGCGTGTAGACGACCTGCGGCGGCGTGCCTGTCAGCGTGCCGTGCGCGGGAGGCACCGTGATGAAGAATCCGAGCGCATCGCCCTCCGGGTCCGTGCCCGTGAGCGTGATGGGCCGAGGCGTGTCCTCATCCAGCACGGCGTGTCCCGATTCGGCCTCGGGGCCCGCGTTGTAGGCGACCTCCCGCGTGTGGACCCTCGGTGCGGCGTGGGGCTCGCCCGTGAGTCGAGAGGAGACCAGCATGAAGTGCCCCGGGCCCACCGAGGCGATGCTCGAGCCTTGAGGCGCGTGTGGGTCCTGGTCCGGCGCCACCTCCATCAGGTCTCCCGAGGCTTCGCCCGAGGGCAACACGCGCCGGGCCCAGACCCGCCAGGGGTGGTGCCACGGTTCCCCGGACAGCCTGCTCACGATGCTGACGAGAAAGCCCTCTCCATCGAATGCAAGGTTCGGCGTGCTCGGAGCCTCGAGCCCGGAGGCGAGCACCCGCGGCTCCAGGTCGAGGAGGGTCCCGGACCTGCTCACGCGCTGGCTCCGCACCGTCGTCTGCTCCCCCCAGACCATGAGGTGGTTCTGCCCGTCGAACGCCAGCCCGGGCCGGCTCACCAGGTCCTTGTTCGGCTCCCCGAGCACGAATCGCCCCGGTTCCAGGAGGAGTCCATCCTTGTCGACGCGAACTCCCTCCAGTTGATGGACCCCGTCTCCGAGGAGGTAGCGGTTCCAGATCACCATGAAGTCCGCTCCGTCGAACGAGACGGAGGGCTCGGCCATGACGTTCCACACGTCCGGCGTCAGGACGATGGGCTGAGGATCCAGGACCGCGCCCGCCGCGCTCACGCGTGTCGCGAGGATCTGGTAGCCGCTCCCCCAGGTCACCAGGCATGCGCCACCGCCGCAGGCGACCTGCTGGTCCATGTTGTACTCGTACTCCGTCGGGATGGGGAACTCGGCTCCGCGCGCTCCGTGGCCGGGCGGCGGAATCCTCCGACCGTAAAGCTTGGGCTTCTGGGGCGTGGCGCGCTCGTCCTGCCAGACCACCAGGTACTGCGTCCCATCGAACGCGACGGTGGGGGACCGCTGGACTCCCACGGCGTCGCTGATGACGAAGCCTCCAGGCGTCAGCTCCGTGCCCGCCGCGCTCAGGAAGGTTCCATGGATGTCCTCGAACCGGGGCGTCTGGGTGCGGTTCGTCCAGACGACCAGGTACCCATGGCCATCCGTGGCGATGGCGGGGAAGGTCTGCGTATTCGTGGAGCTGCTGAGCCGCTGCTCTGATTTCAGGACGGTTCCCGACAGGCTCATCACCGAGGCCCACGTGTCCTGCTCATCACTCGCGGGGGAGGCGTCGTGCCACGCGACGAGCACGGAGCCATGGCTCAGCGCCAGCCCGGTGGCCTGACGTGCTCCATCCACGGTGTTCCTCCGGAGGACGATGCTGGCCGGGGTGAGCACGGCGCCCGCGCGACTGATGCGCGTGGCGCGCAGGCCACCCGAGTCGTAGGGCTCGCCCCCCGCGTAGTCAGTCCAGGCCACCACGTGGTTCGTGCCGTCGAACGCCACGCCCACGGGCCGTCGGTCACCCGCGCCGGAGAAGAGTGTGACGGCGGTCGCCATCACGCCCGCGGCGCTCACGCGTGCTCCCATGACCGCGACGGCGGTGCGGTTGACGTCGTGGGCCTCGCTCCAGGTGACGAAGTACCCTTCGCCGTCTGAGTCGATGGCGGGATGCCCCAGGATGCGCCCCTGGGGCCGCTCCAGGAAGATGCGCTCGATGAGCGCGCCGCTCGCGTCCAGCCTCGCGCCCCAGAGGGCGTTGTTGGAGAGGAAGACCCCATTGGAGACGACGAGATACTCCGAGCCACTCCAGGCCACCCTCGCGTCACCCCCGTGGTACAGCTCGTGGCCGACGGGGGTCGCCGGGAGCCCGTCCAGGCTCACCCGGGTCGTGCGAAGCTGAGGCGTCTCGGAGGAGGCGACCTCCCGCTCGCCCCAGACGAGGAGGAGGTCCACCCCGTTGGAGACGAGCGTCACTTCGACGAACTCCCGATGGGACGCGGAGGGGGCGGGGACGATGACCTGCGGTGTGGCCTCGACAAGAGTGCCGTCCGGACGGATCCGGACGCTGTTGAGGAACGTTCCTCCCGTCGGGGCCTGGCCCACCCAGACGACGCGGTAGTTCGTGCCGTCGAAGACCACGGCGGGCGGATGCCGCGTCTCGCTCCCCGGCAGCGCAATCCCGAGCGGGTCCAACAGCTCTCCCGACGGACTCACGCGTGTCGCGCGAAGCTGGCTCGCGTTGCGTTCGTCCCGGTCGTCGATCCACACGACCAGGAAGTTCGTCCCATCCGACGCGGCCCTCGGTGTGGACTGCGTCCTGCGTGCGGGGCCGAGCTGCCGCGCGCCCACGTCGCGCTCCGATGAGAGGAAGGGCGGGGTGCCCTGGGCCGGAACCGGGTCCAATCCGTGCGATGGGGCCAGGAAGTGCCCGAGCTGCCCTGCGGACCAGGCGTCGTGCGGCGCGGTGTCGGGCCCGCGAGAGACAGCCGCGACGGACACACTCCTCGATGAGGTGGTGCCCCATGCAGGGCTCGGCCTCATGCACATCCCAAGACACACCATGAGCGCGGCGATGGCTCGCGCTCGCATCCACGATGAAGACATGTCTGACCTCGCTGGGAGTCGAGGCCGGGGGGGCGTTTCGTCGGTGGCACTTCAACCCGAAGGGGCGAAGGCGCTCATCACGGAATCATCATGACTTCCGCATGCGTGGGGCACCGTCGCGCCCGCGGGACGGCTGAAGCCAGGCTTCCATGCGGTGGGCTCGAATGCCGCGCGTGGGCCCGAAGCGACGCGGGCCCACGCATGACTCCCGGTTTCAGCCGAGGTGCTTCGTGGCGCGTGCCCTCACGAGGCCGAGGACGCGCTGTCGCCGCGCGAGTAGGGCGAGGACCCCGAGCACCAGCATCAGCGACGGTGAGCCGCCGGACGACGAGCATCCTCCCGACTTCCCGGCGGGCGGCTCCACCGGCCTGGCCAGAGACCGGATGAACACGCGGCCGGTCGCTGACTCCAGACCATCGCTGACGACGTAGGTGAAGGACACCTGGCCGGTGAACGAGGCGCTCGCCTGGAACCGCAGGTGGGGCGGCTCGCCGGACAGCGTGCCCGAGGCGGGCCGTTCGGTGAGCTCGTAGGTCAACACGTCACCGTCCAGGTTCTCGACGTCGAGCTCGATGTCGATGCTCTCGCCGGGGTTGACGGAGAGCTGTTGATCCACGGCGAAGGGCGGCACGTTCAGGAACCGGACATCGATGGTGACGGTGCCCGTGGCTACACGCTTCCCGTCGCTCACGGTGAAGACGAGCGACTCGTCCTCCCGGGCATGGGGGAAGGGCGTGTAGACCAGGTTCGGCGCGGTGCCGGTGAGCGTTCCATTCCGCGGTTGCGCCACGGAGTAGGTGAGCGCATCTCCATCCACGTCGTGGGCCTTCAGCACGATGGCGACGGAGGCGTCCCGGTCCACGGCATAGGACGAGTCCTCGGCGACCGGCGCGTCATCGACGGGATGCACGGTGATGCTCACCCGGACCCGCGCGGACTCGAGGCGGCCGTCGCTCGCGGCGTACTCGAAGAAGTCGGTGCCGCTGAAGTCCGGGTGCGGAGTGTACGAGAGGTCCGGCGGTGTCCCCATGAGCGTGCCGTGCATGGGCAGCGGGCCGATCAGATACGTCAGCACATCGCCGTTCTCATCCGTGGCCCGCAGGCGGAGGGTGACGCTCGTGTCCTCGTCCAACTCGATGCCGAGCGGCTCCACCTGGGGGGCCACGGGCGCGCGGAGGACCTTCACCCGGACGGTGGCGGTGCTCGCCATGCCCTGGGCATCGGTCGCGGTGAACTGGAAGCGGTCCTCGCCCCGGAACCCGGACTCGGGCGTGTACGTGACGTCGGGCGGTGTGCCCGTCACCGCTCCGTGCGCTGGCCTCTCGCTGACGCTGAACGTGACGTCGTCACCCTCCACGTCGCGCGCGGTGAGCGTGAGGTCGAGCGGCGTGCTCTCCACCAGGTCGTATGAACGGTCCGTCACCTGGGGCGCGGTGTTGTAGCGGGCAGCGCGCGTGAAGACCCGGTGTGTGCCATGCGGCGGCCCCTCGAACCGGGAGTAGGCCACGAGGAACTGCCCGCGCTTCACGGACGTGCCCGCGGCGAAGGTGTCGCTCCACGGCGCGGCGGCCAGGACCTGGGGCGTGCCCGGGGTGCTGTCGAACGCCATCGTCCGGGTGCCATGAATCGTGTTGAGCGTCGAGCCCTCGGGAGGCTGCGAGGCCCAGAGCACGAGCGAGGAGATTCCGTCGGAGACGACCCTCGGACGCTGCTCGAGCGAGGCCTCCACGGGAGACATCTCCCAGGCCGGAGTGTCCAGCACGGCGCCACCGGGGCTCACGCGGGCGGCGCGGACCTGCGAGCCCTCCATCCACGCGACAACATGGTTCGTCCCATCGAACGCGACGGATGGAGCGCGCAGGCCCGGTGACTCCCCGCTGATGGGGAAGGTGCTCATGGCGGGCTGGTTGGGAGACGCCGCCACGCGCTTGCCTTCGACGCGCATCAGGTTCGCGCCCGTGCTGAAGCCCGAGCTGTAGACCAGCAGGAAGTGACTTCCATCGAAGGAGACCGACAGGTCCTGCTCCAGGGGGCCGCGCCCGATGATCTGAGTGGATGAGAGCTGGGAAGGCGCACCTTCATCCGGGCCCACGTAGCTGCCGACGATTCTGTCCCACGATGGGTCGGAGCTCTGGGAGTACCAGGCCACGAAGCACGTCTTCGTGTCGCACGCGAGCCTCGGCCGGGCCGAGGGCCTCTCGTTGGGCTGGAGGCGGAACTCGGGGGTGACGGGGGCCCCGAACGCGGGGACCCGTCGCGCCATGATGTCGACGGTGTCGGAGTCGGTCTCCGTCCAGGTCACCAGGAAGTTCGTGCCGTCGAACGCGACGGCGGGGTGCTGTTGGTCCCTCGCGGACTGGGTGATGGCGAAGCCGCCCGGTGTCAGCTCGACGCCCGCGTCATCCAGGAAGGTGCCGAAGATGTCCGAGCCCTGCGGGAGCGCGTTCGGCTCGCTCCAGACCACCAGGTGGTGATTGCCACCCGCGGCCGGCGCGGGCGAGAGCTGGGGGTTGGACGACGACGAGACGAGGAGATGGTCCTCCAGGAGCGCTCCCGTGCTGTCCAGCCGCGAGGCGTGGAGGGTGGAGTCGGGGGCCTCGAAGTCGCTCTGCCAGACGAGGAGGATGTCCGTGCCGGAGGCCGCCATCGCCTCCTGCAAGAGGAAGACGTTCCCCGGGTTGCGCCGCACGATGTAGCCGCTGGCATCCAGCACCGCGCCGGCCGGAGACACGCGTTTGGCGTAGACGGTGGTGACACGCGCGCTGTTGAGGCTCTGGTCGTCCTGCCACGTCACCACGTAGTTCGTGCCATTGAAGGCGACCTGCGGAGAGGGCTGGAAGGCGGGGGCGTCGTGGAGGGAGAACGGCGCCCCGAGGACACCCTGCGTGGCGCTGACCCGCGCGCCCATGACGTTCTGTCTCCCGCTGTTCTCCGCCTCCGGCTCGGTCCAGACGACCAGGTGGTTCGTGCCATCGGACGCGAGGTGGGGTGGGCTGGCGCGCGTGGCTTCAGGTGCGCTGATGCGGAACGCGCTCCCCTGGGCCTCTCCACGTGTGTTCACCCGGACGCCCCAGACGCCCCGGGACCCGTAGGTGATGAACCCGCCCTGGGGTGTCCAGGTCACTGTCCCGGCGCCGCCCTCGCCCAGCTCCACGCCGTCGGGGTCGAGCACCGTTCCATCCAGCTCCACCCGCGTGGCGCGAACGTGTTCCACCCCCATGTCCGACTCCTCGTCCCAGACCAGCAGATAGCCGTCACCGGTGAATGCCAGGCTGGTCCGCGTGGAGGTGCCGGGCTTCGGGCGGAGCAACTCCCGGTCGGCCCACAGGACCTGTCCATCCGCGCCCACGCGTGTGCCGCGCAGGGGCGCGACGGTGTTGCCGTCGACCGAGGCGTCCTGCCAGACCACGAGGAAGCCCGTGCTGTCCCCGGCGATGGAGATGCCCTGCTGATAGAGCGGCACATGGGAGCCCCGGGTCAACCGGATGCCCGCGGGGTCCAGCACCTCCCCCGAGGCGTTCAGCCGGGTCGCGTAGACCTGCGTCCCTTCTCCGCCTTCCCCATGGATGCCGTGGCGCTCGTCCACCCAGGCCGCGAGGTAGGTCGAGGTGCCCCAGGCGAGGGCGGACTCGGTCTGGCTCAGGTGCGCCGGGCCCCGTCTCGTGGCGCCTGCCGGCCGCTCCGTGGAGAGCACGGGCCCCGACTGTGGCGTGGCACCCCACGCGCGCCCCTGAACGCCCGACACCCCGAGACAAAGGACGAACGCCGCGATGGCTCGCGTTCGCATCCGTGACGACCACATGGTTGACCTCGAAGGGAGCCGAGGCCGGGGGGGCTTGCGTCATGAACGGACGTCGGACGTCCGCGTCGCACGCGAATCCGCTCGAGGGCTGTCCTCACCTGGAGAAGAACGACGGGCCGCGCGAACGGGGCGTGTCCGCGCGGCCCGTGGTGGCGTCAGCCCTGGATGAAGGCGAGCAGGTCCTCGTTGATGATGCCCTTGTTGACCGCGCACATGCCGTGGCTGAAGCCGGGGTAGACCTTGAGCTTCGCGCCCTTGACCAGGGTGGCGGTGAGCTTGCCCGCGCCCTCGAAGGGGACGATCTGGTCGTCATCACCGTGCATGACCAGCGTGGGCACGTCGAACTTCGCCAGGTCCGCGCGGAAGTCCGTCTCCGAGAAGGCCTTGACGGTGTCGTACTCGGCCTTGATGGAGGCCATCAGCCCCTGCATGACGAACGTGTCACGAAGTCCCTCGGAGACCTTCGCGTTCGGGCGGTTGAAGCCGAAGAACGCCAGGCTCAGCTCGCGGAAGAACGACGCCCTGTCGGAGCGCACGCCCGCGCGGATGTCGTCGAACACCTTCATGGGGAGCCCGTTGGGGTGCCAGTCCGTCTTGAGCATGATGGGGGGCACGGCGCCAATGAGCACCGCCTTCGCCACGCGCGAGGTGCCATGCCGGCCGATGTACCGGGCCACCTCGCCACCGCCCGTCGAGTGGCCCACGTGCACGGCCTTGCTCAACCCCAGCGCCGAGGTCAGCTCCGCGAGGTCGTCCGCGAAGTGGTCCATGTCATGCCCGCTCCACGGCTGTGACGAGCGACCATTGCCCCGCCGGTCATGCGCGATGGTCCGATAGCCGCGGTCCGACAGGAACATCATCTGGTCCTCGAACGCGTCGGCCGACAGCGGCCAGCCGTGCGAGAAGACGACGGGCTGGCCATCCCGGGGGCCCCAGTCCTTGAAGTAGATCTGCGTGCCGTCGCGGGTGGTGAGGTAGCTGCCGGAGATCTTCCCGGCCCCTGTGGACGCTTGTGTCGCCATGGCATGTCCTCGCGTTTCGGGTGGGTGCAACCGTCGCGAAGATGGGGACCTGAATCAGGGGACGCCATTGAACCCGGGCGCGCGGACGGACGGCGATTCGGGTGCCAGGCGGAGGGAGCCGACCAGGCTGGCCAGCAGGGGAGCGCCTGGGAGCGGACATCCGATGACACGGAAGGATGCAGGCCGCGTCGGCGGTGCTACCCTGCGCCGCGATGAAGAAAGTCCTCGCGGCTCTGGCAGTGGTCATCGTGTTGGCGGCGGTGGCGGGTGTGGGTGCCTTCGTGGTGATGGAGGGGGCGGTCAACAAGGCCGTCGCCGCTCCGGGTGCGCCCGTGGTGGAGTTCACCGTCCCCAAGGGAACCTCGGGCAGGGGCCTGGGCGGCCTGCTCGTCACGCAGGGGTTGCTCTCGGACACCAAGGTCTGGCGCTACCACCTGTTCCGTCGGGGTGGGTTCTCGCCCAAGGCGGGGCGTCATCCGGTGAGCCCGTCCATGACGGTGGCGGAGCTGGCCAAGGCGCTGGAGGGCAACCCGCTCCCGGACGACATCCCGTTCGTGGTGGTGGAGGGCTGGCGGCTTCGCGACACGGACGCGGCGCTCGTCGCGGCGAACCTCATCAAGCCGGGCGAGTACATCGCGGCGGCCAGCAACCCCAGCCGCTTCAAGGCGCCGTTCCCGCTGCCCGTCACCACGCTGGAGGGCTACCTCTACCCGGAGACGTACGGCATCATCCCCGGGGACGTGGACGTGGAGGACCTCATCCAGCGGCAGCTGGACGCCTTCGCCGCGCGCTTCTACACGCCGAACAAGGACGCCATCGCCAGGAGCGGACGCTCGCTGCACGAGGTGGTGGTGATGGCCTCCATGCTGGAGCGCGAGGAGCCGGTGCCCGCGCAGCGTCCCCTGGTGGCGGGCATCCTCTGGAAGCGCGTGGACAAGGGCTTCCCGCTCGGCGTGGACGCGACGTCGCGTTACGTGCTGGCGCAGTGGAACGACCGCAAGGAGTTCCTCAAGCGCCTGCGAGACCCCGAGGACCCCTACAACACGCGGCACCGCAAGGGCCTGCCGCCGGGTCCCATCGGCGCGCCCACGGTGGAGTCGCTCCAGGCCGCCATGGCGCCGAAGCCGAGCGAGTTCTGGTACTACCTGCACGACGCGCAGAAGAACCTGCACCCCTCGCGCAACGCGGACGAGCACGAGGCGCTGCGCAAGAAGTACAACGTGTACTGAGCCTGGATGGCGCCCCCCCGCCGAGGAGGCGGGGGCGCGGTGCCTCGGCTCCATCTGTCCTCGGGTGGCCAATCGCTGGCGCACCTGTTGCTCAGCGACCTCCCTCGTTGAACACGAGGGAGAGGTGCCGTGCGGCGCAAGACAGTCGGGGCGGTGGGGTGGGGGCTGGGTGTGGCGCTCGGGCTCCTGGGTGGGTGCGGGCCTTCCCAACCTGGGGAACGGAGTTCCACTCCTCCGGTGGAGGCGTCCCCGGACACGCGCCCGGAGTCGAGTGACGAGGAGCTGGTCACCCGGACGGTGACGTTCGGCGCGGGCGCGGACACGCACGTGGTGGCGACGTCGCCGACGACGAGCTTCGGCTCCTCGCCCACGCTGGAGGTGGACCGCGCCCCCGAGTCGGAGGCCTACCTGCGCTTCTTCATCGAGCCCTTCACCGGCACGGTGACGACGGCGCGGCTGCGGGTCTTCGCGGTGGATGGCTCGGTCGATGGACCCACGGTGTACGACCCGCCCGGCGTGCGTTCCTGGAACGAGCTGACGACGTGGAGCAACCGCCCGGACTGGGGCGGGTACTGGGGCGTGGTCAGCGCGGGCGCCGTGGCCAGCGGCACCTGGATGGAGCTGGACGTCAGCGACATGTCCATCTCCCAGGGCAGCTACGTGGACGTGTTCCTGCGCGCGGACAGCACGGACGGCATGACGCTCGCGTCGAGCGAGCACCCCGACCCGGCCCTGCGTCCCCAGCTGGTGCTCACGTTGGAGTCCGCGTCGGACCATCCGCCGCCGCGCCCCGTGCCGCTGACGGTGTCCGGTGCGCCGGTGTCCTTCGCGCCGAGCGCGGACACGTTCGTCTCCGAGGATGCGCCGGGCTCCTCGGAGGGTGGCTCGGCGCGGGCGCTGCGCGTGGGCACGAGTCCGGGGCGCGAGGCGCACCTGCGCTTCTCCGTGACGGGGTTGACGGAGACGGTGCAGCGCGCGGTGTTGCGCTTGCGAGTGGCCGCGGACGGTACGGAGGGCGGTCCGTCCGTCTTCGGGACCCAGGGCACGTGGAGCGAGTCGGGCCTGACGTGGAGCACGCGTCCGGCGCGGGTAGGGGGCACGTTGGACCGGGCGCCGTTCCTCGCGCCCTATGGCTTCGTGGAGTACGACGTCACGAACCAGGTGCGTGGCAACGGGGACGTCACCTTCGGGCTGTATGGCAATTCCGGGGACGAGGTGACGTTCCACTCGCGCGAGGCCGCGGACCTGGAGCCTCGGCTGTTCGTGTGGGCGGGTGCGTCTCGGAGCGAGCCGGGCGATGACTGCATGACGCGACAGGAGGTCATCGCGACCACCGTCCCTCCGCTCCATGACACGTATGCGACGCCGGAGACGCCGTCGACGACGTACCACCGCGAGGCCTCGTTGCGCGTGGATGGGGCACCTCGAGCGGAGGGCTTCCTGGACTTCGACGTGCAACTGGGCACGCAGCCCGTGCGCCGGGTGCTGCTGCGCCTGTATGCGCTGGATGCGTCGGCGAATGGACCGCAGGTGTTCTCGGCGCAGCCGTTCGACGAGGCGACGACGGACTGGGCCCATCGCCCCGTCGTGAGCGGGAGCGCCCTCGCGAACCTGGGCGCGGTGACGCGGGACTCCTGGGTGGAGATCGACGTGACCGATGTGGTGACGACGTCGGGGCGTCATGCCTTCGCGTTGGTGCCGGACTCGGCGGATGGGTTGCGCTTCGCCTCGTCCGAGGCCAGCGAGCGCGGCATCCTCGACGCCGCGCCCCAGCTCGTCGTCGTCAAGGACGCGGCGCCGCGCTGCTCGTACCGGGGCACCCGGCCCTCGGGGACGACGGCGTGGGTGAAGCAGTCCACGGCGGCGGAGGCGGAGCGCTCGCACCACACCGCGCCCGCGCCGGGCGGGGGCTTCGTCGTCCTCAGCCACCGGGAGCAGACGCGGGATGCCCCTCCGTCTGCCGAGCGGACGGACGTCGTCACGCTGCACCGCGCGGACGGGGGCGTGGTGTGGACGCGGGCCTTCACGCAGGCGCAGGTCTCCTTCTCGAGGGTGGCGGTGACGGCGCGGGGACACGTGCTCGCCGCCGGCTCCTACGCCGGGACACCGGACCTGGGGACGGGCGCGCTGCCCCAGGGCACCGGCATGTTCGTGCTGGAGCTGACGGCGTCGGGCGCGGTGGCGTGGGCGCGGGGCTACACCGCGTGGTTCCAGCGGGCCGACGAGCGGCTCGACAATCCGATGCAGGTGCTCGACCTGGCCACGGACGCGCAGGGCGGCGCGGTGCTGGTGGGCACGTTCTGGGGCTACACGGACTTCGGCGCCGGGCCCGTCTACTCCGGCAAGCCGTTCCCCTATGACGACACGTATCCGAACTCGTACGTGCTGAAGCTGGACGGGCAGGGGGGCTATCAGTGGGCGAAGCTGCTCCTGGCGGACACGCTGCGCGGCACGGAGGCGACGAGCGTGGCGGTGGACGCCGGAGGGCAGGTCACCGTGGGCGGCTGGGCGGGGAGGGCGACGGACTTCGGCGCGGGACCGGACGCGCGAATCGGTCCGTTCGTGGCGCGGTGGGACGCGAGCGGTGCGCTCGGCTGGGTGCGTGTCATCCCGGTCTACTTCAGCAGCCTGCGTGCCCTGGCCGTCATGCCGGACGGCGGCGTCGCGTTCATCGGAGACTTCGGTGGCCGCTTCGACTTCGCGGGCCAGCCCTACGCCAGCCGCGAGCCGGACGAGTACGACGGCGGGCCTCGGGACACGATGCTCGGTCGGCTGGGCGCCACGGGGGCGGACGTGGTGCTGCGCACGTTCCGTGAGCTGACGTTCCAGGACCTCATCGTGGACGCCCAGGGGCACCTGGTGACGACGCAGGCGGGCGGCGGGAGTCTGCTGGGCCTGGGAGACGTGGGCCCGTCGGAGTCGGAGGCGCCGTACCGGCCCACGGTGGCCAGCTTCACGGGCGCGCTGGAGACGCGCTGGGTCCGGGTGTTCGACCTGCTCCCGTCGAACCTCCTGCTCACGCCGCAGCCGGGCGGCATCCTCTTCACGGGAGACCTGGTCAGCGCGTTCGAGGTGGATGGCGTCTGGTACACGCCGACGTCACGCCGCTCGGACGTGTTGCACCTGCTGCTGCGGCCCTAGCGAGGCTCGAATCTTCGTTGCGCGGGGGACGGGCGCGGGCACCCACGGTGGGGCTCGCGCCCGCACGCGTTGGCGCACCTGTTGCTTTCCCATCGCAATGGCAGCACGCGAGGGAGAGATGACGTGAATCGGTGGACAGTGGGAGCCGTGGGTGGGGGTCTGGGAGTGGCACTGGTCTTCCTGGGTGGGTGCGGGGGTGCCCAGGAAGGTGTTTCGGTTTCACAGACGGAAGTCATCGAGCAGGAACGTGACGCGCTGGTCACGCGCACGGTGAGCACCATCGCGATGGCGGACACGCATGTGTCCGCCGCGCAGCCGACGTCGAGCTTCGGCTCATCACAGACACTGGTCGTGGGGCGCGCTCCCGAGTCGGAGGCGTACCTGCGCTTCTTCGTCGACCCCATCCCGGAGGGGCGCATCACCACGGCGAGGTTGCGGGTGTATGCGATGGAGGGCTCCTCGGATGGGCCCACCGCCCATGGGCCGGGCGTGTACCGGAGCTGGAACGAGGAGACGACGTGGAACACGCGGCCCGTGCACGCCACCTCGTGGCTCGCCACGTCGGCGGTGGTGCCGGATGGCTCGTGGATGGAGTTCGACGTCACCAACGTCCACGTCGGTCCCAACGCCTTCAATGACCTCTTCTTGAAGGCGGATGGGGACGACGCCGTCACCATCGCCTCCAGTGAGCATCCCGACCCCGCGCTGCGCCCCCAACTGCTGCTCACCGTCGAGAGCGCGCCGGACCACCCCACGAACCCGCTGGTGCCCCTCGCGGTGGCCAGCCCTCCGCTGACCCTGGTCGCCGTCGCCGACACGTTCGTCTCCGCCGACGCGCCGACGTCGTCCGCGGGAGGCAGCGCCGACACGCTCGTGGTGGGCAATGCCCCGGAGCGCGAGGTGCACCTGCGCTTCAACGTCCAGGGGCTGCCGGAGACCGTGCAGCGCGCGGTGCTGCGGCTCCACCTGGGGTTCGACGGCACGACGGGCGGCCCGTCCGTCTTCGCGACCCAGGGCCCCTGGAATGAGGCGAGCGTCACCTGGAGCACCCGCCCGACGAAGACGGGCCGTGAGCTGGACCGCATGCCGT
The DNA here is from genome assembly GCF_020037095.1 of Myxococcus sp. XM-1-1-1. NCBI lineage: Bacteria > Pseudomonadati > Myxococcota > Myxococcia > Myxococcales > Myxococcaceae > Myxococcus > Myxococcus sp. XM-1-1-1. The sequence goes on from NZ_JAIQDH010000005.1 coordinate 50,473, forward strand.
TCCTGGAGCCCTGGGGCTATGTCGACTACGACGTGACGGCGCACGTGCGCGGCAATGGGAGCGTGACGCTGGGGCTCTACGGGAGGTCCGCGGACGCGGTGACGTTCCACTCGCGCGAGTCCGACCTGTCGTCGGCGAATCCTCCCCAGCTCCTCATCTGGACGGGGACTCCCCGCGAGGCGCCGATGGATGCCTGCCTCACACGCCGCGAGCTCCAGACGACGACGGTGCTCCCGCTGCATGACACCTATGTCGACGCGCTCCACGGCACCCGGACGTTCCATCGCGAGGCGACGCTGCGCGTGGACGCATCGCCGGGAGCCGTCAGCTACCTGGACTTCGACGTGCAGCCGTTCCCGGGACAGGTCCGCCGTGTGCTGCTCCAGCTCTACGCCCTGGAGGCGACGGGCAGCGGCCCGCGCATCTTCAAGGCCCGGCCCTTCGACCCGTACACCATCAACTGGCACCAGCAGCCCACCACGCTCTACCCCTTCGGGGACCTGGGCCCGGTGAAGAAGGACCAGTGGGTGGAGTACGACGTGACGAACGAGGTGACGGCGCCGGGACGCCACGCCTTCGGGCTGGTGCCGGACTCGTCCGACGGGCTGAGCTTCGCCTCGGTCGACGCGCACTGGGGCTATATCCTGCACGCCGCGCCCCGGCTGGTCATCGTCACGGAGAGCGAGCCGTTCTGCTCGTATCGCGGCACGAACCCCGCGGGAGGGACGCTGGAGGGCACGCAGGCCGGCCGTCCGGAGGCCGAGCGTTCGAGGGACACGGCGCCCGTGCCCGGTGGCGGCTTCGTCGTGTTGAGCGCGGTGGAGCAGACGCTGGACAGCACGCCCTGGTCCTCGCAGACGGACGTCGTCACGCTGCACCGTGAGGACGGCGGCGTCGCGTGGTCGCGCGAGTTCGCCCAGCCGGGTGTGGAGCTCCGCAAGGTGACGGTGACGACGCTGGGCAACGTGCTCGTCGCCGGTGAGTACCGGGGCGCGCCGGACCTGGGCAAGGGCCCGCTGCCCCTGGCCGGCAACACGGGCCTGTTCGTGATGAAGCTGACGCCGTCGGGAGCGGTGGACTGGACGCGCGGCTACACCGCCTGGTTCGACGACGGCACGGTGCGCCACGAGAACCCGATGGCGGTGTTCGACCTGGCCACGGACGCGCATGGCAGCGCGGTGGTGACGGGCAGCTTCTGGGGGAAGACGGACTTCGGTGGCGGGGAGCTGCACTCCGGCAAGACCTTCCCCTACGACGACTCCCGCCCGAACAGCTTCATCGTGAAGCTCCAGTGGGATGGGGCCTATGCGTGGGCCAGGACCCTCAAGTCACCGGGCATCCGAGGCGCCCAGGCCACGGCCCTCACGGTGGACGCGCAGGAGCACATCACCGTGGGCGGCACCACGGGGCAGGGCATCGACTTCGGTGATGGCCCCGTCTACCGCAATGGCCTGTTCGTCGTGCGATGGAGCCCGAGCGGCGCCTATCAGTGGTCCCGGGTGATGGGCGTGAACCACTCCAGGATGACGGGGGTCGTCGTGCTTCCGGACGGCGGCGTGGCCTTCGCCGCGAGCTTCGAGGGAGGCCTCGTCTTCGGTGGGCGCACCTACCTCAGCAAGGAGCCGGACGAGTACGAGGGAGGTCCCTGGGACGCGGTCCTCGGCCGATTGAGCGCCACGGGCGAGGAGGTGTCGCTGCGGCACTTCCAGCAGACGCCCGCTCACTCCAGCTTCTTCCACGACCTGGTACTGGACGGTGCGGGCAACCTGGTGGTGTCGCTGGGGGGCTTCGGCGGGCTGCTCGGGCTGGGCGAAGTGGGGCCGCCGGGCGTCACCTCGCCGCCGCGTCCGACGGTGGCGAGCTTCACGGCCTCGCTGGAGCCGCGCTGGGTCCGCGTGCTCGACGTGCTCCAGTCGGACCTGCGCCTCACGCCCGCGGGCGAGGGCGTCATCGTCAGCGGTGACTTCGCGGGGGCCTTCGAGCTGGAGGGCACCTGGTACACCTCCACGGCCCAGCGCTCGGACCTGCTGCACTTCAAGCTCCGGCGCTGACCCGCAATCCCTGACGTGATGTTCGCGACCGCTCGGTCCGCTGACCGGGCGGTCGCATTTTCATGTCAATCGTAGACGCTGCGAGTGGCCCAATGACTCACACGCGTTGGCGCACCTGTTGCTTTCCCAATTCAGTGGCAGCACGCGAGGGAGAGGTCACGTGAAACGGTGGACAGTTGGCGCAGTGGGTTGGAGTCTGGGAGTGGCACTTTTCTTCCTGAATGGGTGTGGAAGTGCCCAACCAGGAGCAGGGGTTGACCCGGAGACGGGGAGCCACGAGCAGGAGCTCGTCACGCAGACGGTGGCGATCGTGGCGGCGGCGGATACGTATGTGTCGGCGGCCTCGCCGGCGACGAGCTTCGGCTCGCAGCCGACGATGGAGGTGGACCAGTCACCCGAGTCGGAGGCGTACCTGCGCTTCTATGTCGCTCCGGTGGACGGCACCATCACCACGGCCCGGTTGCGGGTGTATGCCTTGGATGGCTCGGCGGACGGGCCCACGGCGCATGACCCTCGCATCGGGGGGCGGGCCTGGAACGAGCTGACGACCTGGAACACGCGGCCGACCCGGGATGGGTTCTCCGCGTTGAGCAGCGCGGGGGCGGTGGCCAGTGGCACGTGGATCGAGCTGGACATCACCGGGATGCACATCTCCACGAGCGCCTTCACGGACGTCCACCTGGTGGCCGACAGCACGGACGGCGTGACGATTGCGTCGAGCGAGCATCCGAACACGTCACTGCGCCCCCAGCTGGTCCTCACCGTCCAGTCCGCGGACGACCACCCCCCGCACCCCGCGCTGCCCATCACGGTGTCGAGCCCTCCGGTGGTCTTCACCGCGAGCGACGACACGTATGTCTCCGCCGACGCGCCGACGTCCACCGAGGGCGGTTTCGCCACGGACCTGCGGGTGGGGCAGTCGCCCGACCGCGAGGTGCACCTGCGCTTCGACGTGCTGGGCCTGACGGAGTCGGTGCAGCGCGCGGTGCTGCGGATGCACGTGGGCCTGGATGGGACGACGGGGGGACCGGCGGTCTACGCCACGCAGGGGCCCTGGAGCGAGATGAGCGTCTCCTGGAACACCCGCCCCACGAAGGTGGGCGCGGAGGTCGACCGGCTGCCCTACCTGGCGCCATCCGGGTACGTGGACTACGAGGTGACGGACCTGGTGCGTGGCAACGGCAACTTCACCTTCGGCGTGTACGGGACGTCGGGTGACGCGATGCTCTTCCACTCGAAGGAGTCCTGGTCCGGGGGCGGAGGCCCGCGGCTGCTGGTGTGGACGGGGGCGCCCAGGGCCGCGCCGACGGATGCGTGCATGACGCGCCGGGAGCTGGTCTCGAAGGTGAGCGAGCTGCGGCACGACACCTATGTGAGCGCCGAGCGTCCGACGACGACGTTCCACCGCGAGGCGTCGATGCGCGTGGATGGCTCGCCGGGCATGAACGGCTTCCTGGAGTTCGACGTCCAACTCGACGCGACGCCGGTGCGCCGCGTGCTGCTCCAGCTCTACGCCCTGGAGGCGACGGACAACGGGCCGCTGCTCTACCAGGCGCAGCCGTTCGACCCGGCGGCCGCGACCTGGCAGCACCCGCCCGCGGTGACGGACCTGGTGGGGGACGCGGGCGCGGTGAAGAAGGACCAGTGGGTGGAGTACGACGTGACGAGCGTGGTGACGGCCTCGGGGCGGTACGCCTTCGGGCTGCTCGCCGACTCCTCCAAGGGGTTGAGCTTCGCGACGGGGGATGCCAGCGCGAAGGGGCTCCTGGACGCGGCGCCCCGGCTGGTCGTCGTCACGGAGAGCGCGCCGTTCTGCTCGTACCGGGGCACGCAGCCCTCGGGGACGACGGCGTGGGTGAAGCAGACGAACAACGCCTCGGCCGAGCGCGCGCGGGACACGGCGCCCGCGCCGGACGGTGGCTTCGCCGTCGTGGGCACGCAGGAGCAGACGCGGGACGGCGAGTCCTGGGCCGAGCAGACGGATGTGGTGACGCTGCACCGGGCGGATGGCTCGGTGGCGTGGCGACTGACGTTCGCCCAGCCGGGCGTGGAGTTCCGCAAGGTGACGGTGACGACGCTGGGCAACGTGCTCGTCGCCGGTGAGTACCGGGGCACGCCGGACCTGGGCAAGGGCGCGCTGCCCCGGGGCACGGGCATGTTCGTGATGAAGCTGACGCCGTCGGGCGCGGTGGACTGGACGCGGGGCTACACGGCGTGGTTCCGCATGGACGACGAGCTGCTCGACAATCCCATGTTCGTGCACGACCTGGCGACGGACGCGCACGGCAGCGCGGTGGTGACGGGCGGCTTCTGGGGGAAGACGGACTTCGGTGGCGGCGAGGTCGACGCCGGCAAGCCGTTCCCCTACGACGACGAGTACCCGAACTCCTTCGTCCTCAAGCTCCAGTGGGACGGCGCCTACCAGTGGGCGCGCGTGCTGAAGACGAACGCCATGCGGGGCACCCAGGCGGTGAGCGTCGCGGTGGACGCGCAGGAGAACATCACCGTGGGCGGCTGGGCCGGACCGGGCACCGACTTCGGCGCGGGCGCGCTCGCGCGGGGTGGGGTGTTCGTGGCGCGCTGGAGCGTGACGGGCGACCACCAGTGGCACTGGCTGCTGCCGACGTCCTACGACACGGTGTTCGCGGACCTGTACCAGGTGGCGGTGCTGCCGGATGGGGGCGTGGCCTTCACGGGCGACTTCGATGGCCGCTTCACCTTCGCGGGCACCCCGTATGTCAGCGCGGAGCCGGACGACAACTACGATGGTCCCCGCGAGGCGATCCTCGGCAGGCTCACCTCCACGGGCGCGGAGCTGACGCTGCGGCAGTTCCCGCTGAGCACGACGAGCTCCTCTGGCCTGGGCTCGCTGGTCGCGGACGCCAACGGGAACCTGTTCACGGTCCAGGCGGGGCACGGCGGCCTGTTGGGGCTGGGCTCCGTGGGGCTGCCGGAGACGGTGGCGCCACAGCGACCCACCGTGGCCAGCTTCTCGTCGACGCTGCAGACGCGCTGGGTGAGGGTGTTCGAGCCGCTCCAGTCCCCCCGGCTGACGGCGGTGACGGGCGGGGTGGTGCTGACGGGGGACCTGGGGTGGTCCATCGAGCTGGATGGCACCTGGTACACGCCGACCTCCCGCCGGCTGGACCTGCTGCACGTCAAGCTGAGGCCGTGAGCGACGGGTGACTCCGGGGCTGTGACCGTCCGTGCTTGTCCGGGCGGGCGGTCACCTGCCCGGGGTGCGACGAGGCGAGCCACCTGTCCATTGGCGCGCGTTCGTCATGTTCGCGGGGGATGGTCTCTTCCTGCTTCCCGGGAGCGGGATTCGCGATATGGACGGAGGGGTACATGACTCCTTTCCCCAAGAAGCTCCAAGATCGTGCAGAGGCCCTCGAGGCCGCGGATGAGCAGCTCACCACGTTGGACGAGGACGGCCTGTTGGCCGCGCCCGTCGATATCTTCTCGATGCTGCGGGATGGCATCGACCTCCACGAAAACCTGAAGGACACCTCCCGGACGTTCGCCTCGAACGACTGCGTGGTGGTGACGGGGAACGTGGATGTGGAGACGCTGGTGTTGAAGGGGCCGGGCGGGATGCTCGTCCTCGGTGACCTGCGGGTCGGCACGGCGGAGCTGCACGCCAACGTGCTCGTGCTGGGGAACTGTGAAATCTCCGAGCGTGTCGTCGGACACGACGAGCCGCACACGCTCACCGTCCTGGGCGAGGTCCAGGGTGGCCGGGCGGAGATGCAAAAGCAGTTCATCATGCAGTTCCTCGGTGGCGGCAAGCTGACGGCGCTGGTCGACAGCGAGGGTGGCGCGGCGGAGCTGCTCGAGCTGCTGAGCGGCGCGGGCAGTGAGCTGGAGGTCGACGAGGTCGACCCGTAGTCGTCGTGCAGGCAGACCGCCGGGACGCGCAATGCGTCCCGGTGGCCCCGCTCCGAGGTGTCAGGCCGCCACGCCGAGCAGCTCGCGGAGCTGACGCAGCATCTCGATTTCGCTCGGGTGGATGTGCCCGTCGCTGGCGATGAGGTCATGCGCCGCGTCGATGACGGCCTTCGGGTCGGCCTTGAGGATGCCCAGGTTGGGCGCGGGCAGCGGCGTCCCGTTCTGCAGGCACTTCGCCAGCTGCTCCAGGTCCGGCAGGGGAACGCTCATCCCCCGGGCCGTGGCCATGATGTGGTCGATCTCCTCCCGGCTGACCCCCTCGTCTCCGCTGGCGACCTGGAGCAGCAGCTTGAGGACTTCAATCTGGAAGCGGGCGTCGGGGCTTGAGGCGGTGGACATCCTTGGTACATCCTCCGAGGTGGGCTCGCGAGTGGGCGCGACACATGTATCGCTCCTACAAGTGCACGGGCTTCGCGGAGAAAGCTTCTCATGAAAGTGGTGGAGACGGAGCGGCTCGTCCTGCGTCGCGTGACGCACGAGGACGCCGCCTTCATCCTGGGGATGTTGAACGAGCCCGCGTGGCTGCGCTTCATCGGAGACCGTGGCGTGCGCACTATCGAGGGCGCGCACGACTACATCACCAACGTGCCCCTGACGCAGTACGCCCAGCTGGGCTACGGGCTGTACCTGGTGGAGGGCCGGCAGGACGGCGTGCCCATGGGGTTGTGCGGCCTGCTCAAGCGCGACTCGCTGGAGCACCCCGACATCGGCTTCGCGTTCAAGCCCGCCTACTGGAGCCAGGGCTACGCGCGGGAGGCCGCCGAGGCGGTGCTGCGCCACGCCCGGGAGGACCACAAGATTTCGCGCGTCGCCGCCATCGTCTCCAAGGACAACGTCAGCTCCATCAAGCTGCTGGAGCGGATGGGCCTGCGCTTCGAGCGGCACATGCGCCTGCCCGGCGCCACCGAGGAGATCAGCCTCTATCTGACGGCGCCGTGAGTCGAGCGGGGAATCCAGGAAGACGCCCGCGCGTGAGCGGGACGTCACCTGGCTGACACCGCCGCTGGCTTGGCGTGCGGGGCGTGCGTCTCCTAGACTCGCGAGCGTGGGCCCCCCGTCGAACAGCGTAGACGGCGGGAAGAACGCGCTGCTGCGCGCACTCCCCTCCATCGAGCAGCTCCTGCGACGGCCGTCGCTGGAACCGCTGCTGTCTGGTGTTCCCCGCGCCAGGGCCGTGTCCGCGCTGCGGCTGGCCGTGGACCGCGTGCGCGCGCGCCTGCTCCAGGGCGACCCGCGCCCCTTCGACGACGCGGACGTGGGCGAGGCGCTCAGCACGCTGTCCACGCCGGGGCTGCGCGCGGTGCTCAACGCCACGGGCGTGGTGCTGCACACCAACCTGGGGCGCGCGCCGCTCGCGCCGGAGGCGGTGGCGCGGGTGGCCCAGGTGGCGCGGGGCTATTCGAACCTCGAGTACGACCTGGACGAGGGCGAGCGGGGCAGCCGCTACGCGCCGGTGGTGGGGCTCTTGCGTCAGCTCACCGGCGCGGAGGACGCGCTCGTCGTCAACAACTGCGCGGGTGCGGTGCTGCTCGTGCTGGCCGCGCTGGCGTCCGGCCGCGAGTGTGTCGTGTCGCGCGGGGAGCTGGTGGAGATTGGCGGAGGCTTCCGGGTGCCGGACGTCATGCGGCAGTCGGGCGCGCGGCTCGTGGAGGTGGGCACCACCAACCGCACGCGGCTGTCCGACTACGCGGCCGCGGTGGGCCACGACACGGGCCTGTTGGTGAAGGTGCACCGCTCCAACTTCGCGGTGGTGGGCTTCACCGAGGAGGCGAGCGTGGGAGCGCTCGCGACGCTGGGCCGGGAGCGCGGGGTGCCCGTGTTCCAGGACCTGGGTTCGGGGGCGCTGGTCCCCATGGTGGGAGAGGGGATGGGACAGGAGCCCACGGTGGCCGAGGTGGTCGCCGAGGGAGCGGATGTGGTGGCGTTCTCGGGGGACAAGCTGTTGGGCGGGCCGCAGGCGGGCGTGGTGGTGGGACGCTCGGCGTTGCTCGCGCGCATCAAGGCGCATCCGCTCACCCGGGCGTTGAGGGTGGACAAGCTGACGGTGGCCGCGTTGGAGGCCACGCTGGAGTTGTATCGGGACGGCAAGCCAGGGGCCGTGCCCACGTACAGACTGCTCGCCCAGTCGTCCCAGGAGCTGCGCGCCCGCGCGCTGCGACTTCAGGACTTGCTGGCCGAGCAAGGCGTGAGTGCCCGAGTGGACGGGGTGGTGGGACAGGTGGGCGGGGGCGCCATGCCGCTGGCCCGGTTGCCTTCCTTTGCGTGCATCCTCAACGTGGGTGCACCGGAATCTTTCCTCGAGCGCCTGCGCGCCGGCGGGATGCCGGTTATTGGCAGGATCGCGGATGGCGAGGTGGTCCTCGACGTCCGCTGTCTCGCGGAGGAGGAGCTCAGGTCGGTCGCCGAAGCGGTGGCGACCGCAAGTCCCGGGAAACCACCATGATCAACAGCGCCGTCCTCGTACTCAACCGGTATTACCAACCGGTGCATGTCACGTCGGTGAAGCGGGCCTTCAGCCTGTTGTATCAGGGCGTCGCCAAGGCCATCGACGCGCAGTACCGGCTCTACGAGTTCGATGATTGGGCGGCGCTGAGCGCCACCAATGACTGCATCACCACCATCAACCGGACCATCCGCGTCCCCCGGGTGCTGGTGCTCAGCGCGTATGACCATCTGCCCCGAGGGCGGGTGCGCTTCTCCCGGCTCAACATCTACGCGCGCGACGCGGACACCTGTCAGTACTGCGGCAAGAACCTGCCGCGCAGCGAGCTGAACCTGGACCACGTCATGCCCCGCACGCAGGGTGGCAAGACGACGTGGGAGAACGTCGTGTGCTCGTGTGTGCCCTGCAATCTCAAGAAGGGGGGCCGCACGCCGGAGCAGGCGGACATGCGGCTCCTGAAGAAGCCGGTGCGCCCGCGCTGGACGCCGTTGTTCCGGGGCGCCACGCGCAAGGTGACGTATCAGGAGTGGCTGCCGTTCCTGCACCTGGCGGATGCCTCGTATTGGAACGTGGAGCTGCTGGACGAGTAGGGCGCCCGAGCGCTTGCTCACCGGCCTGCCCGGCGAACCCTGTAAAATGGGGTGTCGCGGGGGGAGTCATGGCTCGGGTTGATCCACGAAGTGGCCACGGATTGGCGGGGAGTCGACTCGGGCGGTAGGACGGGCTTTGATGCCCCTGCCCATGTCCAAATCCACGCGAGCGCCCCAGGCCGATGCCCGTGCCCTGGGGACCCCGACCGCCGAGCCGGTGGCCCCAGGGCCTGGCGGCGCTCGGCAGCGGCCCCGGCGCATCATCGCCGTGGGCGGTGGCAAGGGCGGCATCGGCAAGTCGATGGTGTCCGCCAACCTGGGCGTGGCGCTGGCCCAGGCGGGGCTGAACGTGCTGCTGGTGGACGCGGACCTGGGCGGTGCGAACCTGCACACGTGCCTGGGGGTGGGGCAGCCGGAGGCGACGCTGTCGGACTTCCTGCGGCGCAACAAGTCGCGGCTCGAGGACGTCATCGTCCCCACGGGGGTGCCCCGGCTGTCGCTCATCGCGGGCGCGCAGGACGCGCTGGACGCGGCGAACCTCAAGTACGCGCAGAAGCAGAAGCTGCTCAAGACGCTGATGGGCGCGTCGGCGGACTACCTCATCCTGGACCTGGGCGCGGGGACCAGCTTCAACACCATCGACTTCTTCATCCTGGCGGACCACGGGTTGTTGGTGGTGCTGCCGGAGCCGACGTCGGTGGAGAACGCGTACCGCTTCGCGAAGGCGGCGTTCTTCCGGCGGCTGCAGCAGATGGAGGCGGAGTACGGCATCCAGGACCTGGTGGACAGCGCGCTCACCACCCGGGAGGGCTCGCTGCGGACGCTGCATGACGTGCTGGCGCAGGTGCGCAACAAGGACCCGGTGGGTGCGGAGCGACTGGAGCGGGAGCTGTCCGAGTTCCGCATCCGGCTGGTGGTGAACCAGGCGCGCACGGACGCGGACCTGAACGTGGGTGCGGCGGTGGCCTCGGCGTGGAAGAAGTTCTTCGGCATCGCGATGGATGACCTGGGCGCCATCCGGTATGACGATGAGGCCTGGCGCGCGGTGCGCAAGCGGCGCCCCGTGCTCATCGAACGACCCGACGCCCCGGCCGCCCTGGCCATCCAACGTATCGCCTCACGACTGCTCGCCCTCGACGCGACCCCCGACCCTTCCTCGTCACCATGAAGCCTTTCGCGCAGCAGACCTATTACGAGCTCCTGGAGGTCCCGGTCACAGCGCCCATGGAGGAGATTCGCGCCGCGTACTCCCGACTCATGGAGCTGTATGCGCCGGACTCCATCGCGGTGTACGCGCTGGTGGAGCCGGACCAGGTGGATGCGCTCCGCGCCCGGATGACCGAGGCGATGGAGATCCTCACCGATGGCGACCTGCGCGGTGAGTATGACCGCGACCTGGGGCTGCCGGCGCCGTGGGGCACGGTGAAGGCGGCCGAGGCGCTGGCGAGCGCGGTGGCGGAGGGGAAGAAGAAGCGCGCGTCCGAGGACGAGGCCCCGGCCCTGAGCGGGCCCGAGGCGTTCCGGGCGAGCTTCGTCAGCGGCTACTCGCTGTCGTATGTGACGAGCTCCCTGCAGACCGCGCCGCTCGTCGGTGGGCTGGTGGATGTGCCCGCCTCGCTGAGCGTGGGCGCGGAGGCGCAGGCCCCGGCGGCGGAGCCGGGGCCCGTGTCGTCCAGCTCGAAGGCCGTGGGCGCCATGGAGCAGGGGGGCGCCTCGGTGGAGTCGGCTCCAGTTGCCGCGCCCGGGGTCGCGCAGTCGGTGGGGTCCGCTCCTGTCCCCGCTGCCCCGTCGGCGCCTGTCGCCCCGATACCGACCGAGTCCTCTCCGTCGGCGGCGTCCGTCCCCGTTGCCTCGGTCTCGACCGGAGGCTCGTCCTCGGTCCCCGCGCCTGTTGCCTCGGCACCGGCCGTGGTGGCGCCACCGGTCGAGTCTGTCCCTGTGGCCGCGCCGCCGGTCGCGTTCTCCTCGCCTGTGAGCTCGGCGCCGGTTGGGGACGTCCCTCCCGTGGAAGCGGCCCCTGTCGTGGCTCCGGTTGCCTCGGCGCCGGCCGTGGTTGCGCCGCAGGTGGGGGCGACGCCTGTTGCCTCGGCACCGGTCGCGGTCACGCCGCCCGCGGAGCCGGCGCCCGTTGTCGCAGCACCGGCCGTGGTCGCGCCGCAGGTGGAGGCGACTCCTGTTGCCTCGGCGCCGGTTGTGGTCGCGCCGCAGGTGGAGACGACTCCTGTTGCCTCGGCACCGGCCGTGGTCGCGCCGCAGGTGGAGGCGAATCCTGTTGCCTCGGCGCCAGCTGTGGTCGCGCCGCCGGTGGAGTCGACGCCCCCCGTCGCCTCGGCTCCGGCCGTGGTCGCGCCACAGGTGGAGTCGACGCCCCCCGTCGCCTCGGCTCCGGCCGTGGTCGCGCCACAGGTGGACGCGACGCCCCCCGTCGCCTCGGCTCCGGCCGTGGTCGCGCCACAGGTGGACGCGACGCCCGCTGCCTCAGCGCCCGAACCGTCGCCGGCTCACGTCGCCACGGTGAGCCCCGCTCCGGCCCCCGTCGCCGTGGCCGCGAGCCCGGACGTCCCCGCGTCGGTGCCGACCCAGCCCTCGGAGCCCGGGACGTCCATCGTCGTGGCTGGAACGCCCGCCAGGGCTCCGGAGCCCGCGCCGCCCCCCGTGACGCGTCCGGTCGGACCGACGGCGCCGCCGCCCGTGGCCCCCTCGCAGAACCGTGTTCAGACGGGGCGGCAGTTGAGCGAGGCCCAGGTGCTCGCCCAGGACTCCGCCATCGCCACGGCGGAGGCCGCGCTGGCGCAGGTCGCCGCCAGGACTCGCGAGCCTCGTCCCCGTCTGCCGGACATCCCCGCCGACGCCGAGTTCAACGGCGAGCTGCTGCGCCGCGTCCGCGAGACGCGGGGCTACACGCTCCAGCAGGTCGCCGACCGCACCCGCATCTCCTCGCGCCACCTGGAGAACGTGGAGGCGGACCGCTACACGGCGCTGCCCGCGCAGGTCTACCTCCGGGGCATCCTCATGAACCTCGCCCGCGAGCTGGGGTTGGATCCGCTCCGGGTGTCCAGGAGCTACCTGGCCTTGGCTTCTGAGAAGTCAGGCAAGAAATGACGCCGCCCTGGAGGGGTGCCGACTTTTGCTCGTACCACAAGGAAAGTTGACTCCCCTCCGAGCGGTGCCTATGTAGGAAAGACGATGACGGACGAGGAAAAGATCAAGGCGATGCGGCTCGCCCGTGCGATTGCCTCGGATATCTCGCTCTACAACGAGCAGAAGATCATCAAGGGTATCGAGCAGGACAACCTCTTCGAGGTCCTCAAGGAGGAGCTGGAGGAGGGCCGAGAGCTCTACAAGAGCCGCGTCAGCCAGGAAGTCTTCACCACGGCGAACTTCTTCGAGCGCGCCATCAACGACATCGTCCTGCGCTCCAAGGCGCACGTGAAGTCGAAGATTTGGTAGTCCGCCCCCCGTGGCAGCGCCCGACACGCGAGAGCATCGCGCCCCGCCGGAAGCCCGCGGAGAGCGCATCGACCAGTATCTCGCGGGCGTCTTCACCGACCTGACCCGCTCCCGCATCCGGGGACTCATCGACGACGGGCACGTGCTCGTCGCCGGCAAGCCCGTGAAGGCGGCGATGCGGCTGCGCGGTGGCGACACGCTCACCCTCCATGTCCCGCCGCCCGTGGCCGCCCTTCCGGAGGCCGAGGAGCTGCCGCTGTCCCTGCTCCACGAGGACAAGGACCTCGTGGTGGTGGACAAGGCCGCGGGCATGGTGGTGCACCCCGGCGCGGGCCACGCCTCCGGCACCCTGGTCAACGCGCTCCTGCACCGCGTGAAGGACCTGGCCGGCGTCGGCGGCGAGCTGCGCCCGGGCATCGTCCACCGGCTCGACAAGGACACCACCGGCTGCCTCGTGGTGGCCAAGAACGAGCAGGCCCTCGTCGCGCTCCAGAAGTCCTTCAAGGGGCGCGAGGTCTCCAAGACGTACCTGGCCCTCGTGCACGGCGTCCCCCCGGCGGAAGGCCGCATCGAGACGCTCTACGGCCGCCACCCCGTGCACCGCCAGCGCTTCACCGGCAAGGTGCGCGAGGGCAAGCCCGCCATCACCCTGTTCCGCGTGCTCCAGGCCTTCGACGGCGCGGCCCTGGTGGAGGTGGACCTGCTCACCGGCCGCACGCACCAGATCCGCGTGCACCTGGCCGAGTCGGGCCACCCGCTGCTGGGAGACACCCTCTACGGCGCGGGCCGCAAGCCCAAGGGCGAGGCCGCCGCCGCGCAGGAGCGCCTGGGACGTCAGGCCCTGCACGCGTGGAAGCTGGCCTTCGCGCACCCGCGCACGGGCAAGGCGCTGTCGCTGGAGGCGCCGATTCCGGAGGACTTCGCCGCGGCGCTCACGCTGCTCGGAGGCCCGGAAGCGCCTCCGGTGGCGGAGGCGAAGCAGAAGGCCCCCGCTCGCAAGAAGGCGGCGACGAAGAAGCGCGCGGCTACAGCCCGGAAACGCTGAGCGACTGCTGGCGCTTGCTCAGCACCTTCACCGGCTGGATGGCCATGACGCGCATGAAGACCTCGAGCAGCTCGGGGTCGAACTTGTTGCGCATCTCCGTCCACATCAGCATCAAGGCCACTTCCGGTCCGTAGGCATCCCGGTACGGGCGCTTGGACGTGAGCGCGTCGTACGCGTCGCAGATGGCGATGATCTTCGCGTATGCCCCCAGGTTCGTCTTGGGGATGATCATCTGGATGTTGCCGCGTGAGTCGCGCACCGCGGTGCCGAAGTCCGTCTTGTGCTCGAACGTCGTCACCACGCGCAGCAGCGTGGAGCGGCTGAAGCCCTTCTCCATGAGGATGTTGCGCACGGAGATGAGCGGCGCGCGCTGCACCGCCACGCGCTCCTCGGGCGTGAGCGCCCCGCGCTTGGTGGCCAGCTCCTCCGGCAGCGTCGTCATGCCCGCGTCGTGGAACAGCGCGATGTAGCCCAGGTCGCGCAGCTGCGGCTTCGTCAGCCCCAGCTCCGCGCCGAAGACGATGCTCATCAGGCACACGTTGACCTGGTGGTACACGAGGTACTCGTCCTCGCGCCGCATCGTCGTCATGCCCAAAAAGTGCGTGCGCTGGTCGTAGCTGATGTCCACGAAGTCCTGCACCAGCCGCAGCGCCTTGGAGGCGTTGATGGGCTTTCCGGCGCGCACCGACTCCAGGTACTTGCTGAGGAAGAACACCGAGCGGGCGTAGACGGTCATCGCGTACTTCTTGCGATCGACCTTCTGGTCGCCCGGGTTGTTCATGTCCTTGTCCAGCTTCTCCTTGAGCTTGGAGAACTTGGCCACGCGCATGTTGAGCAGCTTGCGGCCGGACAGTCCGTCCTCCTCCGACTGGGCCGTCTGCTCCTTGCTGAAGATCCAGATGAAGTTCTTCAGCTCCGGCACCGTCACCGGCTTGGTGAGGGTGAAGCCGCCCACGTCCTTGCCGCGCATCTCGGCGAGCAGGTAGCGCTGGTTCTCGATGGAGTTGAGGTCCACCTTCACCAGCATGCCGTTCAGGTAGAACGAGTCCTTGACGCCCGCGAGCTCCAGCCGGCCTTCCTTGCCGATGATTTGATTGATGATGTCCTGGAGCTGGTGCAGCGGCTTCTGGAAGACGGCGTTCTCGGGGTCATACATCTTCACCGAGCGCACGAGCATGTAGAGGCCGGCCACCATGGCGCGCGAGAGCGACTGGAGCTTCTCGTTGTGCTCGCGCCCGAACTCGCTGGTGTTCTCGTCCTGGCTCTGGGTGATTTTCAGATTCTCGGCCATCGCTCAGTTCTCCTCCGGCAGTGCCGAGTCCCCGAACAGCGCCTTGCGTGTCTGATACATCGCCTTGCGACCCGCGGTGAGCAGCTCCACCGGCTGGTTGCGGTCCTCGACGACGGCCTGCAACATCTTGTAGCTCTGGATGGAGCACGCGCCCGCCAGCCCCGCCACGGCCAGCAGCTTGTCCTCCAGTACCCGCTTCTTGTTGAGCAGGGACGGCTTCACGGCGAGCAGCTGTTGCATGTGCGAGAGCGCGCCCGGCGTGCCCGTGGCGCCCACAGCCGCGTAGAAGGCCGTGCGCTCGTCGGGCGTCTTCTTGTCGAAGGCCGGCTCGCGGATGAGGCGCATCAGGTCCGAGTACGCCTTGTCCCGGTCGAACTCCGGCAGCATCCGCGCGGCGAGCATGCGCACCTGGGAGACGGGGTCCGCCAGGGCCTCGGCCACCAGCCGGCGCGCCTCGCCGGTGCGGCCGCGGCCGATGATGCCGAGCACCTCCAGCTTCACCACCAGGTTGGGGCTCTTGAGAACCTGGCCGAACATCTTGATGCGCTCGGGGTGGTTGCTCTTCTCCAGGATGTAGACCATGTCGCGCACCGTCTGCGGACGGTCCGACGTGAGCCGCGCCACGAAGGGCTCCGGCGTGTCCCGCGCGACGATGGCCAGCGCGTCGCAGAGCAGCGCGCGGTTCTCGGGAATCTCCAGCGTCTCCAGCACGGTGAGCAGCGGGATGACGGAGTCGCGCCCCAGGGCCTGCAGGTAGCGCGTCACGTCCTGCGGCTGCTTGGGCCGCGCGCCCTTGAGCGACTCGCCCAGGCGCATCAGCCGCTGCTCCTCGCCCATCCTGTGCAGGAAGGACTCCAGCAGCTTCTCCAGCGACTGTCCGCCGTCCTTCTGCGACAGCGCGCGCAGCTTGAGGACGATTTGATTGATGGTGCCGAAGTCGTCCTGGAGCAGGAGCATGTCGAGCAGCTGCACGAAGATCTCCTCGAGCAGCGTGCCGTCCTCCACGCCTCCTTCGACGACCTGGAACACGGCGCTCACCAGCTTGGGGAACAGCCGCGAGCCCTCCTCCTCCATCACCTCGCGCTGCAGCCGCGCCTTCAGCTCGTCCGACGCGTGGCGCCCGCCGACGACCAGGCCGCGGATCTGCTCCACGCCGTCCATCTTCGCGTCCAGGTCCTCCGCGGACACGCGCGCGAAGCGCAGGTAGTCATCCGAGTTCGTCTGCAGGCGCGAGTAGAGGTAGCCCACCACCTTGTCCACCTCGACCTGCACCTCCTCCTCGCTGGCGTTCTCCATGGAGAAGCCTTCCACCACCACGTACTCCACGTGCTCCATGCCCGCGCGCCACAGCTGCGCCAGCACGTCGTCCGCGCCGCGCTCGGGCTCGGACAGGGAGATGAGCGTGAAGGTGGTCAGCTCCTCCACCGTGAGGCCGGGGCGGAAGATGAGCTGACGAATGCCGTCGCGGTAGAACTTGTAGGGGAGCGGCGTGTCTTCCGAGAAGAGCGAGTCGTTGTGGAGCGTGAGGTTCTGCTGCTCCACCTTCAACGACAGCGGTCCGAACTTCTCCGTGTACTGGGAGATGGCCTCCAACGCCTTCGAGAGGAACTCGGGGAAGCGAGCCTCGTTGTGGCGGTACATGCCGATCTGCTTGATGCCCTTGAGGAGATGGAACGCGAACGTGCGCGCCATCTCCACCTTCTCTCGGACCTCCGGGGACTGCTCGGCGTCCGTGCTCGCGTCCTGGGTCTTTTGGGGCTGGGCCATGCGTCTGCAACTCTCCGCTCGGGCGGTATCACCAGCCTACTCCGAAATCCTCCGAACCCCCAGCCGGCGGCGGTAGGAACTACGAGGACTTGGAGGGAGATGGGTCTACCCCGACACGCGCGCACAGGGATTCCCGAGTAAGAGCCGGGTGCTGGGCTCCGTGGCCTTGCTCCGAAGCAGTGCGTCAGACGTGCTCGCTAGGCTTCCTTTCGAGGGGCCAGGGAACTGGCCTCCATTGGAGGAGTTCACATGCATCGTCTCTTGAAGCGCGGAGCCTCGGCCTGCTGTGTCGCGACGTTGCTGGCCGCGCCCGCGGTCCTCGCTGGTTTCACGACGGAGTCAGCCCATTGTTACAAGAACGCGGATGGCTCTGGCCGGTGCCAGGGCAGCCTCCTCGGCTTCCGCAATCACGCCGGCGCCAACACGCAGGCGCTCTTCTCACGGTCCAGCAACGCGGCGCCGTACTTCTACGCGGCGCTCACCACGGGCGCGACGACGGAGTACTTCAGCTGCACGCCCGACGCGGTGACAGGGGCTCACTGGAACAAGGCCATGAACCACGAGGGCTTCTTCTCCATCTACTGGTCGGCCGGGGGGAGCTGCTATTCGTTGTTCCTGATCAACGGCAGCCAGTACTCGAATTTCTGAGCCATCTCATGAACACCCAGGTGTTTCAGGGCTGGCTTCCGAGCCTGACCACGGCGGTGGGGTGCGCATTGGGGTGCTGGCTCGCGGTGAGCCAGGCGCAGCAGTTCCAGGAGCAGCGCGTGGAGCAACTCACGGATGAGGTGGGGGCGCTGCGCCGGGCACTGGAGTCTCGTGCTCACGCCGCGGGGGCTGGCTTGATGGTGGGCGCGTCCTCCCCAGTGGCCTCCGGGCAGGGGCGCCTCTCCGGGGAAGAGCTTGAGGCCATGGCCCTGCGGGTGGCCACGTTGCTGAAGGCGTCAGGAGGGCCCGTCGTGGGGGCCGGTGAGCCCGAGGCGTCCGCGCCTTCCGTGCCGGAGCTGTCCTCCGAGCAGCGCGAGTCGGCAACGCGGGTGGGCACGATGGTGGACCGGGTGGTCTCCAGCGGACGCATGACTGCGCAGGACGTGCTCGAGATTCGGCGCGAGCTCGCCCACCTTCGAGGCCGTCCCGAGGCCGACGCGCTCCGCAAGCAGCTCATCGTCGCCATCAACCAGGACCGGCTCATCCCCGCTCCGGATGCCGATGGTCTTCCGTAGCTCTCGCTTCACTTCGCTTCGAGCAGTCGAACGTCACACGGCTCAGGAGTCACAACACATGAAGCAGCTCTCTTCTTCGAGGTCCCTTGTTCGCAAGGGCCTGTTGCCTGGTATTGCGCTCGCGGCCCTGGCGCTCGCTCCCGTCGCGTGGGGAGGACTCCAGTCGCAGACCCTCTTCTGCCAGAAGAACACGGATGGCTCGGGGCATTGTTTCGGCAACCTGGTCGGCTTCCGCCAGGACGCGGTGACGACCTCCTCCGCGTCCTTCCGGGATGACATGGTCGGCGGTCGCCTCTTCCAGTCCTATTTCACCCCGGCGGGGGCCACCACCCACACCATCTACAGCTGCGTGCCCGACGCGGTCGTGGGCGAGCTCTGGGAGCAGGCCCTGAGCACCCGGGGCTTCTTCCGGGTGGAGTGGGACGCGACGGGCACCTGCAAGTACCTCCGGCTCGTGAACGGCTCGCAGAACACGAACTTCTGATGACTGGAGGGACGGCGCTCCCAGCAAAGGGGAGCGCCGTCGCCTCACGGGGCTACTTGCCGGCGGGCGGCGGAGACACCGCGGCGCTGGGGCCACGCAGGGCCGAGCGCAGCAGGAACAGCGTCAGGCCGCCGAAGAAGAGCAGGCCCCAGAGGTTGGACCAGAGCGGATGCGCCAGCTCGCTCTCGCCCACCGTGTTGAGGAAGCCGCCGATGGCGCCCTCGTGGCCGAGCACGGCCGGCAGGTTGATGGCGCGCGAGCCGGCGCCGTCCGTGGCGATTTCCAGGAAGGCGATGAGCACGCCCGCGATGGAGCCGCCGGCGATGTAGCCGGAGGAGAGCAGGGTGCCCGGGGAGAAGTCGGACTCACCGCCGCGCACGCGGTCCACGAAGTAGCGCACCATGCCGCCCACGAAGAGCGGCGCGCTGCTGCTGATGGGCAGGTACACGCCCACCGCGAAGGGCAGCGAGGACACGCCGCACAGCTCCAGCATCAGCGCGATGAACACGCCCAGCAGCACCAGGTCCCACGGCAGCCGCTGCGTGAGGATGCCGTCGATGATGAGCGCGAACAGCTGCGCCTTGGGCGCCGCGTAGCGGGTGAGGGCCTGGCCCTCGTAGGTGCTGATGCGGCCGCCGATGCCCGGGTCCACCACGTACTGGATGGTGCCGGCGCCGTCGACCAGGTACTTGCCCGCGGGCACCGGCGTGTCCGCGCCGCGCACGTAGCCTTCCTTGAAGGTGCGCTGGGGGCCCTCGGTGACGGCGCCCAGGTCGGACACCTTCACCTGCGAGCCGCCCGTGGGGCTCAGCGTCACGCCGCCCACGTCCTGCGCGCCCACCTGCCGCCAGCTGCGCAGCTCCAGCGCGCCATGGGTGTTGGCCAGCTCGTAGCCCTGCGCCCAGGCCGCCTTGCGCAGCGCCGCCTCGTCCAGGTTGCGGCTGGCCAGCGCCTCCGCGGACACGCTCCAGGGGAACACGTACTGGGTGCGCGTCTCCTCGGTCAGCTCGGTGACCTGCACGTTCGGGTGCGGCTCCGGGATGGTGACGGTGGCGCCCTTGTTGAGCGTCACCAGCACCAGGCCGATGAACATGGCGCTGGTCAGCACGCCCACGAAGAGCGCCGTCTGCTGCCGCCGGGGCGTGCCGCCCACCAGGAAGGCCGTCTTCAGGTCCTGCGCGGTGGTGCCACCGTTGGACGCGGCGATGCCGACGATGGCCGCCGTGGTCAGCGCCATGAAGCGGTCATTGGAGTTCGTCCAGCCCAGCATCAGGTACACCAGGCACGTGACGAGCAGCGTGGCCACCACCATGCCGGAGATGGGGTTGGAGGAGCTGCCAATCTCGCCGGTGATTCGCGCGCTCACCGTCACGAAGAAGAAGCCGAAGACGATGATGAGCAGGGCGGAGATGAAGTTGACGTGCAGCGGGGGCGCCAGCCAGATGGTCAGCACCAGCATCAGGCTGCCCACCAGCACCACGGTGATGGGGAGGTCCTGCTCGGTGCGCAGCAGCTGCGGCGCGCCGCCGTGCGCGCGCGAGGCCTTGAGCGACTCCACGCCGCGCTTGAACGCGCCGATGATGGTGGGCAGCGACCGGATGAGGCTGATGAGGCCGCCCGTCGCCACCGCGCCCGCGCCGATGTAGAGCACGTACGCGTTGCGAATCTGGTCCGGGGACATGTCCCGGATGAGCTGCCCGTTGTGCACCAGCAGCGGCTGATCCAGCCCGCCGCCGAAGAAGGAGATGGCGGGGATGAGGATGAGGTAGCTCAGCACGCCACCGGCGAAGGTGATGGCCGCCACCCGGGGACCGATGATGTAGCCCACGCCGAGCAGCTCCGGGCTCACCTCGGTGGAGAGCGTGGCGCTCTTGAGGCCCTTGAGCGGGGTGCTCAGCACCTCGCGGAACAGCTTCATGCCGGAGTAGGCGAACTTGTAGATGCCGCCCACCAGGAAGCCGATGATGACCGTGCGCGCGTTGGTGCCGCCCTGCTCACCGACGATGAGCACGTCCGCGCTGGCCGTGCCCTCCGGGTAGGGCAGCTTGCCGTGCTCCTGGACGATGAGGCCCTGGCGCAGCGGAATCATCATCAGCACGCCGAGCACACCGCCCAGCGCCGCCGTGAGGAACGCGTGCGTCAGGCTGATGTCGTAGCCCAACAAGAGCAGCGCCGGGAGCGCCGCCGCCACGCCGAAGGCCAGCGACTCTCCCGCCGAGCCCGTCGTCTGGACGATGGTGTTCTCCAGGATGTTCGACTTGCCCAGCGCCCGGAAGATGGCGATGGAGAGCACCGCCACCGGAATCGACGCGGACACCGTGAGGCCCACCTTGATGGCCAGGTACACGGACGAGGCGGCGAACACGATGCCCAGCACCGAGCCGAGCACCAACCCGCGGATCGTCATCTCCGTGGGGGACTGGTCGGGTGGGATGTACGGGGAGTGTTGGTGGGGCGCGTGCGATTGCGCGAGCGGAACACGCTCGTCGACGACCGGCGGGGTACCGTGGGCCAAGCGAAAGGCTCCTTACGAGGGAATCGGGCCCCTTCTAGCAGGGCCCCGCCCGGCGCGCGAAGCAATGCCCCTCAAATGGCAAGCGCCCCCACCCCGGGAGGGATGGAGGCGCTCGGGGGGGCCCCCGTGGAACCGGGGCCGACCTGCCGCGTCAGGCGGGGACTACTGCTGCAGCGCCGCCGCGTCCGGGTCCACCTCGGCCATCAGCGCGGCCAGCTCCGCCTTGAGCTTGTCCTTGGCGCGGATCTCGAGCTGGCGGGCGCGCTCGCGCGAGAAGCCGAAGTGCTCGCCCAGCTCCTTGAGCGTCATGGGGCGCTCGTTCATCACGCGCTGCTCGATGATGAAGCGCTCGCGCGGGTCCAGGCGCATCAGCGCGGTGCGGACGCGGGCGTTGATGAGGCCCGCCTCCTCCTTGTCGGCGAACTCGTCGTCCTGCGGGGCCGCGGCGCTGACCACGAAGTCCACGTGGCTGTTGCCGCCGTCCTCGCCCATGGGCGCGTCGAGCGAGAGGTCCCGCCCGCCCATGCGCTGCTCCATCTCCCGCACCTCGCCGGGCTTCACGTGCAGCCGGCGGGCAATCTCCTCCACGTTGACCACGGCCTCGCCGTTGCCGAACTTCTCCAGCTCACGGCGCGTGCGCGCCAGGCTGAAGAACAGCTTCCGCTGCGCCTGGGTGGTGCCGAGCTTCACCAGCGACCAGCTCTTGAGGATGTAGTTCTGGATGTACGCGCGAATCCACCACACCGCGTAGGAGATGAGGCGGATGCCCTTGTCCGGGTCGAACTTCTGCACGGCCTTCATCAGGCCGATGTTCCCCTCCTGGATGAGGTCCGACATCTTGATGCCGTAGGAGCGGTACTCATAGGCGACCTTGACCACGAAGCGCAGGTTGCTCGTGACGAGCCGGTGGCCCGCGGCCAGGTCTCCCTGGATGAAGCTGCGCGCCAGCGCCTGCTCCTCCTCCACGGTGAGGAGGTTGTAGTGGTTGATCTCCGAGAGGTACATCGCCAGGGAGCCGGAGTTGGACGACTGCTCGGTGGACGCCTGCATGGATGGTTTCTCCCGACGTGGGGCCTCGTGGAGGCCGCTAGGTTTTTTCGGACCGCTTGACGACTGAACGAGGGCTGTCATGAGCAACCCGGATGCCAGCGCCACCCACACCACCTTCCCCTGTGTCTGCGGGGGGTTGGCGGAACCGTCGCTCATGTACAAAGAAGGAGGGCTGTAACCGTTACGGCCGACCTGGGAACTCGCCGGGACTTCGCGGCTGTAGAATGTGCCCGTCTGTGCACGTGACGCCTCCAGGGAGGAGCACCTGGGCCCTGTCGAGGAGCCGAGGTGCCGAGCGAGCGCGGAAGCTCCCTTGCCCGCCTGGCAGGTGAGCGCCCTTGGACGAGAGGGCCGCGCACGGCGCCTTTCGCCTTCCCGTGGATGAACGGCTAACGACTCCGGCGGCCGCTGTCCGGCGCGATTTTCCGCGCCCGGGGGGACGCCCGGAGGGCCACCCGCCACGCGAGCCCATGGCGCCCGAGGCGGGCAGGGCGGTGAGGCTCAGCCGCGCCGGGCGCGACGTCCCCGGCGGGAATCCCTGGGGTCTGCCGCCGTGCCGGGGCTCGCCGTTCGAGGCGGGCGCGTGCCGGTGCGCACTCCCTCAGGAGGCGCGGGCGCGCCGCTCATCCGTACGGGCCCGCAGCTGGGCCTCCATGCGGACGAAGTCGGAGACGGCGCTCTTCAAGGCGCGCAGCAGCGTGTCTGCTTCGCCCTGTCGCAGCGGACGCCCGCCGAAGCGGGCCTCCAGGTAGCGCCGGGTGATGGGCGCGAGCGCGGGCGCCAGCGCGTGGCCGTCCGAGGCCATCCGCGCGTGCAGCTCCTCCAGCGTCTCGTCGTCACCCCGCGCGATGCCCGCCGAGGCGAGCTGTGCCTCCACCGCGTCCACGAAGCGCGTGGCCTCCAGCGGACGAGGCCGTCCCGACAGCCGCTCCACGAGCCGCCACCCGGCATAGACGAGCATGCCCACCACCAGCGCCGCGCCCCAGGCCCGCGCGGGGGGCAGCTGGCTGCGCTCGTTCTTCTCGGAGCCCTTGGGCGGACGCACCAGCGCGCGCGCCACGTCCACCTGGTCCCGGAACGAGTAGTCGACGACGGAGTTGCGCCACCGCGACTCGATGGCCTCGTACAACCCCAGCAGCCGCTGCATCCACTTCGAGCCCTGGCCCGGACGATTCGCGGGCGGCGTCGCGTCCACGGTGACGAAGCCGCGCTCGGGCACCAGCACGTGCGTCCACGCGTGGGCGTCACCGGCGCGCAGGATGTAGCCCTCGTTCACCCGCTCGCCGCCGAAGAAGCCCGTGGCCAGCCGGGCCCGGATGCCCTGGGTGCGCAGCATCAACGTGAGCGCGGTGGCGAAGTGCTCGCAGTGCCCGGCCTTGCGCTCGAAGAGGAAGTCCGCCAGCGGGTCATCCCGCTCGCCGGCCTGCTCCAACGTGTACGAGTGCTCGCGCTGCAGCCACGCGGCCAGCTTCTGCGCGGCGGCCATCGGCTCGCGCTCGCCGTCGAGCACCCGCGCCGCCGTCTGGGCCACGCGTGGGTCGATGTTCTCCGGCAGCGCCAGCAGCGCGTCCTGCTCCACCGGGGGCAGCTTGCGGAACCGGTCGCCACTGCCACCCGGCGGCAGGCTGTACGCCTCATAGGAGTAGGAGATGCCCGGCTCCAGGAAGCGCGCCTCGCCGCCGGACAGCTCCTGGAGCGAGGTGCGCCGGCCGCCCGTGCTCGTGTTCGCCACCGCGTTGCCCAGCCGCGACGGCGTCTCGAGCGCGATGAGCGTGCGACCGCCGTAGGCCGGCAGCAGCTCCACGCGCTGGTGCACCAGGTTGTCGCCGCCCGGACGCAGCGTCAGCAGCGGCTCGCGCTCCTTACGCACGCCGCCCGCGTTCGTCCACTCCAGCCCGTCGAAGATGTCGTAGGTGCGGCCCACCCAGTACGCGCCGAGCGCATCCACGCCCGGGTCCGGGTTCAGCGTCGCCCGCAGCACGACGCGCGGGTTGTCCTTGATGGTCCCCGTGCCGCCCAGCCGCACCGTGTTGGAGAAGCCCGTCGTCGCGGGGCCGATGCCCGGCGACGCGCGAGGCCCCGTCATGTTCCAGTTGAGGCGGGGGAAGAGGATGAAGAAGGCCACCGCGCCGGCCACCGCGAAGCTGACGCCCGTGCTCAGGGGGCGCAGCACCTGGCGCACCGGGATGGGCTCACCCTCGGGCACCGCCGACTCCACCACGCCCAGCGCCAGCGAGACGCTGGACAGCACGCTGAAGGCGACCAGGAACAGGCCGTAGACCAGCTCACCGGACAGCGCCGCGCCGCCCGCCACCATCAACAGGCCGGACAGGTGCACCTGTCCATCCGTGGCCGGGTCCGGCGTGGACAGCAGCCGGTGCGCGGAGATGAGGCCCGCGAAGGCACACGCGGCCACCACCAGGTTGAGCGAGCCCGCCGTGACATTGACGGCCAGCACCGCCGCCACGCCCAACAGCAACAGCGCGGTGAGCTTCGCGCGCCGGGCGAACAGCCGCTTGCCCAGGAGCGCCGCCACCAGCGAGAAGCCATAGAGGCCCAGCGTCCACAGCGGCAGCTGGCCGGACACGGCCATCGACCCGAACGCGCAGCCGGAGGCCACGTCGCGCAGCACCAGTCGCAGTCGCGAGCCGCGCGTCATGCCGCCGCCTCCTCGTCCCGCGGCCGCTCGAAGCCCAGCCACGCCAGGGCCCTGAGGATGCGCCGCTCCTGCGCCGCGCCCGTGCCCGCGCGCAGCCGCTCCTCCGCGGTGTGGAGGCCCACCTCATGGCCCTCCTCGAGCAGCCGGTGGGCCAGCGCCGCGACCTCCTCGCAGCGCCGCTCCAGCGCCTCGCCCTCCAGGCCCGGCTCGATGCACAGCATCCACGTGCGGCGCTCCTCGCGCTCGCGCTCCACGCGCAGGAGCTTCCCCATCGACGCGCTCTTGAGCCAGTGGATGCGGCGCGCGTCCTCGCCCTCGGCCAGCTCGCGCAGGCCCGTCACGTCGCCGCTGCCGTCGTTGCGGCGCGGGTTGCCCGCGTCCCCCACCGGCCCTCGCTCGGCGTCGCCCGGGTCCATGCAGGCATAGCCGCGCTTGGGATAGACGAGCAGCAGGCCGTCGAGGGAGAGCACGCGCGTCTTGGCGAACAGCCCCAGGGGCCACGTCGTCGTCACCTGCACGCCTGTCAGCCGCACCGGCCCGCGGCGGGGCGCGACCAGGTCCGCGCGGACGATGTGCTCCACGCCGGAGGGCAGGTAGCCCACGCCGCCCGCGCCCGTCAGCGGCGAGTCCGCCTCCGCGAGCGCCAGGGCGAAGGCCTGCCCCTGCTTGCGCGACACGGCCCAGCGGAAGGCGAAGGGCTCACCCGCGAAGGCCGCGTCCGTGCCCACCCGGCGCACCGACAGGTCCCGGATGCACCGCTCCGACAGCACGCCGGACACCACCACCATGCTCAGCAGCAGGCCCAACAGCAGATAGAGCAGGTTGTTGCCCGTGTTGAGCGCGCCCAGCCCCACGCCGAACGTCACCACCAGGTACGTGCGGCCGATGCGCGTCACCCGGAGGGTCCGCGGCGGACGGAGCCTGGCGCGAAGCCGCGCCCAGCGCTGCTTCCACGTGGACTTCACCGCGGCGCCGGGACCTTTCGGACCAGCTCCTCCAACAGGTGCGCCGCCTCGTCCCGCGCCGCCACGCCCTGCACGGCGCTGCGCAGCAGCACGCGGTGCGCCCAGCACGGCACCAGCACCGCCCGCACGTCCCCGGGCGTCACGAAGTCCCGGGCCTCCCAGAGGGCCTGCGTGCGGGCCGCCGCGCCCAGCGCCAGCACCGCGCGCGTGGAGGCGCCTCGCTCGATGTCGCCGTGCTCCCGCGTCGCCCGCGCCAGCCGCACCACGTACTCCGCCACGGACGCGTCCAGCCGCTGCTCCGCGGACAGCGCGCGCAGGGCCGCCAGCTCCTCGGGGCTGGAGACGCCCTTGACGGCCTCCAGGGGCGGCGTGCGGCCCCGCGTGGCCAGCAGCCGCGCCTCCACGTCGGCGGCGGGGTGCCCCAGGGACAGGCGCACCATGAAGCGGTCCAGCTGCGAGTCCGGCAGCGGGTAGGTGCCGGAGAAGTCCACCGGGTTCTGCGTGGCCACCACCGTGAAGGGGGAGGGCAGGGCGTGCGTGCTCCCGTCGAGCGACACCTGGCCCTGCGCCATGGCCTCCAGCAGCGCGGACTGCGTGCGCGGCGGGGCGCGGTTGAGCTCGTCCGCGAGCACCAGCTGACGGAAGAGGGGACCGGGACGGAACTGGAAGGTGGCCGTCTGGGCGTGGAAGACCTGGGCGCCGAGGATGTCGGCGGGCATCAGGTCCGCGGTGAACTGCACGCGCGCGAAGCTCAGCCCACAGGCCCGGGCCAGGGCCTCCGCGAGCGTCGTCTTGCCGACACCCGGCACGTCCTCCAGCAACAGGTGCCCACCGGAGACCAGGCACGTCGTCACCAGGCGCGCCTGGGCCTCCTTGCCCTCGACGGCGCGCCCGAGCTCGGCGGCGATTCTCTCCATCGCCGGGCGCGCGGAGGCGGGGGACGGTACGTCGGCGGCGAGGACGCGGGCGGGCTGGGTCATCCGCCGTCACTCTAGCCGACTCCCCCGGGGGCCGGCACCGCCAACTCCAGGGCACCCTCCAGGGGCGCCCGCCTGCTCGGCCTCCCGCGACTAGAGGGAGAGCACGTCCTCGGGCGTGTAGTACGGACGCTGCACCACCACGCCCGTCGTCACGCCGAAGTAACGGAACATCCGCTCGTGGTGCGACGCCAGCCCGCGCAGCTTCACCGAGTTCGCCAGGTTGCGCGTCAGCACCCCCACCGCGCTGTCCTTGAACTCCCGCAGGTGGGTGAAGTCCACCACCACGTCCTGGCCCTGCAACGTGTCCAGCGACGTCTGCACCTCCTGCGCCGTCTTGCCGTCCAGAACCCCTTCCAGACGCAGGGTGATGCGACCTGCGACGTCCTCACGGTGGATCTGCAAACCCGCCATTGCTGTGCTCTCCCAATCGATGCGTGTGCGCGCTGTGCCGAAGTCTCGGGCACGGCGGCAGGAGCACATTCCGGGCCAATGTCGCACCCGGAAAACCCATGGAATATCCATGGGGTGCACTGCCAGGCGCGAACACTGCCTGGAGATGGGAAGGAATTTCAGCCACCGGGATGCAACATCTACACGACTGTCAGATGGCGGGCGTCCTGGTTGTCGCCTGCCGATCAACCCTGCCGGTCAATCGTCTTCTGCTGATCTCGCAGGGTCAGCTCGCGCTCCTGCTGGGCCTTCAGCTTGCGGAACTCCTTCACCACCTTGGTGGGGTAGCCCGCCATGAACTTCGTGCGCGCGTCCTTCTTGGCGAGGATGCGCCGGGCCAGCCCCGGGCCCGCGTTGTAGGCGACCAGCGCCTTCTCCAGGGAGCCGAAGCGGTTGATGAGGTCCGCCAGGTAGGCCGTGCCCAGCGTCACGTTCGTCTCCGCGTCGAACAGGTTGGTGGAGCGGCCCAGCCGGAAGCCGGCCTTGTCCGCCAGCCACGTGCCCGTGTCCGGCATCACCTGCATCAGGCCCATGGCGCCCACGTGGGACACCGCGTAGTTGTTGAACGAACTCTCGCAGCGGATGACCGCCACCACCAGCAGCGGGTCCACGTTGTTGCGCTGCGCCTCGCGGACGATGGCCACCGCCAGCCGGCGCTGCTGGTGCACCGGCAGCCCCGACGCCTTCACCATCTCCACCACGCCCAGGCGCTCGGCCTGCGCGAACATCGCCTCATCCTCGTACTTCTCCAGCTTCGCCAGCGCCGCCTTCAGCTCCCGCTCCCGCTGCTCCAGCGAGGCGCGCAGGTACATCACCTCCGCGGGCTCCCCCTGGGGCCCCGTGGGCACCTGCACCGGAAACGCGTACGCCCCCGCGCTCAACAGCATCGCCGCCGCCGTCACCGCCACCGTCCAGCCCCTCATCCCACCCTCCCCGGCAACCCCATGCCCACAAGCCCACGGAAGTCGCGCTCAGTCACCCCGACTCCGACGAGGAGGCACCCAAGCAGGCGCCGTGCCAGGGCCCAGGGTGCCCCTTGCGCGCGGGTATCTCCTTTAGATCTCTTGGAACACCGAGTTCCTGGTGGGCACGCGGGCTTCTCGGGCGTCGGAAAAAATGCCCGGACAGGGAACTTTGCTTCCTGTGAAAAGCACTGGGTTGCCGGTGGGCAACCGCGTTCCTACCTTGGGCCGCTCCGGGATGGGGATACGGGGGAGGTGCCGACGTGTACTGGACCATGGGGATGATCCTGCTCGTGCTGTGGGGCACGGGCCTGACGGTGGGCTCAACGGAGGGCTACTGGGTCCACCTGTTGCTGCTGTTCGCGCTGCTCACGTTCGTGTTGGGCGTGGTGTCGCGGGGCCGGAGGACGGCGGTGTCATGAGCGCGGTCCGAGGTCCCAGGGCGGACGGGGTGGAGCTGCCCCGGGACACCGCGGGCTTCACCCGCCGCGAGTGTCCCAGCTGCATGCGCGCGTTCAAGACGCGCCCCGGCCCGCATGACGCCCGTGCGCTGCTGCACAAGCTGCAGGCCTTCTTCACGCTGGAGAACGCGCACGAGGGCGAGGAGGGGCTGCCGGTGTGGCGCTGCCCCTACTGCGGCCACCGCGCGGAGGCGGATGGCTTCCTCACGCCCGCGCAGCAGACGCATCTGGAGTCGGTGGCGCGCGCGTGGGCCAACCACGTCCGCTACGAGCAACTGGCGCACGTCTCGCGCACGCTGTCGCTCAACCCCCGGCCCACCTTCGTCGCCGTGGAGCCCGAGTCGATGCCGGGCCCCATGGACCCGGAGCCGGATGAGCTCCTGCGTGTGATCCCCATGCTCTGCTGCGGCGAGGACGTGAAGCTCCTGTGGGAGTGGGATCAGCTCATCTTCTGCCCCCGCTGCGGCGCCCGTCATGGCGGGCTGAGCGGCCGGCAGCAGATCCAGCTCGAGGTCATCCAGGAATAGGGCGGGGTGGACTCGGGCGCCGCCCGGCGGCAGGCTCGCGCGCCATGAAGAGCTTCCCCTGGTGGGGGCTTTGGGCGGGCCTGCTCCTCGGCGCGCATTCCGCCTCCGCCCACGACGCAGACATCCTCTACACCCAGGTGCGTCGCACGCCGGACGCCCGCGCGTCCCAGGTGCGTCAGGTCCTCACCATGACGGCCACGACGCTCGGGCGGCTGGCCCCGGCGGGCCTGGACGCGGACTCGGATGGCGCCCTGTCGCAGGCGGAGCTGGACGCGCGCCCCGATGTCCTCTCGAGCGGCGTGTGGGACGTGCTGCCGCTCACCGCGGGCGGCGCTCCTTGCGCGCGCACGGCCCAGGCGGCGCGGGCGCGGGCCACGTTCGTCGAGCTGACGGCCACCTTCACCTGTCCCGAGGGACGGCTGCGCCAGCGCTACGGGGTGTTGTCCGTGCTGCCCTCGGGCTACCGGGTCATCCTGGGCAGCGTGGGGGAGGGCGGGGCGCCGGGCGCGCTGTTCGCGGAGGCGGGCCAGCCCTCGCTCGACATCCCCGACCCCGGGGAGGTGTCCTCGTCCGCCATCGGAGGTTTCCTCGGCTGGGTGGGGCTGGGCATGCGCCACATCGTCGAGGGCGTGGACCACCTGGCGTTCCTGCTGGCCGTGCTGCTGGTGGGCGGCGGGTTCAAGCGCGTGCTGCTGCTGGTGACGTCGTTCACCGTGGCGCACTCGCTGACCCTGGGGGCCACGGCGCTCGGCTGGGTGGTGCTGGATGGCGAGCGGGCGCGGTGGGTGGAGGCCG
Organism: Myxococcus sp. XM-1-1-1; assembly: GCF_020037095.1. Lineage (NCBI taxonomy): Bacteria > Pseudomonadati > Myxococcota > Myxococcia > Myxococcales > Myxococcaceae > Myxococcus > Myxococcus sp. XM-1-1-1. The sequence continues at coordinate 80,129 of NZ_JAIQDH010000005.1, forward strand.
CCATCGCGCTGTCCATCATCTACGTCGCGGTGGAGAACCTGGTGCTGCGCGAGCACCGTCACCGCGCGCTCGTCACGTTCCTCTTCGGGCTGGTGCACGGCTTCGGCTTCGCGAGCGTGCTGGCGGGCTATGGCCTGGGAGACTCCGTGGTGAAGGGGCTGCTCGGCTTCAACCTGGGCGTGGAACTGGGCCAGGCGCTCGTGGTCGCCGTGCTGCTGCCGCCCCTGCGGATGCTCCAGCGCCGGCCGCGCGCGCACCTGGGGACCGTCCGCGTGTTGTCCGTGGGCATCCTCGCGGCTGGTGGGTACTGGATGGTCCAGCGCGCACTCGGTTGAATCCCGCGGACCCCGTCCCTACGTTGGCCTCGAAGAGGGTAGGGATCGGGGGACGTAGATGGGTGCGAGGCATACCCGGCTGGCCGCGGCACTGGCGGCCGCGTGGGAGGCGGAGGTCGTCTCCGCGCGGCGGATGACGATGCTCGCCGAGCGGATCATGGATGCGCGCATGCGCGCGAGGCTGATGGTGCTGGCCGCCTTCTGCCGGGCGCATGCCTCCAGGTTGCTCGCGCGACTGGCGGCGCTGGGACGGGGGCCGCTGCCGGTGCCTCCCGAGGAGATCATCCTGGACCCGGACACCCTGTTGGAGCTGCGGCGCGAGGGGGCCTTCGCTCGCGCGTCCGCCGCCCGCTACGAGGCCACCGCGGAGCTGGCGCGCCAGCAGGCGGACCTGTCCTCGGCCTGGGTCTGCGAGCTCAACCGCACCGAGGAGCAGGACCGCTCCCGCGAGCTGCTCACCATGGCCGAGGGCGCCCTGGCCGGCGCCACCATGGCGAGCCCCGCCCAGGCCGCCGCGCCCGCCGACTCCTGAATTCGAGCGCCGGGGGCGCGCTCTCCCGGTGACAGTCCGGGGGCCTTGGGCGTAGAAATCCGCCCATGGCGAAGGAGAGCTACGACGACCTCATCTTCCAGTTGGGAGACCTGTCCCGCGACAGGCTCCCGGGCAAGCCGACCTGCCCCCGCTCCATGGACCGCGTCTACAAGGCGGAGGAGGCGGTGGTGGCGCGCCGCGAGGAGCTGGCCGCGTTCGAGCAGGAGATGAACGACGAGGATGCCGCCTACCAGGCCTTCCTCGACGAACAGGAGCAGGAGAAGGCCGGCCACCAGGCCATCGTCCGCAAGTGGAAGAAGGCGGTGGATGCCATCGACGGCAAGGTGAAGGACCTGCGCAAGACGCTCGCCAGCCGGCGCGCGGAGCTGCGCTACGCCGCCGACGGCCTCATCAAGCTGGAGAAGAAGATCGCGGACATGGAGCTGACGCGGCAGGACCCCGCCCGCATCGACACCGCGCGCACCAACCTCAAGAAGAACCGCCTGACCCAGATGCGGCTCGGCCGGGAGGTCGAGGACCTGGACGCGCGCCTGGCCACCGCCCTCACCCCGGAGCCCGGCCAGCCCGGCGCCCCCGGCATCCTGGCCCACAAGCGCCTGCTGGAGATGGAGGACGAGGCCGAGGCCCGCAAGGAGGAGCACGAGGCGCGCATGGCGGAAATCGACCAGTCCATCGCCACCCTCGAGGAACAGGTGAAGGCCGCCGAGGATTATCTGGACCAGGCGCTGTTCCTGCTCGGGGAGGACGTGTACGCTCAACGCATCGCTGATCCACAGCTGGCCGCTTTCTACCCCCGGCTCGATCGCGCGCAGTGAGGGACCCTGGCTCCCGTAGTGCTTGACGTCAGGGGTATGTCTGCTACATTGCGCCGCTTCCTGGGGACCGCAGATTAGTTCGCGGGCCAGATCATTGATTTTATTGGGTTTTTCCGCGCCTACGCGCGCTGGCAGTGTGAGGACGACGTGAAGGGTCTGATTGGCAAGAAGATCGGAATGACCCAGGTGTTCACCGACGAGGGCAACCTCGTTCCCGTGACGGTCATCGACGTGAGCACCTGCCAGGTGGTGGGCAAGCGCACTCCCGAGAAGGATCAGTACTCCGCGGTCACCCTGGGCTTTGGTGAGATCCGCGAGAAGATCCTGAACAAGTGCGAGCGGGGCTTCTTCAAGAAGAACAACGCCCCCTACCGCCGGCACCTGAAGGAGTTCCGCGTCACGGTGGAGGAGGCGACCTCCTTCAACGTGGGCGACGCCGTCAAGGCGGACCTGTTCTCCAAGGGCCAGCTCGTGGACGTCACGGGCGTGACGAAGGGCCGCGGCTTCTCCGGCGTCATGCGCCGCTGGAGCTTCAAGGGTTCGCAGACGAAGACGCACGGTACGCACGAGTACCAGCGTCACCCGGGCGCCATCGGTCAGCGTAAGACGCCGGGCCGCACCTACCCCAACAAGAAGATGCCGGGTCACTACGGCGTGGAGCAGGTCACCACGCAGAACCTGACCGTCGTCGACGTGGACCTGGAGAAGGGTCTCGTCCTGGTCAAGGGCGCCGTCCCGGGCCACAACAACGCCATCGTGTACGTCCGCCCGAGCATCAAGGTGGCCATGCGCGAGCAGCACAAGGCCGCGCGCCGCGCCTGATCCGCTGTCCGAGCGGCTTCGTCTGAAGCCCTCATGACGCCCCGCCTCCGGGCCCGATTCGTCGGGCATCCGGGCGGGGCGTTCGCTTTTCCGCCTCTGGTTCCCCCGCGGTGAGTGGGCACAGGTGTGTCCCGCCGTGGGAAGCGTGGTGGACCATCTTCCGTCCTCGGGGGCTGTCGGGCATCCGGAAACGTTGAGAGGTGGTCGGCGCGGGAGCCTCGGGGTGAAAATAATTCCGCCTCCTGGGCTCCGTGGCTTGTCTGGCGTGGAAGGCGTGTGCACATGGATGCGCCATGAAGGGGCCTGGCCGTCGGTGACGCAGGCGCCCTGGCACACGTCGGCCCAACCCCTTGGGCCGGGCAGGAACCATGAACGCACGCACGCTCCGCGTCTTCGCACCACTGGTGGTCTGGCTGGCGGCCTCGGCGGCCGCCGCGCAGGATGACGAGGCCGTCCTCGACAACGTCGTCGTCCGCAACCGGCTGTACGAGCCGGGCGGCAAGCTCGAGGTGTCCCTGGGGGTGGGGCTGCCCCTCCAGACGCACCTGACGGCGCACTACTTCTTCAACCTCGGCGTCGCCTACAACCTCTTCAACACCTTCGCGGTGGAGGCGCGCGCGGGCTACGCGGCCAGCCGCCACACGGGCCTGGCGCGCTCCATCTCCGAGAGCTTCCTGGCGCGCGAGGACAAGCGCGTCACGGACGAACTGGAGGACCTCTGGGAGATGAACCTCCACGGCGTGGCGGGCATCCGCTGGGCGCCCATCTACGGGAAGCTGAGCCTGGTGTCGGACCTGCCCGCGCACTTCCAGGCCTATGTGTGGGCCGGCGGCGGCCTGGGCAGCTTCCAGCGCAACTCCGTCATCCAGTGCTCGCAGGTCGTCAACCGCCAGGCGGGCGTCTGCGACAACCGCACCTCGCTGGATGACCGGGGCAGCGCGTCGGAGGACTACTGGGTGCGCGAGACGCGCGTGGCGCCCATGGTGTCCGCGGCGGTGGGCTTCCGCTTCTTCATCCTCGACAAGCACGGGCTGCGGCTGGAGGTGCGCGACTGGGTGTTCCGCGACAACTACCGCGTCAACCTGGTTCGCGAGGACTGGGAGGCGGGCCGCGTGACGGGTGAGTCCGCGTCCAGTCCGGGCCTCACGCACCTGGTGCAGTTCGACCTCGGCTACACCTACTCCTTCTAGGGCACCTTCGAACCATGCGACCGATTCTGTCCCTCGCGCTCCTCGTCGCGGCGGTGGCCCAGGCGGCCCCGCGCTTCCCGACGTCCGCGGCCTTCCTCGCCCAAGCCGAGGAGGCGCCGTCCGTGCCCGCTCCGGGCGCGGAGACCTCCGTGCCGCCGCCTCCCGCCGCGCCTGAGCCGAAGCTGGAGGCTCCCCGCGCGCCGACCTCGCGTCCGGAGCCCACCGTTCCCACGCAGTCCGCCGAAAAGCCCTCGGTGCAGCCCGCGCTCGCGCCGGTGCAGGAGGAGCTGCCTGCCCAGGAGGACACCGAGCCCGCGGTGGCCGAGCCCGCGCGCGAGCACGACGTGGACGCGCCGGTGACGCCGGATGACGCGCCGGTGCTGGCCTCGTCCGACGAGGCCCCGCGCACCACCGACGCGCAGCAGCAGCGCCTGGTGAACGGCGCGCCGCTCTACAACCCCAACGTGTCGCTGCACATCGTCCAGAAGAAGCGCTTCGCGGACGAGGGCAAGCACGAGCTGGCGCTGTACCCGGCGGTGGTGCAGGTCAACGGCAAGTACACCAACCACGCCGGCACCGCGCTCCAATACATCTACCACCTGCAGGAGAACTTCGGCCTCCAGGTGACGGGCCAGTACAACTGGCACACCAACGAGAGCGGCTTCAACCTGGAGCTCATCGACAAGGTGCGTGAGCAGGCGCAGGCGGCCTCGTCGCTCTTGTTGGTGTGGGGCGCGCAGGCGGGCGTGGAGGTGACGCCGCTGTACGGCAAGTTCGCGTTCCTGGACAACAAGCTGGCGCAGTTCAGCCTGGTGCTCAGCGGCGGCGCCGGCATCGGCTCCACGCGCCACCTCATCCGCCCCGCGGTCTCCAACGAGGTGGACGGCCAGCGCTACGACGTGCCGGCGCGCTTCGGCGACACGGGCACCAAGTTCCTGGGCTCGGTGGGCGGCGGCTTCCGGCTGCAGTTCGGTGAGTCCTACGCGTTGCGCCTGGAGGTCCGCGACCTCATCTACACGGCCCGCGTGGACAAGGTGGACGGCTGCAACCTGGCGGACTTCGAGGCGCTGGAGGCCGCGCGCTCCACCGGGCAGGACTTCGCCGCGCTGCAGCTGAGCGGCAGCTGCAACTACCAGAAGTTCGACGGCGTCGACCCGAAGACGAAGAAGAACTACCGCGAGGACATCATCCTCGGACGCGACCTGGTGGCCGAGCCGTCCTCCGACGTGCTCAACAACATCAGCTTCTACGCAGGCTTCTCGTTCCTCTTCTGATTGCGCCATGAAGGCACGACTCGCCATGAAACGACTGCTTCCTCTCCTCGCCGTCCTGGCTCCGCTCGCGGCCAGCGCCCAGGACCCGGGCGGCTACAACCGCGCCCTGGCCGCCTTCAACGCGGGCGACCTCGACACCGCCGCGCCGCTCTTCTTCCAGGCCTCCGAGGCCGGCGGCGACGCGCAGACGCAGGGCAAGGCGGAGTACTTCCTCGCCCAGTCGCTCGCGAAGAAGGGCCTGCCGGTGGCGGCCTTCATCTCCTACGCGGCCATCGTCAACGCCGGGCCCTCGCACCCCTCGTACCTCAAGGCGGTGGAGGGGCTGGTGGACATGCAGCAGCAGTTGGACGAGCAGAACCTCATCCCCAGCATCCTCAACCAGGCGTACTCGGACGAGGTGAGGGACCAGTGGGTGACGCTGCCCAAGGAGGTGCTCGCGCGCATCAACTACCTGGTGGGCACGGTGAGCCAGCGTCGCATGCGCTTCGAGGAGGCGCGCTCGCTGCTGGAGGCGGTGCCCAGGGACAGCCGCGTGTACGCCAAGGCGCGCTACCTGCTGGGCGTGGTGCTGGCGGACCCGCGCTTCCCCGGCCGTCCCGGTGAGGGCGAGGCGCTCGACAAGGAGGCGCTGGCCGCCTTCAACGTCGCGCTGGCCTCCCAGGAGCCGCAGGTGGAGCTCAAGGCGACGCAGCACCTGGCGCTCATCGGCCTGGGGCGGCTGCACTACCGCCGGGGCGAGTACGCGGAGGCGACGGCCGCGTACGAGCGGGTGCCGCGCTACACGCGCTACTGGGACCAGGCCCTGTTCGAGAACGGCTTCGCGCGCTTCCAGAACGAGGACTTCGGCGGCGCGCTCGGCAGCCTCCAGGCGCTGCACGCTCCGCAGTTCGCCGGGGCCTTCCAGCCCGAGTCGTGGATCCTCAAGTCCACCGTCTATTACTACTCGTGCCTCTACGACGAGGTGAAGACGACGCTGGCGGCCTTCGACGAGTTGTACGGCCCCATGGCCAGGCAGCTCGAGCCCTTCACCGCCGAGGACGGCGACCTCATCCAGGCCTACAACCTGGTGGCCGCGGAGAACCGTCGCCTGCCGCGCCCGGTGTACCTGTGGCTGCGCAACAACGAGCGCATCCGCGAGGTGATGCGCGTGCTGGCCCGCGTGGACCAGGAGAAGCGCGAGCTGTCCTCCGGGCCCTGGCGCGGCACGCCCCTGGCGACGCAGACGGTGGCGTCGCTGGAGGAGATTCGCGGCACGCTGCTCCAGGTGGGCGGGACGCTGGCCCGAAGCCGCATCCGTGAGGCGGCCGACAACCTGCGCACGTTCTCCGACCAAGCCGAGATCATCCGCGTGCAGACGGCGCTGGATGAGAAGGACCTGCTGCAGGCGGGCCTGGACCAGAAGGCGCTCCTGACGCGCCAGTCGCTCTACCGACCGAAGATGCCGGGCGCGGCGTGGAACTACTGGAAGTTCCAGGGCGAGTTCTGGATCGACGAGATTGGCTACTACCAGTACACCTTGAAGCGGGGCTGCCCGGCGAAGACGGCGGACGCCCAACCGTGACATTCCGGGCACACGGTGCCCGGCCTTCGTACCCAAGGGGACCTCCTTCGCGCACATCGTGTGCCGGGGTGGTCCCCTTCGTGTTTCCTGCGTCGCAAGAGCCGTTCCACACCACTTCTCATTCAGGGTAGGCGCGTCTACTTTCGTTCGTCCCTCGTCGCCGGGTGAATGACTGCTCGGGGGGCGGGGCGGCGTCACAGGCGGGAGCTCGCATGAAGGTGGTGCTTCGTTTCGGTGCGCTGGCGGTGGGCGTGGCGCTCGCCACCAGCGGGGTGGGGGAGGCGGCGGAAGCGCCGGCGCGCAAGGCGGCGAAGAAGCCCGCGGCTTCGGCGTCGAAGAATCCAGGGGCGGACAAGGGCAGGAAGGGCGCCCAGGCGAAGAAGGCCGAGGAGAAAGCTCAGCCTCCGCCCGGCGTCGCGCCCGAGGACGTGCGGCGAGGCCCCGCGCGCGTGAAGCCCGCGACGGCCAAGTTCGCGGACATCCCGCGCATCGCGGACTCGCGAAAGAACGCGCTGGCGGACAAGAAGCGCGACGAGGCGATTGAGGCCTTCAAGCGCCTCATCCCCAAGCTGCAGGACGGCAACCAGCAGAAGGCGGAGATGCTCTACCGCCTGTCGGAGCTGTACTGGGAGAAGTCCAAGTACCTCTACCAGCTGGAGATGGACCGCTTCCTGGCGGAGGAGAAGAAGTACGACGCGGCCGTGGCCCGCGGCGAGAAGGCGGAGCCGCCCAAGCAGGACCATCGCGACAGCGAGCGCTACCGCACCGAGACGATGGGCATCTACGAGGACATCCTGCGCGGCTACCCGCAGTACCCGCAGCGCGACGAGGTCCTCTTCTCCATGGGCTACAACCTCTACGAGCTGGGCCGCCGCGACGACGCCGTGGCCCGCTACGAGGAGCTCATCAAGGAGTTCCCGCGCTCGCAGTTCGTGCCGGACGCGTACATCCAGCTCGGCAACCACTACTTCGAGTCCAACAAGCTCATCCCCGCCAAGGCCAACTACGAGAAGGCCCGCGACTCCGGCGTTCCGAAGATCTACGCGTACGCCGTCTACAAGCTGTCCTGGTGTGACTACAACACCGGCGACTACGACGCGGGCCTGGCCAAGCTGCACGAGGTGGTGGACTACGCCGCGAAGCAGCCTGAGCTTGGCGACCTGCGCACCGAGGCGCTCAACGACCTGACGGTCTTCTACGTCCAGCTGGACCAGCCCAAGCAGGCCATCGCGTACTTCCGCGAGAAGGCGCCGGCGAAGCGCCAGGGACGGCTGCTCGCGAAGACGGCCGCGGGCCTGGTGGACGCGGGACACTTCGACAGCGCCATCCTCCTGTACCGCACGCTGGTGGATGACGAGCCCATGGGCGCCAACGCGCCGGAGTACCAGCAGGCCATCGTCCGCGCCTTCGAGGGCTTGAGGAACCGCCAGCAGGTCCGCAAGGAGATGAAGCGGATGGTGGACCTCTACAGCCCGGGCGGCGAGTGGTGGAAGTCCAACGAGGGCAAGGCCCCCGTGCTGCGCAACGCCTTCAACGTCACAGAAGAGGCGATGCGGGTGATGGTGACGGAGTACCACCAGGAGGCGCAGAAGACGCGCCAGGTGGAGACCTACCGGCTCGCGCGCGACATCTACAAGCAGTACGTGGACGCCTTCGCGTCGAACGCGAACCCGGAGTTCGTGGCGGACTCCGCCTTCAACCTGCGCTTCTTCTACGCGGAGATCCTCTGGGCGCTCGAGGAGTGGCAGGCCGCCGCGGCCGAGTACGACGCCGTGGTCGCCTTCCAGATTCCGGACCGCGACTCGGCGCGCGAGGTCTCCAACGAGAGCTACCGCAAGAGCGCCGCGTTCAACGCCATCCTCGCCTACGACAAGCTGGTGAAGATTGAACGGGGCCAGCTGGCCAAGAGCGACCTCAAGGACGGCCAGAAGGTCGACGAGAAGAAGGACAAGGGCGACGTCGCCCGCCAGAAGATCGTCAAGCGCGACGCGAAGGAGAAGCAGGAGGAGGCGCTCACGAAGTTCGAGGAGCGGCTGGTCTCCGCGTGCGACGTCTACGTGAAGCTCTACCCGGGCACGCAGGATGAAATCGACCTGCGCTACCAGGCCGCCGTCATCCTCTACGACCGCAGCCACTTCGTGGACGCGGCGCGGCGCTTCGGAGAAATCATCGAGAAGTTCCCGGAGGAGCGCCGCTCGCGCGACGCCGCGGACCTGACGATGTACGTGCTGGAGAGCCGCCAGGAGTGGCTGGAGCTGGCCACGCTGTCGCGCAAGTTCCTCGAGAACAAGAAGCTGTCCAAGCCCGGCTCCGAGTTCGCCGCCCGCGTCGCCCGCGTGGTGGAGGGCAGCCACTACAAGTGGGTGGACGAGGTCGTCTACAAGCAGGAGAAGAACCCGAAGAAGGCCGCCGAGGAGTTCCTCAAGTACGTCAAGGAGTTCCCCAAGTCGGAGAACGCGGACCGCGCCCTCACCTACGCCATGTCCATCGCCCAGGAGGCGGGGGAGCTGGACCGCGGCATCGAGGCGGGCGAGCGCGTGCTGGCCGAGTACCCGCGCAGCCCCTTCGAGCTCAAGGCGCGCTACACGCTGGCGGGCCTCTACGAGAAGGTCGCCGACTACCGCAAGGCCGCGACCCTGGCCGAGTCCTTCCTCTCCAGCTACGACGCCGCGCTGAAGGCGGGCGATGCGGAGGGCAAGAAGGGCAAGGACGCTCGCGCGAAGACGGTGGCGAAGAAGGGGGACACGCCGGGCGCGGAGGAGGACGCGGACTCGCGCCGCTCGCAGAAGGCCGCCGAGCGCAAGGCGCTGGTGGCCGAGGCGGGCGCGTGGGTGGCGGATGCCCAGTTCAACGCGGGCGTGTGGTGGGAGAGCGCCGGCGAGGCCCAGAAGGCCGTGGCGGCCTACAACGCCTACGTCACGCGCTTCCGCGACCGCAAGGACGTGCCGCAGGTGGCGTACTCCGCGGCGCTCGTCTGGGAGAAGGAGCGCAAGTGGAGCGAGGCGGCCCGCGCGTTCGGCGCCTTCGCGGACGGCTATGGCCGCGACGCGCGCGCCACGCCCTCGCAGCTGTACCTGGCGCGCTACCACGAGCTGCTCGCGTGGCAGCAGCTCAAGAACGTCCGCGAGCAGGAGCGCGTGCAGACGGAGCTGGTGCGCGCCTGGGGCCGGCTGCCCGAGGCCACGCGCAAGGAGGACGCGGCGCTCAACGCCTACGCCCACGCGCGCTTCCTGGCGCTGGAGCCGGCGTGGAAGCGCTACACGGACATCCGCTTCTCGCGCGTCGCCACCATCCGACGGGATTTGACGGCCAAGCAGCGGGAGATCCAGCGCGTGGAGAAGGAGTACCTCGCGGTGCTCTCCACGGGCTCGGGTGAGTGGGGCATCGCGGCGCTCACGCGCATCGGCCTCGCGTACGCGGACTTCGCGCGCAACATCATGGACTCGCCGGACCCCACGGGGCTCGACGAGGAGCAGCTCGGCATGTACCGCTCGGAGCTGGAGAACCTGGCGCTGCCCCTGGAGGACAAGGCCAACGAGGCGCTCGAGAAGGCGCTGGAGAAGGCCTACGAGCTGGGCATCTACAGCCCGTGGACGCTGGCCGCCCAGGACCAGGTCAACCGCTACCACCCGGGCACCTACGCCCAGGTGCGCAAGGTGGGCTACCGCACGCACGACTCGCTCGCGGCGGCGGAGCTCGCGCGCGAGCCCGGTGGCCCCTCGGGCGCGACGGCCACGCCCGCGGTGACGCCGGAGCCGGGCGCTCCCTCGATTCAGCTCCCGCCGGTGGAGGGCGCGCCGAAGACGCCCCTGCCGGAGGACAGGACGCAGGCACCCACCGCCCAGGTCCAGGAGGTGCGGCCATGACCCGCGACGCGAAGAACGCCTTCACGCCTCACACCGGAATGATGCCGATGAAATGGTTCCGCTCGCTCGTCGTCGGCTCGCTGGCCTTCACGGCCGCGTGCGCGACGGGCCCCCAGACGAAGCCCACCACCACCAGCGCGCTGCCGGAGAAGCCCACGGCCGCCGCGCCCTCGACGACTCCGGAGGCGACCCCCGCGGCGCCCAAGGAGACGTCCACCATGGCCGAGCAGTTCGCGGCGGCCATCAAGTCCTACGAGGCCGGTGACCTGGACGCCGCGCGCCAGGGCTTCGAGAAGGTGCTGGTGATGTCGCCGCAGACGCTCAACGCCCAGTTCAACCTGGGCGTCATCGCCGAGCGGCAGGGCCGCGTCGACGACGCGCGCACCGCCTACGAGAAGGTCCTGCTGCTGGACCCGGCCCACACGCCGTCCGTCGTCAACCTGGCGGGCGTGTACCGCGCGCAGGAGCGGGGCGATGACGCGATTGCGCTGTTCGAGAAGGCCTTGAAGACGCCGGGCCGCGCGTACGACGCGTCGCTGCTCAACGGGCTGTCCGCGACGTACCGGCACCTGGGCAAGCTGGACGAGTCCGAGGCCACCGCGCGCCGCGTGCTCGAGCGCAACAAGGACCACCCCGGCGCGTACAAGAACCTGGCCTACGTGGCCTACGCGCGGGAGAAGTACCGGCAGGCGGAGCTGCTCGTCGGCACCGCGCGCAAGCACGCGGAGAAGGACCCGTCGCTCTACAACCTGCTGGGCATGGTCTACCTGAAGCTGGATGAGCGCTCGCGCGCGCTGGCCCAGTTCCAGAAGGCCGTGTCGCTCGATGACCGGTACGCGCCGGCCTACGTGAACCTGGGCGCGCTGGCGCTCAGCTACCGTGACTACGCGGGCGCCGAGAAGGCCTTCACCCGCGCCACGGAGCTGGAGCCCGACTCCGCCGAGGCGCGCCTGTCACTGGCGTGGGCGCTGGATGGCCAGAAGGGCAAGGACCCGAAGAAGGGCATCGCCGCGGGGGAGACCTTCGAGAAGGTGCTCGCCAACCGCGCGGACCTGCCCGAGGCCGTGTGCGGCGCGGGCTGGGCCTATGCCTCCGACCGCACGGGCTGGGAGCGCGCCATCGGCTTCCTGGACCGCTGCAAGACGCTGGAGTCCACGTCTGAACAGGACCGGCAGATGATCACCGCCAAGGTCACGGGCCTCACGAACATGCTCAAGGCCCCGCCGCCCGAGGCCGCGACGGCCGGCGCGGAGGGCGACAAGAAGGACGAGGCCACCGGCGGTGGGGGCAACATGCTCAACAGCCTGCCGCAGGACGCGAACGCTCCGGAAGGCGCACCGGCCGACGGCGCGCCCGCCGAGGGCACCGACGCCGCGGAAGCGACGCCGCCCGCCGACGAGCAGGCCCCCGCGGGCGCGTCCAACGCCGTGCAGCAGGGAACGGACGCCCAGGCGCCCGCGCCCGTGCCCACGGCCCCGCCGCAGCAGGACGCGAAGCCCGCGCCTGCTCCGTAGGACGGCAGTCCCTACAGGGCCGGGAGGAAGTTTTTTCCTCCCTCCGGGCCCTGGTTTGGAAGGCGGCGAGCGAGTTCCATAGGATTCAGGGACTTGGGTGTGGATCGCCTCGTGCAAAGAGTCGCGGGTACCCAACTCGGAACCCGCTGTCACACCCGAGGAAGCAAGAGGAGGTCTGGAGATGCGGCGACTGGCAGCGACGGTGACGATGATGGGCCTGCTCGCGGCGCCGGCGGTGATGGCGCAGGAGCAGTCAAAAGACTCGGTGAAGATCATCCAGGAGGAGGACCGCACGGTCTTCCGGAAGAAGACGGTGATCGACTTCACCGATGTCGCGGTGGAGGGCGAGCTGACGAAGCCGGAAGGCTCATACGTGCTCCACCGCAAGAAGACGGACTTCCAGAGTCTCATCAAGGTCCGGGAGAACTTCGACCCGGAGCTACAGAAGTCCGTCGACAACCTCTAGCGGCGGCGGTCAGGCGTTTTCGGGAGCGGAAGGGAAGAAGGAAGAACTTCATGGCGGCGGCGAAGAACAACGGCTTGACCCTTCGAATCACGGGGCCTGATGGCTCCACGGTGGAAACCGTGTCGGAGGCGGAGAGCGTTATCGTGGGGTCGGGCGCCCAGGCGGCGGTGAAGGTTCAGGATCCGCGGGTCTCCAATCTCCACGTGATGCTCAAGGTGGACAAGGATGGTTCGGTAACGGCCATCGACCTCGGCAGCGAGGGCGGCACGGAGGTGAGCGGCCAGAAGCTGGTCATCCCCACCGCGCTCAAACCCGGGGATGTGCTGCGCGTGGGAGGCACGCGGGTGGAGGTCCTCTTCGGAGGCTCCGACGAACCCGAGCGTCTCGCACCCGCGGGCGCGAAGGTGGCGGGACCGCGCTTCCAGGGCTCGTTCCAGGGCTCTGTGACGCAGCGGACGCCCACTCCGCCGCCCGTGAACCGGACGGTGCCGGAGGTGGTCACTCCTCCGTCGGCGGCGGGCGGCAACACGCGAGGCGGCTTCGTCTTCACGAATCCGCGTCCTGCTCCCTCGGCGAACGTCGGCGGCCTGCGCACCGAGCGCGTGGCTCCGCCCGGCCTCAACCGCGTGGGACCTCCGCCTCCGCCGCCCATGGCGCGCGAGGAAGCGCGGCCCACGCCCCGGGTGGACACGCCGCCCGTCGCGGCGGCCCCGCGTCGCGCGGTGCTGCCTCACCTGCAGGAGCAGCTCCCGCCGGAGGCCATGCCCACGGCGCGGGAGAAGGTGCTCCAGGTGTCCATGCTGTGGGGCGACACCCTGTTGCAGGTGCAGCACTTCAAGGACGGCGTCCCCGTCACCATCGGCGAGGGCAAGAAGAACTTCTTCCACGTCTTCGCGCCGACGGTGGGCAAGCGCCACGAGCTGGTCATCAGCCGCGGTGACGTGCTGGAGGTTCACGCGCCGCAGGGCACGGGCGTCATCGTCACCGAGCGCGGCAACGTGAAGTCGAAGGACACGCTGCGCGCCGCGGGGCTGCTCACGGGCACGCCCGAGGACAAGGAGCAGGTCTTCAAGCTGGGCCTGCATGACCGCGTCGAGGTGTCGTTCGGCACGGTGGCCTTCGTCGCCCGGTACGTGAAGCCGTCGCCGGCCATCGCCGCCACCTCGTTGGCGGAGGCCGACTACACGTTCTTCAAGATCGTCAGCATCTGCCTGCTCGCGGGCGCGGCGGTGGTGGCGGCCATGGCGCTCACGCCCCGCTCGGAGCAGGCGCCGGCGAACGACATCTTCGAGTCCCAGCAGCGCGTGGCGAAGTTCCTCATCACCCCGGAGAAGAAGCTCGAGCAGAAGAAGCTCCAGCTGTCCGGCGTGGAGGAGGGCGCGAAGGCGAAGGACGAGGAGGGCAAGTTCGGCAAGGAGGAGGCCAAGCAGGCCGAGGCCGCGCCGTCCAAGCCCGGCACGCCCGTGGTGGACAAGACGAAGAAGGAGAAGGACCGCCAGGTGGTGGGCAAGGTCGGTCTGCTCGGCGCGTTCAAGGGCCTGAAAGGCGGGGCCTCGGACGTGTTCGGCCCCGGCGGCTTCGGCACCGGCCTCAACAACGCGCTGGGCGGCCTCAAGGGCGGCGCGGCGATGGGTGACGCCCAGGGCGTGGGGGGCCTGGGTTCGCGTGGCTCCGGCACCGGCGGTGGCGGCACGGCCATGGGCATCGGCGGCCTGGGCACCAAGGGTGAGGGACGCGGCGCGGGAGGCTCGGGCGGCATCGACCTGGGCGGCCGCGGCAAGTCCATCACCAAGGTCATCCCCGGCAAGACGACCGTGGTGGGCGGCCTGGACAAGGACGTCATCGCCAAGGTCATCCGGCGCCACCAGAACGAGATCAAGTACTGCTACGAGTCGGAGCTGAACAAGGACCCGAGCCTCGCGGGCAAGGTGGCGGTGGCCTTCACCATCGACCCGGCGGGCATGGTCTCCGACGCGACGGTCTCCGAGTCGACGCTGGGCAACTCCCGCGCGGAGCAGTGCATGATCTCCCGCATCCGTCGCTGGAAGTTCCCGGAGCCCAAGGGCGGCGGCGTGGTGGCGGTGACGTACCCGTGGATGTTCTCGCCGGCGGGCTCCGAGGGCGAGGGGTAGTCACGCGGGTGTAAAGCCCGGGACGGCGCTCCGCCGTCCCTCCAAGTGGCGTGGACGGAACGGTCCACGCCATTTTCATTCCCGCCCCTCATTGCCGGAACGAGGGGGGCGTCATTAACGTCCGTCGCCACTTCCGGTTGGACCGGAGGGGCACCGCGTGGGGAGGACCCGTGAAGAAGTCCCAGCTCGTTGCCGCGCTCGCCTTGCTGTCGTCTCCGGCCCTCGCGGCCACGCCGCCGGAGGGAGTGGAGTTCCAGCCGCGCCGCGGCTTCTACACCGACACCAACGTCGGCGTGTTCTTCACCGTGGGCGGTGAGAACGCGTACTCGAACGCTCAGACCTACCTGCAGCTCGGCATCGGCTACGACCTGACGGAGCGCATCTCCCTGGGCGCGCACTTCGGCATGGGCTCGTCCGCGCAGAACTGCTTCGCGGGCTACCTGCCGGGCACCGAGACGTGCTCGCTGTCCGACAACTTCACCATGCAGTTCCTGGACATGTCGGCCGCGTACCACGTGCCGCTGATGAACCGGCTGTACCTGACGCCCAAGCTGGTCGCGGGCTACACGCGCATGGACCCGGCGCCGGTGGACCCCGACGAGAACGATCCGGGCCGCGCCGTCAGCTCGCCCAACGCGGGCGTGGGCGTGGGGCTGGAGTACGCCACGGGCATGGACCACTTCACCGTCGGCGCGGACCTGCTGGCGCGCTACGTCATCGGCCCCAACATCACGTCCTTCGCCATCTTCCCGAAGGTGAAGTACACGTTCTGAGCGTGGGCTGAGGGCTTCACGGGAAGAAACGCCGGGGCCGTCGTTGTCCCGGCATGTCCCCTGGAAGGTCCCTGCCTCCGCGCCGGCCGACGCGGGGGCTCGTGCTGCTGTCGCTGTGCCTGGTGCTGGGCGTCCTGTGGGGGCTGTCCTCGCGCATCGCGCCCTCCCGGCCTGGAGGACCGCTCCCCGTGTCCCCGGCCTGTGAGGGCCTGGAGGTGGACCCGCGCCCCCAACATCATCCCGCGTCGTCGTGGCGGCCATGTGGCGAGGGCTGTCAGGAGCTGGCACCGGACCCGGGCTCGGGGCACCGGTACTTCGCGCTCTTCGGCGCGGCTCGCGATGGGACGCGGATGCTGGGCTACTCCCAGGTTCGTGACTCCGCGCTGGAGCTGCGGGTCGAGAACCTCTCGCTGGGGCAGGTCCTGTTCCTCGCCCGCGTGCTCGATGGGGCGAAGGGCTGCGACTTGCGGCTGCGGGACCTGCGCACGGACCAGGCGCTGTTCGAGGGCAACGCCGTCGATGGGCGCACGCGTCCGCGAAGCCTCATCGGCGTGTTGTTCGAGGGCGCGGGCGCTTCGGTCCGGGTGTGGCCCCGGCCCGAGGGCGCGAGCCCCCTGGAGGCCATCCTGGGGCCTGGATGGATGGCGAGCACCCCCACGCGTCGCCGGGTCTGGAGCGCGCGCTGGGAGGGCGACGGCGGGCCCGTGGAGGCATGGAGCGCGCCGGACCGGACCGTGGCGGCGCACCTGACCGTGGGCGGCGACGCGCTGCTCTTCAGCGCGTTGGACGAGGGCCGCGCGTCGCTGTGGTCCTGGAGGGAAGGGGAGCCCGCGCAACCGCTCGTGGTGCCCTCGATGGGCGGCGGAGCGGCCTGTCCCCGGACGGATGGCGAGCACCTGGTCTGGTTCGAGGGCCACGGCTACGACGCCGAGCGCCACGCCTTCACGCGCATGGACCTGATGACCTCTCCGCTGGCGCACCACGCGGAGGACCTGCGCCCGAGGCGTCTGCGCGCCTCGCGGCAGGACTTCCTCACGGAGGTCTCCGCCGTCGTGGGCGGAGGTCACGCGCTGCATCTGGAGACACGCAGAGGCGAGCCGCAAGGGACGCTGGTCCTCACGCGCCTCTCCGATGGCGCCACGTGGCACCTCCCGCCGAGACCCGGCTTCCACTGGGGCGCGCCGCTCTACGTGGACGCGGAGGAGCTCGCGGTGGTCGAGGACGCACCCGAGCGAGCCTTCGCCTCGGGCGAGCTGGGCCCCGGCGAGTCCTGGACGGTGGTGCGCCGCACGTTGGCCTCGCTGGGCCCACCGGACCTTGAGCCGGTGACGCCTTCGGGCATGGATGCCTCGTGCAGCGCCACGTCCGACTGAGAAGCAGGCCAGTCGGGCCCCGCGAGACCCGGTGCCTCGTGGGTCGAAGCCGTGGACCAGGAAGCCACCCGGAGCCTGCGGCCGGCGATGCCCCTCGAGGCGGAAGGCCCGCCCCTGGAAACACGAAGGGCCCGCTCCCAGGAAGGAACGGGCCCTCGTGCATCAAATCAACTCAGCGCGACTACTCGGCCTCGGCCGCGCGGTCCTCGCGCTTGCGGTCGCGCTCGGCGCGGTAGCGCTCGCCCACGGAGAGGGCCTTCTTGCGCATGCGCACGGACTTGGGCGTCACCTCGACGAGCTCGTCGTCGGCGATCCACTCCAGGGCCTTCTCCAGCCCCATCTCGCGCGGCGGGACGAGGATGACGTTCTCGTCGCGGCCGGCGGCGCGGATGTTGGTGAGCTTCTTCTCGCGGCAGCAGTTCACGTTCAGCTCGGACGGGTGCGAGTGCTCGCCGATGATCATCCCCTCGTACACGGTGGTGCCCGCGCCCACGAAGAGCTGACCGCGCTCCTGGATGCTGAACAGCGCGTACGGCACCGTGTCGCCCAGGCGGTCGGAGACCATGGCGCCGTTCTGGCGCTTCGCGATGTAGCCGAACCACGGCTCGAAGCCGTCGAACTGGCTGCTCATGATGCCCTCACCGCGCGTGATCGTGAGGAACTCCGAGCGGAAGCCGATGAGGCCACGCGCGGGGATGCGGAACTGGAGGCGGGTGCGCCCCGAGCCCAGCTGCCCCATGTCCGTCATGCGGCCCTTGCGCGTGCCCATGCGCTCCGTCACCGAGCCGACGCTCGTCTCCGGCACGTCGCAGAACACCAGCTCCATGGGCTCGTGCAGCACGCCGTCCACGGTCTTGGTGATGGGCTCCGGGTTGGAGGCCGTCAGCTCGTAACCCTCACGGCGCATGTTCTCGATGATGACGGCCAGCGCGAGCTCGCCGCGGCCCACCACGCGGAACGCGTCCGGCGTCGCGGTGTCCTCCACGCGCACGGCCACGTTGCGGTAGGCCTCGCGGTACAGGCGCTCGCGCAGGTTGCGCGACGTGACGAACTTGCCTTCCTTGCCGGCCAGCGGTCCGTCGTTGACCTTGAAGATCATCATCATCGTGGGCTCGTCCACGGTGATGCGCGGCAGCGCCACGGGCTTCTCCGGGTCGCCGAACGTGTCGCCGATGGACACGTCCTCGATGCCCGCGATGGAGACGATCTCACCCGGGCCGGCGTCCTGGATTTCGACGCGCTTGAGGCCCGAGAAGCCGTACAGCTTGACGATCTTGCCAGGCTCGACCTTGCCCCCCTCGCGAACGACGGAGATGGGCATGTTGGGCGTGAAGCGACCTGCCTGCACGCGGCCCACCGCGAGACGGCCGACATAGTCGTCGTAGTCCAGGTTGGCCACGAGCAGCTGCGGCGTCGTCTCCTGGGAGGCCGGCGGGGGCGGGATGTGGTTGATGATGGCGTCGTACAGCGGCTCCAGCGTCGTGCCCGGGACGTCGAGCTTCGTGGACGCCTGCCCCTGACGGGCAATCGTGTACAGCACGGGCATCTCGAGCTGCTTATCGTCCGCGCCCAGGTCGATGTAGAGCGAGTAGACCTGGTCCAGCACCTCGGGGGCGCGGGCGTCCTGACGGTCGATCTTGTTGATGACCAGCACCGTCTTCAGGCCCATCGCCAGCGCCTTGCTGAGCACGAAGCGCGTCTGGGGCAGGGGACCTTCGGCGGCGTCCACCAGCAGGATGACGCCATCGACCAGGCGCAGACCACGCTCCACCTCACCACCGAAGTCGGCGTGACCCGGGGTGTCGATGATGTTGATCTGCATGCCCTTGTAGGAGACCGCGGTGTTCTTCGCGAGAATGGTGATGCCCTTCTCGCGCTCGAGGTCGTTGGAGTCCATCACCCGTTCGGCGACGTGCTCGTTGCTACGGAAGGTGCCCGCCTGCCGCAGCAGGTGATCGACGAGCGTGGTCTTGCCATGGTCAACGTGGGCGACGATGGCGACGTTACGGATGTTTTCGCGAGGAATCATACGAACCGAACTGAGGTGAAAGGGCGGGGGGGATGCCCCGAGAAAGACAGGTCTCCCGAACCCCACCGGAACCCGGAAGGCGGGGGCTTATATGCCGTGAGTGCGTCCCCTGCAATGAGCGTGGACGGCCCCCGGGCGACTGGACGGCCGGCACACCCCTCCCGACAGGGGCTCCCAGGGGGGCCTTGTCACCCCGTCGTCACTCTCAGGAACCCGTGGTGGGGGCCCGGACGGACGCAGCGAGGGGCCGGCCAGCGGAGGGCCCGCCCAGCCGCTCCCGGAGGAAGCGCTCGACGCGGACCTCGACCAGCCCCGGGGCCTCCAGGGGGGCGGTGTGGGTGCCGTCGGGGATGAGGACCAGCTCGGCCTCGGGGATGCGGGAGGCCATCTTCCGCGACAGCCACCCCGGGGTGAACTTGTCCCGGCCTCCGGCCACCACGAGCGAGGGCACGTCCACGTGGAGCAGGTGGTCCCACGCGCTGTGCTCGGACAGCGAGTCCAGCGTGCGCACGAACACCACCGGGTCCATGCGGGCCAGGTGCTCGAAGTAGGGGGCCAGGTCGTTTCGCGCGATGCGCTCGCGGTTCATCTCCAGGGAGATGGCCAGCTGCACCGCCAGCTCCGTGCGCAGGGCCGCGTGGATGAGGCGCGCGGACTGCTCGGGGAAGCGCTCCACCACCCGGCGCAGGGACGGGAAGAGCTTCTTGAGCACGTTGGAGTCATGGAAGGTGTCGAGCGGGTTGCCGTAGCTGCCGCAGATGAGCACCAGCCCCGCGACGCGGCTGGCGTAGCGGCGGTGGAACTCCAGGGCCACCTGCACGCCCATGGAGTGGCCGAAGAGCACGGCCTTCTCCATCCCGGCCGCGTCCATCACCCGCTGCAGGTCGTCGCAGGTGTAGAGCATGCCGATGCGCTCGCGGTCCTCGGGGATGCCCGAGCGGCCGTGCCCGCGGTAGTGCCAGCGCAGCACGCGGTGGCGGCGCGACAGGTACGGGGCCAGGTACTTCCAGGCGAACCCGTCACAGCCCAGGCCGTCGCACAGCACCACGCCCGGCTCTCCGTCGCCGGTGACCTGGTAGTACAGGTCGGCGCCGTCGGGGACGCGCAGGTAGTCCTGGTGGAAGTAGACGGCCTCCGCCTTCATGCCTCCACCTCGGCCTCTTCGTCCTCGGGCAGGCCCCGGTCCAGCCCGTAGCGGGCGATCTTCAGGATGAGGTTGGAGCGGCTGATGCCCAGCTCGCGCGCCAGCCGGCTCTTGTTGTTGCGCGTGCGCAAGAGGCCCTGGTGGATCATCTCCCGCTCCAGCGCCTCCACCGCCTCGTGCAGCCGGCCGTGCGCGCGCGGCGGGATGAAGGGGCCACCGCCAGGCACCACCGCGTCGCGGATGCGGCTGGAGAGCAGCTCCGCGGGGAGCATCTCCAGGTCTCCGCCGAGCACGAGCAGCCGCTCGATCTCATTCTCCAGCTCGCGGATGTTCCCCGGCCACGCGTAGGCGCCCAGGATGGCGAGCGCCTCCGGGGACAGGCCTCGCGTGCGCTGGCCCTCGCGGTGGTGCTTGCGCAGGAAGTGGTCGATGAGGACGGGCAGGTCATCGCGGCGCTCGCGCAGCGGGGGCAGCTGCACGCGGATGACGTTGATGCGGTAGTAGAGGTCCTCGCGGAACTCGCCGCGCTTGACCAGCTCGCCCAGGTCCTTGTGCGTGGCGGCCACGACGCGGACGTTGACCTCCTTGTGGTGCGTGCCGCCCACGGGGAGGAAGGTGCCCTCCTGGAGCACGCGCAGGAGCTTCACCTGGAGGGCGGGGGACATGTCGCCCACCTCGTCGAGGAAGAAGGTGCCGCCGTCGGCGACCTCGAACAGGCCCTTCTTGTCGCGCAGCGCGCCGGTGAAGGCGCCGCGCGTGTGGCCGAAGAGGGCGCTCTCCAGCAGGTTGTCGTTGAAGGCCGAGCAGTTCTGCACCACGAAGGGCTGGTCCTTGCGCGGGCCGTTGTGGTGGATGGCGCGCGCGACCAGCTCCTTGCCGGTGCCCGACTCGCCGTTGATGAGCACGGTGGAGTCGGAGTTGGCCACCTTCTCCATCAACCGGAAGACCTCCATCATCGGCCCGGAGCGGCCGATGATCTTCTCGAACCGGTAGCGCTCCTGCACCTCGGGGGATGGCGGGGGCAGCTGCTCCTCGCGCCGGGCGAGCTCCGACTCGTGGTTGGCGATCTCCAGCGCGGCGAACTCGAGCAGGTCGGACAGCTTCGCCAGCTCCGCGCCGTCGAGCACGGGGACGCGCTCATCGGCGCGGTCCAGGTCGGAGAAGGGCGGGGCGAACTGGAGCAGGCGTGAGCGCAGCACCTCCACCTCACGCGCGTTGAGCATCTGGCGGGAGAAGCCCTCGACGAAGAGGCAGCCGGCGTACTCGTTGTCGACGTAGAGCGGGGCGCCCACGATGCTGAAGTTGAGGTGGCAGTCGTGGAAGAGCGAGCGGCGCAGCTTCTTGTTCCCGCGGAACTTCTCGTGGAGCACGCGCACGGACTGGCTGCAGCGGCGCAGGCCCTCCCTCGAGAACAGGGCGATGCGACAGAACGGGTTGGGAGGCGGGGAGATGTCCCCCCGCTGCCACTCGTGCACCACGCCGTGGCGATCCGCGAAGGAGAGCTCCATCTGCCACCACTTGCGGATGACATCTCTCAGCATGATGATGGTGTGCAGGCTCTGGTGCTTCTCGAAGTCCATCCCTACCTCCGTCCGGCCCCGCGCTCCGGGGAGGGACCGGGCCGTCGGAATCGCGTTTCTCCCCTCTCTTACCCCAGGACCCGGCTGTATCCTCACTTCTCTCTCCCGTGACTACCTCCACTCACACACGCGGCGGGGCGGGGCATGGGCATGACCACGACCACGGGCATGACCACGGCCATGGGCATCACCACCATGGGCATGGGCACGGCCATGGGCACGGTCCCAAGCGGGGGGGCCTGGCGGAGGAGCGGCGCAAGGACCGTCGGCGGCTCATCTTCGCGTTGGTGCTGACGGCGACCATCGCGTTGGCGGAGGCGGTGGGGGGCTGGCTGACGCACTCGTTGGCCCTCATGTCGGACGCGGGTCACATGTTGACGGACGTGTCCGCGCTGGCCCTGAGCCTGGTGGCGCTGTGGTTCGCGGGCAAGCCGGCGGACGTGAAGAAGACGTACGGCTACTACCGGATGGAGATCCTGAGCGCGCTGCTCAACGGCGTGCTGCTGCTGGGCATCACCGGGTTCATTCTCTACGAGGCCTGGGAGCGCTTCCACTCGCCGCAGCCGGTGGACGTGAAGCCGATGGCGTTGGTGGCCACGGTGGGTCTGGTGGCGAACCTGGGGGCCTTGGGGTTTTTGCATCGCACACACTCGATGAACGTCCGTGGCGCGTTCCTTCACGTGCTGGGGGACACGTTGTCCTCGGTGGGCGTGTTGATTGGCGCGGGCATCATGGCGTTGACGGGGTGGTTCGTGGTGGACCCCATCATCTCCGCGGTCATCTCGGTGGTCATCGTGGTGGGCGCGGTGCGGCTGGTGCGGGACGCGGTGGACGTGCTGATGGAGGCGGTGCCCTCGCACGTGGACATGCCGCAGGTGCGCGAGCTGATGCTGCGCGTGCCGGGCGTCACGGCGGTGCACGACCTGCACGTGTGGACGATCTCCAGCGGCGTGTACGCGCTGTCCGCGCACCTGGTGGTGCTGGACCCGATGGTCTGCAACAACGACGAGATTCTCTCGGCCGTGAAGCACGACCTGTACGACAAGTTCGGCATCGACCACACCACCATCCAGATAGAGAGCGAGAGCTACGCCCATCTGGGTGAGGTGCACTGACGGGAGCTGGGAGCCCCCCGCGAATCACTCGCCAGCTTCGGTATCACTCCCGCGTCATCGTGCGTCCGCCGATCTCGGGAAAGCGCTCATAGGCTCGCCTGAGCGCGTCCAGGTGGTCGGGCTTGTCCAACTCGAGCGGCGCGTCCGTGAGCTGCACGACCCATCCGCCGGATGCCGTGCGCCGCGCTCGTGAGATCAGGTCCGCGTCGCGGGCGGGATCAGGGAAGCCGATGGCCCGCGCCGTCGCGGCGGACCAGTAGTTCAGCCACGCGAGGAAGTAGGGAGTCTCAGGGGCAGGGATCTTCTCGGGCATGTTGAGCAGGGGAAGCCCACGGGGGGAACCCTGAGGGGCCTGCGCTGAGCGGCGAAGCTGCTGCGCGACCTCCGCACCGTACCCATATCTCGACGCCTGTCCCCAGAACGCGTGAGCCCCTTCCGCCACGGCTTCAAGCACGGTCGCCGCTGCTGCGAGCACAGGCTCGTCCAGTGGCATTTCCACGTGGACTTCGAACTGCGGCTGTCCGCCTGGGCTGAAGAGTCCCGAACGTTCCCTCCCAAAAAACGTCACGGGGTGACGCTCATCCCCGTTGCACACGATAGGGAATTCCCCGTCCTCGATACTGTCGATGAGCCATGCGTCGCGCTGTGGCAATGGGATGGGACGCCCGCTGTCAGAGAGACGCCACCTGAGCTGCAAGGATGGGAGCGCCTTCTCCATTTGATGAAGGATGTCGACTGGGCGAGCGTCTTTGCCCACGAGGGCGGGTGCGTAGACGATGAGCGTGAGGGCATTTCGCCGAGTCATCGTTTGCACCCCGTGACGACGACATTCAGTGAGAAGTCCGCTTCGAGCAGCGCTTCTCGATGCTCCTGGGTGCTCACTCCGATGATGAAGTCATAGCCACATGCCACGGCTGTATCTCGCTCTTTGTTGATCTGCTTGAGCTCCTTCTGGAGCTCCATCCGCTGGATGAAGGAACTGTACTCATCGAATCGATGGGTCTTGATCTCCCACAGTGCGCGCACGCCGACTTGCAGCGCATCGAAACGAATCCCTCCCACGCGCACGTCCATGCCTGGATAACGGTTGGGAGGAATCTGGTCGGCACACTCGTTATGCGGGCCATCTTTGGAGGCGCGTGGTACCGGGACGGGCTTGCAGTCCGGGCGGCGCTCTCGCTCCCCTGGCTCTGGAGGCACCGGGGGCTGCAAGTCCTGCCCTGAAGGCTCGGGCTTCGGCCGGCGTTGCGGTTCAGCTTCCCGGAAGGACGTCTTCGTCTCGCGTGAGGTCCCTGCTTCCTCGGGATAGGTGTGGCGGAGCTCATAGGCCTCCAGCGCCTCCTCGAGGACAAACCCGACCACCACCACACCCAGCACGATGACCGCGCCCACGGCAATCTCAGGAGCGGCCAGGATGCAGAGCCCGACGCCCATGGCGGCAGCGGCAGTGGAGGCGACCGCGCATCTCCCCGTGGTGTCGCGGAACTCGATGCGGTCGTGGTCAAGGGTCCGGTAGCACCGCTCCACCAGGACCGGCCAAGGTTGAGACGCTTCGCGGACGACGCACCGCCCGTCGTCAGCCCAGGGCAGCTTCGCCGCCCGCTCGAGGTTGGTGCGTCGTTGGCTCCGCGTTCCAGAGGTGTCGGGGGGATGGGTCGACGCGGCGCATGCGGATAGGAAGAGTAGGAGCGCGATGCGGGCGCGGAAACGCATGGCCCCATCCTCGCCGCTAGGAGTGGTCTCGGCAATCAGCATGGAGATTCCTGCGATTCGCACCCCTGAAGAGGCAGGGACCACCCCGGGGTGCCTCACCCCGCGTCAGCGCAGTCGCTGCCTTGCCTGTCGCGGCGGCAATGCATCAGAGTCGCCGCATGCTCAACGCAGGCGCCCTCGTGCTCGCCGCCGTGCTCACTGCTTCACCCACGAACAAGGCCGACGCGGACCTGGATGGTGACGGCACACGCGAGCACCTCACGCTCGAAGTAGCGAAGCCCGGCGCCTTCCGGCTCACCGTGGGCACATCCATCACCGAAGGCGAGCTGCCCGGAGTGCGCGGCATCACCGTGCTGGACCTCGACAGCAGCGACAAGCAGCGCGAGGTGCTCGTCCACGGCGAGTCACGCTTCCGCCTCTTCCGCCAGGAGGGCACGGCGCTCCGGGAAGTGCCGCTGCCTCCCGGAGTACCGAGCGCCTCCGGCAATGGCATCCTCCTGTGCGACGTCCCCATGTCCGACGGCTGGGCTCGCCGCGACAAATACCTCTACGACGCGAAGCAGCCGGGCTTCACCGAGGTGCCGCAGGAACTCTACGCCGTGGGCCGCGACCTCCCGCCTCCAGGGTGGGTGTCGCTCCAGCAGACGCCCGGCAGCAAGGACGTCGTCACCCTGGCCGGCCCCGAGAAAACCCTCTCGCTGCACGCCTTCAAACCAGACCCCGCGGACCGTGATGGCGGCTGGTACCTCGCGGGACTCGCGCGCAAGTCCGAAGACGCGCTCGGCTGGGTTTCCGCCCGGGAGCTCCGGAAGAAGGTGAGCGTCGACGACGGCGCGATGCTCGGGGCCATCGTCGTGTTGCCAGAGCTCTACGCCTCGGGCGCCAGATCGAAGGTGGCCATCTCCTTCCCGCTCCTGCGCACGCGCCAGGACGACGCGGAGCCCGTGGCGAAGCTGCGCGCGGGCAGCACCGTCACCCTGCTGGCCACGGACGGTACGTGGTATCTCATCCAGTCGGAGACGCGGCTGCTCGGCTGGGCCCGAGCCGGTGCGCTGTCCGCACTGAAGAAGGCCCCGGTGCCCGACAAGCGCGCCCAGCTCTCCACCCTGCAGCACCGCCTGCGCGCGGCGATGCCGAAGCCCACCGCGAGCGGAGACTGGCGACCCGACGCCGCGGGACTCATCCTCGAGAACGAGTACGCCAGCACACTGGACACCTACCACTTCTGCCCAGACGGCCGCGTGGTGCTCGAGTTCCTCGTCGACGACTACAAGAAGCACGGCACCTGGACGCTCGACAGGGACACGCTGAAGCTGGCCTTCACCCGCGAGACGAAGCAGCTCGGCGTGGGCGAGCCCATCGGGCCTCCGGAGGGCGTGGAGGGGGTGCGCCAGTACCGCGAGACCACGCCGCACGAAGCCACCCTGGCCGAGACCCAGACACTCGACTGGAACGAAGTGCTGGAGGACGTGAAGACCCCTTCCTCCAGCTACAAGCCGAGGCGCGGCAACCCGAGCTGCCGCTGAACGCAGACGACACACCCGGGATGCCAGGTCACACTGCCAACAGCGACCGCGTCGATAGACGCCTCGCGTCCACACGGCAGGCGCGCATTCTCCTGGCACCCCTGGAAGTGCACGCAAGGGATTGCGTACGTTGAGTCCGCCATGGTCGAGCGTGCTCAAGAAATGCGGAGTCCCGCCTCGAACGTCGACGAACTGCGCCGCCAGCTGGAAGGAGGGAGCGAGTCCATCGAGTCGGCCTCCTCCAGCTACGCGCGGCTGGTGAGCGCGCTGCGCCGCTCGAAGTGGCGCGCGCTGCTATGGGCTCAGCCAGCCCTCGTGGCCGAGGTGCTCGCCCAGGACGCCGCCTGTGTGGAGGCACTGGAGCGGGGCCTGCGCCGCGCGGAGCAGGAGCGATGCGCTCCGCTCCGTGTCGCCACAGGAACCCACCTTCCTTGTGTGCGTGCCTCAAGCGTTCCCGACGCGGCGAGCGAAGCTCGGTCAGGCACACCCGTCGCGACGTGGCTGTGGCTGTCTGCCACTCGGACCGAGGGGAGCGCGCGCGGGCTACCTCGTGCTAGCGCTTCTTCGTGCAGCGGGCGTCGGGACGGAAGGGCAGGGCATGCAACTCGCGCCCGGTGCTTTGCTCCGCGGTGAAGAATACGTCCCAGCCAGAGCGGATGAAGTCGCGGGGGGAGGAGGAGGCCGGGCCTGGCGCGACCTCGTCGAGCGCCCGCGTGCCAGAGGCCGTGCCGTCACTCACCCAGGGTTCGGCCCCACGTCCTGGCGTCGTCGCGCTGAAGAACAGCCAGTCCTGAAGGGCCGTCACGCTCGCGGGAGCGGCCCCCTGGGCTCCGGGCACGATGTCCTTGAACAGCCTCGTGCCGGAGGCCGTGCCGTCGCTCATCCACAACTCGCGCCCGTGCGCGCCATCATCCGCGGCGAAATAGAGCCTCCCTCCGGCGACCGCCAGGGCGGTGGGCTCCGACCCAACTGCACCCGGGCGCACGTCTTTCACCCGCCGCGTGCCCTCTGTCGTGCCGTCGCTGACCCAGAGCTCCTCACCCTCGGGCAGGCCCGAGCCCGCGCTGAAGTATAGCTTGCCGTGAAGCGCCACCAGGTCGTGGGGAACTCTCCCTGGGAAGAAGCGGAGGTTGCGCGTGCTCGAAGCCGTGCCCTCGGTGACGTAGAGGTGAGCCCCGCCGTCGTTGAGGTCCACCAGGAAGAAGAGCTTCCTGCCTACCGACTTCATGCGAAAGATGAGCGCGTCCTCCGTGAGCGTGCCGTCGTGGACCTTGAGCATCGGAATGATGCTTGTTCCGCCGTCGCTGCGTACCAGCCAGTTCTCATCCCCCATGCTGATGACGAAGAAGAGAGATCCGTCGTGGACGATGAAACGGCGCGGGAAGGAACTCGCCTGTCCGGGAGCGATGTCCTTCACGCGATAGGTGCCCGCCTCGGTGCCATCGCTCGTCCACAACTCGTACCCATCCGTGCCATCTGGAACGACCGAGGAGAAGTAGAGCCGGTTCTTGTAGGCCACCAACGTCTGGCCCTCACCGAAGCTTGCATCGATGGGGAGCACCCGCTTCACCAGGACGGTGCCCGCCTCGGTGCCATCGCTCGTCCACAAGGCGCGGCCTCGCACGTCGTCATCCGCGACGAAGAAGAGCCGGTCCCCCACCATCGTGAGCTCCGTGGGCCCCGAGCTCTCCAGCCCTCGCGCGATGTCTCGCACCATCACCGTGCCCGCGCCCTCGGTACCGCTGCTCATCCAGAGCTCGGTGCCATGGACGCCATCGCTCGCGGCGAAGAAGAGAACGCCATCCCCGTGGACGAGGTCGTAGGCGTAGACGCGCGCCGAGCCGAGATTCCTCAGCCTGCGGGGCGTGAAGCCACAGGGCGCCCACTCACGACGGCTGAGCGCCGCCACCTCCAGGCTCTCACTGGATGGCTCGGCCTCGTCGGCCATCGACGGCGCGCAGCCCACCAGCAGGCCCAACGGGAGGAGAAGGGCACCCAAGGGCTTCATCATGGCTCGCTGTCCTGTTCTGGAGTCCAACCCGTGTATCGAGATGAATGGCATCGACGGCGCTCGCTGTCGGCGCCGGGCTACTCGTCATGGAAGCTTCCTCGTGCCGGGCCTTGGCTCGAGGGTGAGCGGCAGGGCGGGCGAATCCTCGATCTCGGCATCGTGGCCCACCCGAGTCCCCAGCACGAAGTGGGGCAGGCCAGGCGTCGAGCTCTCCCCCGCGCCGTATATCGCGAGGAAGCGGTTGCCTCCGTAGGCGACCGCCGGTCCGAAGGCCTGTGAAGTGTCATTTCCCGAGACAGGGAAGCCCGCTGGGTCCCACGTCGAGCCATCCTCGCCGAGGCGCGTCCCCCAGACACGGTGCGAGCCTTCACGCGTGTCATCCCAGACGACGAGGGACTTCGAGCCGTGGTGGGCCAGCCGAGGGTCCCGCTGTTGTCCTGGAGCCACGGAGACGTCGAAGCCCGCGGGAGTCTCGACCGAGCCATCCCGGCGCACGAGCGCACCGCGGATGTTGGCGTCCATCCCCTCGAGGTCGGACCAGACGACCTGGAACCTGCGCCCGGTCCACGCCACGTCCGGAGTCACCTGGAGCCCTGGAGACGTGGAGATGGCGAACCCGGTTCCGTCGAGGATGATACCGCTCTCGCTCACCCTGTTGCCGTAGATGTCGTTCTCGTCCTCCGTGTCACCACGGGCGTCGGACCAGACGACGAGGAACTGCTGCGTGCTGGGGTTCCAGGTGACGGCGCTGTCGAAGGCGAAGGCGAACCCCTGGCTCACGGTCTCGTCCGGAGAGGGCTGGACGACGCCCTCACGGCTCACCCGCTTGAAATGGATGACGGACTCATCCGTGCCGATGACCGTGAAGGTCACCAGGCAGGCCTGAGGGGAGCATGCGATGCGGACGGGGCCGAAGGTCTCACCCGAGCTGATGACGGAGAAGACCTTCCCCTGCACTGTACCGTTCGTCCCGACGCGGATGCCTTCGATGCCACTGCCCGTCTCCCAGACGACGAAGAAGTGGGTGCCATCAAAGGCGATGGCGGGGGCGCGGCCCCTCGACGTCCCCACGTTGATGCGGATGCCTTCGGGGTCCAGCACGGTGCCGTCCCGCGCCACCCGGGTGCCGTAGATGCCTCCCTGGCGAATATCTCCCCAGACCGCGAGGTATTTGCCACCACCCGAGGCGACCGCCGCACCACTGCGGGCCAGCGGCGCCGCCTGGAACGCCTTGTTCGGCGCATGCCTGTTCGCGAGAGGGGACTCCTCTACCGCGCCCGGCTTCTCTCGAATCGTCGTCTCCCCCTCCTCCCGAACGGGTCCACATCCCGCATGAAGTGCACCCGCCAGGATTGCGCTCCCCAGGACCATCGTCCACGTGCGTCGCATGGGCCCTCCCGTTCCGTGACTCCGCGAAGGTGGGGGCCGTGCGGCGCCTCGGGCCATCCGCCCGGGGGAGGGCAACAAGGATGAATTTCAGCGACGGGGCATCCCCTTCAACCGATGCCTCGACCTGGTTCCGCCTGTGCTCGCGGCGACGTGCGAGGGACTCGCTTCAGCCGAGAGGGAGGGACAGGTAGCCGAGCGGCTGGTCGGAGTCGCCGCATCGAGCATTCCGGACACCGCTCGCGGATGGACACCCTCGGCTGCCGCGGAATCGAGTCAGTGTCTCCTGCGGATGAACCTGCCGCCCCCGCGTGTGCGGGCACAGCTTCGGCTTCATGCGGCTGCGCGGCTTCTACCGTGGCATCTGCTTGGTGCCGTAGGGTTTCGATATGCTGGCGACGTGAGCGAGGCCCATGACGTGTCGCGGAGCGCCCGCATCCTGGAGCAGTGGTTGCCCCGCGTCCATGCGAACCCCGAGGACGAATCCACGCGGCTGGTGATGGCGGACCAGTTGCTGGAGGTGGGCGACCCCCTGGGCGAGTTCATCGTGCTCCAGTGCTCCGCCGCTCCGGACCCGACGCGCATCGACGCGTTGCTCGCGAAGCATGTCCGGAGCTGGGAGCTGTCCCTGGGGGGCCTCGTCGAGCCTGGGACGACCCGGTTCGAGCGGGGCTTGCCCGTGGCGGTGCGGATGTCGGGAGAGGCGGCGCGTCGGATTCCCCCCGAGCCAGGACCGGCCTGGTGTTCGGTGCGGGAGATCGACTGGGTGGGGCTCGCGTGGTCTGTGGTCCATGGACAGTGGCTCGCGCATCCGCACCTTCGGGGCGTGACAAGGATGCGGAGCGTGGAGCTGTTCTGGGCCCGGTTGATGGGGCAGCCGCCTGGCGTCACTCGACTGGAGCTGTGTGGGCCTGTCGTGCCCCAGGTGCGCGGCACGCCCGTGGCGGCGGATGTGTTCGACAGGCTGGCCTTGCTGCCGAGCCTGTCGTGGCTGGAGCTGCGTGACGCGCACCTGGACGATGTGAGCCTGTGCGCGGGCTCCAGGCTGGCGACGAAGCTGGCGCGCATCGACATCGTCGGGCAGGGACGTTGGTCGCTCACGGTGAGGCCGGGCGCGGAGGTGCCCATCGAGGCGACGCTCCTGAGCGAGCGGGCCATCGATGATTTCGAGCGGGTCCTGCGCGCGGCGGAGGGGTTCGGGTCCCGGGGCCTGCGGGTGCACCGGGAGCACAGCCTCGATGCCGTGCGCGTCGAGCGCCTGCGCCGGGCCGCGTCTGGGTTCTCCCACGTGGAATGGATGTGAGCGTGTCCACGTCGCGGTAGAGTGGTGGTGTGGAAGACAGCGTGTTGGGTCACCTGGAGCGCGCCGCGGAGTCCTTTGCCCGGTACGACGAAGACGAGGCGCTCGGCGCCCTGTTGGCCGCCTGGCGGGTGTGTCGCTCACCGGCGCTGGTCAAGCTGTGTGAGGAGGTCGAGCAGCGCCTGGTCGCGAATCGTCTCGACGCGGAGGGCAACGAGAAGCCGTCGCCGGACGGGACGCGGGAGGTCACTCCCAGAGCCATGGCGTCGACCCTCGTGTCGGAGACAAGGCGGTCCTCGACACTGGAGATGTTCTACCTCGACCAGGTCCTGCGGATGTCCCCGAACCCGCAGCTCGGGCCCGCGCTGGTGAGCCTGTCCGGGCGGCCCGAGTTCCAGGTTCCGCTGAACCTGACGAAGCTGTGTCTGGCGCTCAAGCACGTGGGCCCGCCCTTCGACATCGCGCCGCTCCAGGCGCTGCAAACCAGACTGGCGCCGGACAACGAATCCGCCGGTCGGCTCGCCTTCATCATCCGGATGGGGCGTGAGTGGGTGCCTCCGGTCCTGGGTGCGCGCGCCGAGGCCGTGCTGCGGGACGTGCGCAACGCGCTCGACGCGAGAGGGGACCATGAGCGGCGCCGCGCGAGCATCCGGGAGCAGTGGCTGCCCCAGGTCTACGCCCAGCTCGACGACGATGCCGCGCGGCTGGTGATGGCCGATGAGCTGGTGGCCCTTGGAGACCCCTGGGGCGAGTTCATCGTGCTGCAATGCTCGCCCGCTCCCGATGAGGCCCGGGTCGACGCGCTGCTCGCGGCGCATCGAACGAGCTGGGAGGAGCCTCTGGGGCTGCTCGTCATGCCGGGCACGACGCGTTTCGAGCGAGGGTTCCCAGTGGCTGTCCAACTGGGTGGGAGAGCCACCCTTCAACCGCCCTGGCCCGAGCCGGGCGTCGCGTGGAGCACGGTGCGTGAGATTGATTGGGGCGGAGGGCTCGACAGGGAGTGGTTCATGCATGCGCACCTGCGCGGTGTCCGACGGATTCGTCGGATGGCTTTCGCGGCGGCGCACGACCTGGACCTCCATCCTTCCGTGAGCAGGCTGGAGTTGTGTGAGTGCGGAGGGCACGGGGCCCATCTGGTCGCCGGGCCTGGGGTTGGCTGGTCGAAGACGTTCGAGAAGCTGGCGCTGCTGCCGAGCTTGTCGTGGCTGGAACTCCGCGACGCGGACCCGGTGGGCCTGCGCCACTGCGCCAGCTCGTCCCTGGTGAGAAAGCTGGAGCGCCTGGATGCCGACAGGCAGGCCGCATGGCGGCTGACGGTGCGGCCCGCGGAGCAGGTGCCCATCGAGGCGACGCTGGTGAGCGAAGAGGCCGTCGGCCGTTTCGTGGACGTCCTTCGCGCGGCGGAAGGATTCGGGACGCGAGGGCTTCGCGTGCGCTGCGAGCGCAGGCTCAAGCCCTGGCAGATGCAGGAGCTGAAGCAGGCCACGGAGGCCTACGCTCACGTCGAGTGGGGGTGAGGCCCGCTGGGCCCAAGGACAATTCATCTGTCCGGTGGCGGACTGCCCTCCCGCGCTCGCTTGAGCAATGTCTGGCAATCCCTACCATCTCCAGGTGGAGGTCCCACGCCCATGGACACCCGCCTCGATCTCCTGTCCCGCGAATACCTGGAGTCGCCTCACGATCATCTCGCGGAGCTGCGACGCCGTGGCCCCGTCGTCCAGGTGGACCCCGGTGGCATGTGGCTCGTCACCCGCTACGACGAGGCACAGCAGGTGCTCAAGTCCGCGAGCCTCTTCTCGTCCCAGGGGCTGCGATTGACCGCGCAGCCGCCGTGGCTCCAGCGCGTCAACCCCTTCGCCGACTCGCTCCTCTTCCTGGATCCGCCCCAGCACGGGCGACTGCGCGCGCTCATCAGCCGTGCCTTCACTCCCGCGGCGCTGGCACAGTTGGAGGCCCGCCTGCGCGGGGTCGCCCGGCGGCACGTGGCCGACATGATGGACAAGAAGCACGTGGATTTCGTGGACGCCTTCGCCATGCCCATTCCCGCGACCGTGATGGGCTGGCTCCTCGGGCTGGATGCCTCGTTGCAGCAACACTTCATGCGCTGGACCCATGTCCTCGTCACCATGAATGGAGTCCAGCCGGAGGGCGCAGTGGAGATGGAGCGCCAGCACCGCACCCTCGATGAGATGGAGCGGTATTTCCAAGGCGTGCTGGACGAGCGGCGGAGCGCTCCGCGGGATGACATGGTCAGCGACCTGCTCCGGGCGCGGATGGACGGGGTGGCGCTGACCCATCACGAGTTGATGAGC
This sequence comes from Myxococcus sp. XM-1-1-1, assembly GCF_020037095.1. NCBI lineage: Bacteria > Pseudomonadati > Myxococcota > Myxococcia > Myxococcales > Myxococcaceae > Myxococcus > Myxococcus sp. XM-1-1-1. The sequence continues at coordinate 112,919 of NZ_JAIQDH010000005.1, forward strand.
TTCCTCTTCCTGCTGCTCGTCGCGGGGCTGGAGACCACCGTCAACCTGCTCAGCCAATGCGCGCGGGTGTTCTTCCAACATCCGGAGCTGCTGCTCCGCCTGCGCAAAGACCCCACTCTCATCCCTCGCTTCGTCGAGGAGACCCTGCGGTACGAGCCCAGCGTGATGTCCACGCTGCGCCTGTGCACCCAGGACGTGACGCTGGCCGGAGTGGAGCTGCCCCAGGGGGCCCTGGTCCTGGTGTCGCTGGCCTCCGCCGCCCGCGACGAGAAGTATTTTCCGGACGGCGACCGGTTCATCCTGGAGCGGGAGGGCCCGCCGCGCCTCTCCTTCGGACATGGGGCCCACTACTGTCTGGGGGCCATGCTCTCGCGGATGGAGGCGCGCGTCGCCCTGGAGGAGCTCGTCTCCCGGGTGGAGCGGCTGGAGCTCCGCACGGAGCACATCGACTGGACGACCTCCCTCATCGTCCGTGGGCCGGTCACGCTTCCCGTCGAGGTCTTTGCTCCCGCGACGGGACAGCCCCTGCCGGCGCGCCTCGCGTGACCCAGGACCTGTCCGCCAGTCTCGTCACCCTGGGGAGCCTGGAAGGGGAGGGGAGACCAGTTCCAGTGGTCGGACGAAGCGCGGGCCGCGAGGGACGGCGGGGTGGCTGGGGCCCAGGGCCAGGATGGCCACCAGGGTGATGAGCGACTGCTGCTCCCAGCTCAGGGCCCCTGCGGAACGTAGCGCAGGCGGGTGCCTCCGATGCCGTGCTCGAGGAGCACCTGCTCGAGCGGGGAGGAGAGGTCTCCGCCCGTGGCGGTCCGCTTCAGTTGGTCCTTCTGTCGGTTCTCGACCTTCGTGGGCGGGTGGGCGGCCTTGTTCGCGAAGAGATTTCTCTCGGACTCCTCTGCCTTCCGTCCTGCCTTCGCGGTGCCTCCGCCGGTCATCGGATACAGGCCGTCGTCCGGGAGCATGTCCGCGAATTTGTGGGTTCCGTTGGCGATCTCCTGGAGACTCAGCACGCTGTTGAAGATGACGGAGCGGTGCCGGGCGGGCTCAGCGACCATCCAGGTGACGAGCATCTCCCTCAGCAGGTTGTGGAAGCTGGCGAGCGCGTCCGGAGGATCCTCGGCGGGGTTCTTCACCATCGCCAGCATCGCCTGGGCGAGCACCGGGTCGTCCACGCTCTCTGCTGCCTGCAGATGGGTCAGTCGCTTGAGGAACTCGGGATAGCTGACCTTGTGCTCCGCTCCGGCGTTGCCGGGCGTTCGCAATCCCTGCTGGTTGGGGTTCTCGTCGTAGGCAATCGGCGCGCCATGTCCGAGAACGATGAACTCTCCCTTGGGCAGGCTCTTGCTCGGGCCCTTCACGCCAATGGGGATCCTCCCGGAGCCCACCGGCAGGCTGAGCAACTTGCTTTCTGTCTTTTTGCTCTCCGCGACCTCGCGCAGGCCCTGGGCCGCCGAAGCCCACCAGATGAGCCCGTCACCACTGGGCGTCAGCTCGCCAGTACTGACGGAGCGGGTCCGGCCGGTGGGATCTTCGGATATCGCGGAGTCGATGACGTTCACGTCAATGGGGGCCCCGGGAGTGTCGGTTCCAGGCTTGACGTGGTCATGGAGCCTGTTGGTCGCGCCGCCCAGCGCCAACGAGGCCCTGGCGCTCTCGTTGTCTGGGGGGAGGGTCGGCTGTTCACGGAGCACGGGGCGGCTCTTGATGGCTTCGATTCGCGCCTTGAGCCTGAGGCCCGCCATCTCCTCCTCGCTACCCGGAGGCGCCTCTTTGGCCATCCACGCCCCGATGTTCTTGGACAGGGTGTTGAGCTTGGGGAGATAGTTCTTGAGAACGTTCTTGCTCGCGGCGGGCGGACCCTCGCTCAGCATGTCGAACTGCGCTTGCAGGTCCCCTGGAACCAATGCGTCTCCCGGCTGGGGCACGTGATGGTTGGCGCGAAGCAGCCCGGTGGCGCCGTCGTAGATGTTGTTCGTGGCGTCATCCCAGATCTGGTGCTCCAGCAGTCCCGGAGGAATCAGTGCGAGGTCGGGCGCCGGGCCGGCGTAGGCGGTGTCCTCCGGGACGACGCCCGCTCCCTGCCTTCGCCATTGCATCCGCTGGATGGGCGCGGCGGAGCTCGGTGCGCCCGGGTTGAGCGAGGTGCCGACGCGCGACAGCGCCCGCACGCGAGGACTCTGGTCGAGCTCTCCCTGACGCGCTCTCAACTGGCTGACGTGGGGGGAGTCCGTCGTGTGCCCCGCGCGCATCACGGGCTGCCTGGCGCGCTCGTGGGTTGACCGGGCCATCTGGGTCCGCATGCGGGGCTCCTGTCCATGCCACGTGGAGGCCAGGGATTGTGGAGGGCCCCCCGGGGCGAAGGAAGGAGCGGGGACGTTCGGCCCTGTCCCAGGACTCGCTGGGGCGGTGGGATGCACCACCGCTGACCTTGTCAGGTCCACGAACTCCATGACGGGTTCGAGCGCGAGTGGAGGACGGAGGGCTGACGAAGCCGCGTGGGCGGTGGCCCCAGGGGCGGGCTGAGGGTAGCGTGACCGTCCATGCGTCACACTCTCATCGTGTCCTTGTCGGTCGTGCTGTGGGCGACGGGCTGTGCCCATTCGGGGGCTCCGTCACTCCCCGCGAGTCATGGACAGCTCTCCCTCGCGATGGCGTACCAACTGGACCCGGAAGGCAATCCGCGCGAGGCCTCGGAGCTGCCACCCGCGTCGTTGTTCAACCCGGGGGCGAAGGGAGGCGTCGCGCCGGAGAGGGCGCGTGAGGCCTTCGCCGAGGCCGTGGCGCTGTTGAAGGGCGCGCCCACGGAGGCGCAGGTGCGGCAGGCCTCCGCGACGCTGTCGGCCGCTTGCGCCGTCGACCTGTTCGACGCCTGTGAGTTCCTGCTCACGAACTTCCAGCCCGTGAAGCGGGTGGAGGGGCCGTCGATGCCGGACATCCCGAGGGAGGCTTTCCTCCTCCGCAAGCCGCAGGTGGTCGTCCTCCGGGGCCGGGTGGACACGGACGGACGCGCGCGGGAACTCCAGGTCGTGGAGTCTCTCTTCCCGAAGTTCGGCGAGGAGCTGGTGAAGGTCTTCGCCGCGACCCGGTATCAACCGGCCATGCTCGCGGGGCATCCCATCGCGACCTCGCGCCTCTTCCGGATCCAGTTCCAGATGCCCCTCGAGAACCGGACTCCCGAGGCGGAGCTGGAGTGGGTCCGGATGCGCGTCGCCCGCTTCCCCGGGAGCGCCGACGCCTGGTCGCACCTGGCGAAGTTGCTGGGCTCACAGACTCCCGAGGCCCCTGGCTATGTCGAAGCGCTCGAGCGGTTGAACGCGTTGGCACCGACGTACTGGTGGGCCGCGAACGAGCTGTCATGGCACTACGTCCAGGCGGGGCGCCACGCGGAGGCGGAGCCGAGGGTGCGGGTGGCCCGGCAACTGGCGCCGCGCAACGCCTATGTGCTGGAGACCTCCGCCGCGGTCCTTCGGGGGATGGGGCGGTGCGAGGAGGCGCTGGCGGACCAGCGGCAAGCCGTGGCGAGGCTCCAGGAGCAGTGGCCGCGAGAGGAGCGGGAGCGGTTCGAGCGCACCCTCGCGGACTACCAGCGGGACTGCCCGGGTGGGTCCCCGCCCGCGCCGAGTCCTGTCGCGCCCTGAATCGCCGCGTCGTCGTCCTGCCTCACGCGACCTGGCTGGTGCCGAATTCTCCCGGCGCCGCCTACGCGTGAAGAAGGAAGCCGCGAGCGCCGGGTTGCGAGGATGCGCGGTTCGATGATTCCTCTCATCCGCGAGCGCCCCGGCCCACGTCGCGGGAGGCTCCCGCTTCATGCTCCACCGCATCGGGGAGGTGGGGTCGCCATGGCGAAGCTCTCGCTGCCTCGCCTCGTCGCGGACGTGCGTGGCGTGACAGCCGCGTGGCGGTTGGAGATCATCTCGTGAGCCCATGCACCTCCGCGCGGGCGCCGTGAACCCTCACGAGGTCATCCAGCGATGCACACCGTCATTCAACGGGTCGAGTCAGCACGGGCTTTGGAGTCGCATGCGGCGAGGCCGGTCGCGCAGCGCTTCTCCGCGGGAGGGAGCGCGTTGGGGATGCTGGCGGAGCGCCTCAATCAGCGCCCCTCGGTCCAGGCGCAGCTCCAGCGTCAGCGCGCGTACGACGGAGGGCCTCGCGCGGCGCCGGTGCAGCGGATGTCGTGGGGCGGGAGCGGCGTCGTCCAGCGCGAGGGTGACAGCGACAGCGAGGACGTGGTGGACGCGGACCCGTCGAAGTACGCGGACTTCGATCGGAGGGCGCATGAGGAGTTCCTGCGCAACCCCATCTATCAGCAATGGGTGCAGTCGATCCTCGAACAAGGCTCGGTCAATGTCAGCACCGGGAACACGGACCCATATGCCCCGCTCGCGGCCTGGCGCCCGCTGGCCCGGCAGATTCTCATCCAGGAGCGGGTGACGCCGTCGCCCCGGCGCGCCAGCATGATGGCGTTCGAGATGACCAATGCCTTGCAGACGCCGCGGACGGACGCGTTGAAGGCGCGGGCGCTGGCGGGCGAGTTCGAGGACCCGTCCGATGTGAACGCGGGAGAGACACGCTATGCCCACGAGGCGGAGCGCTCCGAGTACGACGGCCTGTCCATGCACCACCAGATGATGGCGCATGGCATCCAGAACCTGGGATGGCCCGCCGCGCTCGACACCTACGGGCCGAAGCTGCAGGAGGGTGGAGTCTGGGACACCTTCGAGAAGTACCTGGCGCAGCAGGAGCAGCGCGGGCACACGAACATGCATCGCTCCAACTACAACCAGTGGCGCGCCCCCTGATACCGGGGGGCTGGCGGTCCCAGGTTCCTCGCGGCATCAGCGCGGTCGTCAGCGAGGCTGTGTCGCGTGGACCTCCCACGCGACCTCCAGGCTCTCGTGCCGCCGGACGGTGACGCTCTTCAAGAAGCCCGGCGTCTGCCCTGGCCCGAGCCGGAGCCCCGGGAGGCTCCGGAGCAGGGCCTCCAGCGCCAGGCGCGCCTCGAGCCGCGCGAGCGGGGCGCCGATGCAGAAATGCAGCCCCTGTCCGAAGGCGAGGTGCTTCTTGACGTCAGGCCGTCGGACGTCGAAGCGCTCCGGCTCGTGGAACCGGGCCTCGTCGCGGTTGGCGGACGCGTAGACGATGCGGATGTGGGCGCCCTTGGGGATGGGGACGCCCCCGAGCTCCACGGGCTCCAGCGCGGTCCGGAACATGGCATGCACGGGGGAGGTCATCCGCACGGCCTCCTCGACGGCGCCCGCGATGAGGGCCGGGTCCTCCCGAAGGGCCTGGAGCTGCTCCGGATGTTCGAGCAGGAGCTCGACCGCGCCCACGATGAGGCCCGCGGTCGTCTCGTGCCCCGCGAAGTGGACCTGCATCAGCATGCTGACGAGCTCCGCCATGCTCATGGGCGGTGTCAGCTCCCGCGAGCCGGTGACGATGTCGCTCAGCAGGTCCTCCCGGGGCGCTGTCTTGCGTTCCTCGAGCGCCTGGGCGAGGTAGCGCTGGAATTCGACCACGCCTCGGGCGCAGGCGACCTGATGCTCGATGGGGCCATGGGCCGCGAGGACCGTGGTCAGTTCGTCGGACCAGCGCCGGAACCGGTGGATGTCCGCGCGGGGGATGCCGAGGATCTCCGCGATGATGCTGGCCGACAGCGGATGGGCAAACCGGAGGAACAGGTCCGCCTTGCCCTCGTTCCGGAAGGAGTCGATGAGCTCGTCCACGAGGGCGCGGATGAAGGGCTCCTTCTGCGCGAGGCGCCGTCCGGTGAAGGCCTTGCTGACGAGGCCGCGGAAGCGCGAATGCGCGGGCGGATCATTGTCGACGAGGCTGGGGACCAGGGGGTAGCCGTCCATCAGCGCGGCGACGACTTCGGGAGGCGTCGTCGCGGCGCCCACGGTGATGGATTCAGCGGAGGAGAAGCGCTCGGTATCGGCGACCACGGCGCTGATGTCCGCATGACGGGTCACCACCCACGCCCCCAGCGCCGGGCTGAAGAACACCGGCGCCTCCCGCCGCGCACGCGCGAGGAACGGGTGGGGGTTCTCGAGTTGGGGAGATTCGAGCGGGCGGTACTCGGACCCGAGTCCTGACGCGGCGCTGTCCTTGAACATGCGTGCTGCCCTCCCTCGAAGATTGGTCGGAGGCCAGAAGCCTAACCCAAGGGAGGGCCGCCAGCTCAGGGCTCGGAGAAGCCGCCGCGCACCCATGCGTTGGCGGTGTCTCTGTTGAACTTGAAGTTCATCGGCACGCGATGCTTGGCGACCGTGGTGCCCGCGTCGTCGATGGCCGAGAGCAGGGCGTGGGGCTCATACTCGTCGGCCACCAGCTCCATGCGGACCTCGTACCAGCGCCCCTCCCAGGCGATGGAGAGCTTGCGGGTCATGGCCTGGTCGCGCTGTCGGGCGGAGCGGTCGAGGACCTCCGAGGCCGTCTTCACGAAGGTCGCGAACGCGGGCGCATCGAAGGGCTTGGGGTTCTTCTTGTCGCGGCCCATGACCCACGGGCTGATGAGGACGGGCTCGGGGATGCCCTGCTTGCGGATCTCCACGGCCCAGCCGTCATCCTCCTCGTTCTTGATGACGCGGGCCGACCAACCATTCTTCCGCCAGAACGTGGGCTCCATCACTTCGGGTTCGGCGGGCGTACGCTCTTCACTCATGCGGTTCTTCATACCCTCCGACGGCGGTGGGACGGAGCGGAGAATGCGCCTTCTCCGCACCCCGGCAGTCGGCCGCGCGCTCGACGCCCTCGCTGTCGAGCGCTGCGCGTGTCCGCTCAAGGGGGCGTGCCGGCTCCGCCAAGGTCCTCGGGGGTGAGTTTCAGCGCCTCGCTGATCGCCAGGACGTCCTGGTACTCACGCCAGTGCTGGATCAGTCCGTCGCGGACCCGCAGCACGGCGATGAGGACCGCCGAGGCGCGCCGGCCGGTGGTGGTGACCGTCCCAGCCAGCTCGTATTCGACGACGATGACCTCGGGGTCGCGGGTCTGATGCGTCGCCAGCTCGCGGAACTGCTCGAAACGCACTGGCAGGACCGCGCTTCGGGCTCGGTAGAACGCCAGCCATGCCTCGCGGCCCTCATGCCGTCGCATGCCTGGAGGAGAGAACGGAGTTTCGACCACGACATCCTCGGCCAACAGCTCCGCTGGGAGCAGCGTCGCCTCGTCACCGAGGAGGGCTTCCTGCATGCGCCGGTAGAGGGTGAGCGGACCCGCGGCCCCCGTCGCCGTCTGTGACATGGTCGTGCCTCCTGAGATAAAGTGAGTGCGACTCAGGATTGATAGTGAGTCCGACTCACTTTTTCAAGGAGGAACGGCGGATGGAGAGAAAAGGTGGGCCGCCCGCGGGCGGTGGTGCGGGTGAACAACCCGTTCGTGCGGATGCCCGCCGCAATCGTGCGCGCATCCTGGATGCGGCCGAGGCCGTGTTCGCCGAGCAGGGCGCGTCAGCCTCGACCGAGGCCGTGGCCGCGCGCGCCGGCGTCGCGATTGGCACCGTGTTCCGGCACTTCCCAACCAAACCCGAGCTGCTCCAGGCCGTGGTGATGCACCTGCTGGACCGACTCATCACGGAAGTCGATGCGATGGTCGACAAGCAGGACGCAGGCACCGCCCTGTTCGAGTTCTGCGCCCGCGTCATGGCCATCAGCGCCCGCAACAGGGCGGTGTTCGCCCGACTCGCCGAAACCGGCGTCCGGGTCCGCGTCGGCGATGCGCTGGCCCGCCTCCGGCCCGGCGTCGATCTGCTGCTCGAACGCGCCCAGAAAGCGCGCACCGTCCGCGACGACCTGCGCCCCGCCGAGCTGATCGCCCTGCTCGCGGCCATCTGCCAGGAAGCGCTCGCGGATGAGTGGAGCGAATCATTCCGCAAGCGCGCGCTCAACCTCCTCTTCGACGGCCTGCGGCCGACCGCGAGACGTTGACCGCCATCCCGCGCCGGACAGGGCCGCCGCCTCGGCGTCCAGGGCCGTTGGGACGTGGGGGCCTCAGGCCGCCGTCGCCGGCTTCCTGAGCAGCTCGACGAGGGCGGAGATGCTGTGTTCCCCGTGGCCCCTCGCGACGGCCTCGCGAAGCAGGTCGTGCATGGGCTCGTGCCACGAGACGTCGAGGTTCCCCTCGGCTCCTATCTCGTGGTCGTAGGGGATGCCCTCGTGGAACAGCCCCAGCGATGAAGCGGGCTTGCTGTAGTCACCCGTGTCGATCTCCTCCGCCAGCGAGGGCAGCACAGCGCAGATCATCTGCAGCCATTTGACGGTGTAGGGCACCAGCGTGCTCGCGCTCTTGCCTCGACTCGTGACGAGGGCTGCTCCCTGGAAGAAGCCCAGGAGCGCGGGGAGGAGGGTGCCACCCACGGCCATCTCGCACAGCTTGGCGAGGTCGGGTTCGGTGCCGAGGTGGACGGTGTCTCCGCCGAGTACCTTCAGCACGACCTGGTGCTCGTCGAAGACCGCCTTGTCGCCGCTGTAGAGGAGGAGGGTGTCCGGTTTGCCCACCGCGTCCGGGACGTTCTTCACCGCGCCGTCCAGGAAGCGGAGGTCATGGCGCGTGGCCCACTTGGCCAGTCCGCGAGCGCTGGCGGGTGTTCCGGAGTTCAGCGTGACGAGGGTGCGGCCCGCCAGGGCGGACGCGGCGGGGGCCAGCACCTGGAGCGTGGCGTCGTAGGTCGTCAGGCAGGCGATGACGAGCGGGCTCGCGGCGACCGCGGCTTCGATGTCGCGGACCTGCGTGGCGCCCCTCGCCACCAGGGGTGCGGCCTTCTCAGCGGTGCGGTTCCACACCGTGGTCGGGTGCCCGGCGTCGAGGAAGGCCCCAGCCAGCGCGGCCCCCATCGAGCCGAGCCCGATGACGCTCACCGCGATGCGGTGGTCGTCCTGTGAAGTCTTGTTCCTGTGCATGGTCAGCTCATCCGAAGGAGAAGGTGGCCCTCGCGCTCGCGGAGGACGGTCCTTATCTGGTGGGATGCTGACGATTTGACAAGTACCGGCATTTTTATCGGGTACTGATGTTTTTGTTCGGATGGAGCCGGAATGAAGCGACGCAAGTACACATGTGGATTGGATGCGGCCATCGACGTGATGGGCGGAAAATGGAAGGCCCTCATCCTGTGGGCGTTGCAAACCGGAGCGATGCGCTTCGGTGAGCTCAAGCGCTCGGTGCCGGGGCTCAGCGAGCGGGTCTTGATTGCTCAGCTCAAGGAGATGGAAGCCAGCGGGCTGGTGCATCGCGAGGTGTTCCACCAGGTGCCCCCGAAGGTGGAGTACTCGCTGACGGAGCTGGGCCACTCGCTCATCACCGCGCTCCTTCCGCTGGGGGAGTGGGGCGAGAAGAACATGGCGCGCATCGAGGCCATCGCACGCCGGGCCCAGCCGCGCTCTTGATCGGGGAAGGCTGGACAGGCGTGCCACGATGACACCCGCCTGGGTTGCCTTTGTGAGCGCGCGCGCGGCTGCGGTAGGGGTTGTTGCTCGCCGTGGAGCTCCTGCTCGGGGAGTTGAGCCGGCTGGAGCACGCCTTTCGCGCCAAGGGGAGGGAGCTCACGGGCCTGCTCAAGGTGGGGCGCACCCAATTGCAGGACGCGGTGCCCATGACGGTGCGCCAGGAGCTCGAGGGGTTCGCCACCACCCTCGCGGAGGAGCACCCGCGCTACGCGGTGGCGATGTCCGCGTTGTGCTCGATAAAGCTCGTCCCTTCTTCGTGGGTGCTCTCAGCGAGGAGCGCGGCTGCCTCCAGTGTCCTGTCGCGGTGGTGTCAGTGCCTCACCCGCGTGGCGAGCCACGCCATCGGCAGGTACGCGACCACGATGTCGAGCACGATGAACCACTTCGGCGCGGGAATCATGAAGCTCGCGGCGATGCCGCCGGCCAGGAAGAGCGCGCCCACCGCGAACGCGAAGACCGTGCGATGACTCCCAGCGACGAGGAACGCGACCAGCGCTCCAGCGAACGTGCCGAGCGCGTGGGCCAGGAACGGGAACACGAAGTGCTTCGGCTCGAACAGGTGAATCGCGGCGGCGAGACTCTCGGCGTTGGAGGTATCGACACCGGAGGGGGCGGGAATCACCCGTGGGCCGAGCATCACGAGCGCCATGTTGACGACCGAGCCCACCGCGAAGCCGACGATGACCGCGAGGATGTTGCGGATGATTTTCATGGGGCAGGCCGCGCAGTGTGACATGCCGCTGCGCGGCTGTCCCTCTATCGGCGACGCTTCACGTGGCTACGGGGTCGTCGTACAGGCGTACGGTGTCCAGGCGGAGGCGCCCGCCGCGTTCTGGGAGCGGATGGCGAAGCACATGTACGTGCCGGACGCGAGGCCACTCCAGGTATACGTGGTGGTGTTGGCGCCGAGGTTCAGCGTGGTGACACCGTTGGTGAGCTGGAATCCGGTCTCGTTGCCGGAGGTGTCCGTCCAGTTCACCCGGATGCTGGAGCTGTTGAGGGCGGTGGCTGTCGGGTTCGTCGGCATGGCGGGCACCGTGGGCGTGGTGGTGCATGCCCACGGCGTCCAGGGGGAGGTGCCCGTGGCGCTGTAGGAGCGGATGGCGAAGCACATATAGGTGTTGGGCGACAGGCCCGCCCACGTGTACGTGGTGGTGTTGGCGCCCAGGCTGACGGTGGTGACACCGGTGGTGAGCTGGAATCCGGTTTCATTGCTGGACCTGTCGGTCCAGTTCACCCGGATGCTGGTGCCATTGAGCGCGGTTGCCGTCTGTCCGGTGGGCGCCGCCGGAACGGTGAAGAATGCGCTCTTGTTCGTGGCGAGGGAGTTCCGGTCGTAGTCGTTCAGTCCGATGGTGGGGTAGTCCCACCAGAAGCCCATCACGGAGGTCTCCATCGCCCAGCCCACGCTATCGGGGTGGGGAAGGCCGAAGCCGTGGCCGAGCTCGTGAGCGACGGCGCCGGTCTGCTTTCGCTGGCCGGACCACCAGTAGGCGCCCTCCGACACGTGGCCCTGGAGGCTGTCGATGGCCCAGTCGCCGACGATGGCCTGTCCGCCGTTGCCGCCGGTGTACCCACGGCCTCCCGCGAAGCCGCCGGCGCCCTTGAAGAAGATCATCGTGACGTAGCCGCTCTGATTTTGAGCCGGAGGGGTGGGGTAGCCGCGGGAGTGCAGCTCCGCCATGACGGCCCCTTCCATGTTGCCCGTGATGGTGATGACCCCGTCGTCGTAGATGTTTCCCGGCCCCCAGGAGATGCCGTACGACTCCTTGTTGCCGTTGGCCTGAACCACCTGCACCGGGTTGAGCACGAAGGTCGCGCCGTTGTTGTAGGTCGCATAGAAGCGCTGGATGTCGGCCATCGCGTTGTTGATGGCGGTGGCCTCTGCCTGCACTTCGGCGCTGCTCACGCTCCAGTCGGTGGGCACGAACAAGACTGGCACCACCGAGTAGTCCGGCCAGGGATACGGAAACGTCGGGCTGGCTGTCGCGACGTCTGGCCCCAGCGCGCTGGAGAGGACGAGGATCGCGCAGAGGATGCTGAGACATCTGTTCATTGAATGCTCCTGAATCAGGCTTGCCCCGGTCAGGGATTCGGGCCGAGGAGGGGTGTGGCGCACGGGAGTGTAAACCGCGCATGTGTTGCCCGATAGGACACCCGGAAGGCGGAGCGGACTTGTTGTGGAGCGTGTTTTACAATTGCAATGCGATTGTTCGGTGAACCCATGCTGATTGGGGCTTCGGGTTCGGAAGTGCGCGCCTTGCCTCGCTACCGAAGACAGTGCATCCCCAGCTCAGTCGAGTGGCAGGAAGTCCGGCCGGGACGCGCTCTTGGACATGGGCCCGGTGGGCCCGTCGTTGAGGATGCACTCGCCGGCGATGGGCTCGGACACTTCGCAGCCCGACTTCGGGTTGCCCCAGCGCTCGGTGCGGTTCAGCCAGGACAGGCTCCCCTCGAAGGTGCCCGGCGTGCGCCAGTCGAAGGGCACCAGCGCGCTCCACGTGTCCCAGGCGATGCCGCGGCCGGTGTCGTCCGCCAGGAAGTCGCCGTTGGGCAGGTTCCGGTAGATGTGCCGCGCGGCATCCGCGTAGAGGCCATGCGAGCCGTGCGCGGAGAAGAGCTCCGGTCGCCAGCCCAACAGGCCCAGGCCCTTGTCGCCATACGTAAAGGTCTGCCCGCTGGCGTGCTGGCTCAGGTAGACCTGCGACGGGCGGCCGTCCACGAATCTCACCGTGGCGTGCTCCCAATCCCCCACGTGGTTGCCGAAGGTGGAGTAGCCGCCCACGCAGCCCCAGGGAGAGTACCAGCCGATGCAGACACGCTTGCCATTGTTGTAGGGATAGAACATCCAATACACCACGTCGGTGGTGGACGTGGGCTGGCCATTCACGGTGCGGGTGATGACCTCCGCATAGACAGGCACCGGCGTCTGGTTTGGGCGCTGCCCGTCCAGGAACTGTGGGTCCGTGCAGGAGTCGCAGCCCAGCGCCTGGTTCGTCACCTGATGACCGCCCTCCACGTGCACGTTGGCGAGGTGGAACTCGGTGGAGGAGGGGAAGTAGGCCTCGCTCGGGTGCAGCCACACGCGAGGGGCGAAGGCCGCCGCGGTGGCCGCGCTCACGGGCAGCCCCTGGAGCTCCGGGTGCGCCGTCGCGCTCTTGTTGATGGCCCAGTAGCGGCTGCCCCCTGTGTCCGAGTGACTGGGACGCGCGACGAAGGTTGAGGCGGGCAGTCCCCGGTGATCCCTGGCGTTCGGCTGCCAGAGTCCCACGTCATCGTCCGCGCCGGAGCCGCTGTCATTCCACAGGGCGACCGGATCGGCGGCCACCACGTACTCGCTCTTGAGGCAGCGGATGAGGTCCGTGGAGGGCTTGCCGTAGCCCAGCACCCCGACCGCGCCCAGGCAGGTGTAGCCAGCGGGCGCCACGGGCTCCCAGAACGAGCCGTCATGGGTGCCGCCGGAGCCCTTGTCGTTCCAGACCCAGACGTAGTCCACGGGCCGCGCGAGCAGGTCTCCCTCGCCTTGCACCACGAGCGCTGTCGAGGGGGCGGGACCGCCGCCGCCGTTGGGCATCGCGACATCGCCCAGGGAGTAGTAGCCCGGAGCCTGGGCGAGGTTGGGCCGCCAGATGGAGACGTCGTTGTTCGAGCCCGTGCCGCTGTCGTCGTAGATCCACTGGAAGGCGGAGACGGGCTTGAGGAGGAGTCGCTGGCTGAAGCGCAGCGGCGCCCTGTCGGAGGTGAGGGTGAGGTCCGCGCTCTGGCCCGGAGAGGCCGTCGCCGCGACGAGCTTGTACGTGCCGAGGGAAAGGGAGGCGGAGATCCGCGCGCCCAGGTTGCCCGCGCTGTTGTCGTCCTCGGCGAGCACGTTGCCGCTGGCGTCGAGGAGATAGAGGTAGGCGTCCACGGACGAGGTGAGCGAGAAGGTCACCGTCGCCGAGGGGCCCGCATGGTCGACGATGAAGGTGCGATTGCCGGGATGCGTGGGATTCCTGCCACCCGAGCCGAGCCAGCGCCCATACACCGTGTTGCCCTGGAGTCCCGCGAGGGACGCCTCCGTGTCGCGGAGCACGGTGTCTTCCACGGCCTCCAGCGGACCTCCACATCCCAACGCGCTCACTCCCAGCGACGACAGCACGAGCCAGCGGCGTGAACCCAGACGTCCAGCGAGCATATGGGCCTCTTCATGAGCCTGCGTGAGCGCGCAGGATACACTCGATGCGGAACGCGACCATCGCTGCCCCAGGCTCCAGGCAGCGGGCCTGGCATTCGAGCCCCGGACCCGAGAGGGCATGTCAGACCGGTGATGTGCAATCTCCTCGGCGGGCGCGCGCGGCCCAGGGGAAGGCGGACCCCTCTGATCAGCGGCGCCACGACATGACACCGTGGAGGCTTGGGACTTGGAACCCTCTGGACGCAGATTCGGAAGCGCCGTGGTCATTGGCGGCAGCATGGCGGGACTCCTGAGCGCCCGGGTGCTCGCGGACCACTTCGACACGGTGACGCTGGTGGAGCGGGATGTCCGGGGGGAAGGGCCCGCCGCGCGCAAGGGTGTTCCGCAAGGACCGCACATCCACGTGCTGCTGGACGCGGGCCGGCGCATCCTCGACAAGTACTTCCCAGACCTGTTCGAGCAACTCCAGGTCCAGGGCGCCGAGCTCATCGACTCGAGCGGGGACCTCGCCTGGCACCACTTCGGGGTGTGGAAGCTGCGCCGCACCAGCGGCATCCCCGGGTTGCTGTGCACCCGGCCCCTGCTCGAGTGGAACGTCTTGCGCCGGGTGAAGGCGCGGCCCAACGTCGTGGTGCGCGAGGGCTGCTCCATCGAAGGGCTCATCCACGACGAGAAGGGCACGGGACGCATCACGGGCGTCCGGGTCAAGACACCCCAGGGCGAGGAGTCGTGGTCGGCGGACCTCGTCGTGGATGCCAGCGGCCGGGGCTCGCGGATGCCTCAGTGGTTGGAAGCCATCGGCTACGCGCGCCCGGAGGAAGAGCAGGTCGTCGTGGACCTTTCCTACACGACGTGCCTGCACGAGCCGCCGCCCCACTTCCAGAAGGAATGGAAGGCGCTCTTCCTCTATCCAAATCCTCCCAAGGCCTGGCGCGCGGGCTTCATCTCCCACGTCGAGGGAGGCCGGTGGATCGTCACCCTCAATGGCTACTTCGGGGAGCACGCGCCCACCGAGTACGCGGGGTTCCTCGAGTACGCGCGCTCACTGACGCGTCCGGACCTGTACGACTTCCTGAAAGAGGCCACGCCGATAGGGCCCATCTCCCAGCACAAGGTGAAGGACTGCCGGTGGCGGCACTACGAGAAGCTGCCCCGCTTTCCCGAGGGGCTGGTCATCCTGGGAGACGCCGCGTGTGCCTTCAACCCCCTCTACGGGCAAGGCATGTCGGTGGCGGGGCTTGGCGCCGAGCTGCTGGACACCTGCCTTCGCGAGCAGACCGGACGAGGCGAGCTGTCGGGCCTGGCGCAGCGCTTCCGCGAGCGGCTGCCTGAAGTCATCCGGCTCCCGTGGCTGTTGGGCACGGGCATGGACCTGCTGTATCGGCAGGCCGTCGGGAAGCGGCCCTTCGGGCTGGGCTTGCTGCACTGGTACATCCTGCGGCTGATGGAGCGCACGTCGACGGACGCACACGTCCATCGCCAGTTCTACCGGATGCTGCACCTGCACGCGGGGCTGGAGGCGGTTCTCCAGCCCTCCGTGGCCTTGCCCGTCTTGGGCCATGGCGTCATGTCGCTCTTCCGCCCCCTCGCGCGGCTGGCGAATACCGAGACACGACCTCCCCCTGTCACGCCCCCGCGTCCAAGCCCTGTCCCGGTCGAGAAGTCGACGGGGTAGAGGGGCGTGCTCAGCCTCAACCCTCGCTGCGCGGAGAACTCCTTCTGCGTCAGGCCGCTCGCATCGAAGGCTTCGGCGACCTGGAACCCCTCCTGCTTCTCAACCGGCTTCGATATTCCGGCCAGGGCCCTCCACAACTGCTGGCCGGGCAGTGCCTCCCGCCACGTCGCTCGCCGGACGGTGACGTCCGTTCTGCTCGGCCAGGGGACGGGAACCGCCAGCTCATCGCGGCTTGCGCGCCATCAGGAATACGTTCTGCGCGCTGTCGCCGACGTCGGGCGTCTCGATATCGACGAACCCCGCATCGGCGACAGCGGCCCGAAGCTCGTCTCGGCGGAGCACCGTTACCCGTGGCGCCTTGCCAAGCCAACGCATCACCGCGAGGAGGCCCCCGAATATTGGCCCCAGGGGGCCGCCGAGGCACGCAGTGGAGGTGACGAGCGTGCCCCCCGGCACGGTCACGCGATACATCGCGTGCAGGAGCGCCGCTGGATCGTCAAGCAGGTGCAGGAGGTTGTAGGCGCATACGCAGTCGAACTGCGCGTCCGTGAACGCGTCCAGCGTGCCGGCAGGCTGCGCGTGGAAGACGACGTTCGCGGTGCCCGCAGCCGAGGCCTTGCGGTGGGCGATGGCGATCATGTTCCGCGAGATGTCGACCCCATGTGCCTCCGCCACGTGGGGCGCGAGCTCGAGGACGATGCTGCCGGTGCCACACCCCACGTCGAGCAGTCGGTCCGTCGGGCGGAGCCGGTCCCTGCTCAGTGCGAGCTTGCGAGCGGTCGCGGCGGGGTTCGGGAGCGGTTTCTTCGCGTACCTCTCGGCGATTCCGTCCCAGAATCGAGCGTTCGGGTGCGTCGTCATGTCGGCCTCCTGGTCCGCTGGTGGATACACCGGAGGCGTTCGGTCAGGCTGGTGCGTCGGCGGAACGCTGTGGTGCGTCCGTGCGCCGCCCGGCGTACCGCGCGATGCGACGCTCGAACCCCTCGCGGATGACGCCGCGGACCGCCTGCACGCGCGCGTTGTCGCGCAGGTCCGGGTGGTACAGGAGCCAGATATCGGCGACGTGCCGGGCGTCTGCCTCTGGAAGCCGTACCAGCCCGGGCTCCGCGTCTCCGACATAGGCGGGGAGGATCACGAGGCCGAGCCCCTCGATCGCCGCGCGCACCAGCAGATGCAAGGTGGAGAACGCGCCCCACATCGGCAGCCCCGGATAGCTGCCCTCGCGGACGAGGGGCTCGAGTTGACGACGATCTTCGATGGTGAGCCACCGCGCCGCGCCCCCGCGTGGATCAAGCCGCTCCACATGCGCCGCTCCAACGAAGTTGACGCACACGATGGGGGCAAGCCGCCGCCCGGCCAGGTACTCCGGTGGCGTGGTGTCTCTGGGGAGTGCCCGCACGGCGAGGTCGGCTTCGCCTTTGGCGAGGTTGAAGGGCCGGCTGTCAGTCGTGACCGCGATCTCCACGCTTGGGTGCTGCTCGCACCAGGGCCGCAGGTCCTCGAGGATCTGCCCTGCGACGTACTCGTCGCAGCACGTGAGATGGACCGTCCCCGACAGGCTCTCGTCATGTCCGGCAGCGCCGCGCGTCAGCGCGCAGACCTCGTCTTCGACGCGCACGGCCGCCGGCATCATTCGCTCGCCGGCATCGGTGAGCACGAACCCGTCGCGATGCCGGTCGAACAGCCGGGTCCTCAGCTCGAACTCGAGCGCGTCGACCCGCCGGACCACCGTGCTGTGGCTCACGCCGAGTGCAGCGCCGGCGGCGCGCACCGAGCCGAGCCGAGCCAGGGCGAGGAAGTAGCGGAGATCGTTCCAGTCCACGGGGGAAGACTATACCTGTGACGCACGGTAACGAGCCGCCGCGGAGCGAACCTCCGTCAACTCCACCGCGCGAGGGGCTGAAGCACAGGACGGAGACAAAGGGCCTGGAATCCTTGAGGTTTCCCTCTCGACTCCAGGTCCTTCCAGGGGCGCGGCGTACGGGACTCGACCCCGTACTCCAACCGACGCTCCCCCCACGCTGCACCTTGCCACGGGCCCCACGGGCGGACGATTCTCCGCGCCCCATGAGCGTGCTCGACAAGGTGCTGTCATTGCGGCCCGGCAACACGGTGGCCCGGGTGGGCGCGAACTCGCGCGTGCCGCTGCTCAACCCGCGTGAGCCCCTGCGCGCCCTCGAGCGCCTCCCGGTGGCGCTGGCCTGTCTCCCCGTCCAGTCGAAGGCCGCGCTGCCGGGCCTGCTCCGCGCCGCGCGCTCCGAGGACGCGGTCCTCGGACTCGCCTGTCCGCACCCCACCGCCGATCGTGGTGCCGCCGAGCGCTTCGTCGCGGCCGTGCACGAGGCCGCCGCCGAGGCCGACCACGCGCGCCCCCTGTTCCTCCAGGCCGGTCCCATCCGCGTCACCGGCTCCGACGAGGACTCCCTCGCCCCCCTGCGAGAGGGCCTCTTTCGCGTCGTCGACGCGGGCTTCACCCTGGTCTCCCTCGACCTGTCCCGCCTGGACTCCTACGCCGCCGTGGAGGCCGTGAACGCCCTCGTCGGTCCCGTGACGGAGCGCGAGCTCGCCCTCGAACTGAGCGCCCCGACGCCCGCCTCGGGCGGCCTCATCGACGCCTACCGCACGCTCCTCGAGGGCCTGTCCCAGTGGAAGGTCCCCCTCCGCTTCGTCCGCGTCTCCGAACGTGACCTCGGCGGCGCCGAACCCGACGTGGGCACGCTGCGCTCCATCGTCGACCTGGCCACGGACTACAACGCCTCCGTCTGCGTCGGCGACGTCCGCGAGGGCTTCCCCCGCATGCTCCCCACCTACGTCGCCGCGGGCGCGAAGAAGGTCGACTGCGTGGGCCCCTTCGAGCGGCTCGCGCTGACCTCCTGGCCCCCCGAGGTCCGCGAGAGTCTCGAGTCCAAATCCACCGCCTCCGGTGTCGCCGCCGGAGAGCTCCTGAGCGTCGTCGAGGACTCCCTGCCTCCCCTCGACCCCCAGGCCCGCGAGCGGCTCGAGGCCCTGTCCTTCGCCGAAGCCGCCGAGGTCCTCGCCGCCCTGGGCGCCGCCGGCACGGGCCACTCCGTGATGCGCTTCCTCGCGCAGAACCAGGGCGAGTAGCCCCCGCGCGGTGTAGAAGGCCCCATGCGAATCGTCTCAGGCTCCGCGAAGGGCAGGGCGCTGGCCGGCCCCAAGCCCACGTCGCAACACATCCGCCCCACCGCGGACCGTGTGCGGGAGACCGTCTTCAACGTCCTCGGCCAGTTCCTCGACGGCCAGCGCGTCCTCGACCTCTACGCAGGCACCGGCGCCCTGGGCCTCGAGGCCCTGTCCCGCGGCGCGGGCGCCGTGGTCCTCGTCGACCAGGACCGCGAGGCCCAGGCCCTGTGCAAGCAGAACACCCAGGCGCTCGGCTTCTCGGCCCAGGTGGAGCTGCTCTCCCAGCCCGTGGCGCGGGGGCTCGACACCCTGGGCCGCCGGGGCGACCGCTTCGAGCTCATCTTCGCGGACCCGCCCTACGCGGCGCGCGTGGTGGAGACGGTGCTGGAGGCCGTCATGGCGGCGAAGGTGCTCGCGCCCGGCGGGATGCTCGTCGTCGAGCACGACAAGCGCGAGGAGGCCCCCGAGTCCCACGCTGGACTCACCCGGGAGGACCAGCGCCGCTTCGGGGACACGCTGGTCTCGTTCTACCGGGCGCCGTGAGCATTCCTTGACCGGCCCTCGGCCCCGTCCGAGACTCCCCGTCGCATGCCTGTCGCCATCTACCCAGGTTCGTTCGATCCGCTCACCAACGGGCACCTGAGCCTCATCCAGCGCAGCCTGAAGATGTTCGACAAAGTCATCGTCGCCATCGCGGTGAACCCCAAGAAGACCCCCCTGTTCACCGAGGACGAGCGCCGCGACCTCATCCGCGACGCCGTGAAGGACGACCGTGTGGAGGTGGACGCCTTCCATGGTCTGCTGGTCGACTACGTCAAGCGCCGCGGGGTGAACGTCATCGTCCGCGGGCTGCGCGCGGTGTCGGACTTCGAATACGAGTTCCAGCTCGCGAACATGAACCGCAAGCTGGCGCCCACCGTCGAGACGGTCTTCATGATGACAGGTGAGGACTACTTCTACATCTCCTCCCAGCTCGTGCGTGAAGTCGCCTCGTTCGGAGGGGACGTCACGGGGCTGGTCCCGCCCAATGTCCACGCGGGGCTGCAGGCGAAATTCGCGCGGAAGACGTAGCGGCCCGACAGCCCTTGTCGGGCCGGCCCTGGCGCGCTACGCATCCGGGCCATGAAACTCGCCCGCCGGCTCCAGGCCATCAAGCCCTCCCCGACGCTCGCTCTCAACTCCCGCGCCAAGGCGCTCGCGGCCCAAGGCGTGGACGTCGTGGTCCTGGCGGCGGGCGAGCCCGACTTCGACACGCCCGACTACGTCAAGCAGGCCGCAATCGACGCGCTCAACGCGGGCTTCACCAAGTACACCGCCACCGCGGGCATCCCCGAGCTGCGCGAGGCCATCTGCCACAAGCTGGAGCGCGACAACGGGCTGCGCTTCACCCCCGAGCAGGTGCTCGTCACCTCCGGCGGCAAGCAGGCGCTCTACAACTTCTGCCAGGCGGTGCTGGACGAGGGTGACGAGGTCATCATCTTCGCGCCCTACTGGGTCAGCTACCCGGACATGGTGCGGCTGGCCGGCGCGACGCCCGTCATCGTCAACACGCGCGAGGAGGACGGCTTCGCGCCGGATCCGGACGCCATCCGCCGGGTGCTCACCCCGCGCACGCGCGCCATCATCATCAACAGCCCGGGCAACCCCACCGGCGCCGTGTACTCGCGCGCCGCGCTGGAGGGCATCGCCGACGCCGTGCGCGGCCACGACTGCCTCATCGTCACCGACGACATCTACGAGAAGCTCCTCTACACGGGCGAGCGGCTGGGCATCAGCGACGTGGCCCCGGACCTGGTGCCCCGGCTCGTCGTCGTCAACGGCATGAGCAAGGCGTACTCCATGACGGGCTGGCGCCTGGGCTACGCGGCGGGGCCCCGGCCCGTGCTGTCCGCGATGCAGCTGGTGCAGGACCAGTCCACGTCCAACGCCTCGTCCATCGGCCAGAAGGCGGCGCTGGCGGCGCTCAAGGGCCCGCCGGACACCATCGCCACCATGGTGAAGGAGTACAAGGAGCGCCGGGACTTCTTCGTGGGCGGCCTCAACGCGCTCGACGGCGTGAAGTGCCGGATGCCCGAGGGCGCCTTCTACGCGCTCGCGGACGTGCGCGGCCTCTACGGGCGGCCCTACAAGGGCAAGGCCGTGGCGGGCTCGGTGCAGCTCTCCGAAATCCTGCTGGACGACTTCCGCGTCGCCGCGGTGCCGGGAGATCCGTTCGGCGCCGAGGGCTACATCCGCATGAGCTTCGCGACCTCGCGCCAGGTGCTCGGCAAGGGGCTGGAGCGGCTGGGCGAGCTGGTCCAGGCGCTGCGCTGAAGTCCCTCGAGCGCTCCGGTGTCGTCCATACGCGCGACGCCGGAGCGGAGGGGAAGCTCAGTCCGTGTAGGCGAAGGCGCGGTGCTCCTCGCCATAGGGGCGATAGACGAGCACCGCGGCGCGGCCGGAGAGGTTGCCCACGGCCACCCAGATGTCCTTCGCGTTGCGCAGGTCCAGGCCCAGCCGGGCGGGGGCCTTGCCGTACTTCTTCTCCATCGCCTCGAGCGTGAGCACCTCCACGTCGTAGAGCGAGATGAGGTCCGTGCGCTTCACGCGCAGCTGCTTCACCCACGCGGCGACGAGCTCCTCGGGCGTGGCGTAGCGCTTGTCCTCGAGCTGGAACGGGTAGAACAGCTCGTTGGCGGTGCTGCGCACGTCGCCGGTGAGCAGGAACTGGAAGAGCACGCGCGCGCTCGTCTGGATGTCCTGCCTCTTGAGCTCCTCCGCGGAGGTGGGCGGCGGGGGCGCCGTGTCGAGCCCCGCCGGCAGGTTCATCGGCATGGCGGGCACGGGCGCCGCAGCCGTCGTGGGCGCCGGGGTGGGCTTCTGTGCGGGCGCGGGGGCGACGGGCTCGGCGCGCCTGGGCGGCGGAGGCTTCGCGTCCGCAGCGGGCTTCTCTGGCGCGGCGGCGGGCTTCTCCGCGGCGGCGGGCTTCTCCGCGGCGGCGGCTTCGGCCGGCTTGGGGACGGGGGCGGGGGGCGGCTCGGCCTTCACGGGAGGCGAGGCGGCGGGGGCCTGGGCGGCGGGCTCCTGGGGGGCGGGGGGCGCGGCGGTGGGCTCGGGCGTCTCCTGCGCCAGGGCGAGCGCGGGCGAGGTGAGGGAGAGGATGAGGGCCAGGGACCAGCGACGCATGCGACCTCCGAGAAGGGGCGGAGCGTAGCAGAGCGGGGCGCCCTGGCGCGTGCCGGGTGTGGACCCGGCGCACCGGGCGGCTGGGCGGCCGGCAGGACACGGCCACATAACATCCGTGCATGCCGGGGCAGAGGTTGGTATGGGGGCGCCCCGATGCCCAAGCGTACCGATATCCGCAAGGTTCTGGTGATTGGCTCGGGCCCGATTGTCATCGGGCAGGCCGTCGAGTTCGACTACTCCGGTACTCAAGCCATCAAGGCTCTCCGGGATGAAGGCGTGGAGGTGGTGCTGCTCAACAGCAACCCCGCCACGGTGATGACGGACCCCGAATTCGCCTTTCGCACCTATATCGAGCCCATCACCGTCGACGCGGCGGAGCGCATCCTCGCCGCCGAGCGGCCGGACTCGCTGCTGCCGACGATGGGTGGCCAGACGGCCCTCAACCTGGCCAAGGCGCTCGCCGAGCAGGGCATCCTGGAGAAGTACGGGGTGCGACTGATTGGCGCGTCGCTGGAGGCCATCAACAAGGCCGAGGACCGGCAGCTCTTCAAGGCGGCGATGCAGAAGATCGGCGTGGCGCTGCCCAAGAGCGGCTACGCGACGACGCTCGACCAGGCCATGGCGCTGGTGGAGGAGATCGGCTTCCCGGCCATCATCCGGCCCTCCTTCACGCTCGGCGGCACCGGCGGCGGCATCGCGTACAACCGCGAGGAGTTCGAGACCATCTGCCGCTCGGGCCTGAAGGCCTCGCCCACGTCTACCATCCTCGTCGAGGAGAGCGTGCTGGGGTGGAAGGAGTACGAGCTGGAGGTGGTCCGCGACACGGCGGACAACGTCATCATCGTCTGCTCCATCGAGAACCTGGACCCCATGGGGGTGCACACGGGTGACTCGATCACGGTGGCGCCCGCGCAGACGCTGACGGACCGCGAGTACCAGCGGATGCGTCAGGCGTCCTTGGCCATCATCCGGGAGATTGGCGTCGACACGGGTGGCAGCAACATCCAGTTCGGCATCCACCCGAAGGATGGCCGGATGGTGGTCATCGAGATGAACCCGCGCGTGTCGCGCTCCAGCGCGCTGGCGTCGAAGGCGACGGGGTATCCCATCGCGAAGATCGCCGCGAAGCTGGCGCTGGGCTACACGCTGGACGAGCTGCGCAACGACATCACCCGCGACACGCCGGCCTCGTTCGAGCCGACGCTGGACTACGTGGTGGTGAAGGTGCCGCGCTTCAACTTCGAGAAGTTCCCGCACGCGGACCGGACGCTGACCACGAGCATGCGCTCGGTGGGCGAGGTGATGGCCATCGGCCGGACCTTCCCCGAGGCGTACATGAAGGCGCTGCGCTCGATGGAGCTGGGGCGCGTGGGGCTGGAGCCGCCCGAGCTGCCGCAGGAGAAGGAGGAGCGCGAGAAGGTGCTGCGCGAGGCCCTGCGCATCCCGCGCCCCGAGCGGCCGTGGTTCGTGGCCCAGGCCTTCCGCGAGGGCCTGACGGTGGCGGACGTGCACCAGCTGTCCGCCATCGACCCGTGGTTCCTGCGCTACATCGAGATGCTGGTGCGCGAGGCGCAGTCCATCCAGGAGTACGGCCGGTTGGATCAGCTGCCGGACGAGGTGCTGCGGCAGGCGAAGGCGCACGGCTTCTCCGACAAGTACCTGGGCAAGCTGCTCGGCTACCCGGAGGAGGAGGTGCGGGCGCACCGGCACTCGCGCAACATCCGTCCGGTGTTCAAGCGGGTGGACACGTGCGCGGCGGAGTTCGAGGCGTTCACGCCCTACCTGTACTCGACGTACGAGGAGGAGGACGAGGCGCCTCCGACGGACCGGCAGAAGGTGCTCATCCTGGGCAGCGGTCCCATCCGGATTGGACAGGGCATCGAGTTCGACTACGCGTGCGTGCACGCGGCGTTCGCGCTGCGCGAGGCCGGGTACGAGACGGTGATGGTCAACTGCAACCCGGAGACGGTGTCGACGGACTACGACACGTCGGACCGGCTGTACTTCGAGCCGCTGACGATTGAAGACGTGCTCGAGGTGTCGCAGCGCGAGAAGCCGGTGGGGGCGATTGTCCAGTTCGGTGGGCAGACGCCGCTGCGCATCTCGGTGCCGCTGGAGAAGGCGGGCCTGCCGATTCTCGGGACGCCGCCGGACGCGATTGACCGGGCGGAGGACCGCGAGCGGTTCAGCGCGCTCATCGAGAAGCTGGGGCTGACGCAGCCGGAGAACGGGGTGGCGCGCAGCCACGCGGAGGCGTTCAAGGTGGCCGAGCGCATCGGCTACCCGGTGATGGTGCGGCCCTCGTACGTGCTGGGCGGGCGGGCGATGGAGACGGTGTACGACGCGGCCAGCCTGGAGCGGTACATGCGTGAGGCGGTGAGCGCGTCGCCGGAGCACCCGGTGCTCATCGACCGGTTCCTGAAGGACGCCATCGAGGTGGACCTGGACCTGGTGGCGGACCGGACGGGCGCGGTGATGATTGGCGGGGTGCTGGAGCACATCCAGGAGGCCGGGGTGCACTCGGGTGACGCGGCGGCGACGCTGCCTCCGCACTCGCTGTCGCCGGACCTGGTGGAGCGGATGAAGGACCAGGCGATTGCGCTGGCGCAGGAGCTGGGCGTGGTGGGGCTGATGAACGTGCAGTTCGCCATCCAGGGGAAGACCATCTACATCCTGGAGGTGAACCCGCGTGCGAGCCGCACGGTGCCGTTCATCTCGAAGGCCACGGGTGTGGCGATGGCGAAGATCGCCGCGCTGTGCATGGTGGGCAAGACGCTGGCGGAGCTGGGGGCGACGCAGGAGCCCCAGATGAACCACGTCGCGGTGAAGGAGAGCGTGTTCCCCTTCGCGCGCTTCGCGGGCGTGGACGTCATCCTCGGGCCCGAGATGAAGTCGACGGGCGAGGTGATGGGGCTGGCGCAGGACTACGCGTCGGCCTTCGCGAAGAGCCAGCTGGCGGCGGGGGTGAAGCTGCCGAAGAGCGGCAAGGTGTTCATCTCCGTGAAGGACGATGACAAGCCGGCGGTGGTGGACCTGGCGCGGCGTCTGCGGGCGATGGGGTTCACGCTCATCGTGACGGCGGGGACGCACAAGTACCTGGCGACGAAGGGCATCGAGGCGCAGGTGGTGCAGAAGGTGAAGGAGGGCCGGCCGAACATCGTCGACAAGATCGTCGACGGGGAGATCGTGCTGGTCATCAACACCACCTTCGGCAAGCAGGAGATCGCGGACAGCTTCTCCATTCGCCGTGAGTCGTTGATGCACTCGGTGCCGTACTACACGACGGTGCAGGCGGCGCGCATGGCGGTGGGTGCGCTGGAGTCGCTCAAGCGGGCGGACCTGGAGGTCAAGCCGCTGCAGGAGTACCTGGGCGTTACGAGCACGGTGCCGGGCAAGGCTCGCCGGTAGGGTTCAGGGCGCTCGGTCCTGAGATGAATCGCGGCCCCGTTCCCCTGAGTTGGGAGCGGGGCCGTGGTGCTTCCGGGGGAGGAATGCCTCGGTTGAATGGTTACCGAGCCCGAGACAGCGTCACTGTCAGCGAGGTGATTGCCGGCGGCAGGGAGAGGGAGACAGTGCCTGCCTTGAGCTCATCCTGGGTGAGCTGGTGCTTGATGGTTCCAATCTCGTCGTCGAGGAGCGTGTCGATATCGAGGACCTTGAACTCGATGGGCTGGGCGAGCAGCACCTCCGCGGAGGTGGAGCAGCCACCCGTGCTCCACTGGGGCGTCCAGCTGGAGATCTCGGGTGTCCGCGTCACCAGCGGCTCGCCAGCGACGGAAGTCGGGCACCGCAGCTCGACGACCACATCCGGCGCCGAGCCATCGACGTCCCAGTCAAGGTTGTCGTTGGGATCCTGCGCGGAGATGGTGGCCTGAGAGGGCTGGATGGCCACCAAGGAGGAGACATCCAGCACGCACTCTCGTCGCTCGACATTGCAGGAGTTCAAACCCACGCACGCGGAACAGTAGAGGCCACTGTTCCCACAGGCGTTCGTCGTGTTCCCCGCGATACAGGTGGTTCCCTGGCAGCAGCCCGAACACGACTCCGGGGTGCATTCCACCAGCGGGGGCGGTAGCGGCTCGGAGGTATCTCCGCAGCCACCTTCATCCGCTCCCATCAACACAACGGCGAGTACAGCCAGAAACAGGGATTTGTGCATGAGCTTTTCAGGTGATGCGACGTGAAGGATTCAACGAGGCGCGGTGGGCTGCGCCTCGGATGTGAAAGTCAGCGAGGTGCTTCGCTCAGCGACACCAGGAGGACTCTGCTTCCTCCGTCCGAACGCAGCCCCAAGGAGGAAATCCGCTGAAAGGGGACACCGAGGAGCTGCTGTCGTTCCGAGTCAGGACGCGGAGCGAGCACGAGGTTCATGGCTCGCCCTTGGTCGAAGGCCGTTCGGCTCGCAGGCTGGACGTAGCCGACCAGGGTGAAGGTGTCGTTTCGAAGGCGGTGGAATTCGAAGGATTCGCCCGTAGGGGTGGCGACGACGGTGGCTGCTCTCAACTGATAGACCGTCTCTGTTGGCGCGAAACCGTAGGAACCCTCGGGCATGTCGTTCGCACGTTGAGGTCTGTTGCTTCGAGGGATGAGACTGACCTGGTTCTTGCTGCGGAGCCCCTCGATGGTGGAGGGGTGCGTTGAAGCACCGACAAGGCCGCTGATGGGAACGGCTCGCGGTGGTGCGGGCTGCTGCGCGACTGGAACGATCGGCAGGTCGGGGTTGCTCCCTCTCGACTCCCGCTGGCGCTGGGACCTTCCGCGCTCTGGAGAGGGCGTGGTGGGCTCGGGGCGGTGGGGCGTCGACTCGGACTCGCGCAGGTACAGGAATCCCACTGCGACCAGTAGCAGAGGGACCAGCAGTCGTGGCCCGAAGCGCGTTCTTGAAGGTTCGACTTTCGTCGGGGGGAGGCTCGCTGTCGGAGCCACGGGTGGATCGACTCGCCCGGCGGTGGTCGCAGGGGGCGCTGGAGGCACGGCCTTCACGACGTCGGCCGGACTCGGGCGAGGTGGGGCTGCGACCGGAACGAGGACCTCCTTGGGCACGGAGGGGGGCGGAGCAATGGACGTAGGTGTTGCCAGACGTTCAATTTCCCTATGGAGGTCCTTGAACATCGTGTGACAGTTGATGCCTCCGTACATGCGGAACCGGCCGCGTCCGGAAATGGAGCCAATGCTCGAGATGAGAGACTTGTATCGAAAGTGGACCAGGGCACTATCCGACTCATAGAAGGCCCAGACGATGTCCACATTGGCGTGAGTGTCATGGCCACACTTCGCCAGGGCCTGCGTGACGATATCGTCCCATCCGCCGTAGCCAACCACCACCAGGATGTACTCACGCAGAAGTGACTGGAGTGATGCGTCAAGATTCGGGCGTTCCTGGGTCAACTGTATCGGGGTGTGAAGCGTATCCGAGCGGGTCCAGTACCCATGCAGATGGACGACGCGATGGTCGCCCCGCTCGGGCCGCACGGCATCCAGTCGTCCGTCTGCGTGAAGAATGACCTGCGACACCCGGCCCCCCGCTTGCCGAATGGCAACGGAGATGAGGGGGTCGAAATTGGTCGTCAGGATGGGACCGAATCGCTCGGGGAACGATACGACCAGCTTTCCGAGATCTCGCGTCGCGGCAGGCAGGTACCAACCGTGGTGGTCTTCGTCGAAGCGCTGGACGTCAGCGGTCTCGGCGGAGGATGCAGTCAGCCTGGCTTGCAACACGGCTTCGCGAATGACCCGATTGACCGCCTCCTGATTGCTCCAGCTCCGAAGGAGCTGCATCGCGAGTTGGTACTGCCGTGTGCTGTCCGCCGTCGCAAGAGTGGCATCGAACTCGGCCTCTGCCTTCGCGCCTGCTGCCGCCCTGGCGCGCCTGACCATCTCCGCGGTGCCTGGGACACCGGGGGATCCGGGTGTGTCCGGCATCGACAACGGAGAACCCACAAGAAAGGCAATCTTCTTGTCGCTGTTGCTCAGCGAGTTGAGCAGGGAGTTGGGTGACGCGAGTCGTTCAAGGGCTTCAACGGGCATGAGTGGGGCGGGTTCCTGAGTAGGTCAAACTGACGTCGCGTTCTCGGAGGAGCCACCATCGGCGTTACCGCTGCTCTGCCTCCTGGCTTCCTCCTCGTAGGCGACGAGCACCAGCGTCCGGAGCTTCTCGATGTCGCCAGACGCGTTGAAGTAGATGCGGCTCCTACCGATGCCGTCCGGCGCCGCCTCCACCTCGAACCCCGGGGCGAGCATCGCCGCCTGTTCCGCGGGTAGCCGGGTGACGAGCGATTTCTTCTTCCCATTGGTGAAGGCCCGGATGAACCAGGACGTCACCTTGCCCAGGTTGATGCCGAAGTAGGTGGTCGAGTCCTTGTAACTGATGGACTGCCTGAGCGCGGATTCGGCGCACTGCTTCTGGACGATTCGAAAGATCTCCAGTTCGAGCTCCGTGGTCTCGATCTGTGGCACCACTGGCCCCTCCGCGACCTCTGCCGTTCGCTGCAGGGCCTCCGCGGGGCTCGGCGCGGCGGCACTGGGGGCGTTGGGCTGGGCGATCTCCTGCTGGATCGACTTCGTCATCATGTCCAGGAGCGTGGTCTGGATGGACTTCTTCACGATGGGGACGAAGCGCTCGACCACGTTGCGTGTGACGCGCCCGGAAACCAGCTCGACCTCCGCCAGCAGGAACCGAACGAAGCTCTCGGAGGGGTTGCGCAGCAGCTCGTTG
This sequence comes from Myxococcus sp. XM-1-1-1, assembly GCF_020037095.1. NCBI lineage: Bacteria > Pseudomonadati > Myxococcota > Myxococcia > Myxococcales > Myxococcaceae > Myxococcus > Myxococcus sp. XM-1-1-1. The sequence continues at coordinate 141,229 of NZ_JAIQDH010000005.1, forward strand.
ATGAGCGCCGTGACCTTGCCGACGAAGATGATCTCCTCTGCGTGTCCCTGGATGGACGTCGCATCGAAGAACTCCTTCGTGAAGGGGCGAAGCAGGTCGACATCCCGATCGGTGAAGTTGAGGACGTTGAACTCCATGAACGGAGTCGCATCCATCATGTTGGAGGACTGGAGGTCGGTGAAGAACCGGTAGCGCGTGCCATTCGTCACGACTCCGATGCGCACGGACGGCGTGGCGTTGAAGTAGCGCGCCAGTTGTCCGTCGTGGTCCTCGGGAGTTGCGTCCGCGGCCTTGCACTCGATGAAGAGCGCGGGTTGCCCCTTCAGGTGCAGCGCATAGTCCACCTTCTCCATGACGCCGCCGCGCTTCTTGGCGAAGTCCGCGACGTACTCCGGCTGCGTCTCCGTGGGATCGTAGATGTCGTAACCCAGCGCTTGGATGAACGGGAGGATGAGAGCCTGCTTCGTGGCCTCCTCCCCCTTGATGAACGCCTGCCGCTTACGAACCTGCTCGGACAGCAGTCGCAAATCTTCGCCAAGGCCCATGTCGTTCCCCCACTTCGTGCACGGCGCACCGCCGCATCCCTTACACGCTAACGCATGGCGCGAATCACTCAAACACCTCTCGGTATCGGCTGTTTGAGCAAGGTCAAGGCAGACCCTGTGTCACGCTTTGACCCTACTACCGTGGTGGTATTGCATCTGGCATTGGGTTCGCTCGCGGTGTGCTCTGCCTTCGTCGCCGGACGGAAGCGCTTCCCGTCCCACGCTTGGGCGGCTACCCTTGACGCGCTGCTTCCGCCCCTGGACCTACATCCTCCCCCGAGGAGCTTCACGCATGTCGTCGTCTCTGCCCCCCGCCTTCAACATCGCCTCCGTGGACGTGGAGGGCTTCCACCGGGACCTGAAGGCACTGCGCGCGGAGCTCGACGCCAATCTGGGCGAAGCGGATGCGAAGCATCTCCGCAAGATCGAGCGCTGGGGCCGCATCGGCACGCTGCTGGGCATCGCCACCTGCTGGATCGCCCCGAACCCGTTCAGCGCCGCCGCGCTCAGTGTGGGCCGCTCGACGCGCTGGCTCCTCATGCATCACGTGGGACACCGCGGCTATGACCGCGTCCCCGGGCTCCCCGCGTCCCGTACCGGCAAGGGCTTCGCCAAGGGCGCACGTCGCTATCTCGATTGGCTCGACTGGATGCTCCCGGATGCCTGGGTGTTCGAGCACAACGTCCTCCACCACTCGTACACCGGTGAGGAGTCGGACCCCGACCTCCTCGAGCGCAACGCGGAGGGCACGCTGCGCAACCCGGCCCGGCCCCTGTTCCTGCGCTACGTCCAGCTCACGCTCCTGGCCCTCACCTGGCGCGCCTCGTACTACGCCCCCGAGACGCTCAGCGCCCTGCGCCGCAAGGGCCGTCGCGATGGTGGCTCGCTCTCCGGCGCCGAGTGGAAGGAACTGCTGCTGCGCTGCTACCTCCCGTACGCCGCCGTCCAGTTCGTCCTCTTCCCGGCCCTGTTCCTCATCATCGGTCCCTGGGCGGCGTTCAGCGCGTTCTGCAACTCGCTGATGGCGGACGTGCTCACCAGCGTCCACACGTTCCTCGTCGTCGGCCCCAACCACACCGGCGAGGACCTGTACCGCTTCGACACGTCCCCCGCGAACAAGGGCGAGCGCTACGTCCAGCAGGTCATCGGCAGCGCGAACTACCGCACCGGCGGAGACCTCAACGACTTCGCCCACCTCTGGCTGAACTACCAGATCGAACACCACATCTGGCCCGACCTGCCGATGCTCAAGTACCGCGAGGCCCAGCCCAAGGTCCTCGCGCTCTGCCAGAAGTACGGCATCCCCTACGTCCAGGAGAGCGTCTGGACCCGCGTCCGGAAGATGGTGGACGTCGTCGTGGGCAAGCGCTCCATGCGCAAGCTCACCCCGCGCGAGAGCGCGGAGACCGCTCCGGTCGCCCCCGAGTCACTCCAGGCTCACGTGGCGTGACTCCAGCTCAGCTCGGCGACGCGCGACGCTGGCGGGGCGGCATGGCCCGCGTCAGCGTCTTCTCCGCCGTGCCACCGTTGTCCTCACGGCGCAGGACCTCCGCATCCACCACCCGCGCACCATCGGCGGAGACCGGCGGCCCGAGCGTCACCACGAGCACCCGGTAGGACTCCTCCAGCCGCTTGTGCAGCTTGATGAAGTTCACCTGCGCCGTGCCCGGCATGTCCTCGGTGTACGTGAAGTACCAGCGCAGCTCGTCCAGGTGCGTGTAGTACCGGTCCACCACCGCCTGCTCCTGCTCGGGCAGGTGGATGAGCTGCTCGAAGGCCCCCTCCGCGTACCGCGAGGCGATGGTCTCCAGTAGCGGCTCCCGGCTGCGCAAACGCGAGAAGAGCGCGAACATCTCGTCGCGCCTTGCTTCCAACCGGCGCATGATTCCAGCCGCGTCCATCGCAATCAGGTTGCGGACACGCGCGGCGATCTCATCGGCCTTCTTGCGACGAGCCATGGGACCGCAGCCTAACCTCTGCTCACAAGCCAGGCCAATGGGGGGCGAACAGCGTGGCCTGACATACGAATCGCGGGCCGCCGTTTTTCGGCGGCAGGGGACTCCAGTTCGCCTGCTACGCTCGTCGCATGGTGCTCAAGATCGTCCAGGCGGGAGAGCCGGTGCTGCGTCAACAGGCGCGAGACCTGACGCCCGAGGAGATTGGCAGTCCGGAGATTCAGCGGCTCATCGTGTTGATGCGCGACACGATGCGAGACGCCCCGGGCGTGGGGCTCGCGGCGCCCCAGGTCGGCGTGGGCCTTCGGCTGGTCGTCATCGAGGACCGCGCGGAGTACCAGGCCGGCGTGGCACCCGCGGACCTCGCGGCGCGCGAGCGGCAGCCGGTGCCCTTCCATGTGCTCATCAACCCGAAGCTGACGGTGGAGGACGCGACCCCCGCCGAGTTCCACGAGGGCTGCCTCAGCGTGACGGGCTTCGCGGCGCTCGTGGCCCGAGCACGTGGCGTGCGCGTGGAGGCGCTGGACGAGCAGGGCCGCCCCGTGACGATTCGCGCCTCGGGCTGGTACGCCCGCATCCTCCAGCACGAACTGGACCACCTCGACGGTACGCTCTACGTCGACCGGATGGCCACTCGCAGCTTCACGACGGGGGAGAACCATCGTCGCCACTGGGCCGGGCGCTCCACCGCCGAGGTGCGGTCCGCGCTCCGGATTGCCTCCGACACCGACGCGTCCTCGGCCTGAGGAGCACAGCTTCGACAGTCCCCCAGCGGTACAGCGCGAAGTCGAGTCCTCCGCGCGTTGTACCCGGGGAGGGGAGCGCCTACGGTGACCTCCGTCAAACCCTGACGGGGGTACACCGATGACTGTCGCGAACGAAGACCTCACCCGGCCCATCCTGATTGGCCGCTCGAGTTCTCACTTCACCCGCATCGCGCGCATCTTCGCGGCGGAGCTGGGCGTCGCCTACGACTTCCACATCCTGCGCGACATCATGTCGCCCAATCTCCAGGATTACGGCGGCAATCCCGCGCTCAAGATTCCCGTGCTGCGCACGGCCCGAGGCTCGTGGTTCGGTACGCTCAATGTCTGTCGCGAGCTGCGGCGCCACTCCACCCACAAAGCACGCGTGCTGTGGCCCGAGGACCTGACCGAGTCCCTGTCCGCCAACATGCAGGAGCTGGTCCTCCAGACCATGGCCACGGAGGTGACGATCGTCATGTCCAAGGTGGGGGGCGGGGCCCAGTCCGGGGCTCACCACGACAAGCTGCGCACGAGCCTGCTCAACATGATGGCGTGGCTGGAGCAGAACGTGGACGCCGCGCTCGCCGAGCTCCCCTCGGAGCGAAGTGTGAGCTTCCTCGAGGTCTCCCTCTATTGCCTCGTGATGCACCTGTCGTTCCGCGAGGTGCTGGACACCACTCCCTACGCGGCGCTCACCGCGTTCTGTCAGCGATTCGGCCAGCGCGCCTCGTGCGTCGAGACGACCTTCCGCTTCGACACCTGAGCACTCGCGTCATGCCCGGGGCCTGCCGTGCCCCGGGTTGCGACGTGACACGAGTCGCGCGATAAGCGACGGCGATGATCACCGAGGTCCAGGCAGGTCCCTATACCGTCCGAGGCATCTCCGTCGGCGGTGTCTACACCTCCCTCCAGGTGCCCGAGCTCGACGTGGTGCTCGACGTCGGCATCCCCATCCGCTCGTTCGCCGGGTGCGATCGCATCTTCCTCAGCCATGCGCACCCGGACCACGCCAGCGCGCTCGGGGCGCTGCTCGGCATCCGCCGGTTGATGGGGAAGGGCGCTCCGCAGCTCTTCATCCCCGCCGAAATCGAGGCGCACGTCCACGAGGCCCTCCAGGTCCTCTCCCGGCTCCATCACACGTCGATGGAGGTGACCACCGTCCCCATGCGGCACGGAGATGCGCAGCCCCTGGGGCAGGGGCTCCACGTGCGCGCCTTCCGCACGCATCACCCCGTGCCTTCGCTCGGCTATCAGTTCTTCCGCCGCGCGACGAAGCTCCGCCCCGAGTTCCTCGCGCTGCCGCCTCAGGAGATCGCCCAGCGCCGCAAGGCCGGTGAGGACCTCTTCACGCAGGTGGACCACCTGGAGCTCGCGTACGCGACGGACACGCTCTCGCGCATCCTGGAGACCGAGCCGACCTTGTTCGACTCGCGCGTGCTCGTCATCGAGTGCACCTTCGTCGACCCGAAGCGCTCCGTGCAGGACGCGCGAGATCGCGCGCACCTCCACCTCGACGAACTCCTCGCCCAGGCTGACCGCTTCCGCAACGAGGCCCTCGTGCTCATGCACTTCAGCCAGGCGCTCGGGCCGCAGGAGGTGCACGCCCTCGTTCGTGAGCGGTTGCCGCCCACGCTCGCGGAGCGCGTCCGCATCTTCGCGCCCGAGTCGGGCCGCTGGTTCGGTTGAGCACTGGACCGTCGACCTGAGCGCCTTCAGTCCGGACGCAGCGCCTCCAGTTCCTCGAGCACGGCGCGCAGCTCGGGCGCCTCCAGCACCTTCTCCACCGACGCGAAGAATTCGGACAGGTCTCCCTCGCCCTGGTGCTCGTAGACGCAGGCCTGCAGCCCCATCTCCAGTCGGTCCACCTGCCGCACGAGCCGCGCCTCGAACGACGTGCCCTGCTCGTACTCGTCCCAGAGCGCCAGGTACTCCGCGCCGCGCGGCAGCTTGCCCACGAGCTGCTCCATGGCCCGCCGCTCCAGCGCGTGCTTGTCCTCACGCCCCACGCCGTCGTGCGGCGTCAGGTCTCCCACGTACGCCTCACCCAGGTCATGCAGCAGCGCGATGCGCACCGCGCGGCTCGCGTCCGCCTCCGGGAAGTGACTGTCCGCGATGAACAGGCACAGCAGCGCCACAAAGAGCGAGTGCTCCGCCACGCTCTCGCAGCGCTCGACCGGAATGCCCACCCGCAGCCAGCCCTGACGGAAGAGCTGCTTCAAGTGGTTCAGCTCGAAGTACGTCTCGATGAGCGGGAGCGTCTTGCGTCCTCGCAACAGGGCCACGGGCGGCGAGCTCTTCGTCTTCATGTCGCCCTCCACGGTACACCGGCCCGCGTCCGTACTCCGGGTGGGTCGCCGTCCCAGGTCCGGGAACCCTCCGTGTGCGTCTTCGCTGGGCCCACGTGCGTTCACCCCGTCACCTCGGGTAGAGGGGAGGCGAGGGGAGCGTGTCCACGCATCCGGACATGGCTCCGAGGAGGGGGAAGCACCCATGGAGTCGTCTCGTTGGTTCGTCGCCGCGCTGCTCGTGTGTGTCGTCGCCTGCAAGCAGGAGCCTCCCGCGCCCCCGCCGGCGCCCGTGGCCGCGCCCGTTGTCACGGAGCCCGAAGACCTGCCGTTCCCCGAGACACCCCTGCCGCTCGTCGCCGAAGCCGCGCCGCCCGACGCCGAGCCCGCGAAGCCTCCCGAGCCCCCGTTCACCGGTGACCTCCCGGCCCTGCGCAAGCGCGGCGTGCTGCGCATCCTCGTGGAGACCACCGATGAGAGCTCCCTGCCTCGCCAGGGCACGCCCCGCTCGCAGGACCGCGAGCTGCTGGAGAGCTTCGCCGAGAAGCACGGCGTGTCCGTCGAGCTCATCGCCGTGGAGCGCTTCGACCAGCTCATCCCCCTGCTGAAAGAGGGGCGCGGGGACATCATCGCCGCCGACCTCACCGTCACCCCGGAGCGCTCCCGCGAGCTGTCCTTCACCCGCCCCATCGCCCTGGTCAACGAGGTGCTCGTCGGCAAGAAGGGCGCCACGGACCTGCCGCGCAAGCCTCAGGACCTCGCGGGCCGCGCCGTGCACGTGCGCGCCAGCTCCACCTTCGCCACGTCCCTCGCCGCGCTCGCGAAAGCCCAGGCCCCGGGCCTCACCGTCCATCCCGAGCCCGAGAGCCTCGACTCCGAGGAGCTCGTGTGGAAGGTCTCCCGCGGCGAGCTGCCCCTTACCGTGGTCGACAGCCACCTGCTCGCGGCCATCCAGACCTACAACCCGGACGTCGAGGCGCTCTTTCCCGTCGCGGAGAAGCGCGCCCTCGCCTGGGCCGTGCGGCTGGAGAACCCCCTGCTGCGCACCGCGCTGGACGCCTTCCTCGTCGAGCGCGCCCTCACCGACCACCGCGAGCAGCGCTTCACCGGAGACCTCGACGGCATCCGCAAGCGCGGCGTGCTCCGCGTCCTCACGCGCAACAGCCCCGTCACGTACTTCCTCCACCGCGGCGAACAGGCGGGCTTCGACTACCAGATGGCGAAGCTCGCCGCGGATGCGCTCAAGGTGCGCCTGGAGGTCGTCGTTCCGGACACGTATGAGGAGCTGCTCACGTGGCTCAAGGAGGGCCGTGGCGACGTCATCGCCGCCGCGCTCACCGTCACGCCCGAGCGCCAGCGCGAGGTCGCCTTCAGTCGCCCGTATCTCTTCGTGGAGGAGGTCCTCGTGCAGCGGGTCGGCTCGCCGCGTCCCGCCTTCCTCGCGGACCTGAAGGGCCAGTCCATCCACGTGCGTCGCACGTCCAGTCACTTCTCCAATCTGAGCACCCTCGCGACCCAGCACGGGTTCACCGTCGTCGAGGAGCCCGAGGACCAGGACACCGAGACGCTCATCGACCGCGTGGCGCGCGGCGAGATTCCCTTCACCGTCACGGACAGCCACATCCTCGCCGCCGAGCGCGTCTATCGCGAGGACGTGGAGGCCGCTTTGACGGTACCGGGGCAGGGCGCGCCCGCGGGCAAGGACGGACACCACGGCATCGCCTTCGCCGTGCGCCCGGGGAGCGTGAAGCTGCGCGCCTTCCTCGACGGCTTCGTGCAGAAGACCTACCGCGGGACCGAATACAACCTGGCTCGCCGCCGCTACTTCGAGGGCCGCCGCGCCGAGGCCCCGGCGACCACCGAGGCGGCCGTGGCCGCGGGCACCATCTCCCCCTACGACCTGCTGGTGCGCTCGTACTCCTCGCGCTACGGAATGGACTGGCGGCTGATGGTTGCGCAGATGTTCCAGGAGAGCCGCTTCGACCCCACGGCGCGCAGCTGGGTGGGCGCGCAGGGCCTCTTCCAGGTCATGCCCGCCACGGGCCGCGAGCTGGGCTTCCGCAAGCTCGAAGACCCTGAGCAGGGCATCCACGCGGGCGTGAAGTACATGCACCAGCTCCTCGGCCGCATCGCCCCGGAGATTCCCTTCAAGCAGCGCCTGCGCTTCGCCCTGGCCTCCTACAACGCGGGCCTGGGCCACGTGCTGGACGCGCGCCGGCTCGCGCAGGAGCAGGGCCTGGACCCCAACCGCTGGTTCGGCAACGTGGAGAAGGCCATGCTCCTCCTGGAGAAGCCCAAGCACTACCGCCGCGCGCGGCATGGCTACTGCCGGGGCTCGGAGCCCGTGAAGTACGTCTCCGAAATCCAGACGCGCTACGGCGCCTACGTGTCCGTCGTCCAGCACTGACGGGCACGGGACGGAGTCACAGTCCCACGCCCACGTAGGCCGCGGCCCACGGGCCGCTGAGCGAGACGGAGAAGCTGTCCGGGCCCTTCACCGGGCTCACCTGGAAGTTCTTCGCCTGCGACACGAACTGCGTGTAGCCGACCTGCATCCGCGTGTGGAACCAGCGGTTGAGCTGGTACTGCAGCGCCGCGCCCGCGCCTCCGCCGAAGATCCACTTGCGCGAGCGCGCCTGGAAGTACCGGCCGTCGATGACCGGGTCTCCGCCGCCCGTCCCGGGGATGTTCGCGGAGATGCGGCCGGTGGCGAGCGACACCTCCGACGCGGCGCCGAAGAGGCTCACGCCCAGGCTCAGCGAGTCCGTGAGCGCCAGGCGCTTCTCCAGGCCCGGCCGCAGCGCCAGGACCTGGACGTCGTCACCCAGCAGGTACCAGTCCACGCCATTGGTCCACCACCAGTCCGTCCGACCGGAGCCGCGCACCATGTTGAAGTGGATTCCTCCGGCCAGTCGCACCGCGTTGGCCCGGGCGCCCACGGTGCGCACCTCGTTCCTCAGCCCGGGGATGTCCGTGGTCGGGTGCTGCATCCGCCCCCAGCCGCCGCCCACGTCCACGGCGACCTGGGGGATGCGCCGCTCCTGCTCGGGCTCCGGTGGAGGAGGCGGCGTGTCGGCGAAGGCCGGGGACACCGGCCCCCACGCCATGAGCAACCCGAGTCCATACAGGGACGTGCGCATGAGGGACCTCTAGAGCCCCGCCACCTTCGCGGCGCTGCTCACCGTGTAGACCAACGTCAACTCCTGCTGAGAGCGCGGCGGCGCCGTCAGCTCGAAGCGGGCGATGCCCTCCGCGCTCACCTTCGTGGGCGCCGGGCGGGTGGTGTCCTTCTGGAGCGTCACCTCCACCGACTCCACCTCCGAGACGGGGATGCGCTCCTCCAGCGCCACCGCCGCGGGCTGGGCGCTCATGTTGGAGAGGAACATCTTCACGTGGTGCGTCTTCTGCTTGCGCCCCGACAGCCGGCTCGTCTCCTCCTGGATGTCCGTCATCCGGGCGACGCGCAGCGAGTCCTCGCTGCCGAAGCCCAGGCGCACGCGCTCGCCCTTGCCGGTGAAGCGCAGCTGCGAGCGCCCCACGTAGCCGCTGGTCCGCACCAGGTCCACCGGCCCCGCCAGCAACACGGACGGGCCCACGTTGTCGAACCTCGCCACGCGGTGCACCAGCGGCGACAGCTCCGGGCACACCACCAGCTCCGACGCGGCAGGCGCGGTGAAGTGGAACAGGGGGATGCGGTGCGGCTCTCCGTCCGCGGGGATGTGGGCGCGGTGGGGCGCGGTGAGGGACAGCGCCTCGCCGCCGTCATCCATGCCGGGAAGGCCCTCGTCGCGTCGGGCACCGGCGCCCTCGCCCGTGTTCTGGATGACCTCCTCGCGCACCGAGACGTCCACCACCTGCTTCTCGCGCTCCGTCTTGTCGCGCAGGAAGAGCCAGTCCGACTCCAGCCGGGGCGGCGCCGCGCCCAGCGTGGGACGCGCCGTGGACAGCGCCAGCTCCACGTCCTTCCATTCCTCCTCGGTGCGCTGCCACACCACGGCCTCGCACTCCAGGCGCACCGTCGGACCCTGGGTGCCCTGGGCCGGCTCCAGCGTCGCGCGGTACGCTGGACGCCACGCGGCGCAGGGCACCAGGTAGGTGATGGACAGCAGCGCCGTGCCGCCCGCGGGATGGCCGACCTCGAGCTCGGCGTGCACGTCCAGCTTCGTCTCGGGCTTCTGCGTGTTCGACAGCGCGCCGCGCGCCTGCGCGAGCTGCTGTTGCAGGCGCTGCTCCTCCACGGCCGCCAGTCGCCGGGCCGAGTCCACGGCCTCCAGCGCCTCGCGCACGTTGTCGAGCTGCTGCTTCCACGTGTCGGGCTGCGCGACGCCTCCGCCGGACTGCTCGGAGATGGCGCGGTACACGTCCGCGTGGGCCGCGGTGAGCAGGCCGTGGCGCGTGTTCAGCCGCTCCCGGTCCGCGCGGGCCTGTCGCTCCAGGCGCTCCAGGTCCGCGACGCGACGGCTCAGCTCCGTGGCGTGCTCGCGCAGCGCCTCCGGAGGCTGGGCGCGCGTCACGCGGCGCACGCGGGCCTGGGACACGGTGCCTCCGGCGAGCTTCGCCTGGAGCGAGCGGTCCACCGCCAGCGGCGACAGGCCGGCGATGACCAGCCGCTGCGCTCCGGGGACCAACGGGACTTCTCCGCGACGCTCGACGAGCGCGCGATCTTCCAGGACGGTGACCTTGACCACCGGCAGGGTGAGGGGCGTGCTCATCAGGTCCTCCGGTTTCCGCCGCCCAGCATCTTGCTGGCGGGAATCTTCACGGTCCACGTCGCCTTCAGGGTCTGCGCCTCACCGGGCTGGAGCACCACGCGCCAGGCACGCTCGCCTTCCACGGGGGCCTCGCCCGGAAGCGGCGTGCGCTTCTGCCAGGGGGGCGCCGTCTCCATCTCCTCCACCTTGATGTCCTTCTCGTAGCCGGTGGGCACGGCGGGCACGCGCTCGCAGACCTCCACGAGGATGCGGTTGGAGAGCCGGTTGGCCAGCTCCACCGACACGTGGTGCGTGAGCATCGTCGCGCCACCGAAGATGCCGCCGGTGGCCTCGTCGAACCGCGTGTTGCGCGCGACCTTGATGGACTCCTCCACGCCCAGGCCCAGGCGCTGCGTGGCTCCCGGGGGCATGGTGGGTAGCGGGGAGGTCATCAGGAACTCGTCGCCGAGCGTGACGTCCACGGGGCCGGCGAGCAGCGGGTAGGGCGTCCGGTTCTCCACGCGCACCGTGCGGAAGGCCCTCGGCTCCACGGAGGGGACGATGACGTACTCGGCGGACAGGCCCACCGGCACCGACAACACCGGCAACGTGTGCCAGGCCGAGTCCGAGGGCACGTCGACCCTCGACTCCAGATCGAACTTCGCGTCGAAGTGCATCGCCGACTCGCGCGGCGGCACGGACCACGTCGGAAGGGGCAACTGGCGGAGGCTCGACACCTGCTGCTCGCTCACGGCGATGAACGAGAGGACGTTCACCTGGATCTGCATGGCCTGCAGCGCGATGAGCTCCCGCGTGACGTGGGTGGGACGTGAGCGCAGTCGGCCCCGGCCCTCCAGGTCATCGGCGGCGGCCAGCGTGAGCCGGTCGTAGTCCAGCAGGCTGTCGGAGGGCTCCAGGCGCGGCGCGGCGGCGGAGAGTCGGTCCACGCTGGCGCCTCCACCTCCCCTGGCCCCGTCGAAGTCGGCGAGGTCCATGGAGGCCATCGGCATGTCGTCGTCGTCGCCCGGCGCTTCGGCCAGGACCTCTTCCTCCAGGGGCGCCTGGTTCCTGGCGAAGCCGCCTCGCGAGCGCGACAGCTCCCGCTGGGGCGCCATGGAGGGACGGGGCGGTACGGACGGAGCGGCGAGACGCTTGGCCCTCGCCGACGGTGGCGCGGAGCCCACGGCGCCACCGGGCGCGCTGCGGAGCCTCTCCATTCCCGAGTCAGTGCTCTCGTGGTCCGCGACGTACGGCGCGGGCGCGGGGGGCGGAGGTGGCTCCATCGGCGGCGGCCTCGGCTTGGTGAGCGCCGGAGCGCGCCGGGCGTCGTAGCCCGCGAACAGCTCGTCGAGCCCCGGCGGTGGCTCACGCCAGCCCGAGCGCGGCGGTGGCGGCTGGCGACGACCGATGCGCAGCGCCTTGAGCTCGGGGACCTCGGCCCGGCGGTCCAGGGCGGCGGTGGACACGGACAGCTTCACGCCGGTCCAGTCCTCGCCGGTGTTCTGGCTGACGGTGGCCCTCATGCGCAGCGAGCCTTCCTCCAGCGTGCGAGGCAGCCGCAAGTCGTAGGTGGGCACCCAGAGCGCGCCGGGCACCGCGTACTCCAGCGCGATGAGCGCGGGCGTCTCGCGGGGCCAGGGGGTGCCGGACAGCGTGAGCACCGCGGCGCGGTACACGCGGGCGCGCTCGCCGCGGACGGACGAGGAGGCCTCGTGCAGGCGCTGGCGTCGCAGGCGGACGTCGCTCTCCGCGTCGCGCAGCTCCCGCTCCAGGTCGAGCTGCCGCGCGTTCAGCGTGGCCAGCTCCGTGTCCACGAAGGACGTGAGCGCCAGCAGTGCGTCGAGGGGCGTCTGGTGGGGCGTGTAGCGGGCCTTCTTCTGCGGCGGGAAGGTGGGCTTGAGCTTGCCCACGGCCTGCAGCTCGCGCCGGGTGACCTCCAGGCGCGCCGTCACGTCCGAGACGCGCGAGAGGGCTTCCTCCAGGGCGCGGTGCTCCTGGGGGACGTCGACCTCGGGAGGGAGCTGGACATCGAAGGTGGGCCGGATGGCGCGGATGGTGAGGCCGGGCGGGCCCTGTCGCACCGCGGCCCGGAGCGTCCCGGTTCGCAGCGAGAGGGGAAGTCCGTTGAGCTGGATTTCATTGGGGACGCGGTCCTCCACCAGCTGGAGGGTGGCGATGCGCGTGCAGAGCGCCCCCTCCGCGTGAACGGTGACCGCATCCAACATGGATGGCACGACGAGCATGCGCCCCCTCGGCTCAGGTGAGGGCGCAAGGGTAGTCGAGATGGGCTCCGGAATCATGTCCCCCTGGGGACGTCCACCCCGGGTGGGGCCGTGGGGCCCTGGGGGTGGGGTTCCGGGGCCCACCGCAGCACGCGTCCACCGGGCAGTCGCAGGGCCCACTGGCGCCGGCGCGTCGTGTCGTGACGCTGGCCAACGAGCACGATGCCCCAGCGCCGCACCAGCTCGCCCGAGGGGGTCACGCGCCAGCTCGCGTCGAAGTCGAGCAGGTCCCTGGACAGGGCGCCCGGCAGTCGTCCCTCGTCGCGCAGGGCCTGGGCGAAGCGCCGTCCCTCCACGCGCGAGTCGGGCTCCACGGACATGGGGTTGGACCGGGCCCATTGCTCGAAGCGCGGCGCGAAGTCGGGACCGAGCGCGGAGGCCAGCAAGGGCCACGCACGCTCCACGCCCCGGCGGCGCTTGCTCATCAGGGACTGCGCGGCCGCGAGCACGCGGGCCTCGTCGAACCCTGGTGGAACAGGCGCGCCGACTCCGAGCGCGCGCACGAGCTCCGCCTGGGCGCGGGCCTGTCGCTCACGGGCGCTCATGCCATGCCCTCCCGATTCGCGTCGGTGGCGCCGCGCTCCTGCGTGGCACTCCGCGTATCCCGCTGCTCATGGACCCCGCGGGGGACATCTCGCTCGGGCGTGCTTCGGTGGGCCTCTCGGCCATGTCGCTCCGTGCCGCGCAGGAGCGCCTGCTCCATCGCGGACAGCTCCGCGGTGAGCTCCGCCTCGGGCGGGAAGCGGTCATCGCGCTCGAGCATCACCGGAACGGGCCCCAGTCGCGCGGCCAGTCGCTCCAGCAAGGTGAGTGGCCCCGGGGGGAGCGGATGCGCATGCGTGTCGTGATACAGCCCGCCGCGCTGGACGCCGCCGGCCACGTGGACGTAGGCCAAGCGCTCACGAGGCACGGCCGCGAGCAGCGCGTCCGCATCCGTGCCGTGATTCAGCACGTGGGCGTGGAGGTTGGCCACGTCCAGGAGCAGCGAGGCCCCGGTCCGCTCCAGCACGCCGCGCAGCAGGTCCTCTTCCGAGAAGGCCGCGTCGGGCCACTCGAACAGCGAGGCCACGTTCTCCAGCGCGAGCGGCACGGGCAGCGCGGCCTCGGCCATCCGGATGTTCTCGGTCAGCACCTCCAGCGCCTCCTCGGAGCGCTGCACCGGCAGCAGGTGCCCCGACTCGAGCCCTCCCGCGCGGACGAACGCGAGGTGCTCGCTGACGCACACCGCGCCCAGCCGCTCCGCCAGTCCCGCCAGCCACGCCAACCGCCGCGGGTCGGGCGGCTCCGCGGAGCCCAGACCCAGCGAGACCGCGTGCAGCACCACGGGGACACCGCGCTCGCGCAGCCGTGAGAGCGGCTCGGGGACGGGGCCCTTCGGCGAGAGGTGCTCGGCGAGCACCTCCACGAAGCCGAGCCCGGGGCGCCGGTCGATGAAGAGCGCCAGCTCGCGTCGCCACCCGATGCCGACTCCCCGAAGACCGGGCACCGTCAATCGCCACCTCCACCGCAGCCGCCGCAACCACCACCGCCGCCTCCGTCGCCGCCGCTGCTGCAACTGCTGGAGCCGCTGCAGCCGCTCGAGCTGCTCACGCCGCCGAAGGAGGAGCCCGAGGGGTCGATGTGCCGGCGCATCAGCTCGAAGTCGCTCATCGCCACCGCGCCCAGGCCGAAGAGGGCCACCGCCACCCCCAGGTCCTGACTGTTCATCACCTGGGAGTTCTCCGTGCTCATGACGGACGTCTTCAGCGGCTGCTGATTCCAGCGCAGCGCGTGGAGCAGCGCCGAGCCCCGGCGGCTGGTCCACACGGGCCTCGAGAGGAAGAAGAGGGTGACCGCCGTGACGAAGCAGAGGAAGACCAGGAAGGACACGGGCTTCTCGCGCTCCAGGCCCACGTTGATCTTGGCGAGCCCCAGCAGGAGGACGCCGAGCAGCGGCAGCAGCGGCAGCCACCGGGCCCGCGTGGCCTGTCCTTCGTCGACCAACCAGCCGCGCTGTTGCAGGGGATGCTTGAGCCGCTCCAGCGCGGGCTCGATGCTGGCGACCAGCTCCGCGTTGCTCTTCTTCGACTCATGGACCGCGGCGTAGACGAGCCGCTCGAAAGGGGACGCGAAGTCGGACCGCTTGCCCGTCGTCGTCAGGGTCGTGCCGTCCATGACCAGGGCCTTGTCGTGGAGCAGCCTCGCCAGGGCCGTGTGCGCCACGGCCTTGGGGCCGGAGAGCATCGCGAGCTCGTACGGGTCCAGCTTCTGCGGCAACACGTCCGGGCCGCCTCCCGGTGTGCGCAGCATCCAGCGCAGCAGCAGTCCGAGCGCCACGGCGCCCATGGCCAGCAGGACATACAGCGCGAGGAAATCCGGGCCCGACAGGTTCAAGGGGTCCATCATTGCGCCCTCCCACGGTGGGTTCGCCCCTTGATGAAACGCTGCCGGGCGCACGTGACAGCCCGGTCCCGTGACGTCTTCGTGACGTCCGGGTGTCACCGGGGCGCCATGTGTCGGGACCTGTCGGCCAGCCTAGCGTGGAAGCCTTTTCGCTGGGGAGGTGCGGCCTGCGCGACCCAGGGTCAGCTCGCGTCCTGACGTGCGACGGGCTCGGGCGTGGGCTTGGGACGCTTCACCTCCTTGCCCGTGCAGTCGTGTCCGGCGACGGGAGGGAAGGTGCTGCTGGGGCGGTACTCCCAATGCCACGGCTCGGAGGGCACCGTGCGGCGGAAGCCGAAGCGACAGGCATTGGCCTGGAGCCATTGATAGCGCTTCGACGTGCGCTTGCCGATGACCAGGTCCACCGCGAGCCCGCGCTGATGGTTGGAGCGTCCGGGCCGCGCCGCCTTGTTGCCCCGACCCCGGCGGTACTGCTCGTACAGGAGGCGTTGCTCGGGCAGGGAGCGGTAGCCGCTGGTGACCCGGAGGGCGATGTCGTGCTTCGCCGCGTCCAACGTCATGCGTTGGAGCGCGGAGGCCGCGTCGCGGTGGAGACGGTGGCCGCCATCGATGTGGACCAGCTTCGCGGCCTTCGCCTTGCGACGAGGACGGGCCTCGGCCGCGAGGACGGCGGTCGTGAAGAGGCACACGAGGAGAACGGCACTCCAGCGGAATAGCGCGAGCGACATGGCGGAATCCGGCCCGGGGGGTTGGGGCCTGACTTTCGCGCGTCCATTCCCGCAGGCAAGCAGCCGGGGAGCCGAGCCCTCGACGGACGGTTTCGCGTCGTCAGAACAACGAGAGCTGCGCGGCGGCGGGCTTGGCCGTCGGCGCGGGCAATGGTTGGAAGCCGCGGGCGCGCGCCCAGTCCTCGCTCGGGCCGGACCAGTGGTGCAGGTCCATGCGCGCCTGGCCTCGCTCGTCGAACCCGACGCCCTCGGCCTCGAGCAGCTCCCTCTGTCCGTGGCCCGTCAGGCTGATGCCGCCCGTGCGGTTGATGATGCGCTGCCAGGGCACCGTGGCCGAGCGTGCGCCCAGCGCGCCCAACGCATGGCCGACCACCCTCGCGTCGCAGCCGTCACCGACGATGGTCGCGATGTCGCCGTAGGTGGCCACCTTGCCGGAGGGGACGGCCTGGACGACGGTGTAGATGCGCTCGAAGTAGTCGCGCTCGTCGCGCGCGGGCTGCGTCATGGGGGCGTTGCTCCTGTCGAGGACACTGTCACCCTGTGGGGCCTTCAGCCGCTGCGCGAGCCCAGGCCCGTGGCTTCGCCCGCCTTCAGGCGCTCGTGCAGCGTGCGGGCCTCCAGGTACCAGAACTGCACGTTGCCGAAGCTGAGGATGTCGCCGTCGCGCAGCGTCGCCTCGCGCAGGCCCAGGGTGCCCGCGTTGAGGAACGTGCCGTTGGTGGAGCCCAGGTCCTGCACCGTGCAGCGGTGCTGGGATTCGTTCCAGCGCAGCTCGGCGTGCAGCTTGGAGACGGACGCGTCGTCGATGACCACGTCGCAGTCCATGCGCCGGCCGATGCGCAGCCGGTCCGTGGCGTGCAGCGGCGGGAGCGTGGCGACGCGCAGGTGTTCGAATTCGAACAGGAGGGTCATCATGCCCAGGCTGATGTCCTCGGGCGCGGCCATGCGGGTGGGCGCGAGCACGGCGGCCGAGGCCTCCGAGGGGGGACGCTGGATGAGGGCGAAGGGCCCCAGCTGGCGCTCGAAATCCCTGGCGGGCAGTGACGCGGCGAGCGCGCGCAATTCCTGGACGGACAGCACGGAAGGCAGCCTAGCGGCTCACCCCGCGTGCGCCCAGCGTCCGCGAGGGTCCCTGTACGGCTTTCATTGACCTGCATGTCACGGGTTCCCTACATTGGGACCTTCATGGAGGGGGCCGGGCTCCGGGAGGAGCGCCGGCCCTCGACTTTTTCGTGAACCTGGGAGTGGTGGAAGGAGCTGTGTCGATGGCTAGCGGGAGCGACAACATCCCGATGACCCCCTCCGGGCTGCGCAAGCTCAAGTCGGAGCTCAAGCACCTGCAGTCCGTCGAGCGAGGCAAGATCTCGCGAGAGATCGAGGTCGCCCGCGCCCACGGGGACCTGCGCGAGAACGCGGAGTACCACGCGGCGAAGGAGAAGCAGTCCCACATCGAGGGCCGCATCCTGACCCTCAATGACTGGATTGCGCGCGCGGAGGTCATCGACCCCAGCAAGCTGGGCGGTGACAAGGTCATCTTCGGGGCGACGGTGGACCTGCTGGACACGGAGACGGACAAGCCCGTCACCTACCGCATCGTCGGGGAGATGGAGGCGGACCTGAAGAAGCGCTGGCTCGCCGTGACGTCGCCGGTGGCGCGGGCGCTCATCGGCAAGCGCGTGGGCGACATCGCCACGGTGCAGAGCCCCGGTGGCACGCGCGAGCTGGAGATCCAGGAGATCCGCTTCGAGGATCCCCAGGACGAAGCCCCGGCTGGCGAGGGCTGAGTCCGCCGTCCGACGGGAACAGCTGAGGACAGCCGACGGGGGAGCGGGCCTTGGCTCGCTTCCCCGGTCGCGTTTTCTGGGAGACGTCACCCCCGTTCCGTAGGATGGATGGACGTGACTCACGCGTGAACCATCCGCTCGCCAGTCTTGTAGGGCCCCTGCGCTACGCGTGTCAGCGCGACTTCGCCATGCTCGCGACGGTGAAGGGGCTGACGCCCGTCCTGGAGCGCGCGCTGGCCGGAGCCAGCGGCGTGAACGCCGAGGCGCTGGGACACCTGCGCGCGGCGCTGCCGTACGTGGACCACCCCACGCCCGAGCGCCGCAAGGCCGCGCTGCGGCGGGTCGTCGCGGGCCTGAAGCTCAGCGGCGTCGCGCTGCCGGCGGAGCTGGAGGGGCTCGCGAGCGGGGAGGGGACCGAGGACGCGGGGCACGAGTCGCGTGGGACGCTGGCATCGGAGCCGCGCGGTGAGGCGTCAGGCGCGCGGCGCGCTCCTTCTGGCGAGCCGAACCCTCCGCGAGGGACGTCGGAGTCGGAGCCTCGCGGTCATTCGGCCA
This sequence comes from Myxococcus sp. XM-1-1-1, assembly GCF_020037095.1. Taxonomy (NCBI): domain Bacteria; kingdom Pseudomonadati; phylum Myxococcota; class Myxococcia; order Myxococcales; family Myxococcaceae; genus Myxococcus; species Myxococcus sp. XM-1-1-1. Next base: position 159,182 of record NZ_JAIQDH010000005.1, read on the forward strand.
GCGCGCGGCGTACACCTTCGGGCGAGCCGAACCCTCCGCGAGGGATGCCGGGTTTGGCGCCTCGCCAGGCCGCGTCCGGAGCACGTCCTCCGGCGTCGGGAGACCAGGCGCGTGGAGGGGCCGACACGGCGCGGACGCCTCGCCCCCATCCGAACGCGGGACGGGTCCAGGAGGGGCAGTTGGGCCCGGTGGTCCGGGGGGCGAGCGGACGCGCCTCGGTGGACGGCGGACAGGGTGGGCCGCCTCCGGGCTACGTCCAGATTCCACCGTGGAGGTCGAACGAGCCCGTGCCGACCTCTGCCCGGGCGAAGACCGCGGCGCCCCGCACCGGGGGCGCGGAGATGGGGAACGCGCCCCGCGCTTCATACGGCGCGCAGGCGGGACTCGCGCGTCCTGGTACGCCCCCAGCCCCGCGCGCCGACGGACGTCCGGGCCGACAGACCTCCATCGACACGGGCCCCGCGAGCACGTCCCCGGCCAAGGCGCGCAAGGAGAAGGAGCAGCGCAAGAAGAAGCGCGCCGTGGCGGCGGAGGCCTCCCGCTCCGAGGCGAAGCTCTTGTCCATCGCGCCGCGCTCGGGGCCGTTGTCCTCGCCGCTGAAGACGCTGGGCAAGCGACTGGGGCCCCGGCTCATCTCCGCGTTGGACAAGAAGGGCCTGCGGCGGATGGGCGACATCCTCTTCCTCCTGCCTCGCTGCTACGAGGACCGCAGGCGGCTGCTCACCATCGCCGAGCTGGAGCCCGGCGCGCGCGGCGTCACGGTGGGCATCGTCAAGGTCGCCGACTTCGTGCCCGGCAAGCAGGGACGGCGGATGTTCCGCGCGGTGGTGGGGGACCGCTCGGGCAGCATCGCGGCCACGTATTTCAACGCCGGCCCGTGGCTCAAGAGCCGCTTCACCGTGGGCAAGCGCATCGTGCTCTCCGGCGAGGTGCGCGCGACGATGAGCGGGCGCGAGATGGCGCACCCGGAGATCGAGCCCGCCGAGGACCTGGACTCCGCCGGCTCCGTGCACTTCAACCGCATCGTCCCCGTGTACCCGGGCTTCGAGCGCGGCGAGCAGCGCTCGTTCCGAGAGCTGGCCTCGCGCGTCGGTGAGCAGTACGCGCACGAGCTCGAGGACCCGCTGCCCCCGGAGCTGCGCCGTCGCCTGGAGCTGATGCCGCTGCCGGAGGCGCTGCGCTTCATCCACTTCCCGCCGGACTCGGCCGACCTGGAGGCGCTCGACGTCCACCAGAGCCCGGCGCACCGTCGGCTCGCGTTCGACGAGCTGTTCTTCCTCCAGCTCGGCATGGCGCTCAAGCGCCAGGGCGTCAAGGCGGAGCTGGGCATCGCGTTCGACGTGTCCCCCACGCGGATGGACAAGGCGCGCGCGGCGCTGCCCTTCCAGCTCACGGGGGCCCAGGCGCGCGTGGTGGAGGAGCTCGCCCGGGACATGGCTCGCGAGGAGCCGATGAACCGGCTGGTGCAGGGCGACGTGGGCAGCGGCAAGACGGCGGTGGCCATGGTCGCCGCGATGGTGGCGCTGCAGGCCGGCTACCAGGTCGCGGTGATGGCCCCCACCGAAATCCTGGCGGAGCAGCACGAGCGCAACTTCCGCAAGGTGCTCGGTCCGCTCGGCTTCCAGGTGGGGCTGGTGAGCGCGTCCGGCACGGCGAAGGCCAAGCGCCAGGTGCGCGACGCCGTCGCCCGGGGAGACATCCACCTGGCCGTGGGCACGCACGCCCTCATCCAGCAGGACATGTCCTTCGACAAGCTGGGGCTGGTGGTCATCGACGAGCAGCACCGCTTCGGTGTGCTCCAGCGTCACTCCCTGATGAGCAAGGGCCCCAAGCCGGACGTGCTGGTGATGACGGCCACGCCCATCCCGCGCACGCTGGCCATGACGCTCTATGGAGATCTGGACCTCTCCATCATCGACCAGCTCCCGCCTGGCCGCACGCCCATCAACACGCGCGTGTTCAACGACAAGCAGCGCGCGCGCGTCTACGAGTCCATCGCCTCGGAGCTCGCCAAGGGCCACCAGGCCTACGTCGTGTATCCGCTGGTGGAGGAGTCGGAGAAGCTGGACCTGGAGGACGCGACGCGCGGCGTGGAGAAGCTGCGGGCGGCCTTCCCCCAGGCGAAGGTGGGCCTCCTGCACGGGCGGATGAAGGCGGAGGAGAAGGACGCGGTCATGGAGGACTTCCGCGAGAAGCGGCTGGACGTCCTCGTGTGCACCACCGTGGTGGAGGTGGGCGTGGACGTGCCCAACGCCTCGGTGATGGTGGTGGAGGCGGCGGAGCGCTTCGGCCTGTCCCAGCTCCACCAGCTCCGTGGGCGCGTGGGACGTGGCGCCGCGGCCAGCTACTGCTACCTGGTGGCGAGCAGCGCGCGCTCGTGGGAGTCCACCGAGCGGCTGTCGGTGATGGAGGCCAGCAGCGACGGCTTCGTCATCGCGGAGAAGGACCTGGAGATTCGCGGGCCGGGCGAGTTCCTCGGCACGCGGCAGAGCGGCCTGCCGGAGCTGGCGGTGGCGAACCTCGCGCGGGATGGGGACCTGCTCTCCATGGCGCAGGCCGAGGCCCGGCGCATCCTCGCCAGGGATCCGGACATGAAGTCTCCCGAGCACCAGGGACTGGTGAAGGCGCTCGAGGAGCGGTGGGAAGGCCGGCTCGCGCTCGCGCGGGTGGGGTAGCGCGCGTCAGGGCTCCGCGTCGGGGCTCTTGGGCTTCGGGAGCGGCTCGTAGCCGCGCTCCTCCACCCAGGCACGCTTGCGCGTGGCTGTCCTCCCCTCCGGTCCGGCGAGGACGCCCTCGCCCTCGGTGCAGGCAAGGCCCAACCTCCGCTCGCACGGGTCCACCGCGACGACCGTGCAGCCCTTGAACGAGTAGATGCCGGGGCTGTCGTCCGAGGTCCCGGCGAAGGTGTCCTGGCTTCCACCCAGGTCGATGGTCGTACAGCCCCCACCCTCCGAGGACTGGGGCTCGGAGCACAGGAAGACCGCGCTGTAGGATCCGCCCGAGGTCTCCCCGGACGTTCGGTAGAGGTCCGAGTACGGGTCGGCGCAGAGCCAGGCGGTCTCGGCGCACGCCGGCAGGTGGGCCTTCTTGCAGGGGGCGTCGTCCCCATCGCGGGTGAACACCCCATCCTCCCCGCCGAACTTGTCCAGGTTGAAGTAGGTGCTCTTGCGGGTCTTCTCATCGCCCCAGCGCACGGCGTGGCGCGCGGCGTCGAGGGCCGCGGACTTCTTCTTCGCGCGGAACAGGCACAAGGACAGGTCCGCCCACGCGGCGCCGTCCTGGGGTGACAGCTGGGTGAGCTTCTCGAACAGGGGACAGGCCTTGGCGAACTGCTTCGCGTCATAGGCCTTCTGGGCCTGGGCACGCAGGGTGGCGGCGTCCGGGGGCGCGGCCGTGAGCAGCAGGAGCAGGGGTGTCATCATGGAGGGCGTCCGCGTCAGAGGCGGGTGGCGGCCGTGACGTACACCGGGAGGCGGAAATTCACTTCCAAGGTCTTCTCCTGCTCGGTGACGCCCCAAACCTCGAGCTCCCAGGAGACCTCCTCGCCCAGCTGTCGCCAGGTGGAGGAGCGCGCGTCGGTGATAGCGTCCGAAGACGCGGCGTGCCTTCCAGCGGCGATAGAAGGCCCGCAGCAGGAAGCGCCAGGTCACGTAGAGCCCCAAGGTCGTCAGCGCGAGCATCATGAACCCACCGCCGAGCAGCCCCACGATGGCGAGGCCCCCGAGGAGGGGACGCAGGAGCGGCCCGGTCGCGAGCTGGGGGGCCACCGTCTCCTGGGTCCAGGGGTGGTCCCACAGCCAGGGCTCGGCGCGGTGCGCCTTCGCGAAGGCTCGCAGCCGCAGCGAGCGCCGCATGCGGACCGCGCCCCAGACGCCACACACCAACGTCCCCACGAGCAACGCGCCCTGGAGGCTGACCGGCTCGAGCGTGGTCGTCCGGAGGCCGAGGAGCTGATACCCGCCGACGAGCGCCAGCAGCAGCGGGATGATTCCCTGGACGAACGGGAGACGCGTGGGCGGAGGTTGGATACCGCCTGGGGATTCGACTCGCCCGAAGATGTACGCCGGCTCGGCCATCGCGCGAGCGTAGGGGGGGGCCTTGTCTTGGATAGCGTGCCGCCGGGGAAATTCCCGCGAGGCTTGTCGGACCCGCCCGCTGCTGCGAGCGCCTCGCGTGGTTAGGCTTCGGGCATGGGAGATCTGGAGCGCGCCGAGTATCTGTCCCGACAGGGCATCCATGATCCTCGGGTGCTGGAGGGCATCGGCCGCTTGAGCCGGGCGGAGTTCGTGGCGGAGCACTCGCGCTCGGAGGCGGGCGTCGACGCGCCGCTGCCCATCGGCCATGGACAGACCATCAGCCAGCCCTATGTCGTGGCGTTCATGACGCAGGCCCTGCGCCTGGAGGGGCATGAGCGGGTGCTGGAGATCGGCACGGGCTCCGGCTACCAGACGGCGCTGCTGTCGCTCTTGTGCCGCGAGGTGTTCACGGTGGAGATCGTCCCGGAGCTCGCCCGCTCGGCGCGCGAGCGGCTCCACCGGCTGGGCTTCCAGAACGTGTACTTCCGCCAGGGCGACGGCGCGGAGGGCTGGCCGGAGCAGGCGCCGTTCGACGCCATCATGGTCACCGCCGCGCCGGTCGAGGTGCCCTCCTCGCTGCTCTCCCAGCTCCGGCGCGGAGGCCGGATGGTGGTCCCCGTCGGACCGCTGGAGGGCGCCCAGCAGTTGCTGCTCATCCATCGGGCCAAGGAGGTGGGTCATCTCCCCCGGGTGGAGTCCCTGCTGCCCGTGCGCTTCGTCCCCTTGACGGGGCCGACGGGAGTCCCCCGGCCCTGACGGACCCGAGAGGGGAGCGGTCCGCCCGGATGGCTGGAAGCCACCACGGGCCGAGAAGTCGCGTTGCCCCCGAACGTGGCCGCCCGCTAACGTCCCGGCATCATGATCATCTGTCCGGTCTGCGACCACGTACAGCCCGAGGGCACCGAGTGCGATGTCTGCGGGAAGCGCTTCCCGGTGGACGCCGCGGGCGCGACGCCCCCGGTGGCCCCGCTGCCGGAGCTGGAGCTGACGCCGCACGCCGGGGGCCGCGACGCGGTGAACGCGCAGCCATTGCCGGAGCTGGACATCACGCGCCTGCGCAGCGGGCCGGACCTGCCGCCGCAGGTGGTGCAGGACCTGGAGCTCACGCGCTCGGCGCCCACGGGGGACCTGCCGGTGGCGGTGCTCCCCGAGCTGGACACGGGCCGCGCGCCGGATGACGGCGTGCGCACCGCGGCCCCGCTGGGCGCCGTGGTCTGCCGCTACTGCCGCAACGTGCAGGCGCAGGGGCTGCTCTGCGACAACTGCGGCATGCGGCTGCCTCGCGCCCGCGTGGCGCCTGTCGTGGTGGCCGGAAAGCCGGACGCGGACAACGACTGGATGGCCTGCCCCTCGTGCCACACCCGGGGCCGCCCGGGTCGGGCCTGCTCCGAGTGTGGCACGCGGCTGGTGGAGCAGACATGAGCGCCTCTGAGTCCGGCTTCAAGGCGGAGTATGCGTGCAGCGAGGGCTGCGACTTCCGGGCCTCGCTCCTGGACGTCGTCTATCGCTGCCCGCGCTGCGAAGGCCTGCTGGAGGTGCGTCACGACGTGGACGCCCTGCGCGCGGTGCCCGCGGCGGAGTGGAAGCGGCGCTTCGAGTCGCGCTTCGGTTCATCGCGCCTGCCGGAGGGCTCCGGCGTGTGGGGCAAGCGCGAGTGGGCCTACCCACAGCTCCCCGTGGAGGACATCGTCTCGCTGGGCGAGGGCCGCGTCCCGCTCAAGCCCCTGCCGCGCATGGCGTCCGAGCTGGGGCTGTCCGCGTTGGACCTGAAGGAGTGCGGCGTCTCGCCCACGGGCAGCTTCAAGGACTGGGGCATGACGGTGCTCGTGTCCGCCGTGAAGCACATGCGGGCCCGGGGCGTGCCCCTGCGCGCCGTGGCGTGCGCGTCCACGGGAGATACCTCCGCGGCGCTGTCCGCCTACTGCGCGGCGGCGGGGATTCCCGCGGTGGTCTTCCTGCCGCGCGACAAGGTCTCCCTCGCGCAGCTGGTGCAGCCCATCGCCAATGGCGCGCGTGTGCTGTCGCTCGACACGGACTTCGACGGCTGCATGCGCCTGGTGCAGGCGGTGACGGCGGACACGGGCCTGTACCTGGCCAACTCGATGAACTCGCTGCGCATCGAGGGCCAGAAGATGGTCGCCGTGGAGCTGTGCCAGGACCTGGGCTGGGAGCCACCGGACTGGGTGGTGATTCCGGGCGGCAACCTGGGCAACGCCAGCGCCCTGGGCAAGGGCTTCGAGCTGATGCTCGAGCTGGGCCTCATCACCCGCAGGCCGCGCATCGCCGTGGCGCAGGCCCAGCGCGCCAACCCCCTGGCCCGCGCCTTCCGGGGTGGCTTCCAGGAGCTGCGGCCCATGCAGGCCGAGAGCACGCTGGCGTCCGCCATCCAGATTGGCAACCCGGTGTCCTTCCGCCGCGCGGTGCGAATCCTCAAGGCCTTCGACGGCGTGGTGGAGGAGGCGACGGAGTCGGAGCTGGCCAACGCCGCCGCGCGCGCGGACCGCGAGGGGACGTTCACCTGTCCCCAGACGGGCGTGGCGCTCGCGGCGCTGGAGAAGCTCGTCGCCCAGGGCGTCATCGAGAAGGGCTCGCGCGTGGCGGTGGTGTCCACCGCGCACGGGCTGAAGTTCGCCGACTTCAAGGTGGGCTACCACCGGGGCACGCTGGCGGACGTCACCAGCCGCTACGCGAATCCTCCGGTGCAGCTGCCCGCGAACCTCGAGGCGGTGCGCTCGGCCCTGTCGGACCTGGGCTGACGTCGCGAGGGAAGGGCGGGGCTCACCTCGAGGGGAGCCGCCGCCCCCGGAGACGGCGAGGCCCGCGTCAGTCCGCGAGCAGCGGGACGCGCTTGTCGATGGTGAGGCCGAAGCCCGCGAGGCCCCGGTAGGTGATGTCCGTGTTGGTCATCACCTGCAGCGTGCGCACGTTCAGGTCATTGAGGATCTGGCAGCCCATGCCCAGGTCCCGCGTCTCATGCGGGCCGCTGCGCAGGTCGGCGCTGCCGTCCGCGTTGCGCTTGTGGTGGATGCCGAAGTCGTCCCCGTGCATGCCGGGCAGGTACACCAGGACGCCAGTGCCCTCACGCGCGATGCGGGCGAGCGACTGGTCCAGCAGCGCGTTGCAGTTGCACGTGGGCGAGCCGAACACGTCGCCCATCGTGCAGGCCGCGTGCAGGCGCACCAGGGCGCTCGGGCGGGCGGCGGGGTCTCCCTTCACCAGCACCAGCGACTTGGCGCCGTCCGGCAGCCACGTGTACGTGAGCGCCGTGAAGTCGCCGTAGCGGGTGGTGACGGTGTGCTGGCCCGGCTCGCGGCGCACCAGCCGGTCCTTGCGGCGGCGGTACTCGATGAGGTCCGCGATGGTGATGACGCGCAGCTTGTGCTCCAGCGCGAAGGCCTGGAGGTCCGGCATCCGCATCATGGTGCCGTCGTCCTTCACCAGCTCGCACAGGATGCCGGAGGGGCCCAGGCCCGCCAGCCGGGACAGGTCCACGGTGGCCTCGGTGTGGCCCGCGCGGCGCAGCACGCCGCCCTCGCGGTAGCGCAGCGGGAAGATGTGCCCGGGGCGCAGGAAGTCGTTGGCCTGGCTCTCCGGGTCCGCCAGGGCCAGGATGGTCTTCGCGCGGTCCGCCGCGGACACGCCCGTGGTCGTCCCGTGCCGGTAGTCCACGGACACCGTGAAGGCCGTGCGGTGGGACTCGGTGTTGTCCGACACCATCTGCGGCAGCCGCAGCGCGTCCAGCCGGTCCGCCAGCATGGGCATGCAGACGATGCCGCTGGTGTGGCGCACCATGAAGGCCAGGTGCTCGGGCGTCACCTTCTCCGCGGCCATGATGAGGTCGCCCTCGTTCTCGCGGTCCTCGTCGTCCGCGACGATGACGAACTTGCCGTCGCGGATGTCCTGGATGGCATCCTCGATGGAGGAGAGCTTGGCGTCGTGGCTCATGGTGGCTTCGGTCCGCTCGCGGGTCTGCATGTGCAGGCGCATGTAGCGTCTAGGTCCGGGGCTGGCAAGCCAACCCGCCTCCCGGCGTGCGCCCGGATGATGGGCCGGAGTAGGTCCTCCAGGGGCGCTCCTCCGACTGCCCGTTTCGGTGTGGGCGGAATCGTGTGCGACCTGGAAGGTTGGAGTCCCCAGGGACGATGACTCGACGCGTGGGACGGGCTGCTGTAGGGTGCCCGGTTCCGAGATGAGCGCCAACACCCAGGACTTGAGGACGCGGCTCGACCAGCTCCAGGAGAGCCTGTCCGTCCGCCAGAGCACCACCCACTTCGCCCACACCGGGGTCGCCACCATGGTGGCCCTCATGTTCGGTGGGGCGGCGGGCAAGCTGTTCTACGACTCCCTGCGCACCCCGCTGCTGGCCTGGGGCGTGGCCCTGCTGGCCGTGGTGCTGCTGGGGTACGCCTTCCGCCGCTACGTGCTGGGACGCCGGGTGCTGGCGGACGAGCTCCAGCGCTACCAGACGATGCTGGAGCTGCGCAGCCAGCTCCGGCTGGACGAGCCCTCGGCGCTGCTGCCCCAGTGAGCGGGGCGCGCAAGGTCTCCCGTCGGGGCCGGTTCATCGTCCTGGAGGGACTGGACGGCGCGGGCACCACCACGCAGGCGGAGCGGCTGGCGGCCGCGCTGCGGGCGGAGGGGCATGGGGTGCTCACCACGCGTGAGCCCTCGGACGGGCCGGTGGGCACGCTGATTCGCCAGGCCCTCACGGGCCGCCTGGGCCTGCCCCAGGGCGCGGGGCCCCTGACGCCCCAGACGCTGGCGCTGCTGTTCGCGGCGGACCGCACGGACCACCTGGCGGCGCGCGTGTTGCCCGCGCTGGAGGAGGGCAAGCTCGTGCTGTGTGACAGGTACGTGCTGTCCTCGCTGGCCTACCAGGGGGCGTCCCTGCCCATGGGCTGGGTGGAGCAGGTGAACGATTACGCCGTGTCGCCGGACCTGACGCTGTTCGTGGGCGTGGCGCCGGAAGTCGCCGCGAAGCGACGGGCGGCGCGGGGTGGGGCGGCGGAGCTGTTCGAGGCGGACGAGGCGCAGCGGCGCATCGCGAAGCAGTACCTGGCCGCCATCCGCCGCCGCGCGAAGAAGGAGCGCATCGTCCACATCGACGGTGAGCAGGGCATCGAGGCGGTGACGCAGGCCTCGCTGGTCCAGATTCGCAAGCTGCTCGGACGCAAGCGCTAAAGGGGGCCTGCAGCCCCCCGTGGTCGGGTGCGCCCCAGCCCCGAGGGGCGGGGCCCGGCCCTTGGAATTCGGACATCGCGGACAGTCCCCCCGACTCGCGCCACGGAAATCCGAGCCGTTGCGCTAGAGTCCGCCGCTCCATGGAGCGCACGGGCGCGGCGGCGATCATCATCGGCAACGAGGTCCTGACGGCGAAGGTCCAGGACCAGAACGGTCCGCACCTCATCAAGAGGCTGCGCGAGGTGGGCATCCCGCTGCGTTCGGTGGAGACCATCCTCGACGACGTGGACGCCATCGTGGACGCGATGAACCGGGCGCGACAGCGCGCGCGCTACGTGTTCACCAGCGGCGGCATCGGCCCCACGCACGACGACGTCACCGTGCGCGCGGTGGCGATGGCGCTGGGCAAATCCGTGGTGCGCCTGCCGGAGATGGTGTCGCTCATCGAGGCGCGCGCGCCCGAGGGCAAGGTGACGCCGGAGGGCATGCGCCTGGCCGACGCACCCGAGGGCGCCGTGCTGCTGCCCCAGGCGGGCACGTGGTACCCGGTGCTCACCGTCGGGGACGTCTACCTGCTGCCCGGCGTGCCGCAGCTCTTCCGGATGCAGTTGGAGACGGTGCTCGCGCGCCTGAGCGGCAGCCCCGTGGTGCTCCAGAACCTGTTCCTGCGGCTGGGCGAGAGTGAAATCGCCGCCGTGTTGGACAGCGTGGCGCTGAACATGCCTCACGTGGCCATCGGCTCGTATCCGGAGTTCGACCCGGCCAAGGACTACCGGGTGAAGATCACCGTCGAGGCCGGCGAACGGGGCCCCGTGGAGGAGGCCGTCGCGCGCATCATCGGCGGCCTGCCCGACGGCGCGGTGCTGCGGCGGGAGTGACGACGCCTCCCGCCGCGACCGGCGACTACAGCGACAGCCCCAGCCGCTGGCGCAGCCGGAAGAAGTCGTCGGTGAAGGACCAGGACACCAGGGTGCGCAGCCGCTCCCCCTCGCGCACGGCCTGGATCACGGGCTCGGCCGAGTCCAGCTTCGCGCCCGCGAAGTTCGGGTCCTCGCGCAGCACCATGCCCAGGCCCACGGACACGTCGCCCGCCATCAGCAGGCCCGCGCGGTCCGCCGAGTAGTCCAGCGCGTCCAGCCACGGCGCCAGCTCCAGCTTCTGCACGTCGCCCAGCGACATCGCGGGGCCCTCCAGCGCCTTGATGGCCTTGCGGGAGAACGCCTTGCGCAGCTGCTTCACCGCCTCGTCGTTGCGCCGGCCCAGCGCGGAGAAGTTCTGCGCGTGGATGCGGATGGCGTTGCCGAACAGGTCCGCCGTCTCGCCCTGCGACAGCTTCTCCAGCACGGCCGCCTTGTTGAGCAGGCCCAGCGCCGCGCGGCCCAGCAGGAACTTCTGCTCGCGCGCGTTGAAGCGTCGCACCACGTCCTGGCCGATGCACACCGACATGGGCTCGGTCGTCTCCAGCACCGTGAGCCCGCGCCGCGCCTGGTACGCGTCGAACTCCTCGACGCCGAACACCTGCGCCACCGCGCGCACGGCCTTGTACACCGCGCTGTCCGGCTTGAGCTTGTCCGTCTTCGGGTTGACGCCGACGATGTCGAAGCTCGGCGGGTAGACCTTCTCCAACTGGTCGCCCATCGCCCGCAGCACCTCCAGCAGCGGGCCACGGACGCCCGGGTGCAGCAGCACCGTGTCCACGTCCGTCGACGTCAGCGCCTCGCGAGCCTCCTGCGCCAGCCGCGCGCGGCCCTCCGTGTAGAAGGCCAGCTCCACCTCGTTCGTCGAGCGCAGGAACTGGAGCACCGACGCCACGCAGAACGCCTTGTCCAGCTGCTTGAGGCCCTCCCACAGCTTGAACAGCGCGTGCAGGCTGTCCACCCGCGTCGGGTCCTGGCGGAGGATCTGCTTGTGCTCCTCGATGGCCATCGGCACGGACGACGTGTCGCGCGCGTACAGGCCGGCCAGCGCGAAGCGGGCCGTGAGGTTCGTGCCATCCGCGTCCACCACCTGGCGGTACAGCCCGGTGGCGCGGGCGGGCTCGGACAGGGCGCCCGCGTACAGCTCCGCCACCCGCACCCGCAGGGCGCTCGCGCGGCGTGGGTCCGTGGACGCCGAGGCCTGGGCCTCCAGGAGCTGCGCCAGCTCCGGCAGGTTCCTCGCGCGCTCGTACAGCGTCACCAGCTTGTCGATGAGCGTGGTGTCGCCGGGCGACAGCTCCAGCGCGCGGCGGTACAGCGGCGTGGCCGCGGCCGCGTCACCCAGGCCCTCGTCGTATGTGCGCGCCAGCTCCAGCGTGAAGCGCGCGCGGGCGTCCGCAGGCAGCTCCTGCTGCAACAGCTTGTGCAGGCAGTCCACCGCGCCCGCGTAGTTGCGCGCCTGCGTGTGCAGCGTGGCCAGCCGCTCCAGCGCCTCCTGGTGCCGGGGCTGCGAGGCGAGCACCGTCATCAGATACGCGATGGCGCGCGTCGCGTCGTTCAGGTGCGTCTGGTACAGCGTGCCCAGCGTGAGGTGGAAGGGCGCGAGCGTGCGCACGTCTCCGCCCAGCTGCACGCGCTGGGTCAGCATGGCCGCGGCCTCCGCGTACTGCTGGGCCTCCAGCAGCAGGGCGGCGCGCAGCTCCAGCGCCTCGATGTGGCCCGGCTGCGCCGACAGCGCCTTCTCCAGCAGCGCCACCGCGCGCGGCTTATCCCCCAGCGCCCCGTGGTGCAGCCGCGCCGCGCTCACGAAGCCCGTGGCCGCGGCGACGTGGTCCTTCTGCGCCAGCTTCGCCTCGGCGCGCCGCTCGTGCAGCGCGGCCAGGTCCGCCGAGCCGCCCCGGTGCGCCAGCAGCTCCTCCAGTCCCGCCTGCGCCGCCGGGTGCAGCGGGTCTCTCTCCAGCGCCTGCTTGTAGAGCGCCGCCGCGCCGTCCGTGTCCTTCTGGATGAGCGACGCCAGCCGCGCCGCGCCGATGAACGCGTCGATGGCACCGCGCGGGTCCTTGCTCAGCCGCGCCTCGGCCTCCAGCGCCGAGCGCGCCTCGGCCGCGTCTCCGCGCCGCATCGCCACGCGCCGCGTCCCCTGCAGCGCCGGGATGCACTGCGGTTGCAGCTCCAGCGCCTGCTTGTAGAGGGCCGCCGCGCGCTCCAGGTCCCCGAAGCGCGTCTCCGCGAGCTCGGCCGTGCGCAGCAGCATCTCCAGCGCCTCGTCCGCGTCGCGCGCGTGCGCCAGCCGCAGCGTGTACAGCCGGGCCAGGCCCGACACGTCCCCGGCCAGCTTGAGCGAGCGCTCCAGCGCGAACGCGAGCCGCGCGTCACCCGGGTCCGCCTCGAAGGCGCGCTTGTACGCCTCCAGCGTGCCCTCCGCGGGGCCCTTGTCCAGGTCCACCACGGCGGACAGCCGCAGCGCGGTGGCCAGGCGCGGATCATTCACCCGCTCGGCGATGCGCTGACGCAATTCCGCGCGGCGCGGCCGGTCCGAAGCGCGGATGCGCTCCAGCAGGGTGAGGGCGGTGAGGTTGCCCGCGTCCAGGCCCAGCACGGCCTCGCAGCACAGCGCCGCGCGCGAGGGCTCCTGGAAGCGGTCCAGGTACAGCCGCGCCAGTTTCAGGTACGCCGTCACCTTGGCCGCGGGCGTGTTCCCCACCTGCGTCTCGCGGTCCAGGATGGCGACCAGCTCCTTCACGTTGTCCTGCGCCAGGAACAGCCGCTCCAGCGCGCGCAGCGTGGCGGCGTGCCCCGGCGTCAGCCGCAGCACCTCCTGGTAGGTCTCGATGGCCAGGTCCGGGCGGCGCAGCGCGTCCTCCCAGATGACCGCGGCCTGGAACAGCGCGTTGGCGCGCTCCAGCGGGTCCGTGCGGTTGGCGGCCTCCTCTCGCAGCATCGCGACCAGGCTCTCCCACGCGCCCTGGGCGCGGTAGATGCGGGCCAGCGCGCGCAGCGCGGGGAAGTAGCTGGGCGCCAGCATCAGCGCCTCCTGGTACGAGGCGATGGCGTCGTCCTCGCGGGACAGGCGCTGCTCGTACAGCTCACCAATCTTGTAGATGAGCGCGGCGGCCTGCTCCGTGGACTGCGAGCTCTCCGACTCCGCCCGGTACATGTCCACCAGCTTCTCCCAGCGGCCGTCCTGGGCGTACAGCCGGCCCAGGGCCTTGAGCGCGGGGAGGTACGACGGCGACAGCGCCAGCACGCGCTCGTACGCGGTGATGGCGCCCGCGCGGTCCTTCAGGTTCTCGTCGAGAATCTCGGCGTTGCGGTGGAGCAGCGACAGCACCTGCTTGGTGTCGCCCGCGAGCGACGCCTCCAGGTCGTGCGTCTCCAGCAGCTCCCGGAAGCGCTGCGCGCGCTCGTACAGCCGCGCCAGGTTGCGGATGGTGGGCAGGTGGTCCGACGCCAGGTCGAGGATGCGCTTCATGCACTCGATGGCGTGGTCCAGGTCTCCCAGCCGGTCCTCGTACACCCCGGCCATCTTGTTGAGCGTGGTGATGAGCTGATCCCGGTCCGACGTCTGGAGCAGGTCCTGCTCGAACATCGCCACCAGCTCCGCGAAGCGGCCCTGGCGCTCGTAGAGGCGGGTGAGGGCCTTCTGCGCGGGCAGGTAACCGGGTTGCAGCTGGAGGCAGGCGTTGTAGCGGGAGATGGCGTCCTCCTGCCGTCCCAGCCGCTCCTCGAGAATCTCCGCGGCCTTGTACATGCGCGCGGCCTTCTGCTTGGCGTCCTCGGCGGCGGCGACCTCCGCGTCGAAGACGGAGACCAGCCCCTCCCAGTTCTGCATCCGGTAGTAGAGCTTGCCCAGGCCCGCGAGCGCCGCGGCGTGGCCGGGGATGCGCGCGACGATGGCCTGATAGCGCGCCGCCGCGTCGGCCTCGCGCTTGAGGACCTCCTCGTACAGCGCGGCCAGCCGCAGGTTGGTGGCCACCAGCTCGCTCTCGTCGTTGAGCGACCCCACGCGCGCGAGCAGCACGTCCGCCAGCTCCTCGAAGCGGCCCTGCGTCTCGTAGATGCCGGCCAGCTCGCTGAGGATGAGCGGGTCATTGGGCGCCGCGTGGCGGCCGTCCAGGAGCGCCGCCAGGGCCTCGCCCTTCTGGCCCAGGCGCTCGTGCACCTTGGCGATCTGCAGGTAGGCCGGCGCGGCCTGGGGCCCCAGCAGGGAGGCCTCCGCCGTGAGCGCCTCCAGCAGCTCCTCGGTGCGGCCCTCGCGCTCGGCGGCGCGCTTGAGCGCGGCGAGCAGCAGCGGGTCCGCGCGGTCCAGGGCGAAGGCCTCGCGCAGGAGCGACGCGGCGGGCTCGCGCTGCTTGAGGCGCTCCTCGAGCAGCAGGCCCGCGGACGTCAGGTAGTGCGCGCGCAGCGACGGCTGCTGCATGGTGGCGGCCAGCAGCCGGTAGACCTCCACCAGCGCGGCGGCGTCATTGCGCGCGGCGTAGACGGACTCGAGCTGCGTGAGGACCACCACGTCGGTGGGGCGGCGCTCCAGGCACTGGCGCAGGCACGCGGCGGACTCCTCGTCGCGGGACAGGCGCTCCTGGAGGACGATGCCCTTCTCGAACAGGAGCGCGGCCTGGTGGCGCGCGTCGTCGGTGGCGGCCAGCTCCGCGTCGAGCAGCTGGATGACCATCTGCCAGTTGCCCACGTCCGCGAAGAGCCGGCGCGCGGCGCGGATGTTGACCAGGTAGCGCGGCGCGAGCTTGTACGCGTTCTGGAACGCGACGGCCGCGTTGCGCGGATTCTTGAGCGGCTCCTCCCAGAGCAGGCCGACCTCGTGGAAGAGCTGCGCGGCGGTGGTGGCGTCCGTCGCGCTGAGCGTCCGGGCCTCGCGCTCGAGCGAGGCGATGCGCTCGCGGGCCTCGTCCTCCATGCTGGGCGTGGGCGCCGCCTGGGGCGCGGCCTGGACGGACTGCGTGAGCACTTCCGTGGCGGAGGGGCCCGTCTTGCCAGACACGACGGCGGACGGAGGAGGGGCGGCCGTGACAGGGGGTCGCGGGATGTCGTTGCGCTCGCTCATGAAAGGCCGGCTCCGGGGGCCAGGGATGATGAGGGGAGAATGGCCGGGAGCGGTCGTAACACGCGCTTGCCCGGTCCCTCAACTTCCCGACTTTCCAGGCGATTTGGGTGTCCGGATACCCGGGGAGCAGCCGTGCGCCTGCTCGGGAATCCGGGGGGAGGCGGTGGTGACACGCCCACGAACCGGCCAGGCGATGGAACCGCCGCGGCGTTGTGGTGGAGTTCGTGGTGAGCAGGGGTTCCCACGAAGGAGAGACACAGGTGCCGACCCAGATGACGCGGTCCCAGGTGATGAAGGCGCTCGAGGCGGCCGGCGACCCGAGGGTGCGAGAGCGCTATGTGCGCGACGGCGCCGGGGAGAACGTGTTCGGCGTCTTGATGGGGAAGGTTCGCGCGCTCGCCGGCCAGGTGGGGCAGGACCACGCGCTGGGCCTGGAGCTCTGGGCCACGGGGAACCACGAGGCCCGCCTCCTCGCCTGCATGCTGCTGGACCCGGAGGCTCTCACGGAGAAGGCGGCCCGCGAGCTGGTCGAGCCGCTCACCCTGCCGCTCCTGGCGGACGAGCTGGTGGGCCGGGTGCTCGTGAAGGCGCCGGTCGCCGAGGCCCTGGAGAAGCGCTGGCGAGACGGCGATCAGGAACTGCCGCGCCGCGCCGGCTGGAAGCTCCTCGCCGGACGGATTCCGGCGGGACTGGCGAAGGACCTCGATGTCGGGGCGACGCTCGCTCGCATCGAGAGGGAGCTTCCGGGTGCGCCGTACCGCGTGAAGGAGGGCCTCAACCATTGCCTCGTGTGGATCGGCCTCCATCTGCCGGAGCACCGCGCCGAGGTCATCGCCATCGGTGAGCGGTTGGGGCGCTGGGACCCGAGGCCCATCCCGAAGGGCTGCACGTCCAGCTACGCGCCGGAGTGGATCGCCGCGGTCCTCGCGCTGCGCAAGGGCGAGAAGACCGAGGCGCGCAAGAAGATGGAGGCCGCGGCCGGGAAGAAGAAGCCCGCCCCGGCGCGTGAGAAGCCCTCGACGAAGAAGGCGGCACCCGCGAGCAGGAAGAGCGCGTCGAAGACGCCAGCTCCGGCGAGCCAGAAGCGCGCGCCGAAGAAGGTGGCGGCCCGGAAACGCGCGGGCTGAGCGGTGGGCGGAGCGAGGCTCCGCCGAACCGGACTGGCCCTACAGCAGCTCGCTCAGGTTGCTCTCCGCGATGCTCGTCAGCAGGGAGACGCGCTTGTGCAGCCACGACCCGAACGGCTGGATGCGGCCGACGGGCGTCTTCTTCGGCAGGTCGGTGATGCTCTCGTCGAACGCGACGATGGCCCGCTCCCCGGCGGCGTTCACGGAGCGGTTGTCGAAGGCGAAGGACCGGTCGACATGCCAGCCGCCATGGAAGGGCTGGA
Source organism: Myxococcus sp. XM-1-1-1 (assembly GCF_020037095.1). Taxonomy (NCBI): domain Bacteria; kingdom Pseudomonadati; phylum Myxococcota; class Myxococcia; order Myxococcales; family Myxococcaceae; genus Myxococcus; species Myxococcus sp. XM-1-1-1. The sequence continues at coordinate 175,805 of NZ_JAIQDH010000005.1, forward strand.
GGTCCTCCAGCGCCTCATTGCCCGAGGCCTCCACCAGATCGTTGATGTCGTAGACGTCGTCGGCGATCTCCATGCAGCTCCAGCCACCACCGGTGACGTTGCCGGCGTGGAAGCACGGCAGGTCCTCGTCGGCGTTCGCGGAGATGATCCACGTGATGGAGCCGTAGACGCGCAGGAAGTAATCCCAGCTCGACTCCTTCTTCCTGGGCTTGAGCGGCCTGGCCTTCAACCACTGCCCGATGCGCGGCTTGTGGAAGCGCACGAAGAACGACACATGTTCCTCGGCGGACGCGATGCGCTGCTTGTCCTTCTTCGCGTCGACCAGCTCCGCGATGAAGTGCCCCGAGGGGATTCGCTCATGGAGGTCCTTGAGCATCGCCACGGCGAGGTCCACGGCCTCGAAGGCGTCCTGGGGCTTCGGGAACTTCGTGCCCTTGGGCCGCGAGGGCTTCCTGGGCGCGCCCTTCACGGGCTTGGGCTCCGGATTGGGGTACTTCGCTTTCCAGAGCTCCTGGTTGTACTGCACGAAGCCCTCCTTCTCCTTCGCGCGGACGCGCTTCTCCGCGTAGGCGACGGCCGCCTCCCAGTTCTCGTGCGCCTTCTCCTGGCGATCCTCGAGCGTGTGGTTCCCATCGACATGGATGGACCAGTACTGCTTCCCACCCTTGAGGTACTGGCGCTCGAGCACCTTCTTCGAGTTCGGGTTCCAGGCGTTGCCGTCACGGAAGCCCAGCTTGCGGTAGCGAGCCAGCAGGTCCTCGACCTCGGAGGCGTCGACGAGCGCGACGTGGTGGTGCCCGTTCAACGTGCCACGGCGAACCTGGGCCTTGTCCCCGCGCACCGAGATATCGACGTAGAGGAGCCAGCCTCCCCGATACAACACGTGCCGCGCCGTCACGGGCGCGGAGAACTTCTCCGCCTTCGGGTCCCGCTTGTAGAGCCTCCCGGCGCTCGAGACGCGCAGCTCACCGCCCTCCGAGTAGAGCCAGAGCTCATCCTTCACATCGAGCTGCGGGTCCGAGTACCAGATGGCGTCACCGCCATTGAGCTCCTGGAGTCGCTTCCAATCAGGATCAGCCATGGATGGGTTCTCGCCCGGGGCCTGGAGGACGTCAATGCCTCGGGCATCCGCTCCCTGTTTGCCTGGAATCCTCGCGCTGCTCGAGTCGGCGCATGAGGTCATTCAGGTGTCGCGCCATCGTCGTGACGTGCGGCGGTTCGATCATCGTCTGGTGGTTTCCGGGGACGCCGATGAGCTCCAGCCCGCCGCGCACCAGCTCCTGCCATGGGCGCTCGGGATGGAGCGGATGGGGCGGGGTGTACTCCTGGGCGCGCAGATAGATGGCGCGGCCCTCGGTGGGGCCGGGCTCGTAGCTGAACAGCGCGCGCATGTGCGCCTTCCAGACGGAGAGGAAGATCTGCAGGTCCACCAGGGAGAACGACTCCGGCACCGTGGCGCCATCCCGCGCGCGACGCAGCACCTCGAGCATCTGTGCCTGCGGCTCCAGTCCGCGCAGCAAGGTGATGAGCGCGGGTGACGAGTCCCCGAAGATGGCCGCGAGCAGCTCCGCGTCATCCTCGAAGCGCGTGGGGAGCTGCCCCGGGCCCGGCGTGTCGAGGAAGACGAGCAGCTCGGGAGGGACGCCGAGCCGCCGCAGCCGCTGCGCCATCTCGTAGACGATGGTGCCGCCCATGGAGAGGCCCACCAGGTAGTAGGGCGGCTCGGGGCGCAGCTGGAGCAGCGCGTTCAGGTGGACGGAGGCGAGCTGCTCGACGGTCTGGAGGGGCTCGCATTCTCCGTTCACGCCGGGCGCCTGGAAGCCGTAGACGGAGCGCTCGGGACCGAGTGCCCGGACCAGCTCCTGATAGCAGAACACCGTGCCGCCAATCGGGTGCATGCACAGCAGCGGCGGCAGGCGGTCGTCACGTCCTCGTTGGAGGAGGACGACGCCGTCGGGCAGTGACGGCGCCTTCGTGGTGGAGGCCACGGGCGCGCGTTGCTCCTCGAGCCACGCGGCGAGCGCCGCCACCGTGGGGCTCTGGAAGAGGACCTGCAGCGGGACCTTGAAGCCGAAGCGCTCGGACAGCTTCGCGACGAGCTGCGCGGCGAGCAATGAGTGCCCACCCAGGTCGAAGAAGCTCGCCGTCACGTCGCGGACCTCGCGGCCCAGCACCTGAGCCCACAGCGCTGTGAGCGCTTCCTCGAGGGGCGTGCCCGGCGCCACGCGCGTCGAGTCGTCGGCGGACGCGGTGGGACGAGGCAGGGCGCGATGGTCGACCTTGCCATTGGCGGTGAGTGGCAGCGCGGGCAGCACCACGAAGTCCGAGGGGACCATGTGCGGTGGCAAGCAGCCCTGGAGGAAGTCGCGGAGCGCGCGAGGCGCCAGCTCCGGCTCACTCGCGACGTAGCCGACGAGGCGCCGGTCGCCGGGGATGTCCTCGCGGACGAGGGCGATGGCGTCACGGACTTCGGGATGGGCGCGCAGCGCGGCCTCGACTTCGCCCAGCTCGATGCGGAAGCCGCGCAGCTTCACCTGGTTGTCGGTCCGGCCGATGAAGTCCAGCGCGCCGTCATGGCGAAGCCGGACGAGGTCTCCGGTGCGGTACAGCCGCGCGCCGGGCGTCGTCGAGAACGGATGCGGGACGAAGCGCTCGGCGGTGAGGTCGGCTCTGTCCCAATAGCCCCACGCGAGCCCGTCGCCGCCGACATACAGCTCGCCCGTGATGCCCGTGGGCACGGGCCTCAGGTGGGCATCGAGGACGTAGGCGGTGCTGTTGGCGATGGGCCGCCCGATGGGAACGGAGTGTTCCTGCGGCGTGCTCACGGGATGCCAGGAGCTGAACGTGGTGTTCTCCGTGGGACCGTAGACGTGGAGGAGCCTTTGAGGCGCGCCGGCGGAGAGGACCCGGTTGACGCACGCGAGGTCGGCGTTCTCCCCACCGAAGAGGAGGAAGCGCAGGTCGGAGAAGGCCGAGGGCTCCGTGCGTGCGACGAGGTTGAAGAGCGCGGTGGTGAGGAACAGCGCGGTGATGCGCTCCTCGCGCAGCCGGCGGGAGAGCATGGCCGGGTCGATGACGTCGTCCTTGTCCAGGATGACGAGCGTCGCGCCATTGAGCAGCGCGCCCCAGAGCTCGAAGGTGGAGGCGTCGAAGGCGATGGTGGCGGCCTGGCCGACGCGGTCGTCCGGTCCGAGCTGGACGTAGTCGGAGCCCAGGACGAGCCGGAGGACGGCGCGGTGGGGGATGCAGACTCCTTTGGGCCGGCCCGTGGAGCCCGAGGTGTACGTGACGTAGGCCAGGTCGTCCGGTCCGGTGTCGCGTGTGGGTCGGTCCGTCGCTTCCTCGTCGGTGAGGGAGAGGGCGTCGATGCACAGCGGTGCGGCGATGCCCTTCGGCACGCGGGACACGAGCGAGGTCTGCGTGACGATGCACTGGACCTGCGCGTCCCGGGCCATCAACTCCAGCCGTTCGGAGGGATAGTCCGGGTCGAGCGGCACGTAGGCACCACCGGCCTTGAGGATGGCGAGCAGCGTGACCACCAGCCGAGGCGAGCGGGGCAGGCACACGCCGACCCGAGGCAGTGCACGGATCACGCCCTGGGCACGAAGCAGGTGCGCGAGCTGGTTGGCCTGTCGTTCCAGCGCCGCGTACGTGAGCACCGTGGTGCCATGCTGGAGGGCGATGGCCTCGGGCCGTCGGGTGGCCTGGGCCTCGAACAGGTCGACGATGGAACGCTCAGCCGGGTAGTCGCGAGCGGTGTCGTTCCACTCGACGAGCCATTGCTGTCTCTCTTGTGCGGAGAGCAGGTCGAACGCGTGGATGGAGGCATGGGGATGCCGGACCACATGCTCCATCAGCGCGCGGAGATGCCGCGCCATGCGCTCGATGGTCGCGGGTGAGAACAGGGCCGTGGCGTACTCGAAGACGCCCACGAGCCCATCCGCGGACTCCTCCAGGGAGAGCGTGAGGTCGAACTTCGACGTCCCGGGATGCAGCTCCACCGCGTCCACCGTGAGGCCCGGGAGTTGAAGCTGACCGGTGGGCGCGTTCTGGAGAGCGAACATGACCTGGAGGAGAGGGCCATGAGAGAGGGAGCGCTCGACGCGGAGCTCATCGACGAGCTTCTCGAAGGGAAGCTCCTGGTGGGAGTAGGCGGAGAGGCAGACGTCGCGGGTGCGGAGGAGGACGTCGAGGAAGGAAGGGTTGCCGGAGAGGCGAGCGGGGAGGGGGAGCGTGTTGACGAAGAAGCCGATGAGGGATTCGAGCTGGGGGCGAGTGCGATTGGCGATGGGAGAGCCGACGAGGAAGTCGAGCTGGCCGGAGTAGCGGGAGAGGAGGAGCTGGAAGGAGGAGAGGAGCGCCATGAAGAGGGAGGCGCCGTGGTGACGAGCGAGGGAGTCGAGAGAGGAGCGGAGGGAGAGGGGGAGGGAGAAGCGGTGGAGGGCGCCGTCGAAGCGCTGGAGGGAGGGGCGAGGGAAGTCGGTGGGCAGCGAGAGGAGGTGGGGGACGCCGTCGAGGAGGCGAGTCCAGAAGGAGAGCTGGGAGGAGAGGAGGTGGCCGGAGAGGAGAGAGCGCTGCCAGGAGGAGAAGTCGGCGTACTGGAGGGAGAGGGGAGGCAGCGAGGGGGATGAGAGCTCGCGGTAGAGGACGCCGAAGGACCAGCCGTCGGAGATGATGTGGTGGAGGTTGAGGAGGAGGACGTGGCGCTGGGGAGCCAGGCGGAAGAGGCGAGCGCGGAAGAGCGGACCCTTCTCGAGGTCGAACGGCGCCGCGGCTTCGAGTCGCACGCGTCGCGTGGCCTCCTCATCGGGCGACTCCAGGGCGGAGAGGTCGAATCGCTCCCAGGACAGCTGTGCTGATTCCTGGATGTGCTGGAGGGGAGCACCGTGGCCTGGGAAGGTCGTGCGAAGAGACTCGTGTCGGTCCACGAGGCGCTGGAGGCGCGCGCGGAGCGCCTCGGCATCGAGCTCGCCGTCCAGTCGGAGCGCGAAGGGCATGTTGTAGACGCCCTGTTGCTCGTGGAGCTGGCTGAGAAACCAGAGTCGCTCCTGCGCGAAGGAGAGCGGAGGCGCCGTGTCCCGAGTCCTCCGGGGAATGAGCCCGGCGTCTTGTACCGAGGGCGAGGTTCCGAGGAGCTTCTCCACGGCACGCGCGAACCGTTCGAGCGTCGGCGCCTCGAAGAGCAGCTTCACGGGAACGGTGACACCGAGCGATTCCCGCGCACGGGAGACGACCTGTGTGGCGAGCAGGGAGTGCCCGCCCAGCTCGAAGAAGTTCGCCGTGACACTGAGCTGTTCGAGCTGGAGGACCGAGGACCAGATGGCCGCCAACGCCACCTCCAGCCCGGTGCGAGGCGCCACGAAGTCCTCGACGGTGCCTCCCTCCGGGGCCGGGAGTGCGCGTCGGTCGACCTTGCCGTTCGGTGTCAGGGGCAGCGCATCGAGCACAACGAAGGCCGACGGCACCATGTGAGCCGGGAGCTGGCTCCGCAGGTGCTCACGAAGTGCTGTCGCGGTCGTGGAGGTCGCGGCGTAGGCCACGAGGCGTCTGTCTCCAGGAGAGTCCTCGCGGACGAGGACCGCGGCGTCGCGGACCTCGGGATGTGCACGCAGCGCGGCTTCAATCTCACCCAGCTCGATGCGGAAGCCGCGCAGCTTCACCTGGTTGTCGGCGCGGCCGACGAACTCCAGCTCACCGTCCTGGCGGAGTCGGACGAGGTCCCCGGTTCGATAGAGCCGAGCCCCTGGAACCGAGGAGTCCGGATGCGGAACGAAGCGCTCGGCGGTGAGGTCGGGTCTGTTCCAATAGCCCCACGCGAGCCCCTCGCCACCGACATGCAGCTCGCCGGTGACGCCCAGGGGAACGGGTTGCCCGTGGGCATCCAGGACGTAGGCCGTGCTGTTGGACACGGGGCGACCGATGGGAACCGCGTGCTCCTGTCGCTGACGCACCGGATACCAGGTGCTGTAGGTGCTGTTCTCCGTCGGGCCGTAGAAGTTTGCGAGCTGCCCGGGGGCGCCATGGGTGAGCACGTCGTTCACACAGGACGGGTCCGCGGCCTCTCCGCCGAACCCCAGCCATCGCAGACCCTTGAAGACTTCCGGCTGGGAGCGCGCGACGAGGTTGAACAGCGCGGTGGTGAGGAAGAGGGTGGTGATTCGCTCGTCCTGGAGGCGGCGGTTGAGCAGCACCGGGTCGAGGACCTCGTCCTTGTCCAGGATGACGAGCGTCGAGCCATTGAGCAGCGGAGCCCATACCTCGAAGGTGGAGGCATCGAAGGCGATGGTCGCGGCCTGTCCAACGCGGTCGTCAGGGCCGAGCCGGATGTGGTCGGCCTCGCGGACCATGCGCACCACGCCGCGATGGGGAATGCAGACGCCCTTGGGAAGGCCCGTGGAGCCCGAGGTGTAGATGATGTGCGCCAGGTCCTCTGACGTGCTCTCACGAGGAAGCGCGCTCTCATCGGACCTCGTCGGTTCCTCGGCAGGTGACTCGAGACTCAGCACCGTGATGTCCGAGGAGAACGTCGAGCGGAGCGCGTCGAGGCTCACGATGGCGACGACCCGAGCGTCACGGACCATGAAGTCGAGTCGCTCGGAGGGATAGTCCGGGTCGAGCGGCACGTAGGCGCCACCGGCCTTGAGGATGGCGAGCAGCGTGACGACCAGTTCGGGCGTGCGAGGCAGGCAGACGCCGACCTGAGGACGCGCACGGCTCACCCCCTGGCCACGCAGGCGTCGCGCGAGACGATTGGCGCGAGCGTCGAGTTCTCCATAGGTGAGGCTCGTCGACCCGTGCCGCACGGCGATGGCGTGGGGACGCAGGGACACCTGCTCCGCGAACAGGTCGATGATGGACGCACCGGCCGGGAAGGCGCGGGCCGTGTCATTCCACTCGACGAGCCACCGAGCGCGCTCCTTCGCGGAGAGCACGTCGAGAGAGTGGATGGGCGCGTGAGGGTTTCGCGCGACCTGCTCCATCAGGTTCCGGAGATGCTCGGCCATCCGCGCCACGGTGTCCGGCGAGAACAGCGCCGTGGCGTACTCGAAGACGCCGTTCAGTCCGTGCGGCGTCTCCTCGACGAAGAGCGTGAGGTCGAACTTCGACGTCCCGGGATGCAGCTCGAGGTGCTCGACCGTGACGCCCGGCAAGGTGGGCGGGACACCGGGCGCGTTCTGGAGAGCGAACATGACCTGAAGGAGAGGGCCATGAGAGAGGGAGCGCTCGACGCGGAGCTCATCGACGAGCTTCTCGAAGGGAAGCTCCTGGTGGGAGTAGGCGGAGAGGCAGACGTCGCGGGTGCGGAGGAGGACGTCGAGGAAGGAAGGGTTGCCGGAGAGGCGAGCGGGGAGGGGGAGCGTGTTGACGAAGAAGCCGATGAGGGATTCGAGCTGGGGGCGAGTGCGATTGGCGATGGGAGAGCCGACGAGGAAGTCGAGCTGGCCGGAGTAGCGGGAGAGGAGGAGCTGGAAGGAGGAGAGGAGCGCCATGAAGAGGGAGGCGCCGTGGTGACGAGCGAGGGAGTCGAGAGAGGAGCGGAGGGAGAGGGGGAGGGAGAAGCGGTGGAGGGCGCCGTCGAAGCGCTGGAGGGAGGGGCGAGGGAAGTCGGTGGGCAGCGAGAGGAGGTGGGGGACGCCGTCGAGGAGGCGAGTCCAGAAGGAGAGCTGGGAGGAGAGGAGGTGGCCGGAGAGGAGAGAGCGCTGCCAGGAGGAGAAGTCGGCGTACTGGAGGGAGAGGGGAGGCAGCGAGGGGGATGAGAGCTCGCGGTAGAGGACGCCGAAGGACCAGCCGTCGGAGATGATGTGGTGGAGGTTGAGGAGGAGGACGTGGCGCTGGGGAGCCAGGCGGAAGAGGCGAGCGCGGAAGAGCGGACCCTTCTCGAGGTCGAACGGCGCCGCGGCCTCGCGTTGGAGGCACTCCTGGAGGTCGTCAGGAGACGAGGTCAGGTCGACGACCCGCCAGTCGAGCTCCATGTCGTCGGAGATGACCTGCGTGGGAGTGCTGCCCCCAGGAAAGCGCGTGCGCAGAGACTCGTGACGAAGGACGACGGCTCGAAGACGCTCACGTAGCGCAGGGACATCGAGCTCACCTTCGAGTCTCAGCCCGAAGGGCATGTTGTAGACGCCCTTCTGGTCATGGAGCTGGCTGAAGAACCAGAGTCGCTCTTGCGCGAACGACAGGGGCAGCGCCGAGTCCCGGCTCACCGTGGGAATGAGCGTGGACCCGGTGGGCTGGGGTTCGCCGAGGAGTTGCTCCAGCACGCGCGCCAGGGACTCGATGGTGGGTGACTCGAAGAGGGCTCGGACGGGGACGTGGACACCGAGCGTGTCCTGGATGCGCGAGACGACCTGGGTCGCGAGCAGTGAATGCCCACCGAGGTCGAAGAAGCTCGCGGTGACACTGACGCGCTCCAAGGACAGCACCGTGCTCCAGATGTCGACGAGTCGCGACTCCAGCTCCGTGCGAGGCGCGACGAAGTCCTCGGCGTCGAGCAGGCCGAGGATCGGAGGCGGAAGCGCGCGTCGGTCCACCTTCCCGTTGGGCGTCAGCGGAAGCGAGTCGAGGACGACGACCGTCGAGGGGACCATGTAGCTGGGGAGTCGGCGTCCCAGCTCCTCGCGAAGCCGGGTCCCCGCCACCTGCGTCACGGCATAGGCCACGAGGCGTCTGTCCCCCGGAGTGTCCTCCCGGACGAGGACGGCGGCGTCACGGACCTCGGGATGCGCACGCAGCGCGGCTTCAATCTCGCCCAGCTCGATGCGGAAGCCGCGCAGCTTCACCTGGTTGTCGGCGCGGCCGATGAACTCCAGCTCTCCATCCTGGCGGAGTCGGACGAGGTCTCCCGTGCGATAGAGCCGAGCCCCCGGCACCGAGGAGAACGGATGGGGAACGAAGCGCTCCGCGGTGAGGTCGGGCCTGTCCCAGTAACCCCACGCGAGGCCGTCACCACCGACATGCAGCTCACCGGTGACACCGACGGGGACGGGTTGCCCGTTGGCGTCCAGGACATAGGCCGTGCTGTTGGACACAGGTCGCCCGATGGGCACCGAGAGCTCCGAGGATGGCCGCGCCCGATACCACGTGCTGTAGGTGCTGTTCTCGGTGGGGCCATACCCGTTCACGAGCGCACCAGGGGCGCCATGCGTCAGCACGCTCTGGAGACACGTGGCATCCGCGGCCTCGCCACCGAAGATGATCCAGCGCAGGCCGGAGAACGCATCCGGGTGCACGCGCGCAGTGTGGTGGAAGATGGCGGTGGCCACGACGAGCGCGGAGATGCGCTCCTCCCTCAGCCGGCGAGCGAAGACCGAGGGCTGGATGAGCTCGTCCTTGTCGATGATGACCAGCGTGGCCCCGTTGAGCAGCGCGCCCCAGATCTCCAACGTGGAGAGGTCGAACGTCACGGTGGTGACCTGGGCCACCCGGTCGTCGGGCCCCAGGCGGACCTGGTCCGGGTCCAGCGCCATGCGCACGACGCCTCGATGTGGAATGCAGACGCCCTTGGGGCGCCCCGTGGAGCCCGAGGTGTAGATGATGTGGGCCAGGTCCTCCGCGGTGCTGTCGGTCGGCAGCGGCGTGGCCTCGGTGCACTCCAACGTGTCGAGCTTCACCGTGCGCCACGGACCCTCGGGCAGCCGCTCACTCAACGCGCCATGGGAGACGAGGGCCGTGAGGCGTGCGTCGTGGGCCATGAAGGCCAGCCGTTCGGTGGGGTGCTCCGGGTCGAGCGGGACGTAGGCCCCGCCCGCCTTGATGGTCGCCAGGAACGCGACGATGAGGTCCGCGGACCGGGGCAGGCACACGCCGACCTGCGGACTCCGACGGTCGACGCCTCGCGCGCGCAGCACCCGGGCGAGCGCATTGGCGCGGGCATCGAGCTGGGCATATGTCAGCTCGGACACTCCGTGCCGCACGGCCACGGCGTCGGGGTTGCGCGCCACCTGCGCGTCGAAGAGCGCTCCGAGCGGTGTCTGCGACGGGTACGCGCGCGTCGTGTCGTTCCACTCGACCAACCACCGTTGCTGCTCATCCTCGGAGAGCAACGAAGCCCGGGCGCAGGCATGTTCCGGCGCACGGACGAAGGTCTCGGCGAGCCGGACGAAGTGCTCCGCCATCCGCGCGACGGTGGGCTCGGAGAACAACGCGGTGGAGTACTCGAGGGTGCCTCGCCATCCGTTGGACGAGGGCTCCACCGAGAGGAAGAGCTCGAAGCGCGCCGTGCCGGTGTCCACCTCCAGCGGCGCGACCTGGACACCTGGAAGGCGAAGCTGTCCCCCCGGTGCGTTCTGGAGCGCGAACAGCACCTGGACCAGCGGGCTGCGTCCCGGCTCCCGTTCGACTTGGAGCTCGTCGACGAGCCGCTCGAAGGGATGCTCCTGATGTGCGTAGGCGCCGAGGCACGCGTCACGGGTGCGATGGAGGACGTCGCGGAAGGACGGGTTGCCGGAGAGACGGGCGGGGAGGGGAAGGGTGTTGACGAAGAAGCCGATGAGCGATTCGAGCTGGGGCCGCGTGCGATTGGCGATGGGCGAGCCGACGAGGAACTCGAGCTGGCCGGAGTAACGGGAGAGGAGAACCTGGAAGGTGGCCAGCAAGGCCATGAAGAGCGTGGCGCCTTCATCCTGCGCGAGTCCTTCGAGGGCCTCGACCAGCGGCAGCGGAAGCGAGAAGCGGTGGAGCGCGCCCTCGATGCGTTGACGTGGCGGGCGAGGGAAATCGGTGGGCAGCGCGAGGACGTGAGGCACACCGTCCAGCAGTCGCTTCCAGAACGTCTGCCGCGTCGCGAGGGCCTCACCCGCGAGCCGCACCCGCTGCCACGATGAGTAGTCGGCGTACTGGATGGAGAGCGGAGGCAGCACCGGGGGCGTGCCCCCGACTCGCGCGGCGTACTCGGTGGACAGCTCCCGGAAGAGCACTCCGAAGGACCAACCGTCGGAGATGATGTGGTGCAGGTTGAGCAACAACAGGTGTCGCTGCTCGGCCCACGTCACGAGCATCGCTCGAAAGAGCGGACCCCGGGCCAGGTCGAAGGGTCGTTCCGCCTCCGCCTGCACCCGTCCTCGCGCCTCCTCCAGGGACGCAGCGGACCGCCGCTCCAATGTGATGGACCATGACTCCAGGACCACTTGCTCGGGCGCTCCTTCGCCGGGGAAGCACGTGCGCAGGGATTCGTGCCGGGCCACCAGGGCCCGCAGGCTCTGCTCCAGCAGGGAGGCCTCGAGTGGCCCGTCCACCTGGAACGCCATCGGGAGCGAGTAGACCGCGCTGCCCGGCATCCATCGGTCGAGGAACCACAGTCGCTGCTGGGCGAACGAAGGGACTCGACGCTCGGCACCCACGGCACGTGGGATGAGGCCTTCGTCCTCGGTGCCCGCCTGGGCCTCCTCGAGTCCCGCGCACAGCTCGCGCAGGACGGGCTGGTCGAAGAGGGCACGCAGCGGGATGTGCCGCCGCGTCGCCTCGCGCATGCGGGTGACCGCCTGGGTCGCGAGCAGCGAGTGGCCTCCCAGGTCGAAGAAGTTCGCGGTGGCGCTCACCGCGTCCATCCCCAGCACCTCCGCCCAGATGCGCGCGACGGTCTGCTCGAGCCCTGTCTCCGGCGCGACGAGCTCCGAGGCCGCCTGGGGCGCGGGCAGCCGCGCGCGGTCCACCTTGCCATTGGGCGTGAGCGGCAGCTCCTCCATCACCACGATGGCGGATGGGACCATGTGACCGGGGAGCTGGCGCTGGACGTGCTCCCGCAGCTCCGACGACGAAGCCCTCGCGACGACATACGCGACCAGTCGGCGGTCTCCGGGCGAGTCCTCACGAACGAACGCGAGCGCCTCCGTCACACGTGCGTGCTGGCGCAGCGCGCTCTCCACCTCACCCAGCTCGATGCGGAAGCCTCGCAGCTTCACCTGATGGTCGCGCCGTCCGATGAACTCCACCGCGCCATCGGGTCGCACGCGGGCGAGGTCCCCCGTGCGGTACATGCGGCCTCCAGGCGTGTCGCTCCACGGGTCCGGCAGGAATCGCTCACCCGTCAGGTCCGCGCGCCGCCAGTAGCCCCACGCGAGCCCCAGTCCTCCCGTGTACAGCTCGCCCACCTCTCCATCCGGGACGGCGCGGAGCGACTCGTCCAGCACGTACATCCGAGTCCCCGAGATGGACCGGCCGATGGCCACGGCCGTCGAGTCCTCCTCCGCCAGCGCGCCCCGCATGGGGTGGAAGCTGGTGAAGGTCGTGTTCTCCGTGGGGCCGTAGAAGTTGACCAGTCGCACGTGGGGAAGCTGCGCCAGGGCCTTGCGCGCATGGGGCACGGAGAGGACCTCGCCGCCGGTGAGCAGCTCGCGCACCTTCGCCGTGCCGGGCAACCCCAGCTCCACGAGCTGATGGAACAAGCCCGTGGTCATCCAGACAATCGTCACCCCCTGCGCTTCGAGGAACGGCCCCAGCTCATCCAGGCCCGCGGCGCCCTGGGTGAACACCGCCAGCCGCGCCCCGTTGAGCAGCGAACCCCAGATTTCGAACGTCGACGCATCGAAGGCGACGGGCGCGAGTTGCAGCAGCACGTCCTCGGGCGTCACGTCGACATGATTGGTCCCCAACACCAACCGCAGCACTCCGCGATGCGGCACGCAGACGCCCTTGGGCCTGCCCGTGGAGCCCGAGGTGAAGACGACATACGCCAGATCATCCGGGCACACGTCTCGCGCGGGAGGATGGTGGGGGAGCACGGCCAGCGCGTCGCCGAGGACATCCAGACACAGGCGCACGCCCTCCGAGGGCAGTCGTGGCAGCAGCGACGTGCGCGTGATGATGACCCGCACGTCCGCGTCCAGGGCCATCAGCGCCAGTCGCTCGGAGGGATAGTCCGGGTCGAGCGGCACGTAGGCACCACCGGCCTTGAGGATGGCCAGGAGCGTGACGAGCAGCTCCGCCGAGCGCGGCAGGCAGACGCCCACCCGGGGGTTCTCGCGTCCGACACCCTCCGCGCGCAGCCGCCACGCGAGCTGGTTGGCCCGCCGCTCCAGCTCCGCGTACGTCAGGCTCTCGCCGTCACTGGTGAGCGCCAGGGACTGGGGCCGCAGGGCGACCTGGGCTTCGAAGGCCTCCGCGATGCTGGTCGGAGAGGAATCCTGCGGGAGGGTCGACAAGGAGGGGGCGTCGAGCATGTCAACGCGTCGCCCCCAGGAGATGAGAGACGGTGGCTGCCGCGTGCGACACGGCAGCCGATGGGACAGGGCGTCACGCGTGAGACATATCTAGGAGGCCTGGCCAGACAGACGCAAGATTGGCTGGCCCTCCCCGCCCTGGTGAGGCGGATCTGAAACTGAGTTGTGTTTCAGGCCGTTGTTCTCACGGGTGACTCGTCGGGTCCGCTGGATTCGTCCCGGCCGCGCGCTCGTCCCCGTCCCGCGCGCCGTCGAGGTCCCGGTCGATGCCGATGCGCGTGCCCGAGCCGAGTGGCACGCAGGTGTACGTCAACACGCCGCCGCTCGCGGTGGTGGCCGTACGCACCGTCGCATCCGTCACCGCCGGCAGGGCCTGCCGGTCCGACGTGAACTTCCCACCTCCCACGTAGAGCAGGCCCACCTCGTGCGAGCCCACCCGGCCCTTGGCCACCAGGTCACACTCGCCCGCGTTGGCGCGCGCCAGCAGCAGGTCGATGCGCGGCCCCGCCACGGCCGCGCGCGCGGCCGTCAGCGTCACCTGCTGCCCGACGATGGGCGCCAGGTTCGTGTCGAACGCGAGCATGAACTGCTCCATGTTCAGCTTCGCCGTGTGGCCCTCGGGCGTGTTCGGGATGCCCACGGAGTTGAAGATGGGGTGGAAGTCGAAGCCGCTGTTGAAGGTGAGCAGCGTGGGGACGCTGCCGTCGCTCAGGAAGCCGAAGCCCCGGACCTGGTCTCCCAGGAAGGGGTCGATGGGAGCGTTGCCGCTGACGAACGGCGCGCCGAACATGCCCACCTTCTGGTACGCGTTGCGCAGGTGCGGCACCTTCGGGAACTGCGGCTCCACGTCGAAGGAGGACTGGCCCGCCGTGCCGAAGAAGCCCTTGAACGCACCCTCGGACGGGTTCGCCTCCGGGTCGATGACGTGGCACGCGCCGCAGGAGCCGTGGAAGAACGTCGTCGTGTTCAGGAAGAAGTCCCGCCCCGCCGCCTGCGCGGGCGTCAGCGAGTTGTCCAGGTGGCGGATGGGGTTGGGCGGATAGACGACCTGGAGCACGAAGTCGGTGAACTTCTGCATCTGCGCCGGCGTGAGCGTCGTGTCGCGGCCCAGCAGGTCCACGAAGGCCGGGTTGAACTGCTTGAAGGCCGCCGCCTCGTCATGGGAGCCCGAGTTGGGTTGCGCGGTGGCCGCGTCGAAGCCGCCGTTGCGGTCGCCTCGCCAGTGCATGGGGCCCTGGTTCGCCATGCCGCGCAGGCTCTGCGTCGCCATGGGGCCCTTGAGCGGATGGAACGCGGTGGACTGGCCGAACGTCGGGTCGTCGCCGAACTCCGGGAGGATGGGGACGATGGGGCTCGGGTTGGCCTTCACCGCACCGTCCGGGTTGCCCAGGTCCCACGCCAGGCTGTCGAAGTCGCCGAAGATGTGGCAGCTGCCGCACGACGAGTCACCATGGCTGGAGCTCAGCCGCGCGTCGTAGAGGAAGGGCCGGCCTTCGACGACGCTCGCGGGCTCCGGGTTGTACATGGGCAGGTGCGCGATCTCCTGGCGCGTCGTCGTGTTGATGACGGAGATGGCGTTGTCGAAGCGCGTCAGCACGTAGATGCGCCGCCGGGCCTCGTCCAGCACCATGCCCGTGGGCCCGCCGCCGGAGAGGAGGATTTGATTCGCCGTGCTCGGCACGAACGTCCCGTTCTCCAGCGCGGCCGTGGAGTAGACGCCCAGCTTCGACGAGCCGAACGCCGCCACGAACAGCGTCGAGCCGTCCGCCGTCACCGCCATGCCCAGCGGCTGCGCCAGGCTCTTCTCACTCTCCGCGTTGGGCGTGGGCGCGCAGCACACGTCGTAGTCAATGTGCTTGTTGAGGTGGCGCGGCGTCACGCTCGAGTTTCCGAGCACGGTGATGCGGCTCTCGTGCAGGTGGCCGCGCAGCGAGCTGCCCGCGAAGGTGCCCGGGCCCTCGAAGCGCAGGTCGTTCCGCGCCTCGGTGTTGCTGACGTACACCTTCCCGTTGACCGGGTTGACGGCCATGTTGAACAGGATGGTGCCCACGCCCGAGTACACGCTCCCGGGGCCGTGGATGGGCGCGGGAGGGTTGGCGTTGGCGTTGAGGGTGAAGACGTCCTTGTCCGGCAGCGAGAAGCGCACCGACGACGTCCAGGAGCGGTTCAGCACGTCCACCCAGTCCTGGCCGTTGTGCTTGAGCAGGACCCCGACCTCCGGGGCGCGGACGCCCGCGAAGTTGGTGTTGGGGCCGGGGACTCCGCCCACGGCCTCGCCGCCGTCCGGCACCGCCAGCTCATGCATCACCGTGGTGCGGTTGCCGGAGTGGAAGGCCGCCGCGTACACCCGCGAGCCGTCCGGCGTCACCGCCAGCGCCCGGGGCGTGTCCGCGAACAGGGAGACGATGGTGAGCGGCGTGCCACCCAGCGTGGACCCCAGCTGCTCCGAGTCGAACACCCACACGTCCGCGCGGCCGATGCCCGGCGTGGTGAGCTTCGGGTCGAACGGCGCGTTCTGGCCGCGGTGCGCCGCGGTGATGAACGCGCGCCGACGCCCAGGACCGGCGAAGACCAGGTCCCGGGGCTCGTCGCCCACGAGCAGCGTGCGCGTCACCACGCCGCCCTGTCCGTCCGCGTCCACGCGCACCACGCTCACGCTGTCCGACAGGTGGTTGACGACCCAGACCTCGTCGTTCGTCCGCGCGGCCACCGCCACGGGCTCCAGGCCCACGGGCACTGAGCCTCGGTGGGTGAGGCCGTTGTTCGCGACGCGGAAGATCTCCAGCCGGTTGTCCGGCGTGTTGACGGCGAAGAGCAGCTTGCCATCGGGGGACAGCGCGAGCGGCCGCACCTGCCCGCTCTCGAACAGCGTGAAGGACGAGGCCTGGGCTCGGGGGCCCACCACGACTCCCGCCACCAACAACAGCGCGACGACGCTTCTTACGGCACCAGCTCGAACAGCCGTACACGAGGCTTTCACGATGATGCGCTCCAGGGGATGGGTGACGCTTCCCTCCCTCCGACAGGGGAGTGACGGCCGGGTGGGAATGGGCAATCTTCCGTGGTTCCGCACCGTGACGTAAATGCTGACATCACGACGCGTGAAGGTTTGACACGCGGGCGGGCCGCGCTTGACAGACGCCATTCGTTGAGTCGCGAAGGGGGCGGGTGGTTGGGACTGGAGCGTCCGGACCGACCCATGGCATGTGTGGACGCGCAGGACCTTGACAGGAGTGTGAGCGGATGGCCTGGAAGATGCCCGAGGAACCCTTTGTCGACGCGGAGCCTGACTCCCTGCTGGAGACCGTCATCGTCCCACGCACCCGGGATCTGGGAGACGGCTTCGAGGTGCGCCGCGCGCTGCCGTCGTCGCGGCGGCGGATGGTGGGCCCGTTCATCTTCATGGACCAGATGGGCCCCGCGGTGCTCCAGGCCGGCAAGGGGCTGGACGTGCGGCCCCATCCGCACATCGGCCTGGCCACGGTGACGTACCTGTTCGAGGGCGAGGTGCTCCACCGCGACTCGCTGGGCGTGGTGCAGCGCATCCGCCCCGGCGCGGTGAACTGGATGGTGGCCGGGCGCGGAATCGTCCACTCGGAGCGTACGCCTCCGGAGCTGCGAGTCGCGTCCAACCGCATGTTCGGCATCCAGTTCTGGGTGGCGCTGCCCGGCAAGCACGAGGAGGACGCGCCGTCGTTCGTCCATACGCCGTCGGAGGCGCTGCCCGTCGTGCAGGATGGTGGCGTCGAGCTCAAGCTCATCGCGGGGGAGCTGGCCGGTGCGCGCTCGCCGGTGACGACGCAGTCGGCGCTCTTCTACGCGGACGTGAAGCTGGACGCGGGGGCGCGGATTCCCGTGCCCGCGGTGCACGAGGAGCGCGGCCTCTTCGTCGCCGAGGGACAGGTGGAGGTGGGCGGCGAGAGCTTCGGCCCCGGTCAGCTCCTGGTGCTGCGTCCGGGCAAGGAGGTGGTGGCGCGGGGCGGCGGGACCACGCGCTCCAGGCTGCTGCTCTTCGGCGGCGAGCCGATGGATGGGCCCCGGCACATCTGGTGGAACTTCGTCTCCAGCTCGAAGGAGCGCATCGAGCAGGCGAAGGAGGACTGGATGGCCCAGCGCATCGGTCAGGTCCCCGGTGAGTCGGAGTTCATTCCGCTGCCGGAGCCCGAGCCGAGCGTGCCCCGCTATCCCTGACGTGCCCCGCAGGACGGGGCTCGCGGGCCCCGCAGGCGTCTCGCGTCTGCGGGGATTCCGGTGGCCCGCGAGTTGTTCGAACCCTGGACAGACATGCCAACCTCCCGTGAGTCGCCGCTCGGACTGAGGGGAAGCCGACGGGCGAGGGGGACTGGTTGTGTTTGGATTGTGCTGTGAGGCATTCGGTGTAATTGCTTGCGTGCCGGCCCGGGGCGGTTGTCGCCGCCCGGAGAGGTCCGCATGCGGGGGAGTCGCCGTGAGCCTTACTTGTGCCAAGGTCCAGGAGAAGACGGTTTCCGTGGGGGATTATCTGTGGCTCCGTCTCCAGGAGCTGGGAGTCCGTCATGTCTTCGGCGTGCCCGGAGACTTCAACCTGGGGATGCTGGAGCAGCTGTTGAAACAACCCGGGCTGACCTGGGTGGGGTGCTGCAACGAGCTCAACGCCGCCTATGCCGCGGATGGGTATGCGCGATTGAAAGGCATTGCCGCGCTCGCGACGGCGTATGGCGTGGGCGAACTGAGCGCCGTCAACGGGCTGGCGGGCGCATATGCGGAGCGGGTGCCGGTGGTGGCCATCACCGGGGCACCACCGTTGTCCCATATGCAGCGGCGCAGCTGGATACACCACACGCTGGGGGACGGTGAGTATGGCAATACGCTCGCCAGCATCGCGCCGTTCACCGCGGCGCGGGCGGTGCTGACACAGGCCAACGCGGCGATGGAGATCGACCGGGTGCTGCGCACGTGCCTGCGTGAGCGGCGGCCCGTGTACCTCCAGCTCCCCACCGACGTGTGCTTCCAGCAGGTGCCCGCGCCAGAGGCGCCGCTCGAGCGGGAGGCGGCTGTCAGTGACAGGGCCAGCCTGCGCGCGCTGCTGGAGGAGCTGGTGCCCCGGCTGCGAGGGGCACGGCGCAGCGTGCTGCTGGTGGACAGCGACGCCCAGCGCTTCGGGCTGGAGCCCCAGGTGGCGGCGCTGGCGGAGTCCGCGGGGATGCCCATCGCGTCGCTGGGTTCGGGGCGAGGCCTCCTCGACGAAGCTCACGGGGCCTTCCTGGGCTTCTACGGGGGGCGGCTGTCGGACCCGTACGTGCGGGAGTGGGTGGACGGGGCCGACTGCGTGGTGGGCCTGTCCACGCGCTTCATGGACCTCAACACGCACTCCTTCACCCAGCGGCTGGAGCCCTCGCGGTTCGTGGACCTTCAGCCCACCACGGCGGCGTTGGGGCGGGCGGAGTCTCCGTGGCTGCCCTCGCTGTACAGCGGGCTGGTGCTGGGCGAGGTGCTGGAGGCGTTGCGCGAGGCGGTGGGCAGCCGGAAGCGGCAGGACTTCGTGCCCCGCTCGCTGCGACTCCAGTCCCAGGCGGCCGCCAAAGCAGCGGCCCCGGCGGCGAGGAGCGAGGGGCCCCTGACGCACGCGCAGCTGTGGCCCGCGCTGTCCGCGCTGCTGGAGCCGGAGGATGTGCTCGTCGTCGAGGCGGGCAGCCCCATGGTGGGCTTCGCCTCCGCGCAGCTGCCACGGGGAGCGAGCTGGGTGGCCCAGCCGCTGTGGTGCTCCATCGGTTACACGCTGCCGGCGGTGCTGGGCACCAGCCTGGCGGCCCCGGAGCGGCGTCAGCTGCTCTTCATCGGGGACGGCTCGTTCCTGATGACGGCGCAAGAGCTGTCCACGTTGCTGCACCTGAAGCTCAAGCCGCTGGTGTTCCTCCTCAACAACGCGGGCTACACCGTGGAGCGCCTCATCGTCGGTCCGCGGTCCGTCTACAATGACATCCCGAAGTGGAACTACCCGGCCATCTGCGATGCGCTGGGGACGCCGGGGCAAGCGCTGACCCTGCTCATCGAGAAGCCCGAGCAACTGGCGCCGGTGCTGGCGGAGGCCGTGCGTGCCCAGCACGAGGGACGTCTGGTGTTCGTGGAGGTCCGGCTGGCGCCGCTGGATGCCCCCGCTGGCCTGGCCCAGCTGGGCGCCTCCGTCTTTTCGCTGTCATACCGGGAGGACAGCGGACTGCCTCGCCCCTGACGCTGGTGGCATTCCCTCTCAGGGGTGTCCATGGGCAAATCCCTCTCAGGCTGGTAGCCTGGGAGGGCCGTACAACCCGTGGAAGTTCCCTGGAGGCACAAATGCAGGCTGGAAGGTTCGTCAGCGGTGCGTTGCTTGCGGTGGGGTTGATGCTGGTGGGCTGCGGTGGTCCCGTGGTGGAGGACGCCGAGGCGCAGGATCTCGCGTCGCGCGAGGATGCCGCCCCCAATTGCAATGGGGTGTTCTACGAGCACACGTACTACAGCGACGCCACCTACTCGACGGTCGTGGGCTTCCGTGGCTGTGACTGTGCTTTCTGGTTGAACTACGGCCGGACCTCGGCGTTCGTCGAGTCCTACTACGGGACGTGTCGTTAGCACGTCTTGCTGAAACGACGACGGCCCGCCCCGGAGTGCTTCCGGAGCGGGCCGCGGTGTCTGTGAATGACAGGCTCAGGCCGTGGCCGCGCGCACCGCCGCGAGCAGCTCGCCGGAGTCGACCATGTCGCTCACGGCCTGGATGTCCTTGTGCAGCTCGCGGTCCTTCTCCATGTGCGGCACCTTGGAGCGGATGAGCTCGTAGGCCGCCAGCGCGCCCTTGCCGGGCTTGACGGGCAGCCGGAAGTCCAGCGCCTGCGCCGCCACCAGCATCTCGATGGCCAGACACGAGCGGGCGAAGTCCCCCACCTGCCGGCCCTTGAGCGCCGCCGTCATGCCCATGGACACATGGTCCTCACGGCCCGCGGACGACGGAATCGAGTCCACCGACGCGGGGTGGCTGAGCACGCGCGACTCGGCCACCAGCGCCGCGCTCGTCACCTGCGCGATCATGAAGCCCGAGTTGAGCCCGGAGTTCTTCGCCAGGAACGCCGGCAGCCCCGACAGCGCCGGGTTCACCAGCTGCTCCACCCGCCGCTCGCTGATGGAGGACAGCTGCGTGAGCGCCATCGCCACCACGTCCATCGCCAGGGAGATGGGCTGGCCGTGGAAGTTGCCGCCCGACACGATGCGCTCGGTCTCCGTGAAGACCAGCGGGTTGTCCGTGGCGCTGTTGACCTCCACCTCGAGGATTCGCCGCGCGAAGGACAGGCCCTCGCGCGCCGCGCCGTGCACCTGCGGCATGCAGCGCAGCGAGTAGGGGTCCTGCACCTTGCTGCAGTTGACGTGTGTCTCCACCAGCTCGCTGTTCACCAGGATGCGCCGCAGGTGCGCCGCGCACGCCTTCTGGCCCGGATGGGCTCGGACGTCGTGAATCTCCGGGATGAACGGCTTGTGGCTGCCGAGCAGACCTTCCAGCGTCATCGCGCCGGCGACGTCGGCCAGCTCCGCCAGGGACTCGGCGCGCAGCTGGAGCAGGGTGCCCACCGCGCACATCGCCTGGGTGCCGTTGACCAGCGCCAGGCCCTCCTTGGCCTCGAGGATGACCGGCTGCAGGCCCGCCATCTCCAGCGCCTTGCGCGCCGGCAGCCGCTGGCCCTGGTGGAACGCCTCGCCCTCGCCGATGAACACGAGCGCCAGGTGCGCCAGGGGGGCCAGGTCACCGGACGCGCCCACGCTGCCGCGCTCGGGGACGACGGGGACGACGTCGCGGTTGAGCATGTCCAGCGCCAGCGTCAGCGTCTCCGGACGGATGCCCGAGTAGCCCTTGGCGAGCACGTTGCAGCGCAGCAGCAGCAGCGCGCGCGCTTCACCGTGGGGCAGGGGCGTGCCGACACCACAGGCGTGGGAGAGGATGAGGTTGCGCTGCAGGTCGCGCAGGTCCTTCTTGTCGATGCGGACCTCGGCCAGGGTGCCGAAGCCGGTGTTGATGCCGTAGGACGGGGTGTCGCCCGCGGCGACCCGGTCCACCAGGGCTCGCGAGGCGCGGACCCGGGCGGCGGCCTCGGGGGCCAGCTCCACGGTCACCTCGTTGCGGGCGACCTGGAGGATCTGCTCCAGCGTCAGGGTGTCACCGTCGATGAGGATACGGGGGCGCGACATTGGGGGCTCCAAGGGGTGGTGGAATGCGAGACAGCGGCAGCGGGGCTTTACACCGGGGAGTGGGGCTCGTATAGGTCCGCGCGACTGAAGAGGGAGGTCACGGTCCTCGTGGCGCTGATCGTCCAGAAGTACGGCGGTACCTCCGTTGGTGACACCGAGCGGATGAAGAACGTCGCCCGCCGCTGTCTGGCCGCCCAGCAGGCGGGCCATGACGTGGTGGTGGTGGTCTCGGCGATGTCGGGTGAGACGAACCGGCTGCTCAAGCTGGTGGCGCAGATCACCGACCGGCCGGACGAGCGTGAGCAGGACGTCGTCGTGGCCACCGGGGAGCAGGTCTCCATCGGGTTGGTGGCGATGGCCATCCAGGCCCAGGGTGGCAAGGCGACGAGCTTCCTGGGGCACCAGGTGCGCATCGTCACCGACAGCACCTTCTCGAAAGCGCGCATCAAGAGCATCGACGCGCAGCCCATCCGACAGGCCCTGTCCAAGGGGCACATCGTGGTGGTGGCGGGCTTCCAGGGCGTGGACGAGGAGGGGAGCGTCACGACGCTGGGGCGCGGAGGCTCGGACACCACGGCGGTGGCGGTGGCCGCGGCGCTGAGCGCGGATGCGTGTGAAATCTATACGGACGTCGACGGCGTCTACACCACGGACCCGAACATGGTCCCCGCCGCGCGCAAGCTGGAGCGCATCGCCTACGAGGAGATGCTGGAGCTGGCGAGCGTGGGCGCGAAGGTGTTGCAGATCCGCTCCGTCGAATTCGCCATGAAGTACAAGGTGCCGCTCTGGGTGAAGTCGTCGTTCACCCAGGACCCGGGCACACTCGTGTGTGAGGAGGACAAGTCCATGGAGGACGTGCTGGTCCGCGGCGTGGCGTATGACCGCAACGAGGCGAAGATCACCATCTGCGGCGTGCCGGACGTGCCGGGCGTGGCGGCGAAGATCTTCGGCCCGCTCGACGAGAAGCACATCGTGGTGGACCTCATCGTCCAGAACCAGTCCCGCGAGGGGCGCACGGACCTGACCTTCACGGTGGGCAAGTCGGACTTCCTCAAGGCGCAGGAGGTGGTGCGCGAGGCGGTGAAGGACATTCCCGTCTCCGGCATCGAGACGGACGACAACGTGGCCAAGGTGTCCATCGTCGGCGTGGGCATGCGCAACCACTCGGGCGTGGCGGCGCGGATGTTCACGGCGCTGTCGGCCGAGGGCATCAACATCCAGATGATCTCCACGTCGGAGATCAAGGTGTCGTGCGTGGTCCACTCCAAGTACACGGAGCTGGCGGTGCGGGCGCTGCACACGGCGTTCGGGTTGGATCAGCCGCTGCCGCCCGAGGGCGCGACGACGGTGTCGGAGACGGCGGCGCTCAAGGGCGAGAAGGTCTGAGCCGGTGGCGGGGCGGACGGCCGCGCTCGCCGTCGTCGCGTTGGCGGTGATGGGCGTCGGGGCGGTGGCCCGCTGGCGCTGGCCGGATTCCCGGTCAGCGTTGGATTGTCCTCCGGAGGCGGTGCGCATCCGGGAGGACGGCGTGGCGACGTGTGGTGGGGGCGAGGAGCCCACGGGGGCGGCGGCGCTGGCGTTGGGGCGCAGGCTGGACCTGAACGTCGCCACGGCGGAGGAGCTGGCGTTGTTGCCGGGCGTGGGGGCTTCGCTGGCGCGGGCGCTGGTGGAGGCTCGGGACCTGGCGGGCGGTTTCCGGAGCTGGGAGGCGGTGGACGAGGTCCCCGGGGTGGGTGAAGCCCGGTTGAAGACCCTCCAGGCGGCCACGGTGTTGGGCTCGCCTCCGGATGCCGGGCCCGTGTGGTAAGCACGCGGCGTGCAGATCGCCTGCCCTCAGTGCTCGATGCAGTATGCCTTGGATCCCCGCCTGCTTCCGCCGGGAGGGGCGTCGGTCCAGTGTACTCGCTGCAGCCATGTGTTCCTGGCCTCGCCGCAGGCGCAGACTCCGCGCCCCGTCGCTGCGGAGGGCGCTGGCCCCAAGACGCCGAGTGGCTCGTGGGGTACGGCGCCCGGTGGCAATCCCAGCTTGATGCGCACGCAGATCTTCGGCTCCGGGAAGGCGTCGGAAGGCGCTGGCGGTGCGCAGGTCGCGGGTGCCTCGGGCGTGCAGGGGACGACACAGCGCTTCGGCGCGGTGGGCGGGGCGCACGATGCGGTGAGCGAGCAGGGCGGGACGCAGGCCGCGGGTGCTCATGGGGCCACGCAGACCTTCGGCGCGGTCGGCTCCCAGGGCGCGCCATCGACCGAGGGTGCGGGCGCCTACGGGGCGACGCAGACCTTCGGCGCAGTCGGCGCTCCCGGAATGACGCAGGCCTCCGGCGTGGGGGCTCAGGGTTCGACGCAGACGTTCGGAGCTGTGGGTGCCCCTGGCATGACGCAGCCTTCGGTGGCGGGCACTCACGGCTCAACGCAGACCTTCGGCGCGGTGGGCACGTCTGGAATGACGCAGGCCTCGGCGGGGGCTCACGGCCCGACGCAGGCCTCGGCGGGGGCTCACGGCTCGACGCAGACCTTCGGCGCTGTCCCTCCGTCGGGCCCGGCCCCCACTTCAGGAAGCCCGATATTCCCCAGCCACACGGGCGGAAGTCCTCGCCAGACCACGCAGGTCTTCGGTGCGGCCACGTCAGGCCCCCCTCCGTCGCCTCCCTCGATTGCCCCCGTGACGCTCGGAGCTTCGGGCACGTCGGGCGCGAGCCCGTCCACTCCCGCGAGCGGGGCTCCCGGCCACATCGGGCGCACGCTCACGTACGGAGCCGTGTCTGCCCCGGCCGATGCGGGAGCCGTCCCCGAGCTCCCTGCCGAGAGGTCCACGAGCCTCTACGGCGAGGCCTCGTCGTCCACCGAGCTCTTCGGTGCCGCCAACGCGCCCGGGTCTCCGGTCAATCGCAAGACCTCCGCGTACGGCGCGGCCACCGACGCCGGGTCGCACGGCGTGAACCTGCCGCCCATGGAGCTGCCGGGACTCGGCGCCCTGGGCGCCGCCGGTGGCCAGGGACCCAGCACCTCGGAGCCCGCCTACCGCCGAGGCGCCGTCTCCCTCCCACCGGAGCTGCTGTCCGCGAACCGCGAGTCCGCGGACCTCGTGGCCTCGACCCCTTCGAGCTCTTCCTCGCGGCTCTGGCTGGGCCTGGTCGTGGCGGCCGGGGTGCTGCTGGCCGGAGTGCTCGCCTATCCCGCGTGGAAGAACCGTGACGCGGACATGCCGGCCACCGCGGTGACGGAGAAGGAACGGGCCTCGGTCCTGCTGCGCAGGGACGACTCCGTCTCCAGGGACCAGGCCATCCAGAGCCTCAAGGCCCTCACGGCCACGTATCCCAAATACACCGAGGCCCAGGCCGAGCTCGTCGTGGCGCTCTCGCTGCGCCTGGGCGAGCTCCAGGCCGAGGCCGAGCGGCTGCGAACCCAGGGCGAACTCCTCCAGCGAGACATCGACGAGCGCGCCGCCGCCCAGGCCACCGTCGACTGGGAGAGCCGCGTCAACGCGCTGAAGGCGCAGCGCGAGGACGTCATCAAGCTCGGCGGACCGCTGCGCATCGAGATCGACCGCCTGCGCAAGGAAGTGGACGTCCTGGCCGAGGCCCTCGAGGCCGCGCCCGAGGTGGAGCCCACGCCGGCCCTGGCCGCGCGGGTGAAGGCCCGGGCCCTCCACGCGGGGGTGACGGCGGCGCCGGATGCCCTCGCGCTGGCCGAGCGCCTGCGCAACGTGGAGGGCGCCCCGAAGGCGTGGAGCACCGTGGCCCGCGCCGAGTACGTGCTCAGCTCCGGCTCTCCGCCGGAGTCGGTGGCCCAGTCCGTGTCGGAGCTGGAGGCGCTCCGTCAGGCGGATGGCACCCTGCTGCGCCCCTACGTCCTGGGTGCCCGGCTGGCCCTGCGCCAGAAGGACCCGGCGGCGGCGCGTTCACTGCTGGACGACGTGCTGGCGCTCAACAAGAACCACGAGCTGGCGCGAAAGCTGCTCGAGCAGGTCTCCACGAGCGCCCCGCGGCCCTGAAACGACGTGCGTCCCACCCGGGCGGAGGACTGGAGAAAGTCCAGTCCCACCCGGCGCTGATCCCCACGCCTGCCTCCGCGCTCCGAGCGGAGCGGGGTGCTCGCGCGGGGCATGCCTCTTGCTGAACCCAGGGCCGATTCGAGGACTGGGTCTTGGGAGGCATGGTCGATGGCGGAGGTCTTCTTCTGGTGTGCCGCGCTGCTGCTGGCGCACACGTATTTTCTCTACCCATTGAGCCTGTTCGTGCTGGATGGGGCGGCGCAGGTGGCGCAGAACATCCGGGCGATGCGAGGCGGGGACGCGCGCCGTGAGCTGCCGGGCAGGCGTGGGGCGGCTCCATCGGTGAGCCTGGTGGTCGCGGCGTACAACGAGGCGTCCTGCATCGGGCAGAAGCTCGAGAACAGCCTCGCGCTCGACTACCCGGCCGACCGCTTCGAGGTGCTCATCGGCTCGGACGGCTCCACCGACGGCACCAACGAGCGCGTGCTGGAGTGCCGGGACGAGCGCGTGCGCCTGTCCCCCGCGCCCCGCGCGGGCAAGACGACGGTGCTCAACCGCTGCATCCCCATGGCCAAGGGCGACATCGTGGTCCTCTCGGACGCGAACACGATGATCGAGCCCGACGCCATCGAGAAGCTGGTGCGCCACTTCGATGACCCGGAGGTGGGGGCGGTCTGCGGCAAGCTGCGCCTCTACAACCCGACGAAGAAGGACTACGAGGAGAGCGCGTACTGGAGCTACGAGTCCCTCATCAAGATGTACGAGGGGCGCCGGGGCGCGGTGGTGGGGGCCAACGGGGGCCTGTACGCCATCCGCCGCACGCTCTACACGCAGCTGCCGCCGTCCACCATCGTGGATGACTTCGTCATCCCGCTGCGCATCCTCGAGAAGGGCTACAAGGTCGCGTACGAGGAGAAGGCCGTCGCGCACGAGGAGACGACGGAGGACTACGGCAAGGAGTTCGGCCGCCGCGCGCGCATCGCCGCCGGCAACTTCCAGAGCCTGCGCATGGTGCCGGGCCTCCTGCTGCCCACCGCGGGCTTCCCCGCGTTCGCGTTCTGGTCGCACAAGCTCTTGCGCTGGTGCGCGCCCGCGCTGATGGGCGTGGCGCTGCTGGCGAACCTGTTCCTGCTCGACAGCATGTTCTACCGCGCCACGCTCTTCGCCCAGGGCCTGTTCTACGCGCTGGCGTACCTGGGGAAGGTGGGCGTGCTCAAGCGCGGCGCGGCGAAGCGGGTGGCCTCGGTGGCCTACTACTTCGTCACCATGAACCTGGCCATCGTCGTGGGCTTCTGGCGCTTCCTGCGCAACTCGCAGCGCGCCGCGTGGGACCGCACCGCGCGCGCGTCCTGAGACGAAGTCCTCGCCGCTTCACCGGCGCCCGGCTCTTCCTGGAGTCGGGCGCCGTTCGTTTCAGCGCAGGGCCACGGGGATGGGCGCGGGCTTCTTCTTCGCCGGGGCGCTCGCGGGGAGCACGCTGCCGTAGGCCGCGAAGAGCTGCCCGGTGAGCACCGGGGCCTTGTTCGGGCCGGGGTGGCGCAAGAGGTCGTTGAGCACCTCGCCCGTCTTCGGATCCCTCGGCAGGTGGGGGCGTGCCAGGTTCATCCGGTAGCGCACCACGCCCCGGTTGACCCGGTGGATGACGGTGACGGTGCCCTGCGCGTCCACGCTGTCGACGATGCCCACGTGGGTGAGGCCATCGTTGCGGCGGCCGTCCCGGTTCTGGTCGTACGTCTCGTGGAAGAACACCAGGTCCCCGGGCACGGGCCGGCCGTCCTCGTACACGCGGCCATGGGCGCGGGCGTAGCGGTACAGCGCGGTGACGCCGTTGTCCCCAGGCTTGAGCGTCCCGCGGAAGGACAGGCCCGCCTGCGCGTAGACGCCCTCGATGAGGCCCGTGCAGTCGGACGGGTATTTGCGGCCGTCGAAGGTCACCTGCGGCTTGCCCACCACCGAGCGCGCCGCGGCCAGGACCTTCTCGCGCGCATCGGCCGAGACGGGGCGCGCGCCCTGGGTGCTCACCTTCGTGGTGGCCGGCTTGCCCTTCGCGGGCCGGGACGCGGCGGCGCGCGCGGGCGTCTTCGCCCTGTCCGGCGCGGGCTTCTTCTCCGCTTGCGCCGTCGCCACGGGCGTGGAGAGCGACTCGCGCGGGAAGGCCGGCGGCGAGGCCGAGTGGTAGCGGACCGCGTACGAGTCCAGCCAGGGCTCCAGCCGGCCGGACGGGGTGGCGCAGCCCGTCGCGAGCATCGAGAGCATTCCCATCAGCGTGAGCCACCGCATGCGCGACCTCCCTGTAGCGTCCTGGGGCACCATGCTGGCCCCGGCTTCGTGTGTCGTCAAAAAACCTACCCAGGCAACCGTCCGTGGCGGCGCGTGTTTCCGGGGGGAGCGGGGTGCGGTATTGCTCCAGGAGAATGTTTTCACTCCGCCGAGCCTTCCCCGTCCTCCTGCTGGCCACCGGGTGCCTGCCCAATCCGTATGACCGCGCCGCCAGCACGGACACCGTGGAGGGCTATCGCGCCTTCCTGCGGGAGAACCCGACGCACCCGGATGGTGACGCCGCCGAGGCCCGGCTGGAGGAGCTGGAGTTCGAGGAGGCGAAGCGGCTGCACACGGTGCTCGCCTACAAGCGCTTCCTGGAGGCGTACCCGGAGGCGCCGCACACGCGCACCGCGAGGACGCTGCTGGAGGGCCTGCGCTTCAACGCCGCGAAGGAGGCCGACTCCGTGGCCGCCTGGAAGCAGTTCCTCCAGGAGCACCCGGACGGCGCCCAGCGCGACGAGGCGAAGCGGCTGATGCTGGAGGCGGAGTCGCGCGAGCTGGCGACGACGGAGGACCCGAAGCGGCTGGCCGAGTACCTGCGCGAGAAGCCGGATGATCCACGCCGACTCCAGGTCGAGTCGCGGCTGGACGCGCAGGCCTTCGAGCAGGCCAGGGGCTCCGGCGCGACGAAGCTGTTCGCCTACCTCAAGGACTTCCCGGCCGGCGTGCACCGCGAGGAGGCGCGCGTCCTGCTGCTGGGGCTGGAGGTGGAGGGGCTGCTCGTCTCGGGGCTGGTGGACGAGGCCGAGGCGCGGGTGAAGGCGCATCCGCTGGGGCCCAAGCTCACGGACTTCCCGGCGCGACTGACGCGCGCCCGCGCCGAGCAGGCCGCGCTGGCGCATCCGGATCCGCTCGTGCGCGCCGCGCACGTGGGCCACTACCTGCGCGACCTGGAGGACCTGAAGCGCTCGCTGCTGGCGCCGGACGCGCTGGACCGCTGGCAGGCGGCGGAGGAGCTGGGCCAGCACGTCTCCGTGCGCGCGGTGGATCCGCTCCTGGACGCGCTGCGCTCGGCGCGCAACCCGTTGATCCGCCAGAACGCGCTGGAGTCGCTGCGCACGGTGCTCACGTCGCTGCCGCGCCCGGTGGCGGAGTACGAGGTGGCCTCCCGGCTGGACGCCCTGCGCGAGCGGGCCAGCAGCGCGGAGATGTACCTCACCGTGGCCGTCCTCCTGGACCTCTCCGGGCAGCTGCCGCAGGCCTCCACCGAGTACCAGCGCGCCTTCGACTCCGGCGTGCCGGACCCCGTGGTGCTGCGCCGCTGGGTGGACATCCGCGAGGGGCGCAAGCAGCCCTTCTCCGCCGCGGTGGCCGCGCGCCAGCTCGCGGTGTGGGCGCTGAACGTGGCCCGCGACGAGACGGTGACGACAGAGGGCCGCGTGCCCCTGGCCTCGGCGCGGCAGCTGTGCGCGGCGGCCGTCAACGCGAGATTCGCCCAGGAGGCCATCGCCCGCGCGCGCGCCGTCTCCACCGAGTTCCCCGAGGACCTGGCTGAGTTCGAGCGCCGCGCCGAGGAGGCCCGCCGCCTCACCGAGGCCCGGCTGGCGGACGCGGAGCTGATCCTCCGCGAGCAGTCGCCCGGGGTGCGCACCTGCGCGGACCGCGGCGTCACCGAGCGGCTGGAGGGCGGGGTGAAGGAGCGCACCGCCGCCCTCGCCACGGTGAGCACGAAGCTGCCCCAGGTGGGCCGGGTGCTGCTGGAGCTGGCCCGGGAGCGGGACCCGTCCGCCCAGGTCCGCGAGGCGGCCTCGGCGCGGCTGACGGCGCACAAGCCCGTGCCGTGAAGTCCGGCTGATCCGTTCGTCCCGGGCGGGCGGGGCGGTTAGAGTTCCGCGCCCCATGGTCTCCCCGCCCACCCCCAGGCCGCTCGGTCCGCCGAGTGGCCCGTCGCGCATCGACTACGCCCGGCTCCTCAACGAGGAGCAGCTGCGCGCGGTGGAGGCGGACGCGGGGCCGGTGCTGGTCATCGCCGGCGCGGGCTCCGGCAAGACGCGCACGCTCACCTTCCGCGCGGCGCGCAGGCTGGAGCTGGGCCTCTCGCCCGACCACCTCCTGCTCTTGACGTTCACCAACAAGGCCGCGCGCGAGATGACCCGCCGCCTGGCGGAGCTGGTGGGCGGCTTCGTGGACGTGGGGCGCGTGACGGGCGGCACGTTCCACCACGTGGCGCATGCGCTCCTGCGCGAGCACGCGACGGCGCTGGGCTACTCGGAGCGCTTCACCGTGCTGGACCGGCAGGACGCGCGGGACCTCATGGTGAGCTGTCTGGCCGAGCGCAAGCTCAAGAGCGACAAGCGCTTCCCCCGGCCGGAGCTGGTGCTGGAGCTGGTGTCGCTCGCCACCAACCTGCAGCAGGCCGTGTCGGAGGTGCTGGTGGACCGCCGGCCGCAGTTCGTCCCGCTGGCGCCGGAGGTGCTCGCCACGGCGGCGCTCTACCGCCAGCGCAAGACGCGGCTGCACCTGATGGACTTCGATGATCTGCTCCTCAACCTGAAGCGGCTGCTCGTCGAACACCCCCGCGTCCGCGCCCTGCTCGCCGAGCGCTTCCACGCCGTGCTCGTGGACGAGTACCAGGACACCAACAGCCTCCAGGGCGAGCTGGTGGATCTGCTCGCCAGGGAGCGTCAGGACCTCACCGTCGTGGGGGACGACTGCCAGTCCATCTACAGCTTCCGGGGCGCGGACTTCTCCAACA
This sequence comes from Myxococcus sp. XM-1-1-1, assembly GCF_020037095.1. Lineage (NCBI taxonomy): Bacteria > Pseudomonadati > Myxococcota > Myxococcia > Myxococcales > Myxococcaceae > Myxococcus > Myxococcus sp. XM-1-1-1. The sequence continues at coordinate 206,160 of NZ_JAIQDH010000005.1, forward strand.
TCATGGGCTTCCCGGAGCGGCACCCCGGCTGCGCCGTCTTCACCCTGACGCGCAACTACCGCTCGACCCCGGAGGTCCTCCAGCTCGCCAACGCCGCCATCGCCCAGAACACGCGGCAGTTCCCCAAGGCGCTCATCTCCGAGCGCGCCTCCGGGCCCCGACCCCTCGTCGTCCCCACGCTGGACGCGGCCGAACAGGCGACCTGGGTGGCCGAGCACATCCAGACGCTCCGCGCGCGGGGCGAACCCCTGGAGTCGATGGCCGTCCTCTACCGCGCCCACAACCACGGCCTGGAGCTCCAACTGGAGCTGACGCGCCGGGGCCTGCCGTTCCGGGTGCGCTCCGGGGTGCGCTTCTTCGAGCAGCCCCACGTCAAGGACGTGCTGGCCCACCTGCGCTGGGTGAACAACCCCCGGGACGAGCTGGCGTTCCGCCGGGTGGTGCGCGCGGTGCCGGGCGTGGGACCCACCACGGCGGAGCGCCTGTGGACCTCGCTGCGCGCCCTGCCGGAGGGCCTGCCCCTGGGGGAGCGGCTGGTCCACGAGGACGTGCGGCGCCACGTGTCGAAGAAGTCGCTTCCGGCCTTCGAGCGGCTCACGGCGCTGATGGGGCGGCTGGGACGCCCGGAGGCCACGCGCGACCCGGGGGGGCTCATCGAGGACGTGCTGGCGGGTGGGTACGCCGCCCGGCTCGCCCTGGAGGCCACGCCCGAGGACAGCCGGGAGGACGACCTGCGGCGGCTGGCGGATCTGGCCCGGCGGTTCGAGGACCTGCCGCGCTTCCTGTCGGAGCTGGCGCTGGTGGCGGAGTTCGCCGCCAAGGAGGCCCTGGAGGGCGATGCCCCCGGGGACGTCCTGACGCTCAGCTCCGTCCATCAGGCCAAGGGGCTGGAGTGGCGGAGCGTCTTCGTCCTCTGGCTGGTGGACGGGCGCTTCCCCATGTCCCAGGCGACTCGCTCGGCCGAGGAGGAAGAGGAGGAGCGGCGCCTGTTCTACGTGGCCACCACCCGGGCCCGGGACCTCCTGGCGCTGGTGTACCCCCTGTCGGTGCTGCCCCGGGAGGGCGAGCGCATCGTCCTGCGCCCGTCCCGCTTCCTGGACGAGCTGCCGACGGGGGAGGGGGGGCCGTATGATCGCCTGGTCCTGCCCTCCACCGAGGCGGTCCGAGGGGTGCTCCCACCCCCCCTGGGGTGGAACGAGCCGGGTCCGGAGGGCTCCGAGGTGGAGGACTGAGGGCTTCGCCCAGAAACGCGCGCGCGAAGTCGCGACGTGATACAGAGTGGGACGGGGGCGCGCGTCTGGTGGCCCGCGCCCGTGAACTTCATGGCGGACAGACCTCGCATCGTCGGGATTGACCTGGGCACCACCAACACGCTGGTGGCGTCCGTGCGCAACCGCATCCCGAAGATCGTCCCCACGGATCGCGGCAACCTCATCCTCCCCACCGTCGTCGCCCTGTCGGCCAAGGGAGACCTCCTGGTGGGCGGGGTGGCCAAGGACCAGATGGTCACCAACCCCCGCAACACGCTGTGGGGGACCAAGCGCCTCATCGGCCGCAAGTACCACTCCAAGTCGGTGGAGGACCTGCGCGGCTCCTTCCCGTACGACATCGTCGAGGGCCCCAACGGGGACGCCGCGGTGATGATGGGCGGCAAGCTCTACACGCTGCCCCAGGTCTCCAGCTTCGTGCTCTCGCAGCTGAAGACCATCGCGGAGCAGTTCCTGGGCGGCCCCATCGACGCGGCCGTCATCTCCGTCCCGGCCTACTACAACGACAACCAGCGCCAGGCGGTGAAGGAGGCGGGCCGGCTCGCCGGCTTCGACGTCAAGCGCATCGTCAACGAGCCCACCGCGGCGGCGCTCGCGTACGGCTTCAACCGGGGCCTGGACCAGAAGGTCCTCGTCTACGACCTGGGCGGCGGCACCTTCGACGTCTCCGTGCTGCACCTGGCCGGCAACGTCTTCGAGGTCCTGGCCACGGGCGGCGACACCTTCCTGGGCGGCGCGGACTTCGACACGCGCATCATGGAGTACGTGCTGGAGCGCTTCCGGGAGGAGACCAAGGTCGACCTCACCGAGAACCCCATCGCCCTGCAGCGCATCAAGAACGCCGCCGAGGCGGCGAAGATCGACCTGACGCTCATCCCCAACGTCGTCATCGACCTGCCCTTCATCGACGAGCGCAAGGGCAAGCCGGTGGACCTGCGCATCCCCCTGACGCGCGAGTTCCTCAACAGCCTCACCGGCGACCTGGTGGACCGCACCTTCGAGATCTGCGACCGCGTGCTCGAGGAGAAGGGCATCGCCCGCTCGGACATCGACGAGATCATCCTCGTCGGCGGCCAGAGCCGCATGCCGCTCGTGCAGCAGAAGATCCAAGCGCACTTCGGCAAGCCGCCCAGGAAGGGCGTGCACCCCGACGAGTGCGTGGCCCTGGGCGCGGCGCTGCTGGGCGACTCGCTGGGCAGCATCGACGCGGTGACGCTGCTGGACGCGGTGTCCATGCCCATCGGCTACGCGCTGCCCAACGGCCGCGTGAAGCGCATCATCGAGAAGAACTCGCTCATCCCCATGGTGAAGAGCTTCCGCCTGCCTCCGCCGAAGGAGCCGGGCTCGGCCTACATCGAGCTGGACATCTTCCAGGGGGACAGCGACCTGATGGTGGACAACGAGTACCTGGGCACCGTCCGGGTCCCGTCCGCCGCGGCCGGCAGGAAGATCGACTTCCGCCTCACCGAGGAGTGTCTGCTCCAGGTGACGGTGGAGGAGGCCAGTGGTACTCCGCGCCGGGTGGACCTGGCCACGCGCGATACCCCGGAGCAGCTCAAGCGGGCGCTCTCGGATGTCCTGCGCAACAACGTCGACCATCAGCCCGTGGCGAGCGGCTCCAACGGCGCCAGCGATGACGAGCGGGGCCTGCTCTCCAGCATCAAGAGAGTCTTCCGAAGAGGATAGGTAGCAGCTCATGGCGAAGTTCCCGTCGAAGGAGTGGCTGGACGAAGCGGTCCGGCTCACGAACGAGGACCCCGAGTGCGCCGTCGCCGGCAAGGGATGGAAGGGCGACTTCGGGGCCATCATCGAGGCCGAGCCCGGCAAGCTGGCGAAGTCCTTCGTGGTGCATGTCGTCCCGGGCGACTGCCGCATCGAGAAGGCCCGCGTGCTCGCGGACCCGGATGACCTGGACGAGCTCGAGCCCGTCTACCTGGCCCGCGCCCCGTACACCGTCTGGAAGCAGCTGCTGCAGGGGACGCTGGACCCCGTGGAGGCGGTGCTCAAGCGCCGCATCTCCATGAAGGGTGACCTGCAGCCGCTCATCGAGCGCATGAAGTACAAGGGCATCGCGGACCGCGTCTTCGCGAAGCTGCAGACGCAGTACATCGACGAGCCGTAGGCCGGGGGGCAACGAGCCATGGGTATCCGTGACGACTTGAAGAAGCAGGCGCTGGAGCTCTCCAGCAAGGCCGTGGAGAAGCTCATGGCCGACGAGAAGCGCGCCATGGCCATCGCCAACGCCATCGGCAAGGCCCAGCGGGGCAAGCAGGCCCTGGACCGCGGCCAGGAGGAGCTGCTCAAGGCGTTCCACTTCGCGCCGAAGAGCGAGTTCAAGGCCGTGGGCAAGCAGCTGTCCGGCCTCAAGCGTCGGCTGCGTGAGCTGGAAGAGAAGCTGGATGGGCTCTCGTAGAAATTGCGTTGACACCCGAGGGAGCAGATGGCATCTAGCTCCCCGTCGCGACGCGGTGGCAACACGCAGCGCGGGCGTATAGCTCAGCGGTAGAGCACTGCCTTCACACGGCAGGGGTCGCAGGTTCAAACCCTGCTGCGCCCAACAAGAAGAGGCCGTGAATCCAAGGGGAAACCCAAGGGTTCACGGCCTCTTCGCTTTCCGGCGCATGACTTTGGCGGCGCCCGGCTCCGGCGCGCCCGGCATGAGGTCCGGACGCGCCCTGGCTTCGGGGGATGTGCTGCGGGCTGCTTCAGCTCTCCGACGGTTTGACGAGCGTGTCGGCGCCCGTCTCCGGCGTGTGCGGCGGCAGGTTCTTCGCCTTGATGAGCGAGGCGACGATGCTGGCGCCCAGCAGCGTGGCGATGACGCCCAGCGAGACGGCCGGGTGGATCTTCACGAAGTCGATGAGCGCCATCTTCGCGCCCACGAACACCAGCACGCCCGACAGGCCCACCTTCAGGTAGCTGAACTTCTCCACCGCGCCGGCCAGCAGGAAGAACAGCGAGCGCAGGCCCAGGATGGCGAAGATGTTGGACGTGAAGACGATGAACGGATCTCGCGTCACCGCGAAGATGGCGGGGATGGAGTCCAGGGCGAAGAGGATGTCCGACGCCTCCACCAGGATGAGCGCCATCAGCAGCGGCGTGGCCAGCCGGCGGCCGTTCTCCATGGTGAAGAAGTGGTGCCCGTCGAAGCGCGTGGTGGACGGGATGCTCTTGCGCAGCATCCGCATCATCCACCCGTCCTCCGGGTGGTCCTCCTTGTTGCGCTGCACGAACAGCTTCAGGCCGGTGATGATGAGGAAGCCGCCGAAGACGTAGATGAGCCAGTGGAAGCGCTCCAGCATGGCCACGCCGGCGAAGATCATGATGGCCCGGAGCACGAGCGCGCTCAGGATGCCCCAGAAGAGCACCCGGTGCTGGTACAGCGCGGGGATGCGCATCGCCGAGAAGATGACGACGAAGACGAAGATGTTGTCGACGGAGAGCGACTTCTCGATGAGGTAGCCGGTGAGGAACTCCAGCCCGGGCTTGCCTCCGAACTTCCACCAGAGCCCCGCGTTGAACAGCAGCGCCAGGCTGATCCACACCGTGCTCCAGCCCAGCGCTTCCTTGAAGCTGACCGTGTGGGCCTTCCGGTGGAAGACGCCGAGGTCCAGGGCGAGCATCGCGATGACGAAGGCAATGAAGCCGCCCCACAGGACGGGACTGCCGACGGTTTGTAGAGGTTCCATAGGTGGGGTTCAGATAAGAGCCGCCGTTCTCTTCGACAAATAGGGATTACAGACTCACTCCTTCGGAAAAACCGAAGGATGGCTCCCGCAAGCGCTCCAGGGCTGTCCCGGGAGGGGGCGGCCCGGGGAGGGCCGGAGCGGGCGTCACTGGCTGGGGAAGGGTTGCGGGACGTGGTGGGTTTCGGGCCGTCCGGTTGGAAAAACGACAGTCACCGGGCCGCTGAGACCAGCCAGGCGTCGACGCCCCGAGGCAATCCTGGCCTCGGGGGAGCGGCGCGGCGAGGGCCCGCAGGGCGATAGGCGTCCGCGGCTCCTCCGCCACTCTCGCGGCCCCTCGCAGAAGGACCGCCATTTGATCCGGAACCGTGTTCTCTCATCCCTGTGTGGCGCCTTGTTCCTCCTGTCCGCCTCCGCGTGCGGCGCCGACCCGGGCGCTCCCGGAGCCCAGACGCCCGGCGGCACCGAGTCGCCGTCCGAGCAACCCCAGGTCCCGAGCCCCGACCCCACGCCGGGCAACCCCGCGCCGGAGCCCACGCCCGGGGTGACTCCGACACCTGAGCCGACGCCCGAGCCGACGCCCGAGCCCACCCCGGAGCCGACTCCCGAGCAGCCCTCCGTGGACAAGTTCGGCGTGACGCGGCTGTACCCGTCCAAGGCGGGCGGCGAGTCCTGGGCGCTGGCGGACGACCCCACGTCGGACCCCCGGTTCGACCCGCAGCGCGCCATCACCCGCAACGCGGACGGCTCGTGGAAGATGAAGCACAGCCAGGTGCGCATGGGCGTCACCACCTCCACCGGCTACTCCGCCGCGAAGATTCCGACGTATGACCGGGATGTGCTGGCCAGCCGGGGCTACATGCAGGCGCCCAACGACTGGAAGAACGTCGAGATGACGGGCTTCGTGAAGCTCAACGCCGCGTCGGACGGCTCGGACAACTTCGACTGGTACGCGCGCGGCGGCAAGCACAACAACAACAACTCCGGCTGCGAGGGCAGCAGCTACAAGGGCGGCCTGCACTACGACGGCCGCGCCCGCTGGCAGAAGGAGACGTGGCATGTCTCCTACGACCAGGCGCCGTACAAGCCCGCCACCTCCGCGCTCAAGGGGCGCTGGGTGGGCTTCAAGGCGGTGATGCGCAACACCACCGTCAGCGGCAAGGAGGCCGTGCGGCTGGAGATGTACGTCAACGAGAACGCCGACAAGGTGACGTGGAAGAAGGTCTACGACTGGGTGGACGCTGGGGACTGGGGCGGGGACGCCGGGCACTGCGGCGGCTCCGTGGGCGCCATGCCGATCACCTGGGGTGGCCCCATCGCCACGTTCCGCTGGGACAACGCGGAGGACGTCGACTTCAAGTGGCTGTCCGTCCGTGAAATCCAGCCGTAGTCGCTGAGCCGTCTCCACCGACGACGACACCGGGGCGCGGGAGGTCCTCCTTCCGCGCCCTTCGTGTCTCCCGCCCGGGGCCGTGTCGGGACGCGGACGCGAGCCGGGACTGGAAGGCCCCTGGTCCAGGTGACACCCCGTTCGCAGCCTACTTCACGCCGGCCGTGAGAGCGGGCGGCGACTCGGGTGTGTGCGGCCTCGGCGCGTCGTCGGGCCGCTTCGGTGGGGGGCGGGGACATGCGAATCACTTTCCTGGGCCATGCAGGCTTCGCCGTGGAGTGCGCGGGGAGCGTCGTCGTCATGGACCCGTGGCTGTCCCCGCGCGGGGCGTTCGACTCGGCGTGGATGCAGCTGCCCCGCAACCACCACCTGGCCCCGCGCGTGCGCGAGCTGTTGGAGACGCCCGGCCGCGAGCGCTACCTGTACGTCAGCCACGAGCACAAGGACCACTTCGACCCGGAGTTCCTGGCCAGCCTCCGCACCCGGGACTTCACGGTGGTGATTCCCCGCTTCCAGCGCTCGGAGCTGCAGGACATCTTCGCCCGCTACGGCTGCAAGCGCGTCATCGCCTGCGAGGACGGACGCGAGGTGCCCATCAAGGGCGGCTACCTCAAGCTCTTCGTGTCCGAGCAGGGCACCAACCGCGACTCCGCCATCATGGTGCGCGGCGACGGCCAGTGCTTCGTCAACCTCAACGACTGCAAGCTGCATGACCGGCTGGCGCGCATCAGCGAGGAGGAGGGGCCCATCGACCTCTTCACCGCCCAGTTCTCCGGCGCCATCTGGCACCCCACCTGCTACGAGTACACGCCGGAGACGTACGCGGCCATCTCGCTGAAGAAGCGCGAGAGCAAGTTCGAGGCGGTGGCGCGCGCGCTGGAGGTGGTGAAGCCGCGGGCCTACCTGGCCTCGGCCGGCCCCGCGTGCTTCCTGGACCCGGCCCTGTTCGCGCTCAACCTGGAGAAGGTGAACATCTTCCCCAACGCCACCACGCTGTTCCGCTTCCTCGAGCAGCGGCTGCCCGGCGCCGACACCCGCTTCCTGGAGCCCATGCCGGGGGACGTGCTGGACGCGGCCTCGCTGGAGTACGTCTCGCTGGACGGCGCGCGGCTGACGGAGGAGGGCTTCGAGTCCTACCTGCGCACCTACGCGGCGGACATGGCGCACCTGTTCCGGGAGCGGCGGCGCAACATGCTGCGCGCGGAGGTGGATGAGATCCACGCCCGGCTGCGCGTGGAGCTGCAGCGCAAGCTGGACCTGTTGGACCTGCACGAGCGGGTGGGGATGCCGCTGTACGTGGAGCTGACGGAGCTGCCCGAGCGCCTCTTGCGCGTGGACTTCAAGGGCCGGCGCGTGGACGAGGTGGCGGAGATTCGCGAGACGACGCGCTACACCATGAAGGTGAGCGCCGCGGACATGGTGCGCGTGCTGGACCGGAAGCTGACGTGGGAGGACTTCCTCTTGTCGTTCCGCCTGCGGCTCAGCCGCTTCCCGGACGTCTACGAGCCCATCCTCCACGGCTTCCTGGGCGTCGAAATCGAGGACATGCGGGCCTTCTGCGAGGGCGTGCGCTCCACCGAGTCCCAGCGCGAGCGCACCGTGGTGACGGTGGGCCACCGGCGCTTCTCCGTGCAGCGCTTCTGTCCGCATCAGGGCGCGGACCTGTCCGAGGGGTGGGTGGAGGAGGGCAGGTACCTGGTCTGCCCGCGCCACCGCTGGCAGTTCGACCTGGAGGACGGAGGCCGGTGCGCCATGAACGGCTCCACCCTCTGCGCCGAGTCCGTGTCGGAGAAGCCCGCCACGCCCGCACCGGCCGAGGAGCCGCTCGCGCTCTGAAATCCTCGTGTGTCGACGCCATGGCACACCGGGCCATGCGGGAACCCCGTATGTGTTTCGCACCCTCCTGTGACATTCCAGGCTACATGGGTGGGTCGAGAGCCTTTGATTTGTAGCGCGGGGTGTCACACGTGTGGTCGCCGTCGCCTCGGGTCTTTCGTGACGTGTCTGTGTTTGATGAACATTGGTGCTGGGATTGAAACATCCGGCGCTGCCGTGTCAATGTCAGATGAATCACATACCATGCGAGGAGGTGACGCTCTCGGGGTGTCGCCTTTCTTCAACGGGGAGGTATGTGATGTCTCTGTCGGCAATGGTCAGCAAGCGGTGGATGTGGCTGTGTGGCGCGCTGAGCGGCACGATGCTGCTGGGCGCGGCCTGTGGTGCGCCCGAGGGTGAGGCGGAGGCTCCCGCGGCGGTGGAGCACGTACAGCCGCTGGTGACGTGTACGCCCGCCAGCTCCGGCACCACCATCTGTGGCGTCGTCACCAACGCGGCCGGAGCCCCGCTCGCCGGGGCGAGGGTGAGCGTCGGCAGCGCCGCGGGGACGTCGGCCTCGGACGGCTCGTTCTCGGTGACGGCGGCGGTGCCCATGGGCACGCCGGTGACCATCGATGTTCCGGGCTACATGCCCTACGTGGGCGCCGTCACACGCAACGTGCTCGGGGCGCGCTTCGTGTTGCACTCGCTGCACCGGCAGACGTTCAGCGCGTCGGGCACCGTCGTGGTGACGGACCCGCGCAACGGCGCCTCCATCCAGGTGAACCTGTCCGCGCTGCGCGGCCCCTCGGGTGAGCAGGTGCAGGGCCCGTTCACGGTGGGCGTGCGTCACATCGACACGGGCCTGTTGTCGATGCCGGGCACCGACGGCGCCGTCAACCTGTCGGGCCAGCAGGTGTTCCTGGAGTCGCGCGGCGCCATCTACACGGAGGTCCGCGACGGCAGGGGGCAGCTGCTCAAGCTGGCCCCGGGCGCCACCGCGCGTGTCTTCATCCCGCTGACGAATGACCTGGCCCCCACGGCCCCGGCGAACATCGCCTTCTGGTCCATGCCCGTGGGCTCCAACCAGTGGCGGCAGCAGCCCACCAGCGGCACCCGCACGAGCAACCCCGTGCAGTGCAACAACCGCGAGACGGTGAGCTGCAACGCGGATGACTGCGCGCGCATCTCCAACAGCGGCTTCACGGCCAACACCAATGAGGTCGGCTTCATCAACGCCGACATCGAGAAGACCAACCCCGCCTGTCTGCGCATCGACGTGAACGCGGCCTCACTGCCGCCGGGCACCACGCTGCCCATCTGCCTGGAGCTGGAGATTCCGCTCCCCACCGGTGGCAGCCAGACGCGCAACATCTGCGTGGGCGCGGGCACGGACGTCCTCTACAACCTGCCGGCCAACGCCAACATCGTCGTGCGCCAGGCCCAGGGCTACGGCTGCCCGCCGCCTCCTGGGGGCAGCGTGGTGGTGAACACCGGCGCGCCCTGGGGCGGCACCGGCGTGCCCTCGACGCCCGGCCAGTGCAACGGCGTGCTGACGCTGCCGCCGCTGCCGTGAAGTCCCTGACACCCTGAAGTCCAAGGGCCCCGGTGCGTCCAGCGCGCCGGGGCCTTCTTCGTGGGAGGACGGGGACGCGCCTTGGTCGTGCAGGCGACAGCCATCCGGGACCGGCAGGCGATTACGAGCCCCGGCCCGAGCGGACACCATCGGCCACCCCCATGAGAGTCATTCCCAGAGGCCGCGCTTTCGACCGGCGATTCCGAGTGGCTGTCCTTGGCGCGGGAGTCGGCGGCGTCGTGTCCGCGGCCGAGTGCCAGCGGGCGGGGCACGAGGTGGAGCGGGACTCTCGCCGCGAAGCGGCCCGCTGGCTCGCGCCTGCTGAGCGGCCGCGGGCCGTCTGGTTTCACATCGTCGTTGGAGGAGTTCCACATGAGGGAAGTCGCGCACACCACCCCGCTGCATTCGGAGCCCCGGGGGCCCGCCGAGCTCGTCCGCAGCTTCCTGCCCATCCTCTATGGTTGTGATGAGCACCGTCCCCGCGCCGCCGCGTCGAGGCACTATCACCCGGACACCACGTTCCATGACCCACTCGTCACGGTGCAGGGGCTGGAGCGCGCCCGGCGGCTCGTGTATGTCAACAGGACCTTCCTCTCGGATTGTCGCATGGCCTTCGGCGACGTCACCGAGTCGCGGCGTCCGGATGGCTCCCACGTCGTGATGGCCGAGGTGAAGACCTCGCTCGTCTTCAAGCACTTCCTCGCCCTGCGGCCCTGGCAGGCGCTGGTGGGGGATACCTTCACGTACCACGCCGTGCACAAGGTCGTGCTCGACCAGGACCTGAAGGTCACCGAGCACGAGGAGATCTGCAGCGTCCGCTCCGTGCTCGACTCCTCGCCTCTGGGGCGGGTGTTGTATGGCCTGGTCCGGAAGCTCAACCACGCGTGCACGTCCGACTTCGGCTACACGCTGAACCAGTACATCGCCGGGGACCGGAGCGTGCGGACCATCTTCTGACGCCCAAGGGCCCGCGCGGATGTCAGGGATTGAACGGCGTCCGCGGACCCGCGATATGGGGAGGGCCCCTGTTCGTTCGAGGGATTCCGGGTCGGCCTTCCTCCGTGCACGTCCATCCCGCTCGCGCCGGCCCCATCCCCGGGGGCAGACATGGTGAAGTGGACGTGGGTCGTCGTCGCAATGGTGTGGTGGCTCGCTGGCGCGGGCGGGTGCGACAGCCCGGACCGTGAGGTCATCGAGGTGCCGGTGGATCTGTCTCCCGGCACGCCGCTGCCGGACCCGGGAGACCTGGGGCCACCGCCGGCCGTGAGCTGCGCGCTCCGGGTCTCCGTCAGCACCCCGGATGACTGCGGCAAGCTGGAGTCCTACGACCTGACGGGCTGTGATCTGGAGAGCCTGAAGGGCGTGGACACCTCGGGCCCCTTCAACGCGCGCTTCCACGACACCTCGACGGGGCCGGGGCGCGCCACCGATCAGCTGCTGGGCCGGTACTACTTCCTCGAACCGGAGGCGGCCCACCCGATGTTCCTGGTGTCGACCGCCAATATTCCCGGCCGTCCCTACAGCGTGACGGCGGAGCTGGGGTGCCGGGCGGTGGGGACGGACCGCGTGCTGGGCTGTGACGTCTACTGCGAGGCGGGGAAGCCGCCCCGGGTGCTCAGCTTCGAGAGCGTCCGGACCCGCCGCCGGCCCGGGGAAGCAGAGTCCTCGGGCGGGCTGCGACTCATCGGCGAGGCCTCCACGGGGGCGAACACGGGCATGGGGGTGGATGTCTACGTCACCAAGGGGCACGCCTACGTGGTGAACATCGAGGCGGGCTTCCCGGGCGAGGGAGGTCTGTTCGTCTTCGACCTCGCGGACCGCACCGCGCCGCGTCTGGTGGCGTCCATCACGCACCCCGATGATGCCTATTGGAACGGGGTCTGGGCGAAGGACGACGCGCTCTATGTCGCCAGCGCGGCCCGGGGCGTCCTGGTGTTCGACATCTCCGACCCCGCGTCCCCCAGGCTCATCCAGGACCTGTCGGGCGGCATGCGGCGCAGCACCCATACCCTCTTCGTGAATGGCAATCGGCTGTATGCCATGGACAACGGGGACGTCCTCATCTTCGACGTCACCCACGCGCGCGAGCCCGTGTTGCTGGGTAGCTACCGGGACGAGAGCTCCCGGATGCCGGGGCGCAACTCCTATCCCCACGACGCCACCTCCCTGAACCACCTGCTCTTCGTCAACCATTGGGGCGCGGGCCTGCTCATCCTCGACGCGCGCGACCCCGCGAACGTGAAGAAGCTGGGCGCGTACGAGTATCCCAACGCGATGAGCCACTACTCGCGCGTGGCGTACTTCCAGAACAACCTCATCGCGTTCGAGGGCGGCGAGGGGTGGGGCGCCCACCTGCGGGTGCTCAACCTGAACGACCCGGCGAACCCCACCCTCATCGGCGAGTACAAGCTGTCGCCGGAGGTCTCCATCCACAACATGGAGCTCGTCGGCAACCGGCTCTATCTGGCGCACTTCCAGCAGGGCGTGCGCGTCCTGGATGTCACCGTTCCGAGCCGTCCCCGGGAGATCGCCTATCACCACACCTGGCGGGAGCACGACCCCGTGTTCCTCAACGTCTCCTCCTGGGAGGGCGCCGTCGGCATCCGCGTCCCAGGGGACGGCTATGTCTACGCGGTCGACTCGCAGCGAGGCCTGCTCGTCTTCCCGGAGCTGTGAGCCCGCCAGGGGCCCGGGTGTCCCCCGCACCGGGCCTCTGGTAGCCTGGATGGCAATGCAGTCCAGGAGGGGGAACTCCGATGAAGGCGCTGATGATTCCGCTCGTGACGTCGTGTGTCGTGGTGGGCGGCTGTCGCGAGAACAAGGTCGAGGGTGACACATCGGGTCCTGGGGCACCCGAAGTCGAGAAGCGACTCGAGGTGCCACCCAACGGCAAGGTCGTCATGCACCGGGTGTTCGACGACAAGTTCATGGAGATGGCGGCGATGCCGCTGCCGGACAACTGGATCGTCAACAACGGCAAGGCGGTCATCAGCGGACCGGGCAACGTGAATGTCTACATGGTCCCCATGAAGACGTTCATGTTCTCGGGCGACCCGATGATGCAGCAGGTGGCGGCGCGCAGCGGCCAGCCGATGCGGCGCTTCGAGTCCATCGACCAGGTCATCCAGCAGGACCTGGTTCCCATTGCACGCAAGGAGGGCGCGAAGCTGGTGAAGCAATACGACGCGCCGGACATCGCCGCGTCCGACAAGGGCTTCTCGGACCTGCTCTACAAGGTCGCCCCCATGCGCCAGCTCTTCCTGGCGAAGGTGACGGAGTGGACCGACAAGCGCGGTGAGCCGTACATGATGGTCGTCCACCTGAGCGCCACGGACCTGGGCAACATGGTGTCCTGGAACTACTACACGCACGCGCTCGACGCGCCCAAGGAGCGCTACGAGGAGAGCAAGAAGGTCGTCCTCCAGGCGCTCGCGGGCACGCGCTACAATCCGCAGTACGTCCAGGCCTACAACCAGGGCGAGATGGCCCGGGAGCGCGCGAGCTGGGCGGCGCACCACCAGCGCATGCAGGCCAACAAGGCCGCCTTCGAGGCGCAGCAGCGTGCCTTCCACGAGAAGAACGACGCCATCAACAGGTCCATCGCGGAGACCTACGCCAGCCGCGACGCCGCGTCGGACCGCATGCACCACCGCTTCGTGAACTACATCAAGGACGAGGAGACGGTGCGCAACACCGCCACCGGCACGCGCCACCAAGTCCAGACGGGCGCCAATCAGTACTGGATGAACGGCAACGGCCAATACGTCCCGTCGAACGACCCCAACTACGACCCGAACCGCGACCCCCACCTCAACCACCAGCAGTGGGACGAGGCGGAAGTGGAGGACTGAGCCGCCCCTTCCACCGTGCAGCCGGTTGCACAGCTTCGCCCGTCCGGCGTGCCGTCCCCTGCACGGTGGTGCCCCTGCTTCACGCGCGGACGCCCTGACACCCTGGTGGGCATCCGGAGTGCATGACATCCTGGGCTGACTTCCAGGAAAGGGGATGTGATGGCCTTGGAGCTGGCGGTAATCCTCGGTTGTGCGATTGCCGTGTCCTTCATCCTGGGGATTGTCTTCGCGCTCCCCAGGACCCACTCGAAGAAGACGCGTCGGCTCGGAGCCGGGCTGCTGATCGCGGGCGGGGTGTTGTCGGCTGGCGGGATGGCGTGGCTCGTCTGGAGCGTCGTCGACTTCTTCTCCAACACCAACTTCTCCAAGGGGCGGGTGCTGCGCCTGCGCGGGCGTGCCCGCGTGGCTCGCCGGGCGCTGGGGGCGGGCTGGGCGGATGACGCCGTGCCGGAGGTCTCGGGGCTCACGACGTGGCAGCGGACGGTGCTCGGGGAGGCGTGGATGACCTCGGCGCGGATGGAGCATGCGTCGGTGCCAGCCTTCGCGAAGCTGTCGCTCCGGCTCTCCGCGATGGGGGCGCCGTCGGCGCTGCTGGAGGACTGCCACCTGGCGGCGCTGGACGAGGTCCGCCACGCACGCAGGTGTTTCGCGCTCGCCCGGGCCTTCTCGGGAGTGGACTGGACGGCGGGGCCCATTCCGGAGCTGGAGCAGGAGGGCGTGAAGCCCATGGCGACGGGCTCCGAGGAGGCCTGGGCGCGGCTGGCGCGCGGCTCGTTGCTGGACGGGTGCCTCGCGGAGGGCGTGGCCTCCCTGGTGGCCGCGGAGGGCGCGCGGCGTGCCGCGGACCCCGTGGTGCGCGAGACGCTGTCGGTCATCGCCGAGGACGAGGCGCGGCACGCCGAGCTGGGCTGGGAAGTCCTCGACTTCGCGCTGGAGCGAGGCGCCGGGAGCGCGGAGGCCGGCCTGCGGCGGGCCCTGTCGGAGCTGGACGCGCGGAGCACGCCTTCGCTCCCGCCCATCCCGGGCGTGGACGAGGACTTCCTGGCGCGGCACGGCCTGCTATCCCAGGCGGAGCTGGGGCACTGGACCCGCGAGTGCATCCAGCGGACGCGCGCCCGGGCGCTGGCACTGCTCGAGCCGGGCCTCGCGCCTCGGGCGGATGACGGAGGAGGCGGGGCCCCGCTCAAATCGCCTGCCACGGTATGACGGTCTTCAGGTAGCCCTGACGGTTCGAGCGCAGCCCGGAGCGGTTGTAGTCGGTGACGCCCGCGACGTGGAAGAAGAAGTCCCAGGTGTTCACGGCGGTGCGGATGCCGAAGACCAGGCACATCGTCTCATGGAGCGCGACGTTCGTGCGGCCCTGTCCCTGCTTGTAGTTGCGGTAGGCCAGCGTCACCGGGGATTCGACCTTCGCGCCCGCGATGGGGTCCCAGACCCTGGCCAGGTAGTCGTCCTTGCGCATCTGGTGGGTGATGACCTCGTTGGGGCCCTGCGCCGCCGCCATCAACCCGTCCATGTAGGCCTCGGCCAGGTCCGGCCGATTGTGGTCGGTCGACATGCCAATCTTGTTGGCGTTCGCGTGATGAACCCGGACCTGGTTCGTGACGGTGTCCTGCGTCACATAGAAATGACAGCCGTTGAACGGGCCCGACATCATCAGGGGCGGCCCCACGTTGGAGAGGTCCATCGAGACGATGCAGGAGTCCTCCCAGCTCAAGTACTGGCAGGCCAGCGCCCCTCCTGGATTGACTTGATAGGCGTGGAGCTCGTTGGCTGGCGCGTTGCTGAAGAAGGCCTGTTTCCCCGCCGTGATGTCCAGGTAGATGTCGATGTTGTTCTGTTCGATGACGGCGTTGTTGGGCGCCCCGACGACGCCCCCGACGACCATCGCCGCGACGTCGGTCGCGAGCAGGTGCACGAACGGGGCGTTCCCGGCCAGGGGCTTGGTGCGGTTGTACCAGCCGGGCGCGGGCCGGTGGGTGTGGTGGAGGAACAGCGGCTTCTTCTGGAGGAGGTTCAGCCGCGTGCCGTTGTTGTTGAACTGTCCGATGAGGGTCATGTGTGGCTCCTGGCGTGACTGGCTTCAGAGCCAGGTGAACTTCAACTTCTTCGAACTGCCCACGTTCTCGAACATGGCCCAGAGGTCCTTGGGGTCCCTGCGCGCGAGCCCCACGCAGTTCGCCTGGTGGCGCTCCTCGGCCGAGTCATTCCAGCACGCGCGCGGGACTTCATACATCCCGTGGATGCCGTAGTGGTTGACGAGCCTCGCCTTGACGGTGGTCGCGAAGGCGGCGTCGTCGATGTGCACGTCCAGCTCACCGTCGTAGTCCATGGCCCGGCAGTCGAAGTTCGCGCTCCCCAGCACCACGTGCTGGCTGTCGATGATCATCAGCTTGGTGTGCAGGTAGACGGTCTCCGGTGCCTGGTTGATGCCCCCGTAGCGGTAGGGGAAGTAGACCTGGATCTTGGGCGCCACGTCGTCGTGCTTGGGCTGGGCCTTGCTCTTCTGGCCCGTCCCCTTGTGGATGAACCTCAGGACGGCGTCGAGCCGCACCTCCGTCCTCGCCTGGGTCTTCTTGTGCGTCAGCCGCAGGCGGTAGTCCTGCTGGGGCCAGTCATGCAGGTTGATGGAGGGCTCGTACACCTCCCAGACGTAGTCGTCCTTGGAGTACGTCTTCGTCCCCTGGGTTCGCGGGTCGACGTGTGTCGTGATCTCGCCGTCGATGACCTCCACGGCCAGGCAGTTCTCGTCCAGGTAGCCGCTCTCGATGGCCATCATCGCGTACGTGATGCGCGTCAGGTACGTGACGCCCTTGTCGGAGTCATGGAGGGGATCCGGGATGACCAGCACCACCTTGAGCTGCTTGGCGCCCATCTGCTTGATGCGCGTGCGCACCGCCTTCACCAGCTCCGGATTGAAGAACTGGAAGTTCTCGATGTAGATGTATTTGTTCGCGTGTGAGATGAGCTCCACCAGCTTGTCTCGGATGTGTGTCTGGTTCGAGAACGACTCGCTGTTGGTGGTCAGCGCGGTGATGGTGAGGTTGCCGCCCTGGATGACCTGGTCATTCGCGGTGGCCTGGAGGGTGGAGCGGGCGGCGGCGGGGTGCGGCTTGCCGAACAGGCTGAGCGTGGGGAGCTGCTTCCTCCAGCGGCGCAGCCACTCCGACTCGATGTCGAGCGTGACGGGGCCCTGGAGCAGCACGCCGGTGTCGTGGCAGGAGTGTCCGTAGGGCCGGGAGTGCGCGATGTTGTCCCAGTACTCATGCTCGATGTTGAAGCCGCCCACGAGCACCTTCAGCGTGCCGGCGATGGAGAAGATGGCGATCTTCTGGTGGAGCGAGTAGCCCACGCCGGCGCCGCTGTGCTTCTCCAGGTACACCTGGATGCGCTGGTTGTGGTTGTGCAGCAGGGCCTGGGTGGCCTTGTTCTTGGCCAGCGTCTGCAGGGAGAAGTGGTCCGACATCTTCGCGAGCTCGAGCCCCTTGACGGTGAGGTCGTCGGGTTGCCAGAGGCAGATGTCGATGGGGTGGCCCGCGTCCGCGACCTCCTTGAGGACCTCTCCGAAGTTCCGGTTCGCGTGGCGGTCGAGCAGGGTGTCGTGCTGGAGGCACCACCAGCCCAGGCGCACATAGGTCTTCGCGTGGGGCTGCGCGTCCCGCACCTCGTAGAGGCAGTCGCGGAACATGTCGAAGTACTCTTCGCCGTCCATCAGGAACACGGCCGTGTTGTTCTGGGTCGGGGGCATGGACCTTCCTCGAGGGGGACCTCGAGACCGAGCCCTGACGAGGACATGGCCGCGGAGAACGGCGGGTGACAGGACGGCGCTTCCGGGGGGGCTTTCCCGGAGACCTCTCGCGGAGGGACTTCGTCAGGGATGAGTCACGAGGCGGGCTCCCACTGAGCAAGGCACGTACCAGTGGGAGCCCGCGGGCTTCTGGAGCGAGGAGGACCCTGGTGGAGGCCCGCTGCTTGCCCCCGGGACGCAGGCGCGTTGCACGGGGACGCAGGGCGGGTATCAGGGGACGGTCGAGGTCGCGCAGGGCCACCAGGCGGGCGGCGTGGCGCGGTCATCCCAGGTTCCGTCCCAGTCATCACGCAGCGTGTAGACCTCCGTGTTCGCGGAGACGCAATAGCGCTCCGGATGCCTGTTCACGTAGAGGGCCGGCTCCTGGATGTTGAAGCTGAAGTTCCTGCAATACGTCTCGCTGCCCGACGGAGGCGGCGTCGCGGTGGCGGCGCGCACCTGTGTGCGCAGGGCGCTCGTGTTGTGCTCGCAGACGTACCCGCGGAATCTCCCGTCCAGTTCGATGAAGAGGTCCATCTTCACGCGGCCGCTGTCGACGTCGCAGCCGTCGAAGTAGGTCTGACCCGGTGGCAGCGCCGGGTCTTCCTTGTATCGATACGAGACCAGGGAGTAGCCCTGCGGCGGCTCGGGGCACTGCGGGAACATGGCGTTGTAGAAGGGGTGGAGCGCGCCCTCGCGATACACCACGTAGTGGTAGACGAGCGCGTCGAGGGTGTAGCCCTCCTGGTGTCCGATGACCTCGTCCGGACTGCTCGTCGCGGTCCGGCTCACGGGGTCCAGCCTGCCGTTGCCATTGCCGTCGACGTAGGCCAGCACGTAGGCGAGCCCGAACTTCGCGCCTTCGTCTCCGTTGAGGAGGCCCGGTTCGGGCAGCTTGCGCACGGGCATGTCGAAGGTGTTGGGGAAGCGGCCCTTCACCTTCACGTCCACGCCTTGCCGCGAGTAGGCGGAGGACGGGCTGAGGCGCAGGCACTTGTTGTAGTCCTTCAGGGTGGTGATGGTCTTCATGCATTCGGCCGTGGCCTCGGGCCAGTGCTCCCAATGGAGGGCGACGCGCAGCTTCTCGCGGCGCGCGTCGTCGAGTGACTCGGCCGAGACCAGCGTGCCCTCCACACTGAACAAGGCGTCGTCCTCGCCCTCTTCTCCGAGGAGGCCGCCGCAGCCCATCGATGCGCCGGCCAGCAGTCCCAGGCACAACACTCCGTGTCGCCATCGTCTCGTCATGCTTCGCTCCCGTGGTGGGTTCATCCCGGAAGACGCGGCACGGGTGTGGCGTGGGACATGTCGAAGCGACGAGAGGTCAGGGCTGCTCCCGGCGCAGCTCACGCACCACGTGGCGCAGGGACGGGAGTGGCTCGAGGGTGGGAGGGAAGCGGGTGGTCCGGGCCGCCTGCTCCAGCCACCGCCGCACGGCTGTCGGTGAGGGGGCCTCGGGGGAGGGTGCCGTCAGCACGAAGACGAGCGCCTCGCGCTCCGGGCCCGCATCCAGCTCCAGGCTCCCGGGGAGCGCCATCCGTCCAGGCTCCAGCCGGAGCGCGCCGCCGGTCTCCGCGAAGCCATGCAGCGGAGTGACCTGGCCCCGGCTGTCGACGGCGAGCACGTACAGCGCGCCGCCCACCGGGTCCTCGACCTCCAGGCGCACGCGGTCTCCGGGGCGCAGCGCCACATCCAGGGCCTGCTCGAAGACGGCGTCGCCGCGTTTGACATGCAGGCGCGTGGTCAGTCCTCCGCGCACGCGGATCCGCTCCTCGACGTCCGGCGCGGGGCGCAGGAGCGGCAGGCCCAGGGCGAGCAGCGCACAGAGCGCGAGCGCTGGCTGGGCCCAGCGCAGCGGCCTTGCCCAGGGGTGGACGGGGGCGGGCTCGAGCTCATGCAGGCGTGCCGCGATGACGGTGAAGGGGCGCCGCCGCACGAAGGCACTCTGGGCGGCGCGACGCTCCTCCAGGTGGGCCGCGAGCAGGGGCATCTCGCGCGCGGCCTCCTCCATGGACCGGGCCTCCTCGGGGGTCACTTCACCGCAGAGGTAGCGTTCAATCAGGAGATCCGGGACGCCCGGGAAGCGGGGCAGGGGTGAGGGGCTCATGCGGAGGCGGGTCCTTTCCACGAGACGGCGCTCTCAGAGACCTCGAGGAGGCGCCGGGCGGTCTCGAAGAAGGTCTGGAGCTTTCGTTGCACGGTCTTGCGTGAGACGTCGAGCAGGGCGGCGATCTGCTCCTGTTCCAGCTCATCGAGGAACCGGTGCGCGACGATGCGCTGGACGTCCTCGGGACAGTGGGCGAGCACGTGTCTCAGGAGGTCCGCGTCAGTGACGAACCGCTCCATCGAGGTGTCCAGCTCGTCGTCCACGAGGGCGCGCAGGGTGATGGCGGAGGTGCGCTCGGTGCGACGACGGCGCAGCAGCGAGAAGCACTGGCGGTCCGCCACGGTGAGCAGCCACGAGAGCGCGGAGGTGGCCTCGCGCACCTGTTTCAGGTGGACGTGGACCCGCAGGAAGACCTCCTGTGTCACGTCCCAGGCTTGCGCGTCGTCCCCGAGCAATCGCTGGCAGCGCCGGTACACGGCCTCGCCATAGCGGTGGTAGTAGCCTTCGGTCCGTTCGACGTCCTCGTCCTTCGGTTGCACGTACGACCTCACGTGGCCCCCGGCCAGTGTCGCCGAGCCGCGCGGTGGATGGGATGGGGTTCCTAGGTGCGAGCCACATGGTCATCACGGCGTGGGGCATCTTTCCGGGACAGGCTTCACCTCTTGACGCGCGGGGCTGTTGTTGTTCCCGCGATGTCTTTGGGGATGGGGCTTGTCTGTGTGGCGGAGGTCTGCTGGGGTGTCTGTCTTATGTCGACCCTGCAAGAGCGGATCGCCGCGTTCTATGACTTCCTCTGGCCATTCCTGGAGGAGGAGGGGACGCGGTATGCGTATCTGGACGCGTCGCCCGGTGGACGGCCGATGTCGGAGCTCCTCGATGCGATTCCCTCGCGGCGGGGCGTGGGGAAGGGCTCGCGCGTGGTGGACGTCGGGTGTGGCAAGGGGCGTCAGGTGGTGGCGCTGGCGCGACGGCTGGAGGGGCACGTCGTCGGGGTGGACCCGTTGGAGCAGAACCTGTCGCTCGCGGCGGAGCGGGCCCGACGGGAAGGGGTGGAGGGGCGGGTGAGCTTCGCGCGGGGCGGAATCGAGCGGCTGCCGCTGGAGACGTCTTCGGTCGACTTCGTCTGGTGTCTGGACATGCTCAACCACGCCGAGGACCTGGAGGGCGCGATGAAGGAGTGCGCGCGTGTCCTTCGCCCGGGTGGTTCGATGATGAATTGCAGCGCGCTGGCCACGGAGCTGCTGGAGCCTCGCGAGGCGGAGCGCGTCACCTGGCGGTTGGGTTTGAACCCCGCGACGCTGTCACGTGAGCGGATGTCGGCGGCCTGCGCTGCCGCCGGGCTGCGTATCGTGGAGTTCGGCACGACGACGGACGAGGGCTCGCCGTACCTGGAGGAACTCGACGAGGGGATGGCTCGCCACGCGCTCCGGCTGGCGAAGGTGCGGCGGGCGCGCAAGCAGATGGAGTCCCGGCTGGGGGCCGACGCGCTCGATGTGCTGTGTGCCTATGACGAGTGGAACATCTTCCTGTTGCTCGGGAAGGTGACCTATGGCGTCTGGGTGCTGGAGCGCGCCGCGTGAGGCCCGGAGTACCTGGCCATCTCCCCGTGCTCCTCGGCATCGACACGGTGGCCCTCGGCTACCAATGCACCGAGCACGTGGCCACCGCCCATGCGACGCACGGGGTCCTGACGAAGTCGAAGTAACGCGACGGCCCCTACTGGGAGACCTCGTACCGCAGGTGTCCCAGGTCCGTTCGCTGCCCGGGATGGATGACGAAGGCATGCCGCTTGGGGTCCTGCTCCAGGCTCAACGCGTGGTCGCCCGGCGGAAGCCCCGCGATGATGAAGCGTCCGTCCCCGGTGATGCGCTTGAGCGGGCGGTCGTCGTCATCCCAGACACGAATGGAGGGCCACTGTGCGAAGTAGGGTTCGGCCGGCGGGTCGAGGCTGCCCACGACGGCGCCCGTGTCCTCCAGGCGGATGTCGGCGACGATGCGCTCGCCCTCCTTGCCCTCCACCGTCACGCTTCCGGAGCGACCATCGTCGAGCCACGCATGGACGGTCCGATGTCCGGCGGCGGGCTTCACCGCGAAGCCGGAGCCCTCGAACCGGACGTGATGGTAGGTCGGAGTCGTGTTCCCGCAGCGGAGCCAGTACGTCGGCGGCTGCGCGACCGCGATGCGCGCTCCCTGCGCCGGCGTGCCGTCGGGCAAGAGGACGTGTCCGGCGAATTCGAAGTACCGGGGCGTGGGCGCATGCGGTGGGCCGATGACGTGGAATGAACTCGGGTCGTAGGGAACCTGCACGACCGCGGGCTCTCCGGGTTTCAGCGCCACCTCCTTCCCGCCGTGGAAGTCGCGCCACCCGTGGTAGCCCGTGACGGCGACGGTGTGGTTCCCGGCCTCGACCAGGCCTGTCCACGTGCCGTCGTCCTGTCGTCGCAGGGGAACGCCCACCGACACGGCATCGATGGCGTCGTCAGCGGCCGGCTGGAAGTGGCGCCACCTGGCGCTGCGGCTGCGCCGGGGCTTCACCGTCACCGGGGTGAAGCCCGCGAGCTGGATGTCCAGCGTCGCCCACGCCTCGGCCTGGACCTCCGCCTCACGCGGATGGGCCTGGGCCTCGGCCGTGAATGGATGGATTCGCACCATGCCTGGAGTGACGCCGTCCAGGATGTAGCGGCCATTCGCATCCGTCACCGCCTGGGTGGGCATCTGCCGGGGGTGGGATGGAACGCTGAGCGCCATCAGCCTCACGCCCACCGCGGGCGTGCCATCCAGGTTGCGCACCTGTCCGCTGAACGTCGCCCCAGGAGGCAAGGCCAGCACCGTGGAGATGCTCCCGCCCGCGACGAGCCCGAGGTCGTGCTCACAGGCCTCGCCGTGTCCGACACCCCGGGCGCAGAGATGGACAACACCCGTCGGCGCCTCGGAGAAGAGCGCGACGCCCTGGGCGTCGGTGACGGCCGTCTCCATTGGCATTGAGACGTCGATGGGATCTCTCAGCAGCGCCACCGTGGCGCCTGGGAGCGGCCGCTGATCCTTCGCCGAGACCACCCGGACCTGCGCCCTTCCCCTGCCGTCCAGGGAGGGAGGAAGGCGGGGTGGGGACTCTCTGGGGACGGCGGGCTTTACCGGCTCGGGGAGCGGCGCCGGGGTGGTGGTGGACACGGGCGGAGGCGAGGCGCGGGTCAACTCCTGTCGCACCAACGCCGCCGCGCAGAGCGAGACCGCCAGCCCGGTGACGGCAATCCATCTACCTCGTCCTCGCATGACGCGGACCTCCGAGCGCTTCGTGGGCGCGACGGTCCACGGTACCACCGCCCTGAGCGAGGCAGACAAGCGCCCCTGAATATTTCCAGGGAGAGCGCGTCTTCAGCGCACTCACTGGCCACGAGTCCCCCCGGCCACATCCCCCGGAGCTGACATGTCTTCGCGCGCCCCAGGACGTCATCGAGGTCGCCGTGTTCGAGACCTCCGTCTCCGAGGAGCTCTCCCAGTCGGTGGACCGCAAGAAGCTGGAGGCCATGCTCCTGGGCGAGCTGTCCCATGACTCGCGGCTGCGCATCGTCCCCGTGAAGGGCCTGTCCTCGACGAGCCTGCGCCCGGGGGCCTCCGCCGAGGAGCGCATCGACGCGGCCCGTGGGAAGGGAATCTCCCCGGACGTGTGGGTCTTCCCGGCGGTCTTCCTCTCCGACGCGGTGGGCACGAGCGGCGGCAAGCTCGTCACCATGAAGGCCTTCACCGTGCGCGGCGAGGTCATCTCCGCATACGGCACCGGTACGTCGCAGGCCGAGGACAAGGGCACCCTCTTCCAGAACGAACAGGTCGTGAAGAGCACGGCGGCGAAGACCCGCTCCGTGGTCCTCGACCAGCTCGGGCCCAACCTGCCTTCACGCGAGGCCGTGGCCGGGCTGCAGAAGGCGCGGATGCAGAAGAAGGTGGCCACCATCGAGGAGCAGGCCGGCATCCTCCCCGAGGACGACGCACAGACGCGCCTGCGCAAGATCCTCGAGGCGGCCAAGAACGGCCCCAAGCCCGCGCCGCAGGCGGCCGCCCAGGAATAGGCAGACAGGTGTACCTCCCACACAAGGACTGACGCGGGCGGCTTCGGACAAGAGGGGACTTGGGACGCAGCCTGCTTCCGCGCGGAGCGGAGGCGCTGCCATGGGGGCCGGAGTGGGGTAGGGTGTCGCCCCTTCTCGCACCTCGGGATTCCTCGACCGCATGTCCACGGACGTTCCTGTCACCGAAGAGGCCGTGCGTCCCGCGCCCTGGCGGGTGAGACTCCGGGCCCTGGGCTCGGAGCTGGCGTTCCCCGTCAGCCTCTTCTTCTTCAGTCGGCTGGCGTTGCTGCTGCTCGCGCGGGTGTCGCTGGTGTTCGACAACCGGCTGCACCGCCCACCGTTCCAGCAGACCGGCCCGGCGGGGCTGGATGCGTTCTGCCGCTGGGACTGCGGCTGGTACACGGAGATCGCCCGGCAGGGTTATGAGCGCCCCCAGGCCACCAACTTCTTCCCGCTGCTGCCCATGCTGGGGCGGCTGGTCCATGAGGCGACAGGCCTGAGCATCCAGGTGTCGCTGGTGCTGGTGGCCAACGTGGCCGGGCTGCTCGGGCTCATCGTCCTGTATCGGCTCTTCCGCGCGCTCGAGGACGAGGACACGGCCCGCGCGGCCCTGCTGGTCTTCACCGCCTATCCGTTCGCCTTCTTCCAGTCCGCGGGCTACCCGGAGTCGTGGATGGTGTTCCTCACCGCGCTCGCGGTGCTGCTCAGCGTGCGAGGGCGACACTGGTGGGCGGCGCTCGCGCTGGGCTTCGGCGGACTGTCACGTCACCTGTCCCTCGTGGCGGGGCTCTCGCTGCTCTATCAGCAGCTGCGCTCCCGCGGCGGCGGGCTCAAGGCGTGGTTCCACCGCGACATCCTGGCGCTCGCCGTGCCGCTGGTCGTGACGTCGCTCTACTTCGTCTTCCTCGCGTGGAAGTTCGGCGACCCGCAGCTGTGGTGGAAGGTCCGCGCCGGCGAGTGGTCGGGCGCGTGGTCGGGGCTCGGGACGTGGTGGCTCCGAGATGACTGGGCGCCCGAGGTCAGCCTCTACGTGGCGGTGTCCTTCATCCCGGGCGTGGGGGCGCTCCTGCTCACGCGTCGTCGCCGGTGGTGGCCGCTGGCCGCGTTCGGCATTCCGTTGATGCTGGTGCTGTGGACGGTGGGCCTGGTGGGCCTGGGGCGCTACAGCGCGGCCGTGTGGCCCGCGTTCCTGCCGCTGGGCGCGTGGCTCGCGCGCCGGCCCGCGCTGCGAGGGCCCGTGGTGCTGGGCATGGCCCTGTTCCAGGGCATGCTCGTGTTCCTCTTCGTGCACTCCTATCCCATCAACTGACGTCGAGGGCCCCGGTGGCGCATGGCCGCCGGAGCCCTCGGTGGCTCATCCGTCGCGACGCGCCCGGCGACGCAGCGGCAGGGCGAGGAGCAGCAGGGCCAGCGGCGCGAGCGTGGCCGCGCCGCCGGTGCTGCAGCCGCCTCCGGCGATGAGGAAGTCATCATTGCCGTCCAGCGGGTTCGAGCCGTCGGCGACCTCCACGCCGTCACTGGCGCCGCCCCCATCCGTGTCGGGGTTGTTCGGGTCCGTCTCGCCCGGGTCGACGCGGCCGTTGTGGTTCGCGTCCTCCTCGCCGTCCGGCAGGCCATCCCCGTCCGTGTCCGGATTGAGCGGATCCGTGGGGTTCTCGCCCTTCACCTCGATGCCGTCGGGCAGGCCGTCACCATCCGTGTCGGGGTTGTTCGGGTCCGTCTCCCGCGCGTCGACGCGGCCGTTGTGATTGGCGTCCTCCTCGCCATCCGTCAGCCCGTCGCCATCCGTGTCCGGGTTCTTCGGGTCGGTGGTGGTGCTCGGGTCCTCGTCCGGACGGAAGTTCGGCGAGGTCTGGTCCGTGTGCTGGTGCGCCGTCTCGCGCGTCACGCCCAGCTCCGTGCCGTCCAGCACGCCGTCGTTGTCGCTGTCCGAGTCCAGCGCGTCGATGAGGCCGTCCCCGTCCGTGTCGGTGATGCCATCCACGCCATCCGGCACTCCGTCGGAGTCGGAGTCCGCGTTGCGTGGGTCGAGGCCCAGCGCGAGCTCCGTCGCGTCATCGATGCCGTCCATGTCGGAGTCGACGTCGTCGGGGGCGAAGAGCGGGTCCGTCTCGCCGGCGTCGACGCGGCCGTTGTGGTTCGCGTCCTCGATGCCGTCGCGCACGCCGCCGCCATCCGTGTCGGGGTTGAGCGGGTCCGTCTTCGTCGAAGGGTCCGCGTCCGGCGTGAAGCGCGCCGGGTCCGTGTCGGTGCCCTGCGGCTCGGTGAGGCCCAGCTCCAGGCCATCCGTCAGCCCGTCGCCGTCCGTGTCCGCCTTCTTCGGGTCCGTCTCACCGTCATCGACGAGGCCGTTGTGGTTGGCGTCCTCGTTGCCATCCAGGAGACCGTCGTCATCCGTGTCGTCATCGAGCGGGTCCGTGCCCGCGACCTTCACCTCGATGCCGTCCGGCAGGCCGTCGCCGTCCGTGTCGGCGTTGTTCGGGTCCGTGCCCAGCGCGAGCTCCTCCGCGTCCGTCAGTCCGTCACCATCCGAGTCGGCCGTGATGACCCACACGTAGGAGGCCGGCGAGCCATCCACGTTGCCCGCGGCGTCCACCGCGCGGACCTCCAGGGTGTGCGCCCCGAGCGCCAGGTTCGTGAAGGCCACAGGGTTGGTGCACGGCGTCCAGGTCGCGCCGTCCAGGCTGCACTCGAAAGTGGAGCCGGGCTCGGTGGACTCGAAGACGAACGTGGCGTCGGCGGGCGCCTCCGTGAGCGGCGGACCACTGACGATGCGCGTGTCCGGCGCCTGGGTGTCCACCGTCCACGTGTACGAGGCGGGCGTCGGGTCCAGGTTGCCGTCCTCATCCTTCGCGCGGACCTCCAGCGTGTGCTCGCCGTCGGTCAGGTCCGTCAGCTCGGAGGGGTTCTGGCACTCGCCGAAGGGCGCGCCGTCCAGGCTGCACTCGTACGTCACCGGGGACTCGTCCGAGCTGAAGCCGAAGGTGGACGAGGACTGACGCGTCAGCGTGGGCGGCGTCTGGGTGAACGCCGTCTGCGGCGGCTCGGCATCCACGGTGAAGGTGTGGACGACGGGGGTGCTGGTGTTGCCCGCCTCGTCCGTCGCGCTGACGGAGACGGTGTGCGAGCCCTCTCCGAGCGGCGCGCTCCCCGTCAGCGTCCACGCACCCGAGCCATCCACCTCGAAGGTGCCCAGCACCGTGCCGTCCACCGTCACGGTGACGGTGCTGCCCGGCTCCGCCGTGCCCGAATACGTCACCGTCGCGACGCTCGACACCGAGCCATCCGCCGGCGTGTCGATGTCCACGGCGGGCGCCCGGGTATCCACCGTCCACGTGTGCTCCGCGGGCGTCGCGTCCGCGTTGCCCGCCGCGTCCACCGCGCGCACCGCGAGGGTGTGCGCGCCGTCCGCGAGACTGTCGAACGTCGCCTGGGCGGAGCACGCGAGGAAGGCCGCGCCGTCCAGGCTGCACTCGAAGGTCACCGGCGACTCGTTCGAGGAGAAGACGAAGGACGCGGAGGCCACGTTCGTCAGGGCCTCGGGACCGCTGTCGATGGCCGTGTCCGGCGCCGTCGTGTCCACCGTGAAGGTGACGCTCGTCGGCGCGCTGGTGTTGCCCGCGGCGTCCGTGGCGGTGACGACCGCCGTGTACGCGCCGTCGCCCAGCGTCACGGGCGGCGTGAAGGTCCACCCACCGGCGCCATTCACGGGGATGGGACCGTAGGTCGTCCCTCCCACCGTCACCATCACCGACGTCGCGTCCGTGGCCGTGCCCGTGAGCGTCACGACGCCGTCATCCAGCACCGCGCCCTGGGCGGGCGACGCGATGAGCGGAGCGGCCGGCGGCGTCAGGTCCACCGTCCACGTGTACTCGGCGGGCGTGGGGTCAACGTTGCCCGCGGCGTCCACCGCGCGCACCGTCAGGGTGTGCTCGCCCTCGGCGAAGCCCTCGAACAGGGCCGGGCTGGTGCAGGCGACGTACGTCGCGCCGTCCACGCTGCACTCGAAGGTGGAGCCCGGCTCGCTGGCGGCGAGCTCGAACGAGGCATCCACGGCGCGGGTGGGCGAGTCCGGACCGGACACGATGAGCGTGTCCGGCGCAGTGGTGTCCACCGTCCAGGTGTGGGTCGCGGGCGTCGCGTCCACGTTGCCCACCGCGTCCACCGCGCGCACGCGGAGCTGGTGCTCACCGTCCGCGAGCCCCGAGTAGCTCACGGGTGAGGTGCAGGCCGCATAGGCCGCGCCGTCCAGGCTGCACTCGTAGCCGACCGCGCCCCCCTCGGAGCGCAGCTCGAAGGTGGCAGAAGTCTCACGGGTGAGCGCGTCCGGTCCGGACTCGATGAACGTCTCCGGCGGCGTCAGGTCGATGGTGAAGCCGTGGGACGTCGCATCGGAGGTGTTGCCCGCGGCGTCCACCGCGACGGCCGTGAGCGTGAGGGGGCCTTCGGGCTGCGCGGTGGAGAAGGTGAAGGTCCACGTGCCGGACGACGTCACGGAGATGGGGCCGTAGGTGGCGCCGTTCACCTCCAGGTAGACCTGACTGTCCGACGCGGCCGTGCCAGTGATGGTGGGCGTCGCGGTGCCCACCGTGCCGCCATTCGCCGGCGAGACGACGACAGGAGCCGAGGGCGCCTGCAGGTCCACCGTCCACGTGTACGTCGCGGGCGACGGGTCCGCCGTGCCCAGGGCGTTGACGGCGCGGACCGCGAGGACGTGGGTGGCCTCGGAGAGGCCGGTGATGCTCAGCGGGCTGGTGCAGGGCGTGAAGGCCGCGCCATCCAGGCTGCACTCGAAGGAGACGCCGCCGTTCTCCATGCGGAGCGCGAAGGTGGCCGCGGTCTCGCGCGTGAAGGCCGCGGGGCCGGAGTCGATGAAGGTCTCCGGCGTGGACAAATCGATGTCGAACCCGTTGGACGCCGTCTCGCTGGTGTTGCCCGCGGAGTCCGTCGCGGTGGCCTCGACCGTGTGGGGACCTTCGCTCAGCGCGGTCGGGCTGGGCAGGCTCCACTCGCCGTCGATGTTCGCCGTCACCGTGCCAATCACGTCCCCGTCCACCTCCACCGTCACCTGAGCGAAGGGCTCGGCGGTGCCGGAGTAGACGGGCGTCGCGGTGGCGATGGTGGTGCCGTCCGCCGGCGTGGCGATGACCGGGGCGTCGGGAGCCACCGTGTCCACGGTGAACTCGGAGGGCGCGCTGTCGTCACTCACGTTGCCCGCGGCATCGGTGGCCGTCGCCGTGGCTGTGTGGAGTCCCTGGCCCAGGTCCACGGCGGGGGTGTACGTCCAGCGGCCCTGGGCATCCACGGGCGCGGTGCCCAGGACGATGCCATCCACGCTCACCGTCACCAGCGTGCCCGCCGTCCCCGTGCCGGAGATGACCGGGCGCTGCGTGGGCACCACGACGCCGTTGGCGGGCGTGTCGATGACGGGCGCATCCGGCGCCGTCGTGTCCACGGTCCAGGTGTACGTCGCGGGCGAGGCGTCCACGTTGCCCGCCGTGTCGCGAGCGCGGACCGCCAGGGTGTGGCTGCCTTCCGAGAGGCCCGTGAAGGTTCGGGGGTTCGAGCAGGTGATGAACGTCGCGCCGTCCAGTGAGCACTCATACGTCACCGGGTCCGTGTCGCTGCCGAAGCCGAACGTGGCGGAGGTGGCGTTGGTGATGGAGGGCGGGGTGCTGGTGAACGTCGTGGTGGGCGCCACGGTGTCGACGGTCCACGTGCGGGTGGCCGGCGTCGGGTCCACGTTGCCCGCGCTGTCACGGGCGCGCACGGTGAGCGTGTGGCTGCCCTGGGACAGGTCGTCGAACGTCACGGGGTTCGAGCAGGCGACGTACGTGGCGCCGTTCAGCGAGCACTCGAAGGTGACGCCGGACTCCGTGCTGTCGAAGCCGAACGTTGCGCTGTCGCTGTTCGTCAGGCCGGAGGGCCCGCTGACGATGCTCGTGTCCGGCGCGGTGGTGTCCACCGTCCACGCGTACGTCGCGGGCGTCAGGTCCACGTTGCCCGCGGTGTCGCGCGCGCGGACCGCAAGAGTGTGCGCGCCGTCCGAGAGGCCGGGGAAGGACTGCGAGGCGGCGCAGGTGGCGAACGTCCCACCGTCGAGCGAGCACTCGAGCGTCACCGGCGTCTCGGTGGCGCTGAAGGTGAACCCGGCGTCCGCCGAAGCGGAGGGGCTCGGCGGGCCGCTGACGATGGTCGTGTCCGGCGCGAGGGTGTCCACCGTCCACGTGCGTGTGGCCGGCGTCAGGTCCACATTGCCCGCGGCATCCACGGCGCGAACCGCGAAGGTGTGCGAGCCATCCGCCAGGTTCGAGAGCGACGTCGGGCTGGTGCACGCGGTGAACGGTGCCCCGTCGAGCGAGCACTGGAACGTCTGCGGGCTCTCGGTGGAGGTGAGGGTGAACGTCGCGCCGGTGTCCGAGGTCGTCCCCGTCGGGCCGCCCGAGAGGGTGGTGTCCGGCGCGGTGGTGTCGATGGTCCACGTGTAGACGGCGGGCGTGGGGTCCACGTTGCCCGCGGCATCCACGGCGCGGACCTCCAGCGTGTGGCTGCCCTGCGCGAGGGCAGGGAAGCTCTGCGAGGCGGAGCACGCGGTGAACATCACCGCGCCGTCCAGGCGGCACTCGTAGCTCACGCCGCTCTCGTTGGAGCTGAACTGGAAGTGGGCCACCGCCGAGTTGGACACGGCCGGGGGCGTGCTCGCGAAGGCCGTGTCGGGGGCCACCGTGTCGACGGTCCACGTGCGGGTGGCTGGCGTCGCGTCCACGTTGCCGGCGCTGTCGCGCGCGCGGACCCGCAAGGTGTGGCTGCCCTGCGACAGCCCCGTGTACGTCATCGGGTCCGTGCAGCCGGTGAAGGTCGCACCATCGAGCGCGCACTCGTACGTCACGCCGCTCTCGTTGGAGTCGAAGTCGAACGTCGCCTCGGTGGAGGCCGTCGTCCCGGATGGGCCGCTGACGATGGTCGTCTCGGGCGCCACGGTGTCCACCGTCCACGTGCGCGTGGCCGGCGTCCCATCCACGTTGCCCGCGCTGTCACGCGCGCGGACCGCCAACGTGTGGTTGCCCTGGGACAGGTTGTTGAAGGTCGCGGGCGTGGTGCATGCGGCGAAGGTCCCACCGTCCAGGCTGCACTCGAAGAGGGCGGGCGACTCCGTGGAGGTGAAGGTGAACGTGGCGCTGTTCGAGTTGGTCGTCCCCGTCGGGCCCGAGGTGATGCTGGTGTCCGGCGCCACGGTGTCCACGGTCCAGGTCCGGCTGGCGGGCGTGGCGTCGAGGTTGCCGGCGGCGTCCACCGCCCGCACCTGCAAGGTGTGGCTGCCCTGAGACAGGCCAGGGAAGGTCACCGGGTCGGTGCACGCCGCGAAGGGGGCCCCGTCCAGCGAGCACTGGTACGTCACCGCGAGCTCGTTGGAGTTGAAGTCGAACGTCGCGCTCGCGCTGTTCGTCAGGCCGCTCGGGCCGCTGACGATGGTCGTATCCGGCGCCACGGTGTCCACCACCCAGGTGCGACTGGCGGGCGTCGGGTCCACGTTGCCGGCCGCATCCCGGGCCCGCACCTGGAACGTGTGGGAGCCCTGGGCGAGCCCCGTGTAGCTGGTGGGCGAGGTGCAGGCCGTGAAGGCCGCGCCGTCCAGGCTGCACTCATACGTCACGCCGCTCTCGTTGGAGTCGAAGGTGAAGCTCGCGCCCGGCGCCGCCACCGTGCCCACGGGGCCGGTGAGGAGGCTCGTGTCGGGCGCGGCGGTGTCGGTGGTGAAGCTCACCGTGGTGGCGGGGCTGGTGTTGCCGGCCGGGTCGCTCGTGGTCACCGTGGCGGTGTGCGCGCCGTCGGGGAGCGCGCTGCTCGCGCAGGACCAGGCGCCCGTGGTGGGTTGGGCCGGAGCGGTGCAGACGACCGCGCCCCCAATCACCACGCTGACGGTGCTGCCGGGCTCGGCCGTGCCGGTGAACCCGGGCTGGTTCGTCCCCAGGGTGCTCCCGTTCGAGGGCGCCGTCACGACGGGCGCGGGCGGCACGGACACGACGATGTTGGTCGGGCCGGTGGTGCTGGGGGAGGGGGAGCTGCTCGCGGAGCTGGCCGGCGCGCCGCGCTCGCCCTGGGCCGTGATGGTGGCCTGGTTGGCGATGACGCCGGAGGCCGCGGGGGTCACCACGGCGCGGAAGCGGAGGCTGGTGCTCTGGTTGAGCTGCAGGCTGCCACCCAGCGTGCTCGTCGCGCCCGTGCCCAGCCGCACGGTGATGACCCCCGTGGGGCTGACCTCGCCCACGTCGTCACCCTGGATGTCGGTGAGGGGGCCCGCGTTGGGGCCGGTGAGGACTTCGAGCGAGCCCGGGACATAGGCGAGCTGGGCGGGGAGCGGATCCTGGAGGACGGTCTCGATGCTGACGTCGTCACCGGTGTTCGTGGTGACGATGGTGTAGTCGATGAGGTCGCCGCCGCGCAGCGAGCCGTCCGCGCGTGGGTTCACCGCCGTGGCCGTCTTGTACGTGTTGGTGAAGTCCGGGCGCAGCGTGGCGATGGACGTCGCGAAGGCGCCGAGGATGTACGAGTCACCCGAGGACGTCGCCGTGACGGTCATCGACGTGGCGCCACCGGAGACGTGGTTGGTGATGTCCACCACGTCCATGTCCACGCCGGACATGCTCGCCGACGCGCCCGTCAGCCGGGGCAGGTCGTCGGCGTGGCTCGCGGGCGTGCCGAGCACCGAGCGCGTGCTGTTGAAGAAGTTGTTCACCGGGTTGGCGCCGTCGGAGATGTTGCTGCCGTTGACGCGGAACTGGTCGCCGGTGCGCGTCGCGTCGCCCTCGAAGGCCAGCACGCCCAGCTTGGCGTCGAAGCCCGAGCTCGGCACGTTGAAGCCAGACAGCGTCACCGTCTGGGTGTTGCCATTGCTGACGTAGTCCATGCCGTCGAACAAGGTCAGGTTGCGGATGGGCGAGTCCGGGTGGCGGTAGAACACCACCAGCGCCCAGGCGCTGAACGTGTCCGTGCTGTTGACGCTGGCGAGGGGCGCGGAGTCGACGTCGCTCACCTCGTAGACCCCCGAGCCGTTCGTGGCGACCAGGGTGGTGACGTCCGCGGAGGACTCGTAGATGTAGCGGCCGCTCGGCGCGTAGCTGTGCGAGACATCCGCCGTCAGCATCTGCGTGAAGACGCCGGGCCGGCCGAACTCGGCGGTGGTGTCCGGCGTCCGGGCGTTGGTGCTGGTGGACAGGTGCGCGGCCCAGTACAGGCGCGCGTACGTCACCACCGCGCCCGGGGGAATCACCAGCGCCGCCCGGCTGCGCGCCTGCGTGGCCGTCACCGAGGTGTTCGCCTGGGCCACGCCCGACTGGAGGGTCCAATAGACATCCACCGCGTCATCGGAGGTGTTCGAGCCGCAGTTCCCGACGGTTCCCACCACCGGCCCGGGGACGTTGGGGGCGCAGTCGTGGGCGAGCGTGTTGCCCACCATCAGCAGGTCGCCGCGCTGGTCCGCCGTGTGGCGAAGCACCGGCGCCGCCTGCGCCTGGCCCGCGAAGGCGGTCATCAGCAGC
The DNA here is from genome assembly GCF_020037095.1 of Myxococcus sp. XM-1-1-1. Classification (NCBI taxonomy): domain Bacteria; kingdom Pseudomonadati; phylum Myxococcota; class Myxococcia; order Myxococcales; family Myxococcaceae; genus Myxococcus; species Myxococcus sp. XM-1-1-1. The sequence goes on from NZ_JAIQDH010000005.1 coordinate 239,243, forward strand.
GGCAGCACCCAGCGCCTTCGCGACGCGGCGCCGCGAGTGGAGGTCGTGGTCATGGTGGGGGTACCTGAAGGGGCGGGAGGAGGGGACCGATGAGCGAGGTCCGCGACGACCTGGCGCTGGACGCCACGAGCCCGGGAATCGCCGGGGGGCATGGAATCCCAGTCAGCTATGGCTCGCCGGGGGGACGGCTCGGAGGCGGGGGTGGCTCGCTCTGTCACGGACCGTCGAAAAAGCAACCGGGGTGCCAGCGTGAAACACAGGATTCACGGCTGGGTTGTCGGTTTTCGAGGCCGCGTGAAACACACGCTCGAAGTGTCTGTCTGGGAGCTGGATCCAGATTCTGGAATCCGGACGAGCGTGTTTCAGCGGGGCCGCGAGCGCGCGGAGGGTGGATGTCTGGGATTGCTGTTTCGCGGCGAGAGAAATCACGCGTCGTGTCGACACGCGCAGCAGCGGATCCGCTGGCACGCGTCGGCAGGGTCAATGTCGACGCGGGGCCTACGGAGGCGGGACGCGGAGCTGGAGCGTCAGGCGCACGTTGTCCGAGCGGAGCCCCACCGGGCCATCGAAGGAGAAGGCCTCGGCAGGCAGCGCTCCCTCCCACGCCAGGGTGTCATCGGCCCAGACGCGCAAGGTGGGGCGGGTGAGCTCGACGCGCAGCACGTGCTCTCGTCCCCAGGCGGGCGCGCCGAGCGCGACACGGCGGGTGGGGCGCACGGTGACATAGCCTGAGTTCCCGCAGTCGGCGCTGCGGTGCAGGTCCGGGTTGTGCTTGTAGTTGACGACGAGGCCGGGCTTCGGCGTGAAGCGCCACATCACGTACACCACGTTGCAGCCATCCAGGGCGCGCAGCTTGAGGCCCACCTGCTGGCGCGGTGCTCCGGACTGCAACGCGCGCTGCTCCTCGGACGGGGCGTGGGGCGTGAAGCGCAGCTCGGCCCGCGAGGAGTCGGAGCCCGGGAGGATGGCTCGCAGCCGCGCGCCGTCCACGTCGAGCCGGCCGTCGGGCCGCCGCCGGGTCGCCCCCTCCGTCACCTGCAGCTGGCTCGGTGGCAAGGGCCTGTCCGCCGTCCTGGGCGCGGCCGCGAGGGCTCCTGACCCCAGGCAGGTCACCAGGAGCCACGTGCGCGCGCGGGTCCGCCTCAGGGCTGGGTGTTCCCGAGGAACGAGGTGAGCGCCTCCACATGGGCCGTCAGGTAGGCCTGCTCGGCGCGAAGCCTCGCCAGCTCCAACAGGAGGTAGTCCCGGAAGCGGCGAATCTCTCGCGTCTGCAGCGCCTCCACGTCGCGCAACTGGCCCTCCAGGTCCGTCACCAGCGCGGAGACCTCGCGCAGCCGGGCCTCCTCCGTCCTGTGCCGGGAGCGCAGCTCCACCAACAGCTCGGAGACCTGCTGGTCCATCCCCTCCACGTCATGCAGCGTCGCGCGGCGGCGGCCGTCGCGCGCGCGGGCGTTCGCCTTGCCCTGCCACAGGTGGCCCAGATCGTACGTGAGCATGACCTGCCCGAAGAGCGGCACGTCCTGGTCCACGTCGAAGACCTCGTCGTACCCGCCGCGCACGCTGAGCTGCCAGGCGCGGGCTCGACGCAGGCCACCGGCGGCGGACTCCACCGCGTCATCGGCCGCCCGGAGCTCCTCCAGCAGGGTCTCCAGCCGCTGCCCCCGGGCGAAGGCGGGACGGGCGGCCAGCCGCTCCCGCGCCAGCGCCGTGTCCGTGCTCAGCGAGCGCAGGTGGTCCAGCCGCACCTGGACGGCGTTGAGCTCCTCGAGCGTCGCGCGGCCTTGCTTGAGGTCGTCGCGCAGCGCGGTGACGAGCGCCTCCGCGCGGGGCAGGGCGTCCTGGAGGACACGGGCACGGGCCTCCAGCGCCGAGTCCTCGCCCAGCCCCGAGCCCTGGCGCACCGCCGCCTGGAGCGACGAGAGCGCCTGGTAGCGTCGGCACTCCGCCGCCGCGCGCCGGTGGATGGTGCGTCCGCGGTACAGGCCCACGAAGTCGTAGCTCAGGCCCGCGGTGACGCGCAGCTTGGGCTTGCCCAGGGCGGTGCCGCCCTCGGCCTCGCCGGTGTTCACCGCGCCGAAGCTCCCGAACACCTCCGGCGCCAGCTCCAGCGCGGCCTCCGCGTCACCCATCCCCTGGACCCAGTCGCAGTAGCCCGCGGAGCGCTCCTCCAAGCGAGCCTCCAGCGTGGTGGCCTCGGGCGTCGACTGGGCCCAGGAGACGGGAGTTCGCGCGGCGAGCAACAGCAGCGCGCCGCAAGTCAGGCTCTTCCGCATGGGACTTCTCCACCGTGTCGTCATGGGCGCGCGGCTCACAGCACCAGGGGCGCGCGGCCCAGGTGCAGCAGGTCCTCCCGGGCCGACGCGGCGTCCGTGAGCTTCAGCTCCACCATCACCCCGCGCAGCAGGTGCTGACGGATGGGGTGCTTGATGGAGACCTCGCCCTCCAGCACCCGCCCCACCACGCCCACCTCGCGGCACCAGACGACCTTCAGGGCGCAGGCGAACAGGGGCGCGCCCTCCGCCGCGTTGCCCAGGTTCTCGTACGGCACGAAGGCCACCGTCAGGTCCTTCTCGATGGCGCGCAGGTACGGCGAGGCCTTGAGCGACGCGATGAGCGCCTCATAACGCTGGGCCACGTCGTCGAGCGCCTTCGCGTCGTGCTCCAGGCTGCGCAGCGTCGCCTCCGCGCGCGCCTGCTCCAGCATCGAGTGCGTGTACTCCCGCTCCAGCAGCAGCACGTCCGACGTCATCCCGTCCGGCGTGCCGTCCTGCACCGCCGTCAGCCCCGCGATCTCACGGTGGATGCCCTCCACCCGCGTCTCCAGGTCCACCGTCGTCTGCGCCAGCGACAGGTTGCTCTGCGCCAGCTGCGCCAGGTGGTGGTTGAGGGTGAGCTTGTCTTCCTGCTGCAGGAGCCGTGCGCCATACAGCGCATCCGTGCGCGCGCGGGACAGGCCCGCGTAGGCGCGGTTGGACTCGAGGATCTCCTTGCGCGCCTCCTGGTACTCGCGGCGCAGCGTGGCCAGGCGCCTGGCCGTGCGGTCCTTGGAGGCGCGCTCGCCGCGCAGGGCGACCAGGAAGCGCTGCTGGAACGAGCGCTCCGCGGCCACGGTGCGCTGCGCGTCCGTCATCCGGTTCTCCACCGCGCGCTTCTCCGCGAGCACATGGTCCCGGGACGACGTCTGCGCGGCGAGCTGGGTGTTGAGCGTGAGGATCTGCGGGTCGGTGGGCGATATCACCGTCGGCGTCGCCCAGGAGTGGCTCAAGAGGAAGAAGCCCTGCACCGACAGGAACGAGATGAGGGCCGTGAGGATGAGGCCCAGCAACACCGAGCCCATCATCTTGTAGAGCGAGACGGCCACGGCGTTGATGCGATTGGCGACGCGTTGGTTCATGGAGAGCCCTCACCAGCGGGGTCGGTCGGAAGCTCGCCGCGGTTGGCCGCGGGACTGGGGGCCGGCGCGGCGCTGGGACTGCCCCGCGTCTCCCAGCTGCCGGAGTCCAGGGTCAGCAGCGCCAGCGGCGTGAACAGCGCGTACGTCACCGGCATCAAGAGGGCCATGGGCAGGAAGCACGCCCCATGCACCCGTCGCTCCTCCGGCAGGTGCCGCGTCTCCAGCCGGTAGATGATTCCCAGGAGGCCGATGACCAGGAAGTGGAACGCGAGGATGTCCATGAACTCACCCGTCAGGACGTTGTGGACGATGACGACGGGGTAGGCGAGCAGCAGCGCGAGCTGCGACACGTAGTGGATGGTGATGACCGGGTGCAGCCGCCACGCATGGGACAGGCCGCCCAGCAGGTCCACCAGGTTGGAGCGCCGCCACCGCAGCTGCTGGGAGAAGTAGCCCGCGAGCGTCGCCGGCGCGGCGGTGAAGCAGAACGCGTCCAGCGTGTAGACCGTCTCGTAGTCGTGCTTGACGATCTGCCGCGTGAGGAAGCGGTCCTCGCCGTACTTGATGGGCACGCCCGCGATGGCGCGCGCCTCCAGGATGGGCTCCAGCTCCAGCAGCACGTCGCGGCGGTACGCGGTGAGGCAGCCCGACAGGCACATCACCTGTCGGAAGCTGCGCTCCAGGTCCTTGAGCCACTGCTGGGCGAAGTGGAACTTGATCTCCACCATGCGCGTCAGCCAGTTCTGGTGTCGGTTCGTCACGTAGGTGCGGCCGCCCACCGCGGCGATGCGCGAGTGCGTGAAGCGGCGCACCAGGTGGCGCACGGCGGCGCGGTCCACGATGACGTCCGAGTCCACCGAGACGATGATCTCCGCGTCCACCGCGGCCTTCACGCCCCGGTTGATGCCCTTGCGCTTGCCCAGGTTCTCGGGGTTGCGCATCACGAGCACGTTGGGGTGGCCCTCGGCGGCCTTCATCGCCCACGCGTAGCTGTCATCCTTGGAGCAGTCGTCCACCACGACGATCTGCAGCAGCTCGCGGGGATAGTCCTGCTCCAGCAGGCTGCGGACGGCCTGGAAGATGCCCTGGCCCTCGTTGAAGAGGGGGATGACGATGGCGACCCGCGGCCGGTACGACTCGTCCACCTGGTCGATGCTCCGGCCCCGCACGCGGCGCAGGAACGGCCCCAGGATGTAGCGGTTCATCAGCACGACGATGAACAGCAGGTGGATGGGAAAGAGCTCCATCAGACCCCGCCCCCCATCACGCCACCCTCCCTCGCCACGGGGGGCGCTCCGCCCCTCGGCCCCCATGAGGGAGCGGTGGGAAAGTTGGCGATGCGGGGGCCCGCGCCAACTGCCCCCAGGGACGGTGGAAGGGGATTGCCCACCGGCGCGAGCGCGCGCCCCAGCGGCCGTCCGGAACAGGTCAGCCGGCCCGCCCCCGCGTCGAGGGGCGCTTCCGCCAGCCGACGCTCCCTCGGGACGTCAGTGCGCCGCGGGCGGCGAGGGCGACGTCAAGGCATCCGCGCGTTGCAGGTCGCGCAACAGCTCCGTCTTGCGCGCGTCGCGCTGGGCCGCGGAGGTGAAGGCGATGCCCTCCATGGACTCGCGCGCCGCGAGCGCCACGCGGGCCAGGCCATCCCGGGAGATGAGGCCCACCGCGAACGCGTCCACCGCCGCGCCCACGTAGGTGTCGAAGAAGTGGATGCGCTTGTCGCGCCACGCCCGCCGCGTCGTCTCAGGCGTGTCCACCACGTCGTGGATGAAGACGGCGTGCACCGCCTCCGGCGCGTGCTTCAGCATCCTGTCTCCGAACTCCACGTCGCCCTGGCCGCTGTCGCCCACGAAGACGAAGCTGTACTCGGGGAAGCAGCGCAGGTAGCGCAGGAAGTTGTCGAACTTCTTCGTGGCGATGCGCGAGTTGCCCAGGAGGTGCGTGAGGCTGCCGGACAGCACCACGTGCGGCGGAACGCCGTGCTTGCGCAGGCTGTCGAACGTCAGGTTCTCCACCGCGCCCAGCGGGTCCATGGGGCGCGCGGTGACGAAGGTGAGGTCGCCCTCGCGTCCGGGGATGATGCCCGGCCCCCGGTCCAGCTCCGCGTAGAAGGCGAGCACGCCCGGGTACACCGTCTTGGGCGGGTACCGGCTGTCCTTGAGGTTGGCGTAGAAGGTGTCGTCGATGTCGCTGAGCACCTTGCTCTCGCCGCTGGGCGCCAGGCGGGCCTCGTGCTGGATGTGGCCGAGGATCTCCTCGCGCAGCGCCACGTTGTCCACGTCGTCGAAGAGCAGCTTCTCCAGGTCCTGGTGGTTGTTGCCGGCGTCGAGCAGGTTCTTGAACGCCGTCAGCTCGCGGCCCCGCACGCCGAGGAACAAATCCTTGATGCACTGCTCGGCGGTGTAGGGCGTGCCGCCCCTCTGGATGGCCGTCACCAGGCTGGCACGCACGGGCAGCGCCAGCTCCTGCGCCCGCTCCCGGCACAGCAGCTTCATGAGGACGGTGTGGTGGTCCGGGCCGAAGACCCGGTCGTCCAGATCGCCCAGGAGCGACTCCAGGTCGACGTTGGCCAACAGGTAGTTCAGCTCGGCGGGCGTCGCGTCACCGAGCAGGTCCAGGATGCGGCGCTCCTCGCTGGCGTCGGTGTGACCGGCCATGAGCGTGCGCAGGGTCTCCAGCTTCTTCGTCGCGGCGCGTGGATCCATGTGGCTCCCCCCGTCCGGCGCGAGGCCGGCCTTGAACCTGGGGAGCCTACGCGGGGGTGGGGTGGGCGTGGTAGAGCAGGCGCATGTCGACTGTCGCGCCGCTGGAACTGGGTCCGGACGAAGTCCACGTGTGGATTGTCGAGCCCGAGCGCATCCTGGAGCGGCACCTCCTGGACGCGTACTGGGGCCTGTTGGACTCGGCCGAGCGCGAGAAGCAGCAGCGCTTCCGCTTCGAGCGCCACCAGAAGCAGTACCTGGTGAGTCACGCGCTGGTGCGCCTGACGCTGTCGCGCTACGCGCCGGTGCCGCCCACGGCGTGGAGCTTCTCGACCAACGCCTACGGGCGGCCGGAGATTCGCGGCGAGCACGGCGCCCGGCTGCGCTTCAACCTGTCCCACACCGACGGCATGGCGCTGGTGGCGGTGGGGCTGGACGCGGAGCTGGGCGCGGACGTGGAGGACGCGGAGCGCAAGGGCGAGACGGTGGAGATCGCCGACAGCTTCTTCGCCGCGCCCGAGGTCGCCGCGCTCAAGGCCCTGCCCGAGGGCGAGCAGCGCGGCCGCTTCTTCGAGTACTGGACGCTCAAGGAGTCCTACATCAAGGCCCGGGGCGCGGGCCTGTCCCTGCCGCTGGACCAGTTCGCCTTCCACCTGGAGGCGGGCAAGGAGCCGCGCATCTCGTTCGATGCGCGGATGAAGGACACGCCCCAGACCTGGCGCTTCATGCAGCTGCGGCCCTCGGCGCGTCACCAGGCCGCGGTGGCGATGCGCCGGCCGTGGGACCAGCCGTTCCGTGTGCGCTGGCAGTTCACCGTCCCGCTGGCGTCGGATGCGCCGCCCCGGTTCGAGGCGGCGCGGGGCCTCACGCCGGGGTCGACATCCACCGGGTGAGGTCCTCGCCCAGCGCGGCGAGCAGCGCGGCCTGCTGCGCGCGCAGGAAGAAGTGCCCGCCGTCGAAGTGACGGATGCGGAAGTCCGGGCTGCGCGTCTCCTCGCGCCACGTCTCCAGCCGGGCGAGCGACACGTGCTTGTCCGTGGTGCCGCCCATGACCGAGATGGGCACGTCGAGCTTCACGGGGGAGACGCCGTTCTCCCACCACGCGAGCGCGAAGTCCGCGCGCAGCGTGGGCACCAGCAGCTCCAGCAGCTCGCGGTGCTGCAGAATCTCTTCGGGCGTGCCGTCGTAGCGGCGCAGCTCCTCGATGAACTGCTCCTGCGGCAGGTGGTGGATGGGCTTGCGGTCCGACTCGCGTGGGGCGCCGGACGCGGCCAGCACCAGCCCGCGGGGCATGGGGCCGTTGCGCGCCTGCAGCCGCCGGGTGAGCTCCAGGGAGATGCGCGAGCCCATGCTGTAGCCGAAGAAGGCGAAGGGCTTGTCGAGCAGCGGCGCCAGCACCGGCAGCAGCGTGTCCACCAGCGCGGGCAGGCTGTCGAAGGGCTTCTCCATCAACCGCCGCTCGCGGCCGGGCAGCTGCACCGCGCACAGCTCCACGCCCGGTGGCAGGCCACCCTGCCAGCCGCTGTAGATGGAGGCGCTGCCGCCCGCGAAGGGCAGGGCGAACAGCCTCAGCCGAGCGTCCGGCAGGGGCTTGCGGGAAGGAAACCAGCGTTCGGGAGCGTTCGGATTCGAGGTGGGCGCACTGGGCATGGCGGTACGGTTCTGTCGCACAGCCGAGGAAAACGGGTCAAGCCCTGGCAACTTCGAGCCCGCTGCAGACTTCCACCCCGCGTACATGCCTGACTTGTTACGCGCGTATTTCGTGAATGAGTGGGCTGGCAGGACTCCGTGTGAGGCGTGCTAGCGTTTTCTCCCGTGAGCTACGAGCTTTCGCACCTGGACGCCCTCGAGGCGGAGTCGGTGTTCATCCTCCGGGAGGTGGTCGCCGAGCTGGACAGCCCGGTGCTGCTGTTCTCCGGCGGCAAGGACTCCGCGGTGATGCTGCACCTGGCGGTGAAGGCCTTCGCGCCCGCGCCGCTGCCTTTCCCCCTCATGCACGTGGACACCGGGCACAACTTCCCGGAGGTGCTCGCGTACCGGGACGCGCGCGTGGCCGAGCTGGGCGCGAGGCTGCTGGTGGCGTCCGTGCAGGAGGCCATCGACGCCGGGCGGGTGGCGGAGGAGAAGGGGCCCCGCGCCTCGCGCAACCGGGCACAGACGGTGCCGCTCCTGGAGGCCATCGAGAAGCACCGCTTCAACGCCGTGTTCGGCGGCGCGCGCCGGGACGAGGAGAAGGCGCGCGCGAAGGAGCGGGTGTTCTCCTTCCGCGACGAGTTCGGCCAGTGGGACCCCAAGCACCAGCGCCCGGAGCTGTGGAGCCTGTACAACGGCCGCCACCGCCGGGGTGAGCACCTGCGCGTCTTCCCGCTGTCCAACTGGACGGAGCTGGACGTGTGGCAGTACATCGCCCGCGAAGGTGTGGCGCTGCCCTCCATCTACTTCAGCCACCGGCGCGAGGTGTTCCGTCGGGATGGCATGTTGATGGCGTGGTCCCCGTACCTGCCGCTGCTTCCGGGCGAGGAGGTCACGACGGCGGCGGTGCGCTTCCGCACGGTGGGCGACATGACGTGCACCGCGTGCGTGGAGTCGGAGGCGGTGAAGGTGGAGGACGTCATCTCGGAGATCGCCGCCTCGCGCGTCACGGAGCGGGGCGCGAGCCGCGCGGACGACAAGTTCAGCGAGACGGCGATGGAAGACCGCAAGCGCGAGGGGTACTTCTAGTGGAACTGCTACGCTTCGCGACCGCGGGCTCCGTCGACGACGGCAAGAGCACCCTCATCGGCAGGCTGCTCCACGACACGCGCTCGATTCTCGAGGACCAGCTGGCCGCGGTGGAGCGCACCAGCCGCGCGCGCGGGGACGAGTACGTCAACCTGGCGCTGCTGTTGGACGGGCTCAAGGCCGAGCGCGAGCAGGGCATCACCATCGACGTGGCGTACCGCTACTTCGCCACGGCGAGCCGCAAGTTCATCATCGCGGACACGCCCGGGCACCTGCAGTACACGCGCAACATGGTGACGGGGGCGTCCACGGCGGACCTGGCGCTCATCCTGGTGGACGCGCGCAAGGGCGTGCTGGAGCAGACGCGGCGCCACGCGTTCCTCGCGTCGCTCCTGCGCGTGCCGCACCTGGTGCTGTGCGTGAACAAGATGGACCTGGTGGGCTTCGACGCGGCCGTCTTCGAGGCCATCCGCGAGGAGTTCCGCCAGTTCTCCATGAAGCTGGACGTGACGGACCTGACGTTCATCCCCATCTCCGCGCTGGGCGGGGACAACGTGGTGACGCGCTCGGAGAAGATGCCCTGGTATCAGGGGCCGACGCTGTTGCACCACCTGGAGAACGTGCACATCGCGTCGGACCGCAACCTCATCCACGTGCGCTTCCCCGTGCAGACGGTCATCCGGCCCATGTCGTCGAGGTTCCCGGACTACCGCGCGTACGCGGGGCAGGTGCTGGGCGGGGTGCTCAAGCCCGGCGACGAGCTGATGGCGCTGCCCTCCGGGTTCACCACGCGCATCCGCTCGCTGGACCTGGCGGGGCGGGAGGTGGCGCAGGCGTTCCCGCCCATGTCCGTGAATGTGTCGCTGGCGGACGAGCTGGACATCAGCCGGGGCGACCTGCTGTGCCGTCCGGGCAACCCGCCGCACGTGGGGCAGGACCTGGACGCGATGGTGTGCTGGCTGGCGGAGGGCGTGTCGCTGCAGACGGGCTCGCGGCTGGCGCTCAAGCACACCACGCGCTCGGTGCGCGCGCAGGTGAAGCAGCTGCACTACCGGCTGGACATCAACACGCTCAGCCGCGACGAGCAGAGTCCCCGGCTGGCGCTCAACGAGATTGGCCGGGTGACGCTGCGCACCACGGCGCCGTTGTTCTTCGACGCGTACCGCGACAACCGGCACACGGGCAGCTTCATCCTCATCGACGAAGCGACGAACGCGACGGTGGGGGCCGGGATGATCAACGGCCCCGCCGTGTGAGGTGCGCATGAACCGGCGGGGCTTCATCCTCTGGCTGACGGGCATGTCGGGCGCGGGCAAGAGCACGCTGTCGCGGGCGCTGCGCGAGCGGCTCTCCCCCGAGCGCGCCGTGGAGGTGTTGGACGGCGACGAGGTGCGCACGTGGCTGACGCGGGGCCTGGGCTTCTCGCGCGAGGACCGCGAGGAGAACGCGCGGCGCATCGGCCATGTGGCGCGGCTGCTCGCACGGCACGGCGTGGGCGTCATCGTCGCGGCCATCTCCCCGTACCAGCGCTCTCGCGCGGAGGTGCGCGCGCTGGCGGCGGAGGCCCAGGTGGACTTCGTGGAGGTCTACATCGAGGCGCCCCTGGACGCGCTCATCACCCGCGACGTGAAGGGGCTCTACAAGAAGGCGCTGGCGGGGGAGCTGCCGCACTTCACCGGCGTCTCGGACCCCTACGAGGCCCCGGAGTCGCCGGACGTCACGGTCCGCTCGGCGACGGAGCCGGTGGAGGCGGGGGTGGAGCGCGTGCTGGACGCGCTCCGGGCGCGGGGCCACCTGTCACCCCGCGCCGCGTGAGCGCTCGCTAGAGCACGCGCTCCATGCGCACGTACGGGCGCTCGGCCTGGATGCCCTTGGCGCGGCAGTGCTCCAGGTACTTGTTGGACTCGATGAGCTGGGGCGCCGTCTCGTCGTAGACGAGGATCATCACGTGGCGCAACCAGGGCTCCTGACCCATGGCGTAGACGTAGACCTCCTTGGGCGTCAGGTAGTTGGAGATCTCCGACGCGCGGGCGCAGTCGGAGCCGTTGAGGCGCCGGGCCTGGTCCATCTTCCGGGGCAGCGGGTTGGTGAGCAGCGGGCCGTACATCCAGCTCATCGGGCCGCCCTCGCACTCCATGCCGAGGAAGAGGATGTCGATGGGCCCGATGATTTCGCGCAGGTGCTGGTACATCCGCGGCTCGAGCGCGTTGGAGTCCGCCGCCATCAGGATGGACTTGCCGCCCAGCCGCACCAGGTGCGCCGTCTTCGCCTGGATGGCCAGGTCACTGTGCTCGCCGATGAAGGGCAGGCCGGTGATGGAGCCGCCGGGGATTTGAATCTCCTGCAGGTCGTCGATCTCCACCACGTTCTTGAAGCCCGTGGCCTGGAGCATCAGCCGCAGCGAGGGGTCCGCCAGCGAGTTGCCGTTGTTGCGCGGGACGATGATGGTGCCCACGCGGTGACGCAGCTGGATGAGCGTCTCCATCATCAGGTGGTCGGCGTGTCCGTGGGTGATGACCACGTAGTCCACGTGCTCGGGCAGGTCCGCGTGGGTGTAGCGCGGCAGGTCCGTGGGGAACTCGTAGCTGATGACGGGGTCGGTGAGGATGCTCACCTCCTTGGTCTCCAGCAGCACGCAGGCGTGGCCGAAGTAGCGCACGCGCACGCCCTCGCCGTCATAGCGGGCGGCCTTGCGCGGCACCACGTCGGTGAACAGGTCCGCGAACGCGGCGGCGGCCTTGGACGGCACGCCGAGCATCTCCGCCACCTGGCCCGGGGAGCCCGGCGTGTGGCGCATGCGGAACAGCGCGTCCAGGCCCTCGTGACGGAAGGGCACGTTGAGCCAGATGGGCGTGTCCTCCTCCAGGCGCGGCGTGCTGAAGATGTACGGGCGCCAGTCGCCGTCCACCTGGGACAGCGTCACGCTCTGCGAGGACTCCTGGTAGAAGCGGCTCTTGTAGAGCAGGGGCTCGATGAAGCGGGCGCTGGCGCGGTTGCTCAGGTCGTACGTGAGCTCCACGTAGCCGCGCAGCAGGTCGGGCACCTTGGCGTAGAGCGCCTCGAGCGAGCCGCCGTTGTTGGGCGCGAGCAGCTGCTCCAGCTCGCCCACCGCCTTGGTGTAGGCGAGCATGTGGGCCTGCTCCTTCTGCGTGCGCTCCAGGAGCTCCTTCACGCGAGGGGCCTTGGCCGTGGGGTGGTTGATGAAGGGGCCGCCCATCAACATGGGGTTCTTCAGCGCGGCCACGTGCACGTCCGGGTTCGCGACGAAGGACTGCATCAGCTTCTGGTGCAGGTTCGTGACGAACAGGGGCGCGGTGGCCGGCGAGAGCAGGTACCACCACGCGTACCACTGGTTGTACAGCGGCTCGATCGCCACGTTGGGCTTGAGGTACATCGGTCGGTCCAGCATCGGTTCTCCAGGCGAGCTTCGATTATCGAGGAGGGCTCGGAGACTGGGAAGCCCCAGGTGACGGCTGGCCGCCCGCCGAGCGCGAGTAGGGCTCCGGGCCCACGCGGGGTGTGTCTTCCGGGTGTGGCTTCCTGCTCGCTCGGCTTTCCCGTGCGCTACGATTGCGGCGGAGTTTCAAGAGTGCGCAGGTTTTGCGCGTCATCACGTGGAGACATCGTGAAGGCTCCGTCGAGTGTGGCCGAGTTGCCGGTGGCGTCGTGGGCGCGGGGGCTGGGGCCGTCCGCCATCCAGGACATGTTGCAGAAGATCACGCGGCCGGGGGTGTACTCGTTGGCCCTGGGGTTGCCGGCGGCGGAGCTGTTCCCGACGGAGGGGATGGCGGAGGCGGCGGCGCGGGTGCTGGCGGAGCAGGGGCAGGCGTTGCAGTACTCGGCGACGCTGGAGCCGTTGCGCGAGCAGGTGGTGGCGCTGATGGCGAAGCGGGGCGTGCGGTGCTCGCCGGCGCAGGTGTTCCTGACGACAGGGGCGCAGCAGGGGATGAACCTGCTGGCGCGGCTCTTGTTGGAGCCGGGGCGCAGCGTGTTGTTGGAGGACCGGGTGTATTCGGGGTTCCAGCAGGTGCTCGCGCCCTACGACGTGCGTCGGGTTCCGGTGCGGCGGGATGCACGCACGGGGTTGGACCTGGATGGGATGGAGGCGCTGCTCGCGGCGGGTGAGCGGCCGGCGCTGTTCTACACGATGAGCGACGGGCACAACCCGCTGGGGACGAGCCTCGCGCGGGAGGCTCGGGAGCGGCTGGCGGGGCTGGCGCGCGAGTACCGGATGCCGGTCATCGAGGATGATGCGTATGGGTTCCTGCACTACGAGGAGGGCGGGGCGCTCGCGCCGGTGAAGGCGTGGGAGTCGGAGTGGGTGTTCTACGTCGGCTCGTTCTCGAAGATCCTCGCGCCGGCGCTGCGGGTGGGCTGGGTGGTGGTGCCGGAGTGGATGGTGTTCCGGCTGGCGACGGTGAAGGAGGCGAGCGACATCGACACGACGACCTTCCCGCAGCGGATGGTGCTGGCGTTCCTCCAGTCGGGGCGATTGGAGGGACATCTGGCGACGCTGCGGCGGGAGTACCGGCTGCGGCGGGACACGTTGCTGAAGGCGCTGGAGACGCAGCTGCCGGCAGGGGCGACGTGGACGACGCCCACGAGCGGGATGTTCGTCTGGGTGGAGCTGCCCGAGGGGATGGACAGCACGGTGTTGCTGTCACGCGCGCTGGAGACGCAGCAGGTGGCGTACCTGCCGGGACAGGCCTTCGCGGTGAGCGGTGGACGCTCGGCGTCGCATGGCCTGCGGTTGAACTTCTCCGCCTGCGCGCCGGAGCGGATCACCGAGGCGGTGCGCAGGTTGGGTGAGGTGCTGCGGGAGGGGTGAGCTCCGTCAAGTGCGCCGCGGCGCCAGGTCGCGGAGCGCTCGCCGGTCGAGCTTGCCGTTCTGGGTCCTTGGCAGCTCCGCCAGCACGCGGAGCTCGTCGATGATCATGTACCGGGGCAGTCGCTCGGCGCAGTGCTTCTTGAGCTGGAGGAGGGTGGGCTTCGTGCCGTCGACGGCCACGACGAAGGCCACCAGTCGCGCGTCCAGGCCGGACTCGGTGGTGACGACCCCTGCCTCCCGCACTGCTGGATGGGTCAGCAGCGCCGTCTCGATTTCGCCCGGCTCGATGCGCCGCCCTCGCACCTTCAGCATGTTGTCGCGGCGACCGAGGTACTCGAACCCGCCATCCGGAAGCTGACGGCAGAGGTCCCCCGTCGCGTAGGGCCGCGCCTCCTGTGGCGGCTGACCCCAGTATCCCAGCATCACCGTGGGCCCCTCCACCATCAGCTCTCCGACGCCCGGCTGCGTCGCTTCGTCCGCCAGCCAGACGCGGTTACCACAGCTCGCATGTCCGATGGGCACCGGCTCGGTGCGCTCGGGGGCGATGTCGCCCACTTCGTAGGCGGTGCAGACGTTCGTCTCCGTGGGACCGTACAGGTTGAAGAACCGCGCGGTGGCGAGGCGCTCTCTCAGTGGGCGCAGGTGGCGGATGGGGAAGGGCTCGCCCGCGAACAGCACCGTCCGGAACGGGAGGTCTTCGTGCTCCAGCAGTCCTCCCTCCGACATCATCAGGATGAGCGCGGAGGGCACCGAGTACCAGACGGTGAACCGCTCGCGCAGCACCAGCTCCACCAGCTTCTTCGGCGTGAAGGCCAGCGCCTCCGGGATGAGCGTGACGGAGGCGCCCCCGAGGAACGCCGCATAGAGGTCCAGCACCGAGAGGTCGAAGAAGAACGGCGCGTGGTTGCTGAAGCGGTCCTCCGGCGTGGTGCCCAGCAGCGCATGGCTCCACTCGATGAAGGCCAGGGCGTTGCGCTGGCTGATGCACACGCCCTTGGGCGTGCCCGTGGAGCCGGAGGTGTAGAGGATGTAGGCCAGCGCGTGGTCGTCCAGGCCATGCCCCGGCAGCGACTCCGGGGAGACGTTGCCCAGGTTCGTCCATGCGCGCGCAGGACCCGTGTCGTCCACCAGCAGGAAGCGCAGACGGTCGAGGCCCCCGTTGCGCAGCTCGGATGCACGTGCGGCGCTGGTCACCACCACGTCGATGCGGCAGTCGTCGAGAATGAGCCGCGTGCGCGCGGCCGGGTTCAGTGGATCCAACGGGACATAGGCGGCGCCCAGCCGCGCGATGCCCTGCATGGCGGCCACTGCTCGCGCCGACTTCTCGGTCCACAGGCCTACCCGGTCGCCGCGCTGGACCCCCAGCTCCTGGAGGACCCGCGCCACCTGGTTGGCGAGCGCGTCGAGCTGTCCGTACGTGAGGATTTCATCGGGCCCCCTGACGGCGATGGCCCCGGGGTTCCGCGCCGCGGCGCGCATGACAATCTGGTCGAGCGTCATAGGCCCAGGTGACTGGCGATGATGTCGCGTTGCATCTCCGAGGTGCCGGAGAAGAGGGCGCTGGGAATGGCGTCACGCAGCACGCGCTCGATGCCCACCTCGGCCACGTAGCCCAGGCCTCCGTGGATCTGGATGGCATCCAGGCCGCATTGGATCGCCCCCTCACTGATGGCCAGCTTGGCGAGGGACACCTCCATCGCCGCGTCCTGCCCGCGGTCCATCAGCCAGCAGGCCCGGTACAGGAGCAGTCGCGCCGCATCGAGCCGCTGCTTCATGTCCGCCAGCCGATGGGAGATGGCCTGGTTCTTTCCGATCGCCCGCTTGAACTGCTTGCGCTGTCGGGCGAAGTCCACCGTCTGCTCCAGCACCCGCTCCATCAACCCGACATAGGCGCCGAACAGACACGCCCGCTCCCACTGCATCGAGCGCTTGAACATCGGCGCGCCCTGGCCTTCCTCTCCGAGCCGCGCGGAGGCGGGCACCCGACAGCTCTCCAGATAGAGCGGGGCGATGGGGGAGGTGGACAGGCCCATCTTCTGGAAGGGCCGTCCCACCGAGAGCCCCGGCGTGTCCTTCTCGATGAGGAAGGCGCTCAAGCCCATGTAGCCGTGTGAGGGCGAGGTGACGGCGTACACCAGGAACACGTCGGCGACCGGCCCGTTGGTGACGTAGCTCTTGCTCCCATCGAGCACGTAGTCGTGGCCGTCGCGCACCGCCCGCGTCTTGAGCGCGAAGACGTCCGAGCCCGCCTCCGGCTCCGAGATGGCGTTGGCGCCCACCCACGCTCCCGCGCACAACCGGGGGAGGTAGCGCTGCTTTTGCGCCTCGTCGCCGCACTCCAGCACCGGCAGCACGCACGCGAACAGGTGCGCCCCCACGGAGAAGACCAGCCCCGTGTCCGCGCATCCGCGTCCCAGCGCCTCCATCACCCGCGCCGTCGTCAACGTGTCCAGCCCGAGCCCTCCGTGGTGCTCGGGCACGGGCAGGCCCAGGAAGCCGAACTCACCGCATCGGCGCCAAAGGTCCCTCGGGAATCCCTCATGGCCGCCGGCCTCCGCGCTCAACTCCGACTTCGCGAACGACAGAGCGCTGTCGTACAGCTCCACCTGTTCACTCGAAAAGCTGAAGTCCATGCGGTCCTGAGTCGTCAGGGGTTGATGGGCCAGCCGCGCCGTGAGATTCGTGGGCGTCTGAAGACTTTCACCCTGGTGTGTGTGAATCGTCAAGAATCCCCCGGGTTGCCTTGGCTTGCATGTGTGTCGGGTTGGGTCTGTTTTGATTGTCTGGTATGTGATTCGCAATGTTTGACCTGGAGATTCCGGGTGCGTTAAGGGTTTGTGCAATGCGACACGAGGCAATCGCTGTCGTGGGCATCGGCCTTCGATTTCCTGGGGCCGAGTGTCCGCGGAGCCTGTGGAGGCTTCTGTGCGAGGGATTGGACGCCACCCGAGAGATCCCGACCTCCCGCTGGGAGAAGGGCTTGCTCCATGACCCCACCCCGGCCACTCCGGGGAAGGTGCGCCACTGGCGCGCTGGACTGCTGGAGGACGTCGCATCGGCGGATCCCCAGGCCTTCCGTCTGTCGAAGCGGGAGCTGCGGCAGATGGATCCCCAGCACCGCGTGCTGTTCGAGTGCGCGTGGCACGCGCTGGAGGACGCGGGCATCCCCCTGGATTCCCTCCGAGGCAGCCGCACCGGGGTCTTCGTCGGGGTCAACTTCAATGACTTCCAGCGGATGCTGGCGCGGGACTGGGGGGCGCTGGATGGGTATTCCGTGCTGGGGTCCACACCGTCCTTCGCGGCCAATCGCATCTCCCATGCGTTCGACCTCCGGGGGCCCAGCACCTGCTCCAGCGTGGGCTGCGCCTCGTCGACGACGGCCGTACATGAGGCCTGTAGAAGTCTGATGTTGGGAGAAGTGGACTGCGCGCTCGCAGGTGGTGTGGAGCTGATGCTCTCTCCGGACAGCAGCATCATGCTCTCCCAGGCCGGGGTGCTGTCGGCGCGCGGGGAGTGCCGGACCCTGGATGCCGGAGCGGATGGCTACATCCGTGGCGAGGGCGCCGGGATGCTCGTCCTCAAGCCGCTGTCCCGGGTGGACCCGACTGATCGCGTGTACGCGGTGATCCGCGGCAGCGCCGTGAACCACAACGGCCGGAACGAGTGGATCATGGCGCCCAGCATCGAGGCGCAGACGGACGTCATCCGTCAGGCCTGCTCACGGGGCGGCGTGGAGGCCGCCAGCCTGGACTACGTGGAGCTGCACGGCTCGGCCTTCCTCAAGGGCGACGCGGCGGAGGCCATCGCCATCGCCGAGGCGCTGGGTGGCGCGCGCTCGGAGCCCTGCCGGCTGGGCGCGATCAGCAACAACCTGGGCTATCTGGGGGCGGCGGCTGGCATCGCGCAGCTCATCAAGGTCTGTCTGTCCTTGTACCACCGCACCTGGCCGCCGACGATTCATGTGGATTCCCCTAATCCCACACTCGCTTTCGACGAGCTGGGGCTGCAAATCCAGTCACGCCTGGAGGCCTGGTCAGACCGCGGGGCAGGTCGACCCGCACGCGCTGGCGTCGTGTCTACCTCCCTGGGTGGGTCCAATGCCTTTGTCGTCCTGGAGTCCGCCCCGGAATTCCCTCTCATGCAAGGGCTTGCGGCCATCTCGTCGAACCACCTCCTGGTGCTCTCCGCGCTGACCCCGGAGGCACTCAGGCAGCAGTCCCAGCAGGTTCTGGATTTCCTTTCGGAGAACGCAGACTCTGCTGTCCGGCTCGGGGATGTCTGCTTTACCGCGATGTTCAAGCGGCAGCACCATCGCCATCGTGCCGCGATGCTCGCCGGGGGGCGGGAAGGATTGATGCGAATGCTGAAGGCATTCATCGGTTCTCCGGAACAGACCCTCTGGGTGGAGGAGGGCCTGCCGAGCCACTGGGTCGAGGCGGCGCGGACCTATCTGGAGAAAGGCAGGGTTTGCCGCGAGGCCTTCCCAGGGCTCGAAGGACGATGTGTAAGTCTTCCGGCCTATCCCTTTCAGAGACAGCGTTTGTGGCCGGAGTGGCTTTCGCCCGAGGTGGTGTCTCGTGCTCCCTCGCGTTCGAGGCCGGAGTCCGCCGAGGCGCCCGTGCCCAGGACGGCCACGGGAATGGACTTCCGGGAGGGAACCACACCAGCGCGCGAGGCCCGGCTGCTGGAGCTCCTCCAGGGGCAGGTGGCGGCGGTGCTGGAGGTGGAGCCCGCGGAGCTGGACTGGCGAGGGCGGACGCTGTTCGAGCTGGGAATGAGCTCGGTGTCCCTGGTGATGCTCTCGGGTCGGCTGACGCGGGAGCTGGGCGTGGCGGTGGCGACGACCTTCCTCTTCGAGCATCCACGGTTGGACTCGCTGGCGACGGGCTTGCAGGGGCTCCTGGATTCGCGGGCGGGGGGCGCTCGGGCGTCTGACGAGGACGCGGGGCTGGTGGAGCGCATCTCCGGGTTGTCGGAGGCGCAGGCCCGCGAGCTGATTGCGCGGAAGCTCGCGGAGCTCGACCACGAGGAGGTGGAGGGATGAGCCGCGAGGACGGTGCGGGCGTGGAGTTGACGCCGCTGCAGCAGGCCTTGCTGACCATCGAGAAGCTCCAGCGCAAGCTCGGGGCTGTCGCCCGGGCTGACGACGGCGCCATCGCCATCATCGGGATGGGCTGTCGGTTTCCAGGCGGAGCCTCGAATCCCGCACGTTTCCGTGAGCTGCTCTGGAGTTCGGGTGACGCGGTGACGGACGTCCCCGCAGAGCGTCGAGCGCTGCGGGGCGCTCATGACGCTGAGCCGTCCGCGCCTGGCAGGACGACGATGCGCCGGGCGGCGTTCGTGGAAGGCGTCGACCGGTTCGACGCGGAGTTCTTCCGCATCTCCCGACGGGAGGCGGAGGGGATGGACCCGCAGCAGCGCTTCTTCCTGGAGGTGAGCTGGGAGGCGCTCGAGGACGCGGGGCTCTCGCCGCACCGGCTCGCGGGGACGCGGACAGGCGTGTTCGCCGGCATCCACGCTCGGGATTACGCGCTGATCGCGGACGGTGGGTTGGAGCGCGTCGACGCGCACTACTCGACGGGCGTGGACGCGAGCTATGTCGCCGGGCGCCTCTCGTATCTGCTGGGCCTGGAGGGGCCCTGCATGGCCGTGGACACGGCTTGCTCGTCCTCGCTGGTCGCGGTGCATCTGGCCTGCCAGAGCCTGCGCGCGGGCGAGTCGACGGTGGCCATCGCGGGCGGCGTGAAGCTCCTCCTGGCGCCGCATCTGAGTGTGTTCCTGGCCAAGGCGGGGGCGCTCTCTCCTCGCCAGACCTGCCGCGCCTTCGACCGTGACGCGGACGGGATGGTGCAGGGGGAGGGATGTGGCGTGATCATCCTGAAGCGGCAGCGGGACGCCGTCCGGGATGGAGATCGAATCCTCGCGACGATTCGAGCCACGGCGACGAACCATGATGGCGCGAGCGGTGGGCTGACGGTGCCCAATGTCCGAGCGCAGGAGTCGCTGTATCGGCTCGCGCTGGAGCGCGCGGGACTCGAGGCGGGGCAGGTGGACTACCTGGAGGCCCATGGGACGGGGACCCGGCTCGGAGACCCCATCGAGCTGGAGGGGATTGCCAGGGTCTACGGGCGTGGGCGGGGCTCGGCGCGGCCGCTGTGGATCGGCTCTGTCAAACCGAACATCGGTCACACCGAAGCGGCGGCGGGAATCGCGGGGATCATCAAGGCGGTGACGGTCCTGCAGACGGGGGAGGTCCCGCCCGCTGTGCACTTCGAGCACCCGACGCCCGAGTTCACCTGGGAAGGCTCCGGTCTCGAAGTGGTCCGCGAGCGCAGGTCCCTCCCGGAGGTGGGTCGTCCGCATCGGGTCGCCGTGAGCTCGTTCGGGATGAGCGGGGTGAATGCTCATGCGCTGCTCGAAGCGCATCGGGAGACGGTGGCTGCCGCTCCGGATGTGGGGCCCTACCTGTTGCCGCTCTCGGCGCGTGGCGAGGCCGCGCTGAGGGAGTTGGCTGGGGCGTGGTCGCGTCAGTTGCCGGGGATGAACCTCCGGGATGCATGCTTCACGGCGGGGGCGGGACGTGCGCACCACGAGCGGCGCCTCGCCTTGGTTGCCAGGACGCGCGAGGAGCTGCAGGCGCTGCTGCGCCGCGCTTCGGAGGGGCGTGAGGGGGAGGGGGCGTTCCAGGGGCGGCTCAAGGGCTCGGGCGGACGTGGCGTGGTCTTCGTGTTGGGAGATGACGTCTCCGCGGCCCGTGGGCGCATGCGCGCGGAGCATGGCCAGGAGCAGGCATTCCTTCGCCACGTCGAGCAGCTCGACGGCGTCTTCCGGCAGGTGGCGGGCGTGTCCGTGTTCGAACTTGCGCGTGAGCGTGAGGCCGGGCACCTGCGCTCCGCCGACCAACGCGACGGCCTCGCCCACGAGGTGGCGGGCGAGTCGGTGGCCGAGCAGGAGCGCACGAAGGCGGCTGCACGCCTTCGCCCTATCGACGGGCGCGATGGCTTCGTCGGCGAGGCGGGCGATTCGGTGCTCGCGCAGGGGCGCGACGATGTGGCTGCGCGCCGTCCCCATGGCGAGAGCCGCGATGGCCTCGTCGGCAGAACGCAGGGTGAGTCGGTGTTCCAGCCGGTGGGTGGGCACGAGGGGGATGCAGCGCTCCTCCTCATCTGTCAGCTCGCCCTGGCGGAGATGTGGCGCGCCTTCGGCGTCGAGCCGTCCGCTGTCGCCGGTCATGGCGTGGGTTCAATCTCCGCCGCCGTCATCGCGGGCCTGCTCACCGTGGAGGAGGCGCTCCGGAGCGTCCTGGGGGTTCTCCCGCCTGGCTCGCTTCCTGTCCGTCCGGCGAAGTGCGCCTTCCTGTCCTTCCGAGAGGAGGCGTGGCTGGACGCGGGAGCAAACGGGACAGCTGGCGACCTGGCGAACCGGGATGCTCCCGACGTGGACCTGTCCGCCGAACAGTTGATGGAGCGGAGCGCCTCCGTCTACCTGTCGCTGGCGTGTGAGGCCTCTCTCGGCGAAGCGTTGGAAGCGGCAGCGCAGCGCCGGGGCCGGGACGTGCTCGTGCTGCAGGCCGGCTTGGGGACCCGTCAGGAGCTGCTGACCCTCGCCGCGAGGCTCTACTGTGCTGGAGTCCCTCTCCGCTTCGAGCACCTCTTCCCGGAGGGGAGGAAGGTCGTCGCTCCGACCTACCCGTGGCAGCGCGAGCGCTTCTGGTGGGACGGCGAGATCGCGCCCGTGGTGGTCGAAGATGCCGCCGCGGGTGCGGAGTTGTTTCACGAACTCTCGTGGAGCCCTCGTGAGTCGGAGCACGCGCAGGCCCGACTGGATGGCACCTGGCTCATCGTCTCCGAGGAACCGGAGGCCACCCAGTCGCTTCGTGATGCACTGGCCGATGCGGGAGGCGAAGTGGTGCTGGCGCGTCCAGGCGCTGCCTTCGAGCGCGTGTCGGCTCGCGACCAGCGTCTCGACTTCACCCAGGTCGCGTCCTTCTCGATGTTGCTGCGCGAGCTTTGCTCCGCTGACCAGCCGCTTCGCGGAGTGCTCTTCCTGGCTCGCGCCGGAAACCCCGAGTCCTTGCCCCGAGATGTCCGGGCCCAGGCCGTCGCCCTGACCTCGCTCGTTCAGGCCCTGGCCCGCGCGACGCTGGAGAGGCCCCCTCGGCTGTACCTCATCACCCGAGGCTCGCAGGCCGTGGGCGGAGGCTCGGAGTCGGTGTCTCTCCTGGGCGCCTCCCTCTGGGGGCTCGGGCGGGTCATCGCCTACGAGCACCCCGAGCTGCGGTGCCTCCGCATCGACGTCGACTCCGTGTCAGGGGTGGATTCGTCGCGGTTGCTCGTGGACGAGCTCCGTCGCTCCTCCTCGCCCGGCGCGGAGGACGACGAGGTCGCGCTGCGCGGAGACAGACGGCTGGTCCCGACGCTCACCCAAGGACGTCGTCCCTCCACGAAGCCGTTCCGTCCGCGAGCGGACCGCACGTACCTCATCACGGGTGGGCTCGGCGGCATCGGGCTCAGGTTGGCCTCCTGGCTGGTGGACCACGGCGCGCGTCACCTCGCGCTCTGCGGCCGGATGGGAGAGACGCCGGAGGCGCGTCGGGCCCTGGCTCCCTTGCGCGCGACGGGAGCGCGGGTGGACGTCTTCTCCGTCGATGTGAGCCAGTCCGAGGCGGTCGCGGACCTGTTGCGCTCGGTGCGCAGTGGAGGACCTCCCCTCGGCGGGCTCTTCCATTGCGCGGGTGTGCTGGCCGACGGCTCCCTGCTCCAACTGGAGCCCCGGAGCTTCGACCGCGTCCTGGGCCCCAAAGTCGACGGAGCCTGGAACCTCCACACACTGGCCACGGATGATTCGCTGGAGCAGTTCGTCCTGTTCTCATCGACCGCCTCGTTGCTGGGCGCTCCGGGGCAGGCCAACTACGCCGCGGCGAACGCCTTCCTCGATGCGCTGGCCCACCTTCGTCGCGCACGGGGGCTGCCCGCCATCAGCCTCCAGTGGGGAAGCTGGGCGGAGGTCGGCATGTCCGCCGCGGACGCCAGGCGCGGTGCCCGACTCGCCGAGCACGGCATGGAGCCCATGTCCGTCGACGCCGCGCTGTCCGCCATGGCCCTCACGCTCGCGGACGCCCCCGTGGTCCGCGCCATCGCCCGCTTCGATGCGGAGCGCTGGGCGCGCAGTCACCCATCCGTGGCGCGCTCGTCCCTGTTCCGTCCCCGGGTCCGCGCGCCCGCCGCGGAGGCTGAGCCGCGCAAGCTCCGCGAGGTGCTGCTCTCGCTGGAGGGCTCCGCGCGCTCCCAGATGATGGAGGCCCGGCTGAAGGACATGGTGGCCCAGGTCTGCCGACTGGCTCCCGAGCGTCTCGCGGCGACGGATTCGTTCGAGTCGCTGGGCCTCGATTCCATCATGGCGCTGGAGCTGCGCGACCTGGTCCTGGGCGAGCTCGAGGTGGGGCTGCCCCTCAAGCGCTTCGTGGATGACGGCTCCATCGGGCAGGTGGCGGCCGAGCTGCTGGAGAAGCTCGCCGTCGCCAGTGTGATGGGCGGAGTGTCCTCGGCGCGCACCGATACCAAGCGGGTCCTCCTATGACGCTGGCGGAGCTCCTCCAGTCGCTGGCCGCTCACGGCATCACGCTGAGCGTGGACGGCGAGCACCTGGCCGTCGACGCGCCGGACGGGGTGCTTCCCCCGCACCTGCGCGAACAGCTCATGGAGCACAAGGCGGCGCTCCGCGCACTCCTGTCGGAGCGGGACGAGCCTCTGTCAGGCACTCCCTTGGAGGTGGTTCCTCGGCCCGAGGAGCGGCACCTGTCGTTCCCGATGACCGAGCTCCAGCAGGCCTACAGCGTGGGCCGACAGGCCGAGCTGGAGATGAACGCGTCGATGCACGCGTACAACGAGCTCGACTGTCCCGGGCTCGACCTCGCGCGCTTCGAGGAGGCGTGGAACCGGGTCGTGGACCGCCACGAGATGCTGCGCGCCGTGGAGGCCCCGGGCTTCCAGCAGCAGATCCTCCCCTCCGTCCCTCGCTACCACCTGCCCGTTGAGGACCTGCGCGGGCGCGGCCAGGAAGAGGCCGAGGCACGCCTCGTCGCCATCCGCGAGCGGCTGTCCCAGCAGGTGCTCCCGCTCGACCAGTGGCCCTTGTTCGAGCTGCGCGCGTGTCTGCTCGACGGCGACCGCGTGCGCCTCTTCATGAGCATCGATGGGACCTTCATCGATGGGTACAGCTTCCAGCTCCTCTACCGGGACCTGGTTCACTTCTACCGGCACCCCGAAGCCACAGTCGCGCCCCTCACGCTGTCGTATCGGGACTACTCGCTCGCCGTGCACCATGCCCGAGGTGCCCGCTACGCGCGCTCGCTCGAATACTGGCGCGCACGCCTCCCGCACCTTCCGCCCGCGCCCGACCTCCCGCTGGAGAAGGACCCCCGTACGCTCCGGCGCCCGCGCTTCCGCCGCTGGTTCGCGCGCGTGGACGCGGAGGTGTGGCAGCGGCTCAAGCAGCGGGCCCGCGCACGCCGGCTGACCGAACCCGAGCTGCTGCTGGCCGCGTACGCGGAGGTCATCGCCCGCTGGAGCCGTGGCCCGCGCTTCACGCTCAACGTCCCGCACTTCAACCGGCTGCCCGTCCACCCCCAGGTCAACGACATCATCGGCACCTTCGCCAGCTTCACGCTGGTCGAGGTGGACCACCATCCGGAGCGCAGCTTCACCGAGCGCGCGCTGGCGATTCGCGAGCAGCTCCTCCTCGCGCTCGAACATCGCGAGGTGAGCGGCGTCGAGCTGCTGCGAGAGCTGTTCCGCGCCCAGGGGCGCATCTCCGGCGCCATCATGCCCGTGGTGATGACGAGCTTCGCCTCCCACTCCCGGAGCGGGGACTCGCATTGGGTGGACTTCCTGGCGGAGTCGTTCGGCGGGCTCGTCGAGGCCCTCACGCAGACGCCACAGGTGTGGATCGACCTTCAGATCGTCTACCAGCGGGGCGGCGTCTTCCTGAACTGGGACGTGGCGGAGGAACTCTTCCCGTCCGGGATGCTGGAGGACATGTTCGCCAGCTTCCACGCGCTGCTCCTCCGATTGGCGGAGGACGACGCGGCCTGGGAGCGCGCGGACCTGGACCTGCTTCCGCCGCGCCAGCGCGAGCTCATCGCCCGCGTCAACGACACGGCCCGTCCGCTGAGTGGTGAGCTGCTCCACACAGGCTTCTACCGGAACGCCGCCGCGCGTCCCGACGCACTCGCCCTGGTCGCCGAGGGGTGCACGCTGAGCTATGGCGAGCTGGCTCGTCGCGCCAACCGCCTGGGCCATGTGCTGCGAGAGCGTGGCGCCGCGCCCAATCACGTGGTCGCGGTGGTGATGGAGAAGGGGTGGGAGCAGGTCGTCGCGGTGCTCGGCGTCCTGGCCTCGGGCGCCGCGTATCTGCCCATCGACGCGGGCCTGCCGCTGGAGCGGCGCTCCTTCATGATGCGCAACGGCGGCGTCGAGCGGGTGGTGACCCAGCCGAAGTTCGCCCGGGACTCGTGGCCCGGGTCCGTCCAGGTGCTGGTCCTCACCCCCGAGGCCTTCGGTGAGTACCCCGACGCGCCGTTGTCGACCGCGCAGCGGCCCGAGGACCTCGCGCACATCCTCTACACGTCCGGATCCACGGGCCAGCCCAACGGGGCGATGCTCACGCATGCGGGGATGGTCAACGCCATCGAGTGGACGAACCGCAAGTACGGCGTCGGACCGGATGACCGGCTCATCGCCCTGAGCGCCCTCCACCACGACTTCTCCGTCTACGACGTTTTCGGAACGCTGAGCGCGGGCGGCACGGTGGTGATGCCCGATGCCTCCCGGCGCAGAGACCCCTCGCATTGGGTCGAGCTGATGGCCCGCCACGGCGTCACGCTCTGGAGCACCGTGCCGGCGATGATGGAGATGCTGCTGACGTACCTCGAGGGAGGCAACGTCCGGCTCGCGTGTCCGCTGCGGCTCGTGATGTTGGGGGGCGACTGGATCGCCGTGACGCTCCCCGGGCGCCTGCGCGCGCGCTTCGGCGGTGTGAAGGTGGTGAGCGTCGGCGGCCCGACCGAGACTTCGCTCTGGAACATCACCCATCCCGTCGAGGAGGGGGACGAGCGTCGTCGCAGCATTCCGTACGGCAAGCCCATCGCCAACACCCGGTACTACGTGCTGGACGAACGGCTGGAGGAGCGGCCTGTCTGGGTCCCCGGCGAGCTGTGCTGCGCGGGCATTGGCGTGGCCCTGGGCTACATCGGCGCGGGGGCGGGCTCGCGGAAGTTCACTGTCCACCCTCGCACGGGCGAGCGCATCTATCGCACCGGAGATCTCGGCCGGTATCTGCCCGATGGCACCATCGAGTTCCTCGGCCGCGTCGACTTCCAGCTCTCCATCCGTGGACAGCGCATCGAGCCCGGAGAAATCGAAGCGGCGCTGCTCCGTGCTCCGGACATCCGCGCCGCCGTGGTGGGGGCCGTCGGTGAGCACCATGAGAAGCGACTCGTCGCGTATGTCGTCCTCGCGGACGGAGCGCGGGAGCTCGACACGCGGCGCGTCCGCGAGTTCCTCTCGCGCGTGCTCCCCGAGCACATGGTGCCCGCGACGTATGTCGTGCTGGACGCCCTTCCGCTGACCCGCAACGCCAAGGTGGACCGCCGGGCGTTGCCTCACCCCGACGAGGTCGCCCAGGCGAAGCAGGACACCGCATCGCGGCCGCCCCCGGCGATAGGGGGTGGGGAAGGGACGCGCGCGCTCCAGGACGCGCTGTCCAAGGCCGTCGGGGCCGTGCTGGGGATTCCGGCGGTCCATCCGGATACCAACTTCTTCGAGCTCGGCGCCAACTCCGTGCACCTCATCCAGCTCCACCTGCGCATCAAGCAGGCCCTGGCGCTGACCATCCCCGTCGTCGAGCTGTTCGGGAACCCGACGGTCCGCTCGCTCGCGGCGCGACTCGGCGCTCCGGGGACCGCGGCGCGTACCACGCCCGTCGTCGAGGTACCTCCGACGCAGGAGGACCGGGACATCGCCATCATCGGGATGAGCGGACGTTTCCCCGGCGCGGCCACGCTCGATGCGTTCTGGCGCAACCTGGTGGATGGCGTCGAGTCCGTCGGCACCTTCACCGATGACGACCTGCGGGCCGCGGGCGTGAGCGAGTCGGCGTTCCGGGACCCGCGCTACGTCCGCGCCTCGGCGGTGATGGAGGACTTCGACGCGTTCGACGCCGACTTCTTCTCCCTCACCCCCCGCGAGGCGCGCTCGCTGGACCCTCAGCAGCGCGTGTTCCTGGAGTGCTCGTGGGAGGCGCTCGAACACGCGGGCTACCCACCTGGCGCGGGCGACGCCGTCGTCGGTGTCTACGCGGGCAAGAGCGTCAGCCACTACCGCTATCCGTATCCGGACCTCACGCGGCCGCTCAGCTTCTTCCAGGACCTCGTGTCCCAGGACAAGGACTTCCTGGCGACGCAGACGTCCTACAAGCTCGACCTGCGCGGTCCGAGCCTGAACCTCCAGACGGCCTGCTCGACGTCGCTCGTCGCCGTGTCGACGGCCTGCGACGCGCTGCTCGACGGACGCTGCGACATGGCGCTCGCGGGCGGGGTGGCCATCAAGGTCCCGCACAAGGTCGGCTACCTCTACGAAGAGGGCAGCATCTTCTCGAAGGACGGCCACTGCCGGCCGTTCGATGCCCGGGCCAGCGGCACCCTCCCTGGAAGCGGCGCCGGCGTCGTCGTGCTCAAGCGCCTGAAGCGAGCGCTCGCCGATGGGGACCGGGTCCTCGCGGTCATCAAGGGCTCCGCCATCAACAACGACGGGCACCGGAAGGTCGGCTTCATGGCGCCCGGTGTCGAAGGGCAATCCGACGTCGTCCGCCGGGCGCACCAGCGCGCCGGCATCGACCCTCGGAGCATCTCCTACGTCGAGGCGCACGGGACGGGGACCGCCATGGGCGACCCCATCGAGGTCGCGGCGCTGACCCGGGCCTTCGGTGAGCAGGCGGAGTCCCGGTCCTGTGCGCTGGGCTCGGTGAAGAGCAACATCGGGCACCTGGACAGCGCGGCGGGAATCGCCGGGCTCATCAAGGTCGTGCTGTCCCTCCAGCACCGCACCCTCGCGCCCTCGCTTCACTTCGAGGCGCCGAACCCGCGCATCGACTTCGAGCACAGCCCGTTCTTCGTGGTCGACAAGGCCACGCCGTGGAATGTGGCGAGCGGCCCGCGCCGCGCCGGAGTCAGCTCTTTCGGCATCGGCGGCACCAACGCGCATGTGGTGGTGGAAGAGGCTCCCGCGGCACAGGTGCCCGAGGCCTCCGGCGCGGATCGCCCCCGTCATGTCCTGACGCTCTCGGCGCGCAATGACGCGGCGCTGCGGTTGCTCGCGGGCCAGTACCAGGCGCTGTTGGAGGGAACCGACGTGTCGCTCGCGGACGTGTGCTTCTCCGCGAACACGGGCCGCGTCGCCTTCGAGCATCGGCTCGCGGTGGTGGCCTCGGAGCGTGGTGCCATGGCCGCCTCGCTCGGCGCCGCGGCGAGGAGCGAGGAGCGTCCGGGGTTGGTACACGGCGTGCTCGACGCGAGGTCGTCGCCGAAGGTCGCGTTCCTCTTCTCGGGGCAGGGCTCGCAGTACGTCGGCGCGGCTCGCGAGCTCTATCCGACGCATCCGGGTTTCCGCCGCCGCATCGATGCGTTCGATGTGCTGCTGCGTGACGTCTGGGGACGCTCGCTCCACTCCGTGCTCTATCCGGAGCCGGGACACGACTCGCCCATCGACCAGTTCGACTACGCGCAGCCGGTGCTCTTCGCGCTCGAGTACGCGCTGGCCGAGCTGTGGATGTCCTGGGGCATCCAGCCCGATGTCCTGCTCGGACACAGCACGGGAGAGCTGGCGGCGGCGTGCCTCGCGGGGGTGTTCAGCCTCGAGGACGGACTGAAGCTGGCGCTCCACCGTGGCCGGCTGATGCATCAGCTCCCAGAGGGAGGAAACCTCGCGGTCTCCACGGGTGAGGCGGAGGTGCGCGAGGTCCTGGCGCGAGGCGGATGGAGCTGCTCCATCGCCGCGCTCAATGGTCCCGACAACGTGGTCGTCTCCGGTCCCCCTGGCGAGCTGGGGGAGGTGGCCTCGGCCCTGGAGTCGCGCGGCCTCAAGGTGCGCCGCCTGAACATTCCGCGCGCGGCCCACTCGGTCATGGTCGAGGCCATCCTCCCGGAGTTCAGGGCCGTCGCCTCCACGCTCTCCTACACGCGGCCCGCCATCCCCATGGTCTCCGGGATGACCGGCGAGCCCATCACGGACGCCATCACCACGCCGGACTATTGGTGCCGCCAGCTCCGAGACCCGGTGCGTTTCGCGCAGGGCGTGGAGCACCTGTACCGCGACGGGGTGCGGGTGTTCATCGAGATGGGGCCCAAGGCGACGCTGCTCGGCATGGCGGCGCGGTGCGTTCCGGAAGGGGAGTGCGCGTGGCTGCCGAGCCTGCGGCCCGAGGACGGCGGCTGGCAGCAGATGTTGGAGAGTCTGTCGGCGCTGTATGTCCGAGGCGTCCGCGTGGACTGGACGGCCTTCGAGGCGGGCTTCACCCGGCGCAAGGTGGCGCTCCCCACGTATCCCTTCCAGCGGCAGAGGTACTGGGAAGAGGGCGCGGGGCTGCAGCGGCTTCAGGGCACGAGCGTCACCCGGGAGGAGCACCCCCTGCTCGGCGCGCGCCTGCCGTGGGCCGTGATCGGGGCGGACGCGCTGCTGTTCGAGTCGACGCTGGGTCCTTCGTCGCAGGCCTTCCTGGGGCAGCATCGCGTCTTCGGGACTCCGACGTTGCCCGCGACGGCCTACGTCGAGATGGCGCTGGCCGCGGGCGCGCGACTGCTCGGCACGAAGGCGCCGCGGTTGGAGAACCTGTCCTTGCTCGCGGCGATGACCTTCCCTGGAGACTCCCGTCGCAGGGTGCAGTGCTCGGTGAGCAAGGACGAGGCTGGCACGGCGACGGCGCGCATCTTCAGTCGCGCGATGGATGACGCGGAAGGCGAGTGGGTCCTTCATGCGACCGCGACGCTCCTCGCCCCACTCGAGGGAGAGGCGCCTGGTGAGTCAGCGGGCTACGACGCGGTGCTCGCGATGCAGCGGGCCGCGCTGCTCATCCCAGACCCTTATCGAAGGGCGCGAGAGTCCGGGGTCGACTTCGGCGCGGAGTTCCAGGGCATCACCGAGCTGCGCCGACAGTCGGAGCAGGTCCTGGCCCGAATCGAGAGGCCCGCCGCGCTCGGGGACCACGACGCGTTCTTCGCGCACCCGGCGCTGCTGGATGCGTGCCTCCAGGTGGTGGGCGGCGTGTATCCGGAGTCGAGCGGCTCCGAGCTCTATGTGCCGATGAACGTGGAGAGCCTCGAGCTGTTCGGAGGACTCGACGCGCGGATGTGGAGCCACGCGGTGGTGCTGCCCCTGGATGCCACGTGGAAGCGGCTTCGCGCCGATGTCCACGTCTTCGGGAGGGAGGGGAGGCTGTGCGCGCGAGTCCTCGGACTGGAGCTCCAGCGGACCCGTCGGGAAGCGTTGAGCCCGGCGACCCAGTCACCGCTGGATGGATGGCTCTACGAGCGCCGGTGGGAGCCGCTCGTGCTGGAGGCGGCGGGCACCCCTCCGACGGAGCGCGGACCGTGCCTGATTCTCGCGGACGAGCGTGGGCTGGGGCTGCAGCTCGCGCGAGCACTCGAACGGGATGGACGGACCTGCTTCATCGCGTTCCGCGGCCAGACGTTCCGTGCCATCGGCGACACGCGCTTCGAGTTGCCGGAGGACCCCGAGGTGCTCGCGGAGGCCCTGCGGACCCTGCGGCTTCCGGCCTCGCTCTCGGACGTCATCCTGCTGTGGGGGCTCGACGGCGCGGATTCGGAGGACCTCGACCCGGCGAGCCTCGACGCGGACGCGCGGCGCGGATGCGGAGGCGGCCTCGGGCTGCTGCGCTACCTCATCGAGCGTGGATACTCCCAGGCCGTGTGGTGGGTGACGCGGGGCGCGCAGGCCGTCGTCACCGGGCAGTCACTCCCTGGGATTGCACAGTCGCTGCTCTGGGGCCTGGCGCGACCTGTCGCCATCGAGTCCTCCGAGCTGGATGTCCGGTGCGTCGACCTTGATCCACGGAGCGCACCGGATGCGCAGGTGGAGGCGCTCACGCGGGAGCTCCACGCGCGAACAGAAGTGGCGGACAACCAGGTCGCCTTCCGCGGTGGCCGCCAGGTCGCACGGCTGCGCAGGGTCTCTGCTCGCGAGGTTCTGCCCGCGTCCTCGCGGCGGGCGGGCGCTGACGCTGTCCGGGAGGATCGCACCTATCTCGTGGTGGGTGGGCTCGGTCGGCTGGGGTTGCTGACGGCGGAGCTCCTGGCGAATCGGGGCGCGCGGAGCCTCGTGCTGACGGGGCGTGGCGCGGTGGGGC
The DNA here is from genome assembly GCF_020037095.1 of Myxococcus sp. XM-1-1-1. NCBI lineage: Bacteria > Pseudomonadati > Myxococcota > Myxococcia > Myxococcales > Myxococcaceae > Myxococcus > Myxococcus sp. XM-1-1-1. The sequence continues at coordinate 270,303 of NZ_JAIQDH010000005.1, forward strand.
CGGAGGCGGCCGAGCGGCTGGCGCGACTGCGCACGCTCGGGGTGCGCGTCGAGTACCGACAGGTGGACGTCGCGGACGAGGACGCGCTCGCGGCAGTGCTCCGGGAGATCTCCGACGAGCTCGCGCCGCTGGGTGGCGTGTTCCACTCGGCGGGTGTGCTGGATGACGGAGTCCTGCGCCAGCAGCGCTGGGCCCGCTTCGAGAACGTGCTCAGGCCCAAGGTGAGGGGAGCGTGGAACCTGCACCGGCTGACCTCGAAGCTCGCGCTCGACCACTTCGTGTTGTTCTCGTCCGTGGCCTCCCTGGTCGGCTCCGCCGGACAGTCGAACCACTGCGCGGCGACGGCGTTCGAGGACGCGTTGGCGCATCACCGCCGAGCCCTCGGACTGCCGGGGCTCAGCATCAACTGGGGGGTGTGGGCGGGAGACGCCGGAGCCCGCGTGGACGTCGGCGCGCGCTCCCACACTCCGGGCTGGGGGAGCCTCCCCGTGCGCGAGGGGCTGGCGGCACTGGAAGCGCTGCTCACGAGCCCTGTCGCGCAGGTGGGCGTCGCGGAGATCGACTGGGCGGTGTTCGGCGGTGGCCGCTCCTCGCCCTACGACGCCGAGCTGCGCGACGCGGCCCGGGGGCGGACCGTGGAGCGCGCGCGATTCCTGGAGACACTCGCACGCTCGCCCGTCACGCAGCGTCGCAAGCTGCTCCTGGACTACCTGCGTGAGCAGGTGGCGTGGATTCGCGGCGCGGCCTCCGGTGCGTCGGTCGACCCCTCGCAAGGCTTCAGCGAGATGGGCATCGACTCCCTGGCGGCGCTGCAGCTCAAGAACCGGCTCCAGAGCGGCTTCGGGCTCTCCCTGCCCGCCACCCTCGTCTTCAACTACCCCACCACCGAGAAGCTCGCGGAGCAGCTCGCCGCCGCGTTCCTTCCCCTGGAGTTCGCCTCGCCCACCAGCGCCCCTCCCGAAGCCCCGGAGCAGGGCACGTCCGAACTGGAGAACCTGTCCGAAGCGCACCTCGCCCACCTGCTCGAAGAGCAGCTCTCGAAGATGAACTAGGAGCCCGCCGTGTCCGCCCAGGCAGACCATGCGGAGTTGATGAAGCGCGCGCTCCTGAAGCTCCAGGAGGCGCAGGCACAGCTCGACGCCCACGCACGCGAGCGGCATGAGGCCCTGGCCATCGTCGGCATGGGATGCCGGTTCCCGGGCGGTGCCTCGACTCCCGGTCGCTACTGGCGACTGCTCCTCGACGGTGTCGACACCGTCACCGAGGTCCCCAAGGAGCGATGGGACGCGGAGGCCTTCTATCACCCCGAGCCCGACCAGCCGGGGAAGGTCTACTGCCGTCACGGCGCGTTCCTGGAGGACATCGACCAGTTCGAGCCCCGGTTCTTCGGCATCTCCCCGCGCGAGGCGGCGCGGATGGACCCGCAGCACCGGCTGCTGCTGGAGGTCGCCTGGGAGGCCCTGGAGAGCGCGGGGCGCGACCCGAGCTCCCTGCGAGGAAGCCGAACGGGCGTGTTCATCGGGATGATGGGGCAGGACTACACGCAGCTCGCCACCCAGTCCCCCGAGCTCATCGACGCGCACACGGGCTCGGGCAATGGCGCGAGCGTCGCCTCGGGGCGGCTGTCGTACACGTTCGACTTCCAGGGGCCGAGCCTCACGGTCGACACCGCGTGCTCGTCGTCGCTGGTCGCCGTCCATCTCGCGCTCCGCTCGCTGCGCCAGCGCGAGGTCGACTTCGCGCTGGTGGGCGGGGTGAACCTGGTGCTGTCGCCGGTCGCGACGTTGATTGAGTCGCGCGCGCACATGCTCGCCGTGGACGGGCGCTGCAAGGCCTTCGATGCGGCGGCCAATGGGATGGGAAGAGGGGAGGGCTGTGGCCTCCTCGTCCTGCGGCGGCTCGCGGATGCCCTCGCGGACAAGGACCCCATCGTCGCGGTGATTCGCGGCTCGGCGGTCAACCAGGATGGCCGGACCAGCGGGTTGACGGTCCCGAACGGGCTCGCGCAGCGACAGGTCCTCGCGGAGGCACTGAGGGATGCGCGCGTCGATGCGGCGCGCGTGGGCTACGTCGAAGCCCATGGGACCGGGACGGCGCTCGGTGATCCCATCGAGCTGGAGGCGCTCGCCGCGGTCTACGGGGACAGGGCGACGCGCGAGCAGCCCCTGATGGTGGGCTCGGTGAAGACGAACCTGGGCCACCTGGAGGGCGCGGCGGGCATCGCGGGGCTGATGAAGGCCGCCCTGTGTCTGGCGAACGAGGCGATTCCTCCCCACCTCCACTTGCGGACCCCCACGCCGCACGTCGACTGGAGCCGGCTCTTCGTCGAGGTCCCCACCGCGCGGCGCGACTGGCGAGCCGAGGCGCCGCGCTTCGCGGCCGTGAGCTCGTTCGGGTTCTCGGGCACCAACGCGCACGTCATCCTCGAGTCCGCGCCGCGTCCGGAACAGGCGGCCGTCCAGGCCACCGCGCGCCTGCCGCAGCTCTTGACGCTCTCGGCCCGCACGAGCGGCAGCCTGCGCCGGTTGGCGGCGTCGTTCGCGGACGCGCTCGGCGGGGCGCGCGAGGATGCGCTCGCGCAGGTCTGCCACACGGCGAGGGTCAGCCGGAGCTCGCTGGAGGAGCGCGTGGCCTTCGTGGCCTCGACCTCCGAGGACCTGGCCGCCGCCCTGCGCGACTTCAGCCGTGGCGAGTCCCGAACCACCGGCGCTTGGGTCGAAGGGCAGCGAGGCCCGGAGGCGCCGCTCGTCGCGTGGCTCTTCACCGGGCAGGGGGCCCAGTACGTGGGCATGGGGCGGGAGCTGTTCGAGACGGAGCCGGGCTTCCGTCGCGACCTCCTCCACTACGAGGAGATCCTCCGCCCCCATCTCGACCGGCCGCTGACCGAGGTGCTGTTCCAGGGCGACGCGGGCGCGCTGGACGAGACGCGGTACACGCAGCCGGCAATCGTGGCGCTCGAGCTGGCGGTGGCCGGTCTGCTGCGCTCGTGGGGCCTCCACGCCGACGCGGTCCTGGGGCACAGCGTCGGTGAGTATGCCGCCGCCATCTTCGCCGGCGCCCTGACCGCCGAGGCCGGGCTCCCGTTGGTGGCCGAGCGCGCGCGGCTGATGCAGGCGCTGCCCGAGCGCGGCGCCATGCTGGCCCTCTTCACCGACGAAGCGCGAGTCCTCCGAGCCGTGGCGGGGCATGAGCGGGTGTCGCTGGCGGCGCTCAATGGGCCAAGGAACACGGTCATCTCCGGAGCGCGGGAGTCGCTCGACGCCATCGCGCGCGAGCTGGCCGCCGAGGGCATCGAGAGCCAGCGCCTGAAGGTCTCGCATGCGTTCCACTCGCCGCTGATGCAGCCGATGTTGGAGTCGTTCGCGCGCGTCGTCGCCGGTGTGCGCCTCCAGGCGCCGCGGGTGTCCCTCATCTCCAACCTCGACGGCGCCGAGGCAGGGGAGGGCTTCACGTGTCCGGACTATTGGGTCCGGCATTGCCGCGAGCCGGTCCGCTTCGCGGAGGGACTCCGCACGCTCCTCCAGCGTGGGGTGCGCGCCTTCCTCGAGGTGGGTCCGAAGCCGGTCCTGTCGAACCTCGCGCGAGACCTCGCGGCCTCCGAATCCGCCCTGTGGCTGGAGACGCTGCACCCGCGTCGCTCGGACCGGATGGGACTGCTGCGCGCCGTGTCGGAGCTCTACGTGCGTGGCGCGACGGTGGACCTGGCGCGCGTCGATGGCGCACGCGGGCGCATCGCCCTTCCGACCTATCCGTTCGAGCGGCAGCGGCACTGGCTGGACGTTCCCGCGCCCTGGTCACGTCCCACGAAGCCCGCGGTGCATCCACTGCTCGGTGAGCGGTGGGACTCCGTGGCGCTGCGTGAAGGCACCGCCGTCTTCTCGCGAGAGCTGGAGGCGCGGGCCCTTCCACTCCTGGAGGACCACCGCGTGTTCGGCAAGGCGGTGGTCCCCGCCGCGGCCTTCGTGGAGATGGTGGTCTCGGCAGTGGCGCAGGTGTCGGGCTCGGAGTCCATGACGCTGGAGGCGGTGACGCTCCACCATCCGCTCGTCCTGCCGGAGTCGCGCACGCGCGTCGTCCAGACGCTCCTGGAGGAGCAGGGCGCCGCGGGCTTCACGTGCACCGTGATGAGCCGGGAGGACGAAGGGCGGGGCGAGCGCTCCTCCTGGATCACCCACCTGACCTGTCGGGTCCACGCGCCCGGTGCGACGCCGCCGCCTCGGGTGGCGCTGGAGGCACGACGGCAAGACTGCCCCAGCCCCGTCGACCTCGAGGCCTTCTCCGAGGCGATTCGTCAGCGCGGGCTCGACTACGGCCCCTCGCTGCGAGTGCTGTCGTCGCTGCACCGGGGGCCTGGGGCCGCGTGCTCCTTCAGCGAGGTGGAAGCGCGTGGCGTGGGCTACCGCGCCCATCCGGCGCTGCTCGATGCGTGCCTCCGGACCGCGGCCGCCGTCACGCCCCTGTCGCCAGACGACGCGCTGCTGCTCCCGGTCGCCATCCACCGCCTCGACCTCTACCAGCGCCTGCCCGCGCGCCTCTGGACCTTCGCCTCGCAGCGCGCCCAGGCCGGCTCGACGGAACGCCCCACCACCGACATGACCCTCTGCGCCGAGGACGGCAGCGTGGTCGCGTCCCTCACCGGGCTCTCCGTCCGCAAGGCCGAGCGGGAGGTGTTGCTGCGCGGCCTCGATGTGGACTGGCAGGACTGGCTGTACCTCGTCACCTGGCGCCCGTGTGCCTCCCAGGGCGAGCTGCGCCCGGCGGGGCAGCACTGGGTCGTCTTCATCGGCGATGAGGGCGTCGGGGACTCGCTGGCCGCGCTGCTCGAACAGCGGGGTGCCCGAGTCACCCGCGTACGCAAGGGCCTCTCCGTGGACCCCGCGAGGCCCGACCACTTCGACCGCCTGTTCTCGCAGTGGCACGGCGCGGCTCCGCACGGCCTCGTGTACCTGTGGGGTGACGATGAAGAGGGGGCGAGCTGCGAGGGCGCGCTGCACCTGGTGCAGGCCCTGGCGCGAGCTTCCTGGACGCCCCGGTTGATGCTCATCACCCGAGGCACTCAAGCGCTGTCCTCCGATGCCCACGAGCCGCGCATCGCGCAGGCGCCGCTGTGGGGCCTCGGGCAGGCGGTGTCCACGGAGCTGCCGGAGCTGCGCTGCCTCCGGGTCGACCTCCCCGGTGCGCCCGTCAACGGGGAGGCCGAGGCCTGCCTGCGTGCGTTCGCGCTGGCCGAGCAGGAGCAGCAGGTATCCGTGCGCGCGGAGGGCTTGTCCGTCGCTCGCTTGGAGCGCGCCCGCGCTCGCGCGGTGACGCGGAAGCTGGAGCTCTCCTCGGACGCGTCCTACCTCGTCGCGGGTGGACTGGGCGGGCTTGGACTCCGACTCGCGGGATGGCTGGCGGACCGGGGCGCGCGACACCTCATCCTGCTGGGGCGGCATGGGCCATCGGCGGAGACCCAGCGGCAGCTCGACGCGCTGACGGCGCGAGGCGTCCACATCCGTGTGGCCCTGGCGGACCTGGCTTCTCGCGACGAGCTCGCGGCGGCCCTGGCCCAGCTGAACGACGCTCCTCCGCTGCGAGGACTCTTCCACGCCGCGGGAGTCCTCCGCGACGGCACCCTGGCCCATCAGACGGCGGAGCGCTTCCGCGAAGTGCTGGCACCCAAGGTCCAGGGCGCGTGGAACCTTCACGTGCTCACCGCCGGGATGCCGCTGGATTTCTTCGTCTGCTTCTCCTCGGCGGCCTCGGTGCTGGGAACGCCGGGGCAGTCCAACTACGTCGCCGCGAACGCCTTCCTCGATGCACTGGCCCAGCTCCGGCGCGCGCAGGGGCGCCCCGCGCTGACCCTCAACTGGGGCTCCTGGGCAGAGACGGGGATGGCCGCGCGAATGGGCCCGGCGTCGGCGAGGTCGCCCGCTGCCCTGGGCTTCGGGACGATTCCGGTGGAGCGGGGCCTGGAGGTCCTGGAGCGCCTCATGGGGGGAGCGTACACCTCGCTCGGTGTCTTCCCCATCGACTGGACCCGGCTCGCGGAGCAGTGGCCGGGGCTCGCGCGTCAGGCCTTCTTCCAGGGCCTGCTGGGAGGCGCGGCGATGGAGCCTCGGGCGCCTTCCTTCCGCGCGCGACTGGACGCGGCCGCGCCGAACCGGAGGTTGGAGCTGCTGCGCCAGCACGTGGCGGAGCAGGTCGCACGCACGTTGGGGCTGGCGGAGTCGGAGCGGCTCTCCGGTGGCGAGCGGCTCTTCGACCTGGGCTTCGATTCACTGCTGGCGGTGGAGCTGAAGAACCGGCTCGCGAGCAGCCTCGGCAAGAGCCTGCGCTCCACGCTGGTCTTCGATTTTCCCTCGGTGTCGGGGCTCGTCACGCACCTCGCGGGAGAGCTGGGGCTGGGCGAGCCCGCCCAGCGGCCACTGGAGGGCCCGACGCGGGAGGACGCATTGACCGCGGAGATACAGGCGCTGTCGGAGCAGGAGCTCACCTCACTCATCGACCAGGAGCTGGTGAGCGCGCTCACCCGCTGAGGACCGGATGGCGAAACTACCGACACGCATCTGCGAGCTGCCGGCCGTCAAGCTCGCCTATCTCGCGAACCAGCTCCGCGCCAAGAAGGACCTCCTGGCCGCGGAGCCCATCGCCGTCGTCGGCATGTCCTGCCGCTTCCCTGGCGGAGGCGAGCTGCCGGAGACCTTCTGGCAATTCCTCCGCGAGGGAGGCGATGCGACCCGCGAGGTGCCTCCCGAGCGCTGGAACATCGACGAAATCTACGACCCCACGCCGGGCGCGAAGGGGAAGGTGTACACGCGCCGGGGCGCCTTCATCGAGAACGTCGACCTGTTCGAGCCCGCGTTCTTCGGCATCCCTCCGCGCGACGCGAAGGACATGGATCCGCAGCAGCGCATGCTGCTCGAGGAGTGCTGGCGCTCCCTGGAGCGCGCGGGCATCCCCCCAGCGGGGCTGACCGGGAGCCGCACCGGTGTCTTCGTGGGGCTGATGCACAACGACTACAACGTGCTCGGCATCACCGCGGGCGTGGAGATGCACTCCGCGTCCCTCAACTACCCGTCCATGGCGGCGGGGCGCATCGCCCACACGCTGGGCCTCCAGGGGCCGGCGCTCACCGTGGACACCGCGTGCTCGTCCTCCGCGGTCGCCGTCCACCTGGCGTGCCAGAGCCTGCGCAACGACGAGAGCGACCTGGCCCTCGCGGGAGGCGTCAGCCTGAGCCTGTCCCCCATCACCATGATGTTCGAGTGCCAGAACCGGATGCTGGCGGTCGATGGTCGGTGCAAGACCTTCGATGCGTCGGCGGATGGCTTCTCGCGCGGGGAAGGGTGCGGCGTCGTCGTGCTCAAGCGCCTGTCGGACGCGCTGGCCCAGGGCAACCCCATCCTCGGCGTCATCCGGGGATCGGCGCTCAACCACGATGGACGCAGCAGCGGCTTGATGGTGCCGAACGGGCGCGCGCAGGAGCGCGTCATCCGCATGGCGCTGGAGGGCTGCGGCGTGGAGCCCGAGCAGGTGGGCTACGTCGAGGCCCACGGCACGGGGACGTCGCTCGGCGACCCCATCGAGATGGAGGCGCTCCGCTCGGTCTTCGGCCGCGCGCCCGCGCGAGCCTCGCCGCTGTTCGTCGGCTCCGTGAAGACGAACATCGGACACCTGGAGGCCGCGGCCGGAATCGCGGGGCTCATCAAGGTGCTGCTGGCCTTGCGGCACGAGGCCATCCCCGCGCACCTCCACTTCTCGCGGCCGAACCCGAACATCCGCTGGGAGGACCTGCCGGTGGTCATCCCCACCGCGCTGCAGCCCTGGCCGCGAGGGGAACAGCGGCGGCTCGCGGGCCTGAGCAGCTTCGGCTTCAGCGGCACCAACGTGCACCTCGTGGTGGAGGAGGCCCCGCTGCTGCCTCGCCCTCCGGTGGTGCGTGAGCGCCCCGTCCACCTGCTGACCCTGTCGGCCAAGACCGAGGCCGCGCTCGAGGCGCTGGTGGAGGTGCATGCGTCCACGCTGCCCGACGAGGGCGAAATGCTCGGAGACTGGTGCTACACGGCCAACGTCGGTCGCTCCCACTTCGAGCACCGCGCGGCGGTCTCGGGCGCGAACGCGGCCGAGCTCCGGGCGGGCCTGTCGCGTCTGGGCGCGGGGAGGACCCAGCCACATCGCGAGCCTCGACGGGGGACGGAGGGCCCGAGGCCGGTCTTCCTGTTCACGGGGCAGGGCTCGCTGCGTCCCGGGGTGGGGCGCGAGCTCGCGCAGACCTGGCCCGTGTTCCATGCGGCGGTGCAGCGGTGCTCGGAGGCGCTGAAGGGGCTGCTCGAACCCAGGCTCGAGGACATCCTGCATGGCGAGCAGTCCTCCTCCTTGCTCGCGGACACGCGCTACGCCCAGCCCGCGCTCGTGGCGCTCGAATACGCGCTCTGCGAGCTGTGGTCGTCGTGGGGCATCGTCCCAGGAGCGGTGGTCGGTCACAGCCTGGGCGAGTACGCGGCCGCCGTGGTCGCCGGAGTCCTGTCCATCGAGGACGCGCTGAAGCTGGTCGTCGCGCGCTCCCGGCTCATCCATGAGGCCCCGGGCGAGGGCGCGATGCTGGCCGTCAACGCCACGCTGGAGGTGCTTGCTCCGACGCTCGCGCCGCTCTCCCAGCTCATCTCGCTCGCGGCGGTCAACGGTCCTCAGGACCTGGTCATCTCCGGAGACCGCGCGGCGCTCTCCGAGGTCGCGGCGCGTCTGTCGCGTGAGGGCATCGGCTGCAGGCCGCTGTCCGTCACCCACGCCTTCCACTCGCCGCTCATGGAGCCGGTGGTGACGGCGTTCGAGGCGTGCTTCGACGGGGTGGCGCTCGCAGCGCCACGGCTCCCCTTCGTCTCCACGCTGGAGGGCGGGCTCGTCTCGGAGGCGCTGACCCGACCCGCGTACTGGTGCCGCCACCTGCGCGAGCCCGTCCGCTTCGCCGACGCGCTGGAGACATTGCGTGAACAGAAGCACCGCACGTTCCTGGAGGTGGGGCCCACGCCGGTCCTCACCGGCCTCGGTCTGCGCAGCTACCCCCATGCGGATGAGCTGAGCTGGCTTCCGAGCCTGCGTCCCTCCTCTGGCGAGACAGCGCAGCTGCTCACCGTCCTGGGCACTCTCTACGAGCGGGGCTTCGAGGTGGACTGGAGCGCGTTCGATGCACCCTTCGAGCGGCGGTCCGTCACCCTCCCGACGTACCCCTTCCGTCGCGAGCGCTATTGGATCGACTCCCCGACGGGGGGCTCCATGGCGGAGCGGAGGACGGCTCGCGCCAGTTCCCCTCTGCTCGCGGGCGCACCGTTGTCACTCGCGGGGACGAAGGGGACGCGCTTCGCGGCGCGCCTGGGTATCCGGGAGCCCTCGTTCCTCGCCGAGCATCGGGTCTTCGGCGCGACGGTGCTGCCGGCCGCCTGCTACGTCGAGATGGCGCTGGGGGCCGCGCACTTCACGGCTTCGCCGGAGGCGTCGTTCGACGTGCTCTCGTTCGAGCTGGAGCGCCCGCTCGTGCTCGGCGAGGCCGAGGGCCGTGAGGTCCAGACGGTGCTGACGCCAGGGGAAGGGCGCACGCACTTCGAGATCTACAGTCAGGAGACGACGGGCGCCGAGGGGGACTGGGCCCGCCTCGCCCATGGTTATCTCGCGGAGCATCGCGAGTCCGCGCGACACGTCGAGCTGGAGGCCGGGCTGCTCGCGCGCTTCTCCCCGCCGCGACCGGTCGAGCCGTTCTACGCGCTGATGGCGCGCCATGGCATCGAGTACGGCCCGTCGTTCCGTGCCATCGATGCGCTGAGGTTCGGGAAGAACGCCTGCCTCGCCCATGTCCGGCTGCCCGACAACCAGGTCATCGGGATGGGCGAGTACCGGCTGCATCCGCTCATCCTCGACGCCTGCTTCCAGACCGTCGCGGCCCTGTTCATGGAGGAGGCCAGCGAGGCACGGGACCACCGCCAACGGATGCCGGTCGCCATCCAGCGCCTGCGCTGGTTCAAGAAGCCCGGGAGCAGCGCCTGGGTCCACGCACGCCACGACGAGCGAGCCTCCGCCTCCGATGAGCTCTTGAGCATCGACCTGCGCATCCTCGGGGAGACAGGGGAGGTCATCGCCGAGGTCGAGGGGCTGCTGCTGAAGCGCATCGACCGGCGAGCGCTCTCGACGTCCCTCTCCGGCTCCACGCGGGAGCTGCTCCTCGAGCTGGCGTGGCGCGAGCTGGATTCTCCTCCGACCCGGACACCGGCTTCCCTCCAGACCCAGCGTTGGTTGTTGCTCGCGGACTCGGGCGGCGTCGCGGAGGGCCTGAAGGCGCAGGTCCAGCGTCACGGTGGAACATGTGTCTGGGTGACGCCGGACGCGAGCGAGGAGCCGGGCCGCGTCCATGTCGACCCGAGCGATCCAGACGGCTTCGTCCGACTCCTCCAGGCGCTGTCCGATGAGGGGGCCGCGCCGACGACGGTCGTCTGCCTCTGGGGGCTCGACGAGCGCCGGGCCGAAGCGCTCTCACCGGATTCCCTCATGGGGGCAACCGCACGGAGCGCGACGGGCGTCCTCCACCTCGTGCAGGCCATGGCGCGCGCGAGCTGGGCCCAGCGGCCGGCGCTGTGGCTGGTGAGCCGAGGCGCCGTCGCGGCCGCACCAGGGGACACCGTGGATGGCCTCGCGCAGTCGATGCTCTGGGGACTGGGACGCGCGGCCGCCATCGAACATCCGGAGCTGGGGTGCCGGTTGGTGGACCTGGACGACGGCGAGGACGCCGCCTCGCGGTTGTTCGAGCGGATGACCCGCGTGACAGGGGAGAACCTGCTGGCGCTTCGAGGCGCTCGGCTCCTTGGCGCTCGGCTCACGCGGCCCGTCGCGCCGTCGAACACCCCCCGCCCGATGGGTGTGCACGCCGATGGCGCGTATCTCATCACCGGAGGCTTGGGCGCGCTCGGGCTCGCCACCGCCGCGTGGTTGGTGGAAGCCGGCGCCCGTCACCTGGTCCTGGTCGGCCGAGGCGCACCGACAGACGCGACGAAGCCGCGACTCGACGAGCTGGGCGCGCGCGGCTGTGAGGTCACGGTGGCGCGTGCGGATGTCTCGCGCCTGGACGACGTGCGGCGCGTCCTGGAGGACCTCGCCGGGAGAGGCACCCGGCTGCGAGGCATCTTCCACGCTGCGGGCGTGCTGGAGGACGGCGTGTTCCTGCGGCAGGACCGGGAGCGTCTGGAGCGTGTGCTCGCGCCCAAGGTGATGGGCGCGTGGAACCTGCATCACGCGACGGTTGGGCTGCCGCTCGACCTCTTCGTCCTGTACTCGTCCGCGGCGTCGCTCGTCGGCGTCGCCGGGCAGGCCAACTACATGGCCGCCAACACCTTCCTCGACGCGCTGGCGCACCACCGCCGCGCGAAGGCGCTGCCCGCGCTCAGCGTCAACTGGGGACAGTGGGCTGGCGAGGGAATGGCCCAGAAGGCGAGGGGACGCACGGCGACAGCGGATGTCACGGGCCTTCAGCCCCAGCGGGCGTTGCGTTTGCTCGAGGAGCTGCTGGGCCGGGAGGTCGCGCAGGTGGGGGTGCTGCCCTTCGACCCCTCCACGCAGGGGGCTTCGCTCTCCGAGGTCCACGGCCCCCTGTTCTCCGAGCTGGCGGCGCGTGAGAAGGCGCCCTCCGCCGGCACGGGCCGGATGGTGGAGCTGCTGGAGGAGTTCACGCGCTCGGATGGCGCGCGTCGGCGAGGGCTCCTGACGCACTACGTGCGGGGCCGGTTGGCGCCGTTGCTCGGGTTCCCGCCGGAGCACGAGGTGCTCCAGAAGAAGATCTCCCTCAACGAGATGGGGCTCGACTCGCTGCGCGCCGTCGAGCTGAAGAACCGCATGGGCCGCGAGCTGGGGGTGGACCTGCCCATGGCCCGCTTCATCGACGGCACCGGTGTCGCCGGAATCGTGGATGCGCTGCACGAGCAGCTCGAGCTCAGCGAGCTGCTCGCGCGTGTCCCCGTCTCCGCCGCGCAGTCCGAGGTCGAGGAGCTGACGCTATGAGGATGGGTGAGCTGCTCGCCGAGCTGAATCGGCGGGGCCTCGAGGTCCGTGCCGAGGGCGAGCAATTGAAGCTCCGAGGCCCGAAGGGGGCCGCGGGCGAGGAGCTCCTGAAGGTGCTCGCCGAGCACAAGCAGGAGCTGCTGGCGCTGCTGAGAGAGCGCCAGCGGGTGGACGAGGAGCGCCCCATCACCCCCGTCGAGCGCACGGGGCCAGCCCCGCTGTCGTTCGGACAGCAGCGGCTGTGGTTCCTCGACCGGCTCGAACCCGGAGGCGCCAGCTACAACCTGGTGATGCCCATGCGGGTCGAGGGACATCTCGACGTGGGGATCCTGGAGCGCTGCTTCGTCGAGATCGTCCGCCGTCACGAAATCCTCCGCACACGCTACGCCGAGCAGGAGGGCGTCCCGGTGCAGCTCGTCGACCCCGAGCCACGGCTCGAGTTCGAGGTGATGCAGGAGGCGGAGGTGTTCGCCCACGAGCCCTCGGGCACGGAGGCGTTCCTGCGCCGCGAAGGGGAGCGGCCCTTCGATTTGTCCGAGGGCCCGTTGATCCGCGTCCTCGTGGTCGACCGGGGGCCCCAAGGCCAGTACGTCCAGGCCTGCCTGCATCACATCTCGGCGGATGTCTGGGCGCGCGGCCTCATCATCCACGAGCTGACGGCCCTCTACGCGGCCTTCGTCCAGGGGCGGCCCTCTCCTCTGCCTCCCTTGCCGCTGCAGTACTCCGATTTCGCCATCTGGCAGCGGGGGCACCTGCGGGGCGAGGTCCGCCGCGAGCTGGTGGACGCCTGGAAGCGGCGACTGGCCGGGATGCCTCCGCTGCTGGAGCTCCCCACGGACCGCCCGCGTCCCCGGGTGCGGACCTATGCGGGAGGCGAGGTCCGCCTCGAGGTGGAGGCCCCGCTCACCGAGGCGCTGAAGACCCTGAGCCATGCGGCCAACGCCACACCCTTCATGGGCATGCTGGGCGCCTTCTTCGTCCTGCTGCACCGGCTCACCGGACAGGAGGACCTGGTCATCGGCGCGAACTCCATCAACCGGACCCGCACCGAGCTGGAGCCGCTGGTGGGCTTCTTCGTCGACAACCTGGTGATGCGAGTGGACCTGGGGGGCCGTCCGGACTTCTCCACCGTGGTGAAGCGCGTCCGGGAGGTGGTGCTCGACGCCTTCGCTCATCAGGACCTGCCCTTCGACCTGCTCGTCGAGGAGCTGAAGCCCCCGCGCAACCCCGGCTACAATCCCCTGTTCCAGACCGTGTTCTCGTGGACGCGGGCCATGGAAGGCACGCCGGCGCCGAGCGGGATGAACATCCTCCCGCTCGAGTTCGAGACCACCACCTCGCGCTTCGACCTGGACCTCTTCGTGGAGGACCACGGCGACCGGCTCACGGTGCGCTTCGTGTTCAACCGGGGCCTCTTCGACCAGGGCACCGTCCAGCACTACGCGGACTGCTTCCAGCAACTGCTGCGGGGGTTGCTCACCGAGCCCCAGCGCCCGGTGGGCGAGCTCCCGTTGCTGCCCGCGGACGCGCGCGAGCGCATCCTCCGGCAGTGGAACGACACGCGAGGGGAGGGCGCGGACGGGCCGTGCCTGCACGCGTTGTTCGAGGCCCGCGCGGCGCGGACGCCGGACGCCTGCGCGCTCGTCATGGGGGACTGGGAGCTGACCTATGGCGAGCTGGACCAGCGCGCGGACCGACTCGCGGCGGCGCTGCAGGCGCTGGGCGTGGGGCCCGAGACGCGGGTGGGCCTCTGCATGGAGCGCTCGCCCCGGCTCATCGTGAGCCTGCTGGCGGTGCTCAAGGCGGGCGGCGTGTTCCTCGCGCTCGACCCCGACGAGCCGCACGCGCGACTGCGGCGCATCCTCGACGACGCCCGTCCGCGGGTGCTGCTCACCTCCGGGACACACCCGGAGCTGGAGGCCGGCATGACGGTCCTCCACGTGGACGCGGCGGCGGAGCGGCTCCCGGACGCCACCGGTGTGTGCCTGCGCCGTGACGTCACCCCGGACCACCTGGCCTACGTCCTCTACACCTCCGGCTCCACGGGCCAGCCGAAGGGCACGGAGGTCACGCACCGGAGCATCGTCAACTATCTGAAGTGGAGCGTGCGGACGTACCGGCTCGACGAGGGCACGGGGAGCCCGGTGCTCGGGTCCATCAGCTTCGACGGCACGCTGACCAGCCTCTTCGCGCCGCTCATCTCGGGCCGAGCGCTGTTCCTGCTGCCACGGGGGCGGGAGCTGGACCTGCTGTCCTCCAGGGACTACCCCGAGCAGGGCTTCAGCTTCATCAAGCTGACGCCCTCGCACCTGCGCGCGTTCGACGGGCTGGGGCGGCTGCGCGAGGTGCTGGAGCGCACCCATGCGGTCGTCCTCGGTGGCGAGGGACTCCACGGTGGAGACCTGGAGACGTGGCGTGCCTTGCGCCTCCCCACGCGCGTCATCAACGAGTACGGCCCCACGGAGGCCGCCGTGGCGTGCTGCTTCCACGACGTGCCCGCGGACGGCGGCGCGCTCCCCGAGCGCATCCCCATCGGCAAGCCCATCTCGAACACCGCGCTGTATGTCCTGGACCGCTGGGGGCAGCCGGTGGCCGTCGGCGTGTCGGGGGAGCTGTACATCGGCGGCGTGGGGCTGGCCCGGGGATACCTGGGGCGCCCGGACCTGACAGCCGAGCGCTTCGTGCCCGACCCCTTCGAGGCGGGCGCGCGGCTGTATCGCACGGGAGATCTGGCCCGGTATCTGCCGGACGGCACGCTCGAGTTCCTGGGGCGGTTGGACGACCAGCTCAAGATTCGTGGTCACCGCGTCGAGTCCGGAGAGGTGGAGGCCGCCCTCGCGCGACACCCGAGGGTCACCCACGCCGCCGTGGTGTTGCAGCGCGCTCCGGGACAGGAGCCGCGCCTCGTCGCCTACGTCCAGCCCTCGGAGCCGCGACCGCCGGGTGAGGACCTGGAGCGCGTGCTGCGCGAGTTCCTCCAGGGAGAGCTCCCCGAGTACATGCGCCCGTCGGTCCTCCTCATCCTCGACGTGCTGCCGCTCACGCCCAGCGGCAAGGTCGACCGCAAGGCGCTTCCCAGCGCGGAGGCAGGGCCACGGACCCGGGGCCTCGCCGTGCGCGAATCCGGCGTGCTGACCGACACGGAGCGAAAGCTCCAGGCCCTCTTCCGCGAGCTGCTGGGGCTCGACGCCGTGGCTCCCGGCGACAGCTTCTTCGACCTGGGTGGGCACTCGCTGCTCGCCGTCACCCTCATCGCGCGCATCCGGAGCGTGCTGGACGTGGAGGTCCCCCTCAACGAACTCTTCGAGCGACCCACGGTGGAGGGACTCGCCCGGTGGGTCGACGCGCAGGCCGGAGTGCTCGCGCCGCGCCTGCCCGAGGGCGTGGTGGCGCTGAGGCCCCAGGGGCGCAACCCGCCGCTGTTCGTCGCGCCTCCCTCCGCGGGCAATCCCGCCGTCTATGTCTCGCTCACCCGCCACCTGAGTCCCGAGCAGCCCGTCTTCGGCTTCCAGATGCCGGGGCTGCTGGACGACAGCGCCCCCAGGGCCACCATCGAGGAGGCGGCGGCGCACTACGTGGACATCATGCGGCGGATGCAGCCTCGGGGGCCGTATCGCCTCGCGGGGTGGTCCTTCGGCGGCATCATCGTGTGCGAGATGGCGCGCCAGCTCGAGGCGCAGGGAGAGCAGGTCGCGCTGCTCGGCCTGATTGATGGCGCCTCGCTCGACCGCAAGGCCGCGCAGGACAGTCAGGACCTCCGGCAGGCGGTCTCCACGGGCTCGCAGCTGGTGAAGGTGCTGGCGCAGACGCCGCTGCCGCGGGACTACGAGAACCTCCGGCTCGTGGGCGAGTGGATGGGCATCAGCCTCCCGGAGACGCCCAAGGACCTCTGGCGCAAGGACTCGGGCGGGCAGCGCACGTACCTGCGCAGGTTCCTGAAGGACGTGTCGCGAACGGCGCGGAACATGTTGGTCACCCTGCGGGCGGAGCGCTCCTACACCTTCACCGCGTACGGGGGCCGCGCCACGCTCTTCCGGGCCGAGCCCCCGAGCCAGGGGCGGGATTCGCTGGTCGACAGCGTGCGCAGGTTCGCGCCCAATGGCTTGCAGGTCATCGTGGTCCCCGGCAATCACATGACACTCGTCATGGATGAGAAGAACGCCGCGGTGCTGGCCTCGCGACTCCAGCAATGCCTGGACGCGGCCCTGCCCGGAGTGCCCGGACAAGAACCTTCTCGGGCGCTCCTGCCCGCGAATGGGTGGAAGGCGCAGTTCTCGAAGGAGGTCGCGTGATGCCGCACCGGATCCTGTCAATGGATGGTTCCTCCATCAGTGGAGGGGAGGGCTACGTCACCACGGGCATGCTCGGAGCGCTCCGACAGACGCTCGACGCGGGAGGAGACCGACGGGCCCTGCTCAATCAGGTGGACCTCTTCGTGGGCACCTCCGCGGGCTCGTTCAACGCGGCCTTCTTCGCCAGCGCGGCGGACCCGGACAGCGCCTACGACAAGAGCCTCCAGTTCTGGGGCGAGGCCGTCGCCATGAACAGGAAGGGCGTCTCCCTGGGACGCACGCTGCTGGCCCTGACGGGCGCCAGCTCCTTCCTCGACTCGAACTACATGCGCGACTTCCTGGGCGGCTACTTCGGGATGACGACGCGGCTGGGCGATCTGAAGCGCAAGGTCGTCATCCCGAGCTTCCAGCTCGACGGACAGCGCAAGGGCGTGCGGACGTGGAAATCGAAGATCTTCCACAACACGGGTCCGGAGAACGACCCGGACATGAATGAGCTGCTCATCGACGTCCTGATGCGCAGCGGCTCGCCGCCGCTCTCCTATCCCATCTATCAGGGGCTCAAGGAGCGGGGCAGCGGCTACGTGGATGGCGGGCTGTACGCCAACAATCCCTCGCTCGTGGGGCTGGCCCAGGCCATCAACAACAGCTCCCGCAAGAACAAGCATGAGCAGGTGGACACGCTGGCGACCGAGCCGCCCAGCCTGGACTCCATCCTGGTGCTGTCCATGGGCAACGGCATCATGTCCTCCTTCCTCTCGCCCACCTTCCGGAGCGGTGAGTCCAACTGGGGCTTCGCCCGGTGGCTGTTGGACACCCGAGACCCGATGGTGCTGGTGAAGATGTTGCTGGAGGCGGGCTCGGACGCGGTGAACTACCAGTGCCGGATGATCCTCCGGAAGAAGTACTTCCGGCTGGACCCCATCGTGGAGCAGCGCATCTCCGCATACGACGCGAAGCATGTGGAGGCGGCGCTCGTCCAACTGCTGAGTCAGCAGTCCACCATGGACCAGCTCCAGCGCACGCGGCACTGGCTCGAGAAGTCCGGCTGGCTGGGGGACTCGCGGCAGGACACGCAGCCCTCACAGGTGGGGACCTGATGGCTGAGACGACGCAAGTCCTGCTGGTCTCGGGGAGCGGCGGCGCGGGCCGGACGACGGTGGCGGCGGCGACGGGCCTTGCGGCCTCGCGTCGGGGCCAGCGCACGTTGGTCTTTTCCTTCGACTCCTCACGAGACCTGCGTGGGGCCTTCGGCCTGGTGGCGCCGGTGCTCCCGGAGGCCCGGGGGCTGCCCGTTCGCGTCGATGACCGGCTGCACCTTCAGGAGCTCGACGTCATGTCGGAGCTGAAGCGCCGCTGGAGCGAGGGCCGCGGCGAGGTGGCCGCGCTGCTCGGTGGTGGCCTGGAGGGCGTGACCGCGGAGGAGGTGGCGCTCGCTCCGGGGGTGGAGGTGCTGCTGGCGCTCCTCCTGCTCGGCGAGCACAGCCGCGCGCGGACGTACGACCTCATCGTCATCGATGCGGGAGACGCGCCGCGCTTCGTCGGCGGCGCGGACGCCGTGGGCTGGTATGCGCGCAGGTCGAGGGCTCCGGAGCAGAGCGCTCGGCGGGCACGGCCGTCGCGCGTGGACCCGGATGTCCTCCACTCGGTCAGCGACAAGCTGACGGACGTGGGCGCGCTGCTGCGAGACCCCACGGTGACGCGCGTGCGGTGGGTGACGACGCATGACCACCGGACCGAGCAGGGCCTCCGGAGGGCCTGCTCGGCGTTCGGTCTGCAAGGTCTTGCCCTGGATGGAATCATCCTCAATCGCCTCGCGCTGGTGGGGGAGGATGCGGCCCTCGCACGGCACCCGGCGGTCGAGAACCTCCAGCACCTGGTCGGCTCCATCCCGGTGACAGGGATTGCGCTCCAGGGGCGGGACATCGTCGGGGAGGAGGCGCTCGAGGCCTTCGCGACGCTGCTGTACCGAGGCGAAGATCCGGCGCGGCTCGGGAGCACGCCTCCCAGCGTTGGCGTCGGCAAGCAGGCCGTGGATGTGTACAGGCTGGAGGTCCAGCTCCCCTTCGCGCGCAAGGAAGAGGTCTCGCTCTCCCGGCGCGAGGCGGAGCTCGTCATCCAGGTAGGTGCCCTCCGGCGCAATGTCCTGCTCCCCAGGATGGTCGCGCCACTCGCCACCGCCGGGGCGAGCCTGGAGGGCGACAGACTCGTCGTCGAGTTCAAGAAAGAGAGGGTTTGAACATGGTCTGGCAGAACAGACGTTTGCCGAAGGACTTCTTCCGGTTGGAGACGCAGCCCGAGGAAGGCGCCCGCGTCGCGGAGGTCGTCGATGCCGTGATTCCAGGAGGGAAGGGCTTCATCCAGCAGCTCTTCCGCGCGAAGAAGGACGTGCTGCAAGGGGTCTCCCACCTGCTCCAGGCGCAGATCCACGAGCTGGAGCACATCGACTCGGCCATCCGGGGCGAGTACCGGCCGGGCGTCGCCGGTGCGGCGGCCTCGTGCGCGGAGTCGCCGCTCAGCCCGCGCATGATGAC
The DNA here is from genome assembly GCF_020037095.1 of Myxococcus sp. XM-1-1-1. Taxonomy (NCBI): domain Bacteria; kingdom Pseudomonadati; phylum Myxococcota; class Myxococcia; order Myxococcales; family Myxococcaceae; genus Myxococcus; species Myxococcus sp. XM-1-1-1. The sequence continues at coordinate 289,150 of NZ_JAIQDH010000005.1, forward strand.
CATCAAGCAGATGATGGAGGAGGCCAGCGCGAAGCTCCGCGGAGAGCGGGTCGCTCACGCCCATGGGCCCGACGCCGCGTGTCCTCCGGCTCACACCACCCATGGCGCGGTGGAGCGCCCCAGGAGCACGGAAGGTGAGCCGGGCAGCCGTCCCGGCACCACGGGTCCGGAGAAGATTTCGCTCACCTGAGTCCACGTCGTCCGCGTCGTGCATCCACGGTCTTCCTCGCCACGTCGGTGGGCGCTGTCCCACCACGGGCGAGGTGTCGTCGAGGAGGCGGTCTCATGGAACAAGAGGGACAGGGACGTATCCTCGCGGAGCGACTCGCCGCGCTTTCACCCGAGCGCAGGGCGCTGCTGGAGCTGGCGCTGAAGCGGGCCCCGGCACCTCGTGCGGTGGGTCCGCGTCCTGGCCTGGACGTGTTGCTCCAGGAGGGGACGGAGGACTTCGCGACGTTGGCGCCGTTCCCGGAGGTCGCCGCGGAGTTCTCCTGGGTGCTCGCGGCGCGAGGGACGCGGACGTACGAGCAGGCCCGGCTCCTGGAGGACGCGCACCGCGAGCTGCGCGGGGTGCTGTTCCGGTCGGTGGACCTCACCGCGTGCGAGCGGGTCCTCGGCTTCGGCGGCGGTGAAGGCCGCGAGTGGGTGTCGCTGGCCCGACGGCCCGGGACGTTCCGCATCTTCGGCCATGCATCCTCGTCCCGAGAGGTGGAGGCGGCCCGCGAGCGCGTGCGTGCCCAGGCGCTGGAGGGCCGCATCGAGGTCGTGACGGGCGGGCTCGACTCCGACGCGCTGGAGCCGGGCTTCGATGTCGCCTTCGGACTGGAGGCCCTCGGCCCTCCGGAGGACCGGCGGGCTCTCTTCGCGGCCCTGGGGAAGAAGGTCCGCGAAGGGGGGCGACTGGTCCTCGGGGACGTGTTCCTGAAGACGGGCCTGGCGCCGCCGCACGTCGAGCGACTGTCGCTGCCGCTCATCGAGGAGCTGGCCGTCTGGCTCACCACGAATGGCTTCCTCGTCGTGGACTGCGTGGACGCGGCCCGGGAGATGGGGAACTTCCTCCACGAGCCCCAGCTGGACGCGCGGCTGTCGCAGCTGGGCTGGGGGGGCGAGGATGCGCGTGCGCAGGTGGCCCGCGCGTACGAGGTGATGGGCGGTCTGCTCCGTGGCGGCGCGGCCGCCTATCTGCTGCTGACCGCCGAGCGGCGCGGTGGGATGGAGTCAGGGCAGCTGGAGGCGCTGAACCGCGAGAGGCTGACGGCGGCGACTCCCTACGCCGAGCTGCCACACACGTGGGTGTATGCGCCCACGTGGCGTCCCGTCGCCAGCCCTCCGCCCGCGGAGGAAGCCACCCCGTCGCCCGGGCACTGCCTGGTCTTCGCGGACAAGGGAGGCCTGGGCGAGGCGCTCTCGCGGCGCGTGAGCGAGGCGGGGGGACGCTGCACCTTCGTCCACCGCGGCGAGGTGTTCCGACAGCGCGAGGACGGCGGTTACGAAGTGCCCCCGCGGAACCCGGAGTCCTTCCTCCGGTTGATGGAGGCGCTGTCCGCCGCCGGGCTCGTGCCTTCCCAGGTCGTCTACCTGTGGAGCCTCGAGGTGCCGGAGCCGGAGGGGCTGACCGTCGCGCGGCTCCAGGACGAGACGCTCGATGTGTGCGGCGGCCTGCTGTACCTCGCCCAGGCCCTGCTCACGGCGGGCGCGAGCCACCCGGCCTCGCCTTCACTCTGGATGGCCACGCGGGGCGCCCAGCGCGCCGACGACACGGGTGGGCTCCCGGGCCTGCTGGGGGCTCCACTCTGGGGCTTGGGGAAGGCGATCGCCTATGAGCACCCGGAGCTCGACTGCCGCCGGGTCGACCTGGATCCGCGGCGCGACCTCGAGGACGGAGCGCAGGCGCTGTGGACGGAGCTGTGCTCCCGCGACGACGAGGACCAGGTCCTGTTGCGCGAGGGGCGGCGCCACGTGCTGCGGCTGGCCCGGCATCGGCGGTGGGACTGGGAGGGCGCGGGACGCCTTCAGTTCAGGGCGGACGCCACCTACCTGGTGACGGGAGGGCTGGGCGGACTGGGCCTCCAGGTGGCGCGGTGGATGGTGGAGCGCGGGGCGCGCAACCTGGTGCTCCTGGGGCGCAAGCGGGCGAGCGACGTGTCCGCCGAGGAGGTGAAGGAGATGCGGGCCCGGGGCGCGGCCATCATCTCGCTCGCGGGTGTGTCGGTGGACTCGGACCTCGACTTCGTGATGGCGGGCATCTCGAAGCGCATGCCGCCGCTGCGAGGCATCATCCACGCGGCGACGGAGGTGGACGACGGCATCCTCGTGCACCAGACGCGCGAGCGCCTGGGCCGGGTGTTCGCGGCCAAGGTCGCCGGTGCGTGGAACCTGCACCGGTGGCTCGCGGGCACGCCGCTCGACTTCTTCTTCTCGCTGTCCTCGTCCACGTCGTTGATGGGCGCCTCGGGGCAGGGCAACCACCTGGCGGCGACAGCCTTCCTGGACGGGCTCGCCGAGTACCGACGCTCCCAGGGCCTGCCAGGGCAGAGCTCGAGCTGGGGCGCCTGGACACAGCCCGGCGACGAGGCCCAGGCGGCGCTGGACGCGCGCATGCGCAAGCGCGGCGTGGGCCTGGTGCCTGCGAGGCAGGCGTTCGCCATCCTGGAGCAGGTCTTTGGTCCGATGCCGGCGGTGGTGGGGGTGATGCCCATCCACTGGCCCACCTTCCTCGGCGGCCTCCCGGGGGACGGGCCTCCGCCGTTGTTCGCGGACTTCGGTGGGGATGCTGGTGCGGGTCACGCGGGCGCGGAGCTGAGACGCGAGCTGCTGCGCCGCGTGCGCCAGGGCTCCGCGGAGGACGGGCGGAGCGCGGTGCTCGAGTGGTTCCGCGCGCGGGTGGCGAAGGTGCTGGAGCTGGGCGTCACCCAGCTCCCGGAGCCGGAGCAGTCGCTGCATGAGCTGGGGCTCGACTCCCTGATGGGCGTGGAGCTCAAGAAGCTGCTGCACGCGGAGCTGCGGGTGGAGTTCCCCCTCCAGGAGCTGTTGGGGGGCAAGAGCATCGGTGAGCTGTCGGGTTCTCTCTACGAAGCCCTGCGTTGAGATTCGCAAAGGAGTGGAACGTGTCTGGTGATTCCGTTCAGGTCCGCTTCGTCGTTGCTCCCTTCCTCCCCGAACACCAGCCCGCGCTGGGCGTGAGCACGCTGATAGGGGTGCTCGGCAGGAGCGGCATCCAGGCGGATGTCCGCTACCTCAACGTCCAGTTCATGCGGCAGATCGGCTGGGAGCTCTACTACTACCTCTCCTACGCCACGCCCCCGGAGATCCTCGCGGGGGAGATGGCCTTCCTGCCGGCCTCGCCGGACCTGCTGCTGGGGGAGATGGTCTTCGCTCCGGCGCTGTGGGGCGACGCGGCCTCGAACTGGGAGGAGTACGCGGACCGCCTGACGCCGCTGCTGGAGGTGAAGCAGCACACGGAGGGCGCCACCTCGGGCGGCGCGCGGCGTGAGCAGGCGCTGCACTGGGGACGTGCCCGCGAGCTGATTCGCGCCCTGCGCGAGGACAGCCCGCGCATCGTCAGGCAGTGGGCGCAGGACATCCTCGTGGACAATCCGCGCGTCATCGGCTTCACCTCGACGTTCCAGCAGAGCGTCGCCTCGCTCGCGCTGGCGAAGGAGCTGCGCCGGCTGCGCCCGCGCGAGGAGCTGACGCTCATCATGGGCGGCGCCAACTGCGAGGCCGACATGGGCAAGGCGCTCTCGGACAACTTCCCCTTCATGGACCACGTGGTCTCCGGAGAGGGCGAGGGCGTCATCGTCGACCTGGTCAAGGGCGTGTTGGATCGCCGAGGCGGCCGCCCCCAGCCTCGCTACGTGGCCGCGCCGCCGTTCGAGGCCATGGACACGCTGCCGATTCCGGACTTCGACCACTACTTCGAGGCCATCAAGGACATGCCGATGGCCAAGCGCGCCAACCTGACGGCGGAGTCGTCGCGTGGCTGCTGGTGGGGGGCGAAGTCGCACTGCACCTTCTGCGGCCTCAACGGCTCCGGCATGGCGTACCGGAGCAAGGACCCGGGTCGCTTCGTCCAGGAGCTGCGCACGTTGGCGGGTCGCTACGGCTTCAACTTCTTCATGATGGCCGACAACATCCTGGACCTGAAATACATCAAGTCGGTGTTCCCCGCGCTCATCGAGCAGGGGGACGAAATCACCATGTTCTATGAGACGAAGAGCAACCTCCGGAAGGAGCAGCTCGAGCTCATGGTCGCCGGGGGGGTCACCGAGCTGCAGCCGGGCATCGAGAGCCTCAGCACGCCCATCCTGGAGCTGATGGACAAGGGCACCACGCGCCTGCAGAACATCCAGCTCATCAAGTGGTGCGAGGAGTTCGACATCAACGTGAACTGGAACATCCTCTTCGGCTTCCCGGGTGAGGCGCCCGAGGAGTACGCGGAGATGGCCCGGCTGATGCCCTCGCTCGTCCACCTGCCCCCGCCTGGAGGATGCGGGCGCATCCGCATGGACCGGTTCGCGCCGTATTGGAAGACGCCGGAGAAGTACAACCTCAAGAACGTCCGCCAGAAGTGGGCGTATGACTATGTCTACGCCGCGCTGCCCGCCGAGGAGCGCCGGCGCATCGCGTACTACTTCGACTACGACCTCGAGGGCGACATCGACCCGACGGTCTATCTCCAGGACACGCTGAAGCGGACCGAGGAGTGGCGCGACGGGTACAGCCGGGGCGTGACGCTCGAGCTGAAGACGCGCGATGGCGCGACGTACGTGCTGGACACGCGGGACGGGGCGTCGCGGGAGACGGAGGTGACGGTGGACGGCATCCGGCTGTTGAAGGCCATGGACTCCATCCAGAGCGCTCGTGTCGGGCTCGAGAAGGTGAACGAGTCGCGCGAGGGAGGCCCGATGCCGGCGGCGGACTTCGACGCGATGCTCGCGCGGTTCCTGGAGTGGGGTTGGGTCATCCGCGAGGGCGCGAAGCACCTGAGCCTCGTGCTGGACCGCACGGAGCGCCAGCGCATCATCGACCTGAAGATGGCCGCGCAGCTGGGCACGATCGACTGGGCCCGTCTTGGGGCCAGGCCGGCGGTGAGCCCCGGCCCCGCGCAGCTCGTCGCCTCTTCGACCTAGGCCCACGCGATGCCCGACGACTCGACGTCCTCCCCCACGGAGGAGCTGACGCCCCTGCAGCGGGCGGCCCTGGCCATCAAGACCCTCCGCGCGAAGGTGGAGGGGTTGGAGCACGCGCGCTCGGAGCCCATCGCCATCATCGGCATGGGGTGCCGCTTCCCTGGGGGCGCGGACACGCCGGAGCGGTACTGGGAGCTCCTGCGCGCGGGAGTCGACGCGGTGGGGCCGGTGCCCGCGGACCGCTGGGACGCGCAGGCCTATTTCGCCGAGGACCCCGATGCCGCGTGGAAGATGGTCGTGCGCGAAGGGGGCTTCCTCTCGCAGCCCATCGCCGCGTTCGACTGCGAGTTCTTCGGGCTGTCGCCACGCGAGGCGAGCTACGTCGACCCCCAGCAGCGCTTGATGCTGGAGGTCGCGTGGGAGTCGCTGGAGGACGCGGGCATTGCCCCGGGCTCGCTGGCGGGGAGCGACACGGGCGTGTACGTCGGCTTCCTCAGCAGCGACTACGGGCGCGTCCCGTTCAATGCGCTGCCGACGAGGGACCTGCCCTACATGGGGACGGGGAACGAGCTGAGCTTCTCGGCGGGACGCGTCTCGTATGTGCTGGGATTGCAGGGCCCGTCCATGGTCGTCGCGACGGCGTGCTCGTCGGCGCTCGTCTCGGTCCACCTCGCGTGCCAGGCGCTGCGTCAGGCGGAGTGCTCGCTGGCACTCGCGGGGGGCGTGAACCTCATCCTCCATCCGGACAACAACATCGTCCTGTCGAAGATGCGGGCGCTGGCGCCGGATGGGCGCTCGAAGACCTTCGATGCGTCCGCCAACGGATACGGGCGAGGTGAGGGCTGCGGCGTCCTGGTGCTCAAGCGGCTCTCGGATGCGCTGCGGGACAAGGACCGCATCCACGCCGTCGTCCGGGGCTCGGCGGTGAACCACGACGGGCCCAGCGGTGGGCTGACGGTGCCTCATGGGCCCGCGCAGGAGAAGCTGCTGCGCAGGGCGCTGAGGTCCGCGAGCCTCTCGCCGTCCGACGTGCGCTACGTGGAGGCGCATGGGACGGGGACGCCGCTGGGAGACCCCATCGAGCTGCGGGCCCTGGACGCGGTGCTCGGGGAGGGGCGAGGTACAGAGGCGCCGCTCCTGGTCGGCTCGGTGAAGACGAACCTGGGCCACCTGGAGTCGGCCGCTGGCGCCGCGGGGCTCATCAAGGTCGCGCTCTCGCTGCGCCATGGCGCCATTCCTCCGCACCTGCACCTGCGCAATCCCAACCCGGCCATCGACTGGGAGCAGCTGCGGCTCCGGGTGCCCACGGAGATGACACCGTGGCCTGCGGGGCCCCGGGTCGCGGGCATCAGCGGGTTCGGCCTCAGTGGGGTCAACGCCCATGTCCTCGTCGCGGAGGCCCCGCCCGAGGCCCCCAGGGGCCCGGAGGAGTTCCCGAGGCCCGTCCACGTCCTTGCGTTGTCGGCGAGGAGTCCGGAGGCGCTGGGGGCGCTCGCGCAGCGCTACGACGAGGCGCTCGGGAGCGCGGAGCTGACCGCAACACCCGTGGGGGATGTGTGCTTCACCGCGAACACGGGGCGCACCCATTTCCAGTACCGTCTCGCCGTGCTCGGGGACTCGCACGAGGGCCTGCGCGAGCAGCTCCGCGCGAGACGTGACGTGCAGCGCGTCCAAGGCGCTCCCCGCATCGCGTTCCTGTTCACGGGACAGGGCTCGCAGTGGCTCGGGATGGGCGAGGAGCTCTTCCGGACGGAGCCGCTCTTCCGTCAGACGCTGCAGCGCTGTGACGAGGTGCTGGCTCCGCTGCTGGGACAGTCGCTCCCCGGGCTGCTGTACCCGTCCGAGCGCGACGAGGCCGCCCGCGCGCGACTGGACGCGACGGGCTTCACGCAGCCGGTGCTGTTCGCGCTCGAGTACGCACTGGCGCGGGTGTGGATGTCGTGGGGCATCGTCCCTGACTTCGTGATGGGGCACTCCGTGGGCGAGCTGGTGGCCGCGTGCGTGGCCGGTGTCTTCACGTTGGAGGAGGGTCTCCAGCTCATCGTGGCGCGCGCCCGGTTGATGCAGTCGCTCCCCTCGGGGGGCGCGATGGCCACCGTGTCCGCGGACCCGTCGATGGTGGAGACGCTGCTGCCCCGGTATGAGGGACAGGTCTCCATCGCGGCGCTCAACGGTCCGCGCAGCGTCGTCATCTCGGGTCGCGAGGGCGCGGTGCGCGACTGTCTCGGCGAGCTGGACAAGCAGGGCAAGCGCGGCTCGCTCCTGCGTGTGTCCCACGCCTTCCATTCGGCGCTGATGGACCCCATCCTCGACGCGTTCTCGCGCGAGGTGGCCAAGGTCCGCCTCCAGCCTCCGGCCATCCCACTCATCTCCAACGTGAGCGGTGAGGAGGCCCGTGGTGAGCTGCTGGAGCCCCGGTATTGGGTGGAGCAGCTCCGGGGGCCCGTGCGGTTCGCGCGGAGCGTGGAGATGCTGAGCCGGGCGGGGGTCCAGGCCTTCGTGGAGGTGGGGCCCAGGCCGACCCTGACCGCGATGGGGCAGGCGTGTGTCTCCGGGGAGGGAACGCTCTGGTTGTCGAGCCTCCGGCCGGAGCGCTCGGATTGGCGGCAGATGCTGGAGGGGCTCGCCTCGCTCTATTCGGCGGGCGCGACGGTGGATTGGCTCGGGCTGGATGCAGGCCGGGAGCGACGCAAGGTCTCGCTGCCGGGGTACCCCTTTCAACGCAAGAGGCACTGGATGGAGCTGGCCGGCACGGGGTGGGATCGTCAGGGCGTGCGAGCCCGGAGCACCGCGGGCGTCCACCCGCTGCTGGGGAGCCGACAGGACTCGCCGGCCCGGACACGACAGTTCGAGTCCTCGCTGGGGGCCTCCTCGCCCGCGTTCCTTCGGGACCACGCCGTATACGGACAGCTCGTCGTGCCGGGAGCGGCGTACGTGGAGATGGGGCTCGCCGCGGGCCTGGCGCTGTTCGGAGCGGACGGATGCGTTGTCGACGAGCTCGGCTTCTCGCAGGCCCTCTTCCTCCCTGAGGAAGGGGAGCGGCGCGTGCAGTTGCTCTACACGCCGGAGGGAGACCGCGCGGGGCGGTTCGAGATCTTCAGCCAGGAGTCGACGGCAGGTGAGCCCGAGCCGTCATGGACCCTCCATGCCCACGGCAGGCTCCGCGCGGCGACGCGAGAGTCGGGTGGACGTGTCGACCTTCACGCGCTGCGGACCGCGCTCGGCGCCGAAGTGGCCGTGGATGGCTACTACGACAAGCTGGGCAAGGCGGGTCTCGCCTATGGCCCCAGCTTCCGAGCCATTCGCGGGCTGTGGAGTGGTGGGAGCGAGGTGTTGGGGCAGCTCGCCCTGGCCGGTGGGGCCGTGGTGGATGCGGAGCGCTATGTCCTTGTGCCCGCGCTCCTGGATGCCTGCTTCCAGATGGTGGGGGCCGTCCTGGAGGAGGAGGGCGATGCCGCCTATCTGCCGGTCGGCGTCGGAACGGTCCAGGTGTGGAGAGCGGGGGCACGTGAGGTCTGGGCGCACGCGCGGATGTCGCGTGACGAGGAGGCGAAGGGGTCCGGCTACACGTGTGACCTGGAGCTGTTCACCGCGGAGGGGGAGCTCGTGGCCGTGGTGGAGCGGCTGCGACTGCAGCGTGTCGGTCGCGACGGATTCCTGGGAGCAAGGAGCAAGCGCTTGCAGAACTGGCTCTATGAGCTGGAGTGGCGGGACGCTCCGTCAGTGGCGGCGTCCCGGTCTGTCGGTTTCGGCCTCATCCTCGATGACGGGACAGGGGTGGGGAGCCGCCTCGCGGAGGGGCTCCGGGCACGAGGCTGGCGCGTGGAGACGGTGGCGCGAGAGCGTGCCTTCGACCGCGAGCGCGCCGAGGCGCTCCTCGCGATGCGTGAAGGCCCGGCACCGGTGCACGTCATCGACCTCTGGAGTTTGGATGGCGCGGGGACCGATGTGCCCGGTGCGGCCTTGGAGCACGGCACGCGGGTGCTGGAGCTGGTGCAGGCCCTCGTCCGGGCCCCGATGGGGTCCACGTCGCTCTGGCTCGTGACACGAGGGGCGCAGGCCGCTGTCGAAGGAGGGCCGCTCTCCGGACCCGCGGGCGCGGTCCTGTGGGGACTCGGCAAGGCGATTGCTCGCGAGCATCCGGAGCTTCAATGCCGCCGCGTGGACCTGGACCCGAGTGCTCCCGAGCACGAGGTGGAGCAACTGCGGGACGAGCTGCTCGGCGGGAGCGAGGAGGAGGTGGCCCTTCGAGGTCGGAGCCGCCGCGTGCCACGACTGGTGCGCAGCCGTCGACTGCGGCTGTCGAGCGGCGAGACCGAAGCCTCGCTGCGTCCGGATGCGAGCTACCTCGTCACGGGGGGGCTCGGCGGGCTGGGGCTCGCCGTGGCGGAGCGACTGGTGGAACGTGGGGCGCGACATCTCGTCCTGCTGGGACGCAAGTCTCCGGGGGATGCTGCACGCACGCGACTGGCGGCACTGGCGGAGCGGGGCGTGGAGGTGCGGACGCTCTCGTGCGACGTGTCCGTGGCTTCCGAGCTCGAGCGTGCCCTCGAGGGATGTCAGCCGCCCATCCGTGGCGTGGTGCATGCGGCGGGTGTCATCGACGACGGGCTGTTGATGCAGATGACGCCCGAGCGGTTCTCCAACGTGTTCGCCGCGAAGGTCTCCGGCGGATGGAATCTGCACCGTGTGTTCCAGGGGGCGGCGCTCGACTTCTTCGTCCTCTTCTCCTCGGCGGCGTCGATGATTGGCTCCGCCGGTCAGTCGAGCTACGTGGCCGCGAATGCATTCCTGGACTCACTGGCGCACCTGCGTCGTGCCGAGGGGGTGCCCGGCCTGAGCCTCGACTGGGGCGCCTGGTCCGAAGTCGGCGCCGCCGCGGAGGAGTCACTCCAGCGGCGCATGGAGCAGCTGGGCTTCGGCGTGATTCCTCCCGCGGACGGGCTGCGCGTCTTCGAGCAGGCGCTGGGGTTGGGAGGTCAGCTCGGCATCCTGCCGGTGGACTGGGCCGTGCTCGGGCGCCGGGGGCGCGCCGCGCTGTACGAGGACTTCGTCGCGCAGCCGGGGCCGGCCGCGAGCGAAGACCTCCGGGCGAAGCTGGAGCGCCTGCCGCCCGCCGAGCGCCGAGCCGAGCTGCGCGTGCACGTGGGCGGCCTGGTGAACGGTGTGTTGGGGCGACCTCTGACGGAGGCGCTGGACCCGGGCCAGGGCTTCTTCGACCTGGGCATGGACTCGCTGATGTCCGTGGAGCTGCGCAACGTCCTCCAGCGAAGCCTGGGCGTCTCGCTGCCCGCGACGGTCGCCTTCGACAACCCCACGGTGAACGCGCTCGTGGACCATCTGGCCAGGGAGGTGCTGGGCCTGCCGGAGCAGGCGGCACCCGCGAGGGAGCGGGTCGAGGACGCGGACCTGGAAGCGCTCCTGTCCGACGTGGATGACCTGGCCGATGGCGACGTCCAGGAACTGCTGCGCCGTCGCCGCTGAGCCGAGCCCTTCGAGGACACCATGACGACGGATTCCACCCCCCGCCTCAGTGACCTGCCGCCACTCAAGCTGGCGTTGTTGGCGCGCAAGGTCGAGTCGAAGCTGTCGCTGGCGTTGAGCGAGCCCATCGCCATCATCGGGATGGGGCTGCGGTTCCCTGGCGGCGCGGACACGCCGGAGTCCTTCTGGGAGTTGTTGAAGGAGGGGAGGGAGGCCATCACTCCCATTCCTTCTTCGCGCTGGGATGTCGACGCGTACTACGACCCGACGCCGGGGACGCCGGGGAAGATGTACACGCGGCATGGTGCCTTCATCCGAGGGGTAGAGGACTTCGACCCGCAGTTCTTCGGCATCTCTCCGCGAGAAGCGTCCCGGATGGACCCTCACCAGCGATTGCTCCTGGAAGTGACCTGGGAGGCGCTGGAGCGCGCGGGCCTGTCGGCGGCGGACCTCAAGGGCAGCTCCACGGGCGTCTTCGTCGGCATGATGAACGAGGACTTCTCGCACCTGATGACGGATGCGACGCAGATCGACCTGCACACCGCCTCGGGCTCGGGGTTGAGTGTCGCGGCGGGGAGGCTGGCCTACAGCCTGGGACTGCAGGGGCCGACGATGGCCGTCGACGCGGCCTGCTCGTCATCGCTGGTCACGGTGCACCTGGCATGTCAGAGCCTGCGGACGCGCGAGTGTGACCTGGCCCTGGCCGGTGGCATCAGCCTCATCCTGTCGCCGCTGACGTCCGTGGTGAACTGCGCGATGCGCATGCTCTCCGCGAAGGGGCGGTGCAGCACGTTCGACGCCTCGGCGGATGGCTTCGTGCGAGGCGAGGGCTGCGGGATGCTCGCGCTCAAGCGACTGTCGGACGCGGTCGCGGACAGGGACCCCATCCTGGCGTTGCTGAGAGGCTCCGCGACCAACCACAGCGGTCAGTCGAGCGGTCTGACCGTTCCCAATGGCAATGCGCTGGCGAAGGTGATGCGCGCGGCGCTGAAGTCCGGCGGTGTCGAGCCCGAGCAGGTGGGCTATCTGGAAGCCCATGGCACGGGAACGGCCATCGGGGACCCCATCGAGATGGAGGCGCTGGGCCGCGTCTTCGGGCCCGCGCACTCGCGAGAGGCGCCGGTGGTCGTCGGCTCCGTGAAGACCAACATCGGCCATACCGAGGGCGCGGCGGGGGTGGCGGGCATCATCAAGGTCGTGCTCGCGCTCCAACACGAGGAGATCCCCGCGCACCTGAACCTGGAGACGCCCAACCCCAACATCCGCTGGGATGCGCTGCCCGTCGTCGTGCCGCGCGAGCGCATGCGCTGGGCGCGAGGGGCGAAGCGGCGAATCGCCGGAGTGACGGCGTTCGGCTTCAACGGGACGAACGCGCACGTGCTCGTCGAAGAGGCGCCCCTCGTCGAGTCCGCCCCGATGGAGGTCGCACCGTCACCCCAGCTGCTGCTGCTGTCGGCCCGCTCCGCGCCAGCGCTCCAGTCCCTGGCGCGGCGCTACGTGGAGCACTTCTCGACGGAGACGGCGCACCGGCCCTCGTTCGGGGACGTCTGCTTCACGGCCAACACGGGCCGGGTCGCGTTCGCGCATCGGGTCGCTCTCGTGGCGTCGAGCGACAGCGAGGCCCGCCAGAAGCTCACGGGCTTCATGCAAGGCGACCAGGTGCCAGGTGTGTGGACCGGCTCCGGGCGACAGCGGCCCCGTCTGGCGTTCTTGTTCGCGGGCTGGGCGTGGGAATGGCAAGGCTGGGGACGAAGACTCTTCGAGTCCGAGCCTGTCTTCAGGGAAGCCATCCTCCACTGCGAGGGCGCGCTGGGCCGGCCTCTGGTCCCTGGGCTCTTCTCCGTGCGAGGGGCGGACTCGGGCCCGCTGGGACCAGGCCTCACGCTTCCGGGGATGTTCGCGGTGCAGTGTGGACTGGTTCAGCTGTGGAGGGCGTGGGGCATCGCGCCGTCGGCGGTGTTGGGCGTCGGCGTAGGAGAGTACGCGGCGGCCTGTGCCGCGGGTGTGCTCACCTGGGCGGATGGAATGGCGCTCGTGGCGACGCTGGGTGAGCAGCTCGAGCGCGCGGCCCCTGGCGCCGAGCTGAGGGTCGAGCAGCCCGAGCAGCTCTCGGATGTCCTCCCGAGGCTTCCGGACGTGTGCCTGTTGGGGCTCGATGGCGAGGGGCGCGGCATCCTCTCAGGCACTCGCGCGGCCATCGAAGCGGCGCGAGCGGAGCTGCTCGAGCAGGGGATTCATGCCGAGTCGCGCGACACGTCACACGCCCTCACCCTGACGGCCTGGAGCGCCGCGCGCGAGGCGGTGGCCGCGGCGGCGCGCTCGAAGGTGCACGAACGACCCCGCGTCCCCTGGCTGTCCGCGCTCACGGGAAAGGTGATGGAGGCGCCGAGCGCGGAGTGCTGGCGAGAGCGCCCGGGGGCCCCTGGGCAATGGCTCACCGCGATGGATGCGTTGAGGGGGCACGGGGTGAGCGGCTCTCTGGACGTGGGCCCCGGCGCGGGCTGGATGGCCCTGGGGCTGCGTGTCCGTCCCGTGCCAGCGCACCCCTGGTTCCCCAGCCTGCGTGCACCGGACGATGACAGGACCGTGCTCGTCGAGAGCCTCGCGGGCCTGGTTGCCGCGGGGGCTGAGGTCGCGTGGTCGGAGGTCTATCGGGACAGGGCCCACGACAAGGTGGTGCTCCCGACGAGCTGCTTCCAGCGCAGTAGGTACTGGTTCGATCGCCCCGCGACGCCCGAGGTGCCCACCGTCTTGCCAGGAGGGGACCTGGAGGCGTTGGCGGGACAGCTGGACCTGCTCGAACAGCTCACGGACGAGCAGGTCCAGGCGCTGTTGGAGGGCCAGCAGCGAAGAGGCTGAGGGGCGCTATCGCTGGGACGCCTGCGCGCAGGCCTGGACCATGGCTGTGATTGCGGACAGGGTGGCGAGGTTCTCCACGCGCATCGCGTCCGCGGGGATGGTGATGCCGTATTGCTTCTCGATGAAGCTCATCATCCGCGCTGTCTCCAGCGAGTTCAGGATGCCGAGCTCGAGCAGGGGAGTGGAGGGCAGGAGCTCCTCCGCCTCACCTTCGAGAATCTCTTCGGCGATGTACCGGGTCAAACTGGCGAGAAGCTGAGTCTGATTCACGGCGTCGACCCCCCATGAGCAGGCAGGGTCGACGGTAGAGCATGTGCCGTGGACCCACCAGCACGTCATGGGTTCCCTCGTGCACTGCATGACGCGAGGGCCGCAGCGCTACGGCTGGGCCGTCGGAGCCGTCGCGGGCTCGGCGGCCTTGTTGTCCGCGCCTTCGATCTTCACCTGCTCCAAGGCCGCGTCCTTCACTTCGATCTTCGCCTTCGACTTCAGGCCGTCGATGAAGCCCTCCATCGCCTTGGAGCGGCGCTCACCCAACAGGCGCGCCTCGATGCGCGGCCGGGCCTGCTCGAAGGACAGGTCCATTCCCACCTGACGGCTCTGCAGCTTCACCAGGTGGAAGCCCTTCTCCGTCTCCACCACCTGGCCGATGTCCGCCGGCGTCTTCAACCCGAAGGCCGCCTCCGCCAGCGTGGCGCCCCAGCTCTGCGTCAGCTCCTCCCGGCTGCGGAAGCCCAGGTCTCCACCCGAGGACTTGGAGACGGGGTCCTGCGACTGCTCGGACGCGGCCAGCTCGAAGGCGCTCTTGGTGGGGCCCGCCTCCTTGCCCTTCAGGTCCGCCAGGAGCTTCGTCGCCGCGGTGCGCGCCTGGGCCCGCCTGGCCGCGTCGGCCTGCGGGGCCTCCAGGAAGATGTGGCTCACCCGCACGCGCTCGGGCCGGACGAACTCCGACTGGTGCTCCTCGAAGTACTTGCGCAGCTCGGGCTCGTCGAGCTTTCCGGCCGCCGCCTCCTGCTGCTTCCGGAGCAGCTTCTGCACCATCACCTTCTCCACCGTCGCCTTGATCTCCGGGTCGTCCTCCAACCCCTGACGTCGGGCCTCCTGCACCAGCAGCTCGAAGCGCACGAGGTTGTCGACGAACTCCTTCTTCTTCTCGAGCGTGGCGTAGCGGTTGCGAACGAACAGGGGCTGCTCGTCCAGCTTCGCCTTCACCTCGTTGGCGGTCAGGTTGCGGTCATTGATGACCGCGACGACGGGGCTCGAGTCCTGGGGCGCCTGCTTCGCGGGGCCCGCGCTTCCCCCCTCGCAGGCGGAGAGCGCGAGGACGGCGAGGGCGGCGGAGAGGACTCGGGTTCGGATGGAGCGCGTGTGCATGGGTGGAATCAACCTCGGGGCCTTCACCTTGCGTGTGGGAGCTCCGCGTTCTCGAGCGGAAGCCGCAAGCAACGCGTGAAGCGACAACCAAGAAGTGGCGCTGAATCGTATATCCAACATGGCGCAAGGTGCGAATCCCGTCGTTCCTCGTTTTGGGTCCAACGGGCGGAAGGAAAGCGTCCCTCCAAGGACGATACGGACGCGTCGGGTCCTGCTGGTCGCGTGGGCGCTGTGCGCGGCCTGCACGAAGCCGGCCCCCGTCGCGAGTCCCTCCCACGCGGGGGAGGGCCCCGTCGTGGGCCGCTTCGATGGTGGCGTGGTGACGCAGGCGGAGCTGGCCGAGGAGTCGGCCCGGCTGCCCTCGCCCCTGCGCGAGCAGTTCGAGCGCCCCGCCGGTCAGCGCGAGTTCGTGCGCTCCATGATCGACAAGCGCCTGTTGGCCCAGGAGGCCCGGGTCCGTGGCCTCCATCAGAAGCCGGAGATCCACAAGCAGGTGCAGGCCCTGGAGGAGCGGCTGGTCATCCAGGAGCTGCTCGCGGCGGAGGAGAAGGCGGTGGGCACGCCGGGCGAGCAGGCGCTGCGCGAGTACTACCAGCAGCACCGCGACGAGCTGGCCCAGCCCGAGCGGCTGCGGCTCGCGCGGGTGCAGGTGGTGGTGCCGCCCGCGGCGACGGCGACGCAGCGCGCCCAGGCGAAGCAGAAGGCGGAGCGGCTGGCGCAGCGACTGCGGTCCGGCGAGGCGCTGGAGAAGGTGGCGGCGGACGGGGATGGGCGCAGCGGGGAGCTGGGGTGGGTGGCGCGGGGAGACCTGCCGGACCGGGAGCTGGAGAGCGCGGCGTTCGGCTTGAAGAAGGTGGGAGACACCAGCGCGGTGGTGGCGGAGGCGAAGGGGTACTCGGTGGTGCGGCTGCTGGAGCGCCGGGAGGCGAGGGTGCCGGCGTTCGAGGAGGTGAGGGCGGAGGTGGAGGGGCGGGCGCTGCCGCAGTGGAAGCGAAAGGTTCTGGAAGGATTGCTGGCCCGGCTGCGTGAGACGGGCTCGGTGAGCATCGACATGCCTGGGACGCCCTGAGGGCGCAGGCGGGAGGGGTTGTGCATCTCTTTGTCTCGGACGGCTTGGGCGCCGTCGACGGCGTCGTGTGCCCTGAAGACCGAACCGCGCTGCGCCCGGGGCTCCGGCGCGCATGGCGTTGCTGCGCGTGGGTGTTGCTCGCGCTCACCCTGGGCGCCTGCCAGGACGAGAGCCTCGTCGCCGAGGTCGGCAAGCGCGACATCTCCAAGGCGGACGTCTCCGCGCTCATCGCCTCGCGCAGCTCGCGCGAACGCCCCACGTCGGGCGAGGCGCTGGACGCGCTCGTCGAGCGCTCGCTGCTCGCCGAGGAGGCCCGTCGCTCGGGGCTGCATGAGGACGCGGCCGTCCAGGCTCGCCTGCGCAGCGCCGAGCGCGAGGTGCTGGCCCATGCGCTGCTCGACAAGCACCTGGCGGAGGTCACCACCGAGGCCCGGCTGCGGGAGCGCTACGCGGTGACGCGGGAGCAGCTCGGCCGCCGCGAGGTCCACGTGCGGCAGCTCCTGGTGCGTGTGCCTCCGGGCGCGGACGACGAGACTCGGGCCCGGGCGCAGTCGCGGATGAACGCGCTGTTCGCGCGGCTCGCGGGCGGTGAGCCCTTCGAGAAGGTCGCGAGCGAGACCTCCGAGGAGACGGTGAGCGCGGCGCGAGGCGGAGACCTGGGGCCGGTGCTCGAAGGCCAGGTGGACGACGTGTTCTTCACCGAGGCCGCGCAGCTCTCCAAGGGCGAGCGTTCGCGGCCGTTCTCCACGGCGTATGGCCTGCATCTGCTCGAGGCCGTCGCGGACATGAAGACGGTGGTGCCGACCTTCGAGGAAGCGCGGGGGCGGCTGGAGTCGGACGCGCGGCGTGACGCGCAGGCGCGGCTCATGAAGGAGCTTCGTGAGCGCATTGCCGTGAAGACCCACCCGGAGCGTCTGGACGCCGCCGCGTCCGTCGCCACGAGTCAGACGGGCAAGGAATAAATTCCATGAATGGTCGTGGCGTGTGGGTGGTGGCCCTCCTCGGCTTGTGGCTGGGGTGTGGCCAGGAGCGGTCTCGTCCCGAGACCTCCGCCGCGAGTGATGCGCCTCGCGTGGAACAGGTCCGTCAGGCGGTCGCCGGAGATGCCTCGCCTCCGACCATCGTCGTGAGCGGGGTGGCGCCGGACGCCTCGGTGAAGGTGCCGCCCACGCTGTCGTGGGTCGTCACGGACCAGAGCGCCACGCGCGTGGAGGCGTGGCTGGACGGCAACCCCGCCACCAGCGGCGTGACGGTCTCCAGCCAGGGCGCGCACACGCTCGTCGTCCGTGCCACGGACACCATGGGGCTCACCACCACGGTGACGCGGAGCTTCCGCCTCGACACGACGGCGCCCGTCGTCACCGTCTCGGGGGTCGACGCGGGATGGGAGCGCGACGTCCCGCTCACCATCACCTTCAGCGCCACGGACGACACAGGGACGCCGCCCACGGTGGTGGCGACCCTGAACGGCCAGCCCTTCACCAGCGGCACCACCGTCTCGACGGTGGGGTCCTACACGTTGATCGTCACCGCCACGGACGCCGCGGGCAACGCGACGACCCGGGAGATCCACTTCATCCTCGACTGGACGGCGCCGGTGGTGGCCGTCAGCGGCGTGGCGAACGGCGGCCGGTATCCCAGCGCCGTCATCCTCTTCAGCGTCACGGATCTGACCCTGGACACCGTCGTCTCGACGCTCGACGGCGCACCCTACGAGCAGGGGACCACCATCTCTGCCCATGGGGCCCACACGTTCCAGCTCACCGCGAAGGACCGCTTCGGCCGCACGTCCATCGTGACGCGCAACTTCTTCGTGGATGCGCTGGGACCCGTCATCACCATCACCGGGGTCCACGAGGGCTTCATCAGCAAGCTGTCCTCGGTGGTCATCCACTACAGCGCGACGGATGACTCGCGAGGTCCCGTCGACGTGCGCGCGCGGCTGAATGGCGAGTCGTTCAACAGCGGGGATGCCACACCCATCTGGGGCAACCTGACGCTGGAGGTCACCGCCGAGGACGACCTCTTCAACCTCTCCCGCGAGGTGGTGAACTTCATCCTCGACCCGGTGCCCCCCGTCCTCACGGTGACGGGCCTGCCGAGCAGCCCCGTGGTGGATGTCGAGGAGGTGGTTCCCAGGTTCGAGGCCACGGACTCGCTCACGAGCGTGTCGATCTCCGCCACGCTCAACGGGAATCCCATCGCGAGTGGTGACCCCATCACCCTGCAGCGGCTGCACACGCTCATCGTGGAGGCCACCGACCAGGCCGGAAACGTCACGCGGCAGGAGCACACCTTCACCATCGACCGGACGGACCCGTCGCTGACGGTGACGGGCGTGGAGGAGGGGGGCCGCTACGCCGCGCCGGTGGCCATCACCTTCTCCGCCACCGACGCGAACTTCCTCTCGGTGACGGGGACGCTGGACGGAGCGCCGTACACGTCGGGTGACCCCATCACCACCCATGGGCCCCATGTCTTCGTCGCCGTCGCGCTCGACCAGGCGCAGAACCGCACGGAGGTCCGGCGCGAATTCCGCGTGGACGCCCAGGCCCCGGTCATCACCATCACGGGTGTCTCCGAGGGTCTCATCACGAAGGAGACGGTGACGCCGAACTACACCGTCACCGATGAAGGCACGGTGACGGCGTCCGCGACGCTCGATGACGCACCCTTCGAGCGTGGGACGCCCGTGACCGGGGAGGGCCCTCACACGCTGGTCGTCACCGCCTCGGACGACCTGGGCAACGAGGACTCGCGGACGGTCTACTTCACGGTGGACCGCTCGGCCCCCGTGGTGACGCGGGTGAGCCCCGCGGATGGCACCAGCACCCCCCAGGAGAGCCTGGAGCTGGTGCTCCAGGTGACGGACACCTGGTCGAACGTGACGGTGGAGCTGGGGGCCACGGAGCTCTCCCCTGGCGGCGACGGGCGCTATCGGACGTCGCTGGCGCTGGTGGAGGGGACGAACCTCTTCGAGGTCGTCGCGACCGACCAGGCCGGCAACGTCACCCGACATGCCGTCTCGCTGATTCGCGACTCGAAGAAGCCCGAAATCATCGTCACCGCGCCGGAGGACAATGTCCAGGTGGCGGAGCTGTTCACCGACGTCATCGGCCGCGTCGTGGACGCGTCCTCGGTGACGCTCACCCTCAACGGGGCCCCGGTGACGCTCGCGTCGGATGGGAGCTTCTCCCACCGCGTGACGCTGACCGCCGGAGTGAACACGTTGACGCTCGTCGCGACGGACGCCCACGGGCACGTGGAGACGGTGTCCCGCACCGTCCGCGTCAGCGCCACGAAGCCCACGCTCGTCGTCACCTCGCCCGCGGAGGACATGGTCGTCACCACGGCCACGGTGACGGTGGTGGGCAACGCCAAGGCTGGTGAGCCGCTGGGCACCGTCACCGTGACGGTGGATGGCGCGTCAGCGACCGTCTCGGCCTCGGGCGATTTCTCGCACGTCGTGTCGCTGTCCCCGGGCCAGACGCGCTCCATCTCCATCATCGCGCGCGACAACCATGGCGCCACGGAGGAGGTCGTCCGCACGCTCACGCGCGCGGAGGCGGACGGTGGGTCGCCGGACGCGGGCGCTCGCCCGGATGCTGGCGGTGGCGCGTCGAGTGATGGCGGGACGGCCTCTCCGGATGGTGGCGGCCAGGGTTCGCCCCAGGACGCGGGGCCCGGCGTGGAGCCCGACCCGATGCTGGTGGTCGAGGCGCCGGTGGAGGGCGGCGTGTACGGCGGCGCCCGCTTCGTCGTCAGCGGTCATGTCGAGGGTGGAACGCTCCCGCTGCGCGTCACCGTGCAGGGCGTTGGCGTGGCGGTGAACGGGCGCGACTTCACGGGCGCGCTGACGCTCGATGATGGAGACCACGACCTCCAGTTCAAGGTGACGGATGCCCGGGGGCGCAGCCACACCCAGACGCGCGCCGTGGCGGTGGACCGAACGCCGCCGCACCTGGTGCTCACCGAGCCCACGCCTCCCGAGGCGTGGAATCGCCTCTCACGCTCTCCCTACCTGCTGCAGGGCACCGCCGGAGACCGGCACCTGACGGAGGTGCTGGTCAATGGCACCCCCGCGCGCGTCATCGCGGGCGCGTTCAGCGCGTACGTGCAGCTGGTCCCCAACACGCCGACGCCGGTGGTCGTCACCGCGTCCGACGTCGTGGGCAATCGCAGCCAGCGGTCCGTGGAGCTGACCCTCCGGGGGGGCGCGCCGCGCGTCACCATCCTCGAGCCCGCGCAGGGCTCGGAGTCCGAGGACGCGGTGGTGACGGTGCGCGCTCGCGTCGAGAGCGCCGCGCCGCTGCGCGAGGTGCGCATCGGCACGAGCACGGTGACGTCGACGACGGACGTGTACTCGGCGGAGGTGCCGCTGTCCCACGGGGAGAACGTCATCCACGTCACCGCCGAGGACACCCAGGTTCCCGAGGGCGAAGCTAGCGGCATGGTGGGCTCGGCCAGCGTCACCGTGCGCTACCTGGAGGCGAGCAAGGCCCCGCTCGTGGTGACGGGGGTGTCGCCCCGCGCCGGTGAGCAGGGCGTGGAACCCGACGCGCTCATCAGCGTGTCCTTCAACAAGCCCATCCTGGGCACGGGCCTGTCGGAGCGCTTCCTCGTCCGCGTCCAGGGGCAGTCCACGCCGCTGCCGGGTGGCTACTCGGTGGTGCCGGGCTCCCAGACGGTCTCCTTCATCGCGAGAGATCCTCTCCCCGAAGGGGCCCGCCTGACGGTCGAGGTGAAGCAGGGCCTGGCGCCCGAGACTCCGCCGGGCATGGGGGGCGACTTCTCCAGCGACTTCACGGTGCGCAGGCCGCTCACGCGCGTGCGCGGCTACGTCGTCGACGCGGACTACCGCCCGCTGCCCGGGGTGAAGGTCGCGATGGAGGGGACGAGCCTCTCCACCGTGACGGGCCCCGACGGCAACTGGACGCTGTTCAGCCCCCGGGGTGGGGAAGTGGTGATGCGGTACGAGGGCGGCCTGACGTCCGAGGGCGCCACGTACCCGAGCCTGCGTCGACGCCTGTTCGTCAACCACGAGGCCGACACGCTGGACGCGCCCCTGGTGCTCACCGCGGTGGACATGGCGTCCGCGCAGGTCGTGGACGCGCTGCACCCCATGGCGCTGCGCTTCGCGGACCGTCAGCCCGACCTGCACATCGACGTGCCCGAGGATGGGCTCTTCTTCGAGGACGGCATGACGCGTGGGCTCGTCACCGCCACGGAGCTCCAGCCGTATGCGCTGCCGCTGCCCATGGATGGACGCGCGGCGCTCGGCGCGCTGTGGCAGATAGGCCCCGCGGGCGTGCGGCTGCAGAAGACCGTGTCCGTGACGTTCCCCAACCGCGCCCAGCTCCCCGTCGGACGGCTGGCCCTGGTGCTGGGACATGACCCGCAGCGCCACGTGCTCAAGCGCGTGGGCTTCGCCCAGGTGTCGCCGAACGGCAAGACGCTGGAGCCGCTGGCGCCGCTGGGGCTCACGTCGCTGGAGTTCATCGGCTACGTGCCGCTCAACGACGAGCAGCATGTCGCCGTCGCCCAGGCGCTGGGGCTCTCTCTGCCGGATGCGGGCACGGAGGAGGGCGAGGGATTCCAGGGCTCGAGGCCGCGGAGCACTCCGACCGAGCCGCTCTGGAAGAAGTTCATGACGAACTTCATGGTGACCCAGGCGCATGCCCAGCTCGGTGGGCTGGACCTGGCGGGGTACAACGCCTTCGACACGATGCTCGGGATGGCCGTGCCCGGCGCGGTGCTGGGCTCGGTGCGCGCGCCGCTGGAGCGGCAGCTCGAGCTGGAGGTGCGTGCGCCCGCGCTGCCCGCGGTGGGACAGCCCGCGTCCGAGCAGACGGTGGCGATGCCGTACACGCTGGCGCTCGACTTCCGCTCGCAGTTCGTCTCCTCGGACCCGTATGACGTCGAGAATCCGGAGACGGTGCTCGTCAAGCTCGTGGCGCAGGGGCCCTCGGGCAACCTGCCCGAGCCCACCGCCGGCGCCTGGCAGTCGGAGGGCGAGGGTGAGGCCGCGCTGGCGCCTCGCGTCGCGCTCCCCGTGGGCAAGACGACGCTGACGCTGTCCGCGCAGTCGAAGTCCACGCACCGCTTGATGAAGTTC
This sequence comes from Myxococcus sp. XM-1-1-1, assembly GCF_020037095.1. Taxonomy (NCBI): domain Bacteria; kingdom Pseudomonadati; phylum Myxococcota; class Myxococcia; order Myxococcales; family Myxococcaceae; genus Myxococcus; species Myxococcus sp. XM-1-1-1. The sequence goes on from NZ_JAIQDH010000005.1 coordinate 311,183, forward strand.
GAGGCGGAGCTGGTGGTGGAGCCCTCCGATGGCGGCCCGGCGAGCGCGAAGCTGCGGCTGCGCACGCTGGAGGACACCTTCTCCGAGGCCGGGGACGAGGCGGTCCACAGCCCGGTGCGCTTCAAGAACCTGCGCGTGACGCTCACGGGGCCCGGCAGCGGCTCGGCGGGCACGACGGGTGAGTCGGGCGGCTACGGCATCCCCGTGCCGGGCTTGATGGGCGGAGAGATGGGCATCTCCTGCACCGAGATTCCCACCGGCCCGCGCATGGTGGAGCGCCTGGGCGAGGACGGGGTGATGCACTACACGCCCACGCTCAACCAGTTCCCCGTCTGCTCGCAGACGTACTGGCTGTACCCCGGCAGGACGACGCGCGCGGACATCCTGGTGGACGTGCGCATGCTGTACGGCGCGCTGACGTTCGTGGACCGCCACGGCGAGCCGCTGGCCCTCAACTGCGACCCGGAGGCCCACAGCCAGAAGGCGCCCGTGCAGGGCGAGTACACGGACATCGCGCTCAAGGACGTGAAGTCGACGGAGGTCCACTTCTTCCGCGCCGATGACCTGGAGCATCCCATCGCGACGTTCGCCGCGGGCACGCCCAACGGCGTGGCCTGCACGCAGGGCCCCACGGAGGATTCGCCGCACGGCTACTACGCGCGCGTGCGCACCGGCCCGGCGGCTCGCATCCGGCAGATGGCGCGTGAGCGCTGCCGTGAGCTGGACAGGCAATTGGGCGGGGCGGATGCCGGTGGGCTGAGCGCCGAGGACCAGGGCTATTACGACGGCAACTGCCGCGACAACCGCACCAACACCCTGCGGCTGAACCCGGGAGACCGGCTGGTGGTCTTCGCGGTGAACCACGCGACGGGCTACTCGGGCATGACGTCCGTCATCGTGCCGGCCATCAACCGCGTGAGCCGCACGGAGACCGGCGGATGCCAGGCCGACGACGAGGCCGGCGGACCGCTCCAGGTGACGGAGCTGGGCGAGCCGATGACGCTGTCCCGGTGCACGCAGACCGAGCTGGGCATCCCCGCGGACCTGAAGCTCTTCCCGCCCGAGATCGATGTCCGCGTGGCCCGACGCATGACGCCCGAGGGTGTCCAGGTCGCCATGCGCCCCACGCTCATCCGGCACGGCGGCGCGGCCACGACGCGCGATGACTTCCTGCAGATGGCCACGCACTGGCGCGTGCGTCAGCTCCCCGAGCCGCACACGGATGGCGGCGTGGTGGATGCCGGCGCGTCCGGTGGCGGCGATGGTGGCTCCTCTGGCTCCGAGTGCACGGACGCGGGCTTCCTGGCCGACGGTGGCATCTGCGAGCCCGACCTCCTGAGAGACCGTGGCGAGCCGGGCGAGGAGCTGGAGCAGTTCTGCTCGGAGCTGCCGCCCACGTCGCCCCTGCGCCTGCAGGGACGGTGCGACACGGGGACGCCGCGCGTGGTGGACGTGCCGCCGGGTGTCCCTCCGCTCGCGGGCCGGCTGGTGCAGGTGACTCAGACGGCGGTGGAGCAGCCGGTGGTGGTGGCCTTCCCGGTGCGCCCGGGTCGCCACACCGCCTCCGTGCAGGCGTCGCTGACGTACCAGAACGAGTCCGGGGCGATGGTGTCGCTCAGCTCGCTGACGCGCGCGAACTACTATCTGCACGTCGTCGGTCACCCGATGTACGAGCGGGACCGGAACGACGACGGCTTCCTGCAGCCGGACGAGGTGAATTCGCCGCCGCCGAACTTCTGCGAGCCCGGCGAGTGCCAGAACCGCGACGGCGAGGTGGAGCCCGACGAGGAGTCGGAGACGAACCCCGACAAGCTGCCCAAGTGGGCGGTGGGGCTGAAGAACGTCTACCGGCACCGCGAGTCGGATGGCTCGGCGCTGGAGCGGTATGACCGCGCCCGTGAGCACGAGTTCCGCGTGCTGGAGCTGGGCAAGGTGACGGTGAGCGCCCGGCCGGGTGACGAGGCGGGCGCCGATGGTGGAAGCCCGGACGCAGGGCGGGTGCTGACGGGTGTGCCGAGGCCCTCGGCCAGCGAGGATGACCTGGCGTACCAGTTCCTCATCGACGGCCTCCAGGAGCCGGACGTGCCGGGCCGCGCGGGCACGGTGAGCGGTGAGTACCGCCTGCGACTGGGCACGGACGACTTCGGCATCGAGTGCCCGGTGGTCATCGAGGGCGGCCGCATCCGCGGCACGTGTGATGGGGAGTTCCTGCCGGAGGTGCTGTCGGCTGCGGACATCCTGTACTTCGAGCTGTACCTGAGCGGGAACGCGGACAACGTGCTGTACCGCTTCAACTTCCACGGAATCTCACCGCGCACGGACTTCGTGACGGCGGGCAGCGAGGACACGCTGGAGCGCTCCATGGCGCGGGCGACGTCTTCGTCCCCGTCGCTGACGAGCCTGGCGTCACCGGAGGTCGCGCGTCCCATCTCCGTCAAGGCGATGGCTCACTTCGCCATTGAACCGGAGACGATGACGAACGGCATCGTCCGGCTGTGCGAGGGGCCGGACTGCAACGCGAACACGCTGCTGAAGGCGGCGGAGCTCAAGTACAGCCGGAACGCCGACACGGGCGTCGGGACGTACGAGGTGGTGCGCTACCTGAATGAGGGCGATGCGCGCGTCAAGCAGCCGCTCATCCTCTTGACGAAGCCCGGGGCGAATGGCGCCCGCCGCTTCGCGCTGCCGCTGTCGAACGATTTGGGCCGCATGCACGACATGCTGTCGAGCGGGCGGGAGCTGTTCCTGGTGCTGGAGCCGGAGCCCGGCATCTTCGGCGCGAGCGCGCCGGTGAAGATGGCGCTGGGCGAGCCGGTGGGCCGCTACAGCTTCGTCAACGCGCGTGCGGCGGGTCAGTCGGTGGTGGAGAACGTCAACCTCGCCGGTGGCCACCTGAGCGTCACGCACGAGGACTTCTCCGTGCCGCACCTGGCGGAGTCCGTGAGCTTCTCGCGCACCTTCAACAACCAGCGCAACGAGATGACGCCGCTGGGCGTGGGCTGGTCCCATGCGTACGAGGGCTTCGTCGTGGAGGAGGAGCTCGGGCGCTACATCGTCGTCCTGAGCGGCCAGTCGTATGACTTCCCCCGGTGCGAGACGGTGCTTCGCCAGGACCAGTCCGCGAGCGACTGCCGGACGGACAAGTCGCACGGTGGCAGCCTCACGGTGACGCGCGCGGGCGCGGAGTTCGTGACGCCTCAGGGCATGGTGTTCCGGTTCCTGCGGCCCTCTGTGCTGGACACGGGCATCGCGGAGCAGCGCCGGTGGGTGCTCTCCGAGTACTCGGATGGGTTGGGGCAGGACAGCCCGAAGCAGGGCTGGACGGCGCTGACGTACGCGCAGGACTCGGACCGCGTGCTGCGCGTGACGCGGACGCCCGGGCATGTGTCGCTGGCGTTCGAGTACGAGGAAATCGACGAGGACGAGGCCTCGGAGAAGCTCCAGCTCCTGGCGCGGACGCAGGGACTGAAGTTGCTGTCCGCGGTAGGGGTGTATCGCAACGAGCACCTGCCTGAGGACCCAGAGGACGCGCCTGACTCGGACGACGCCATCCACCGGGTGGAGTTCGAGCACGACAAGTGGGGCAACCTGAGGCGCGCGGTGCGGCGCACGGGCCTGCCGCAGCAGGCGTGGGTGTACGAGTACGCGCCGCTGCCCGAGACGGGCTCGGGGTACAACAAGTGGCGCCTGATCAACGAGCTGCGCACGGCGCGCTACCAGGTGACGGCGGTTCCGGTGCCGGTGCTGGGCGAGCCGACGTTCCACGACCAGTGGGTCGCCGACTACGCGAGCAGCGGGACGTCCCGCACCTACGAGCACGTGCAGTCCGCGGAGGTCATCGACTCGGCGACGAGCTCGGGCAAGGGGCCCCGGCCGTACCAGTACGTCTACGCGAGCGGCGGCAGCCGCACGGTGACGCGGCCCGATGGCGTGCAGGTGCTCTACACCCTGACGAGCTACGGCAGCGCCGAGAGCGTCACCGTGGGCTCGTTCAACGAACACAAGACGGTGTGGCGCTCGGATGGACAGGTGTCGCCGAAGGAGGTGACGCTGCCCAACCAGTCGAAGCTGGACTACGACATCGACGCGTCGCACCGACTGCTGTCGCTGAAGGTGACTGCGCCTGGGGGCAACGAGTACCAGGGGCCCATCGCCCCCGGCACCCAGGCGGAGGTGGTCCGCCAGACGTTCCCGAACCCGGCCAACCAGAAGTTCGGCATCCCGGACCAGCGCATCACCCCCGCCACGACGGGGACGCAGTCCCTCACCACGCGCGTCACCCCTCAGGGGCAGGTGGAGGGGGTCACCGTCACCAACAGCAACGGGACGACGGCGCGCAACACCGGGACGCGGCGGTTCAAGACGGACGGCTCGGGCGTCCTCGAGTCGGAGACGGACGCGCAGGGACAGGTGACGACGTACAGCAACCCCAACGCCTTGGGGTTGTCGCAGCGCATCGTCGTGACGAACCCGAATGCCACGGATGGGTTGGGGCTGGGGACGCTGACGCGTGAGCTGACGTACGACGACTTCGGCCACGTCACGAAGCTCACGGAGGTGGAGACCGGAACCTGGGAGGAGTGGAGCTACGACAGCCTGGGCCGTGTCACCCGTCACCGCGTGCAGCTGTCGCCCACGCAGGGCTGGGCCTGGACGTACACGTACACGCCCGCGAACCGTCGGGTGACGATGACCGAGCACCTGGATGGCTCCGCGCCCGTTCGCACGGTGGACACCTGGGAGGTGACGGAGGGCGAGGAGTCGACGCGCGGGCTCTTCGAGGAGGAGCGCACGCCTTACGGCGCTCCCGGCCATGAGGCCATCGCGGTGCGCAAGCGGCACCTGCGCAACGGCCGGTGGGTCTCCACGACGGACGCGTCGGGTGTGGAGCGTGAGTACGACTACGACACGTCGGGTCGCCTGCTGGCGGTGCGCATCGTCAACGCCGGGACGACCACCGGCCCCGCCACGGCGGTGGAGAAGAGCTTCTCGGAGTTCGACACGAACGGGAGCGCGCGGAAGATCACGGACCACAACGGGCTGGTGACGCGCATCGGTCACGACTTCCTGGGTCGGCCCGTGTACTGGGACTACACCGGCGCGGACGGACTGAGCGGAGATGCCAGCACCGAGGAGTGGCGCCGAAACTTCCAGGGCGACGTGGTGTCTCGCTCGTTCGGCAACAGCGCTTCCAGCCATGTGCTGGACATCGCTCCGGACGCGCTGGGACAGGTGCGCTCGACGAAGACGAACCTCGCGGGGGGCGCGGCGACGAGCGTCGATGTCACCACGGACTATGACGACCTGGGGCGCGTGACGCGGCAGCAGGACCACGTCATGGAGACGGACGAGCACTTCGAGTATCGCGACGTGCTCGGTCGCCAGACGCGCTACACGCGGACGATGGCGACGGGCTCGGCGCCGCTGCAGCTCGTGGAGACGCGTCGCTACGAGGACGGGACGCATTCCTCCGAGAACCGCCGGAAGGTGACGATTACGCGGACCATCGGTCTGCCGGGCGGCGGGACGCCGCGCACCGAGGTGGAGGAGGAGTACTACGACCTGGCGGGGCGGCTGGTGGAGCAGTCCCGCACACTCTCGGGGCAGGTCTCCCGGTGGCGCTACACATACAACCCTCGGGGCCAGGTGCTGACCGAGGTGGTGCCGACGGATGCGTCGGGTACCGAGACGACGACGTACCACTACGACTCCGCGGGCAACCTCTACCGCAAGAACGAGCCCGGGGACGCGGCCAACCCCGCCGCCGTCACGGAGCTCTTCGTGGACGGGGAAGGGCGCACCGTGCGCCAGGTGGGGCCGCATCCCGATGTGGACTGGCGCTACCGGTACGACGCCTTCGGACAGCTCTCGCGCAAGGAGCTGGTGGCCGCGGGGGAGAACACCGTCGGCGCCACGTGGACGTATGACTATGGGTTGAGTGGGAAGCCGGGCGCGGATGGCTCGGTGCCGGACTCGGCGACGGTGGAGACGGACCCGCTCGGGTACAAGACCTATCGCTACTTCAACGCGCGCTACCAGGTCCTCAAGGAGGTGCGCGAGGACAAGCTCGAAGTCGCCGGTGGCGGGACGAGCACGAGCGGGAACACCCGGACCACGACGTACAGCTACGCGGGACCGTGGCTGCAGAAGCAGGTGACGACGGAGCAGACGGCGGGTGGCACGGGCTCTCCGACGGTGCTCACGTTCGAGCACAAGAAGTTCGATGACCGGGGCCGCTCGCTGGAGGCGCGCGAGCACTGGCAGCGGGGCTCGGACTCGTATGAGTACGTGACGAAGTCGCCGTGGATGGGGCGCACCGTGACGGTGCTCCAGACGGGGACGATGAGCGCCTCGCCGCCTGTCACGCTGCCTTCGCGGCAGTTCGAGGTGGAGACGAACGGCCTGGGACAGATGGAGTCCCGGACGCAGGGCGGGCTGACGGACACCTGGGCCTATGACGCCGTGGGCCTGATTGCCCGCGAGCAGCCCGCGGGGCAGCCGTCGAAGCGCTACACGTACGAGCAGGGCTTGCTGACCGAGCTCGTCCTGGGCACTGGCGCGGACTCGGAGCCCACCCACCTGGCGTACCGGCAGGACGGTCGGCTCAAGAGCGTGACGGACCCGGCCGAGCGCGTGCGGGCGTACTTCTATGGGCCGCGTGGCCTGCTGGTGCGCGAGTGGTTCGGCAAGGGCGGCGAGTCGACGGAGACGAACCTCTCCTACGACGCGGGTGGCTTCCTCGCCAAGGTGTGGAAGGACCCCGCGAAGCCCGCGGAGGCGTGGGAGTACAAGAACGGCCCGTTCGGTGAAGTGCGCCGGGTGACGCCGCCGGGGCTCGCGGCCTTCAACTACGAGTACGACGCCGCGCGGCGACTGACGGCCATCCAGCGGCCTTCGGGTGGGGTGCCCTCGGAGTCGTTCGAGTACGACTACCTGGGGCGGAGCACGAAGCGGAAGCGCGGGACCTCCGAGTGGGTGTCGTCGTGGGTGAACGGCGTCGTTCATTCGACGAGCCCGAGCAACTCGGAAACGTCGGGTGGCAGTGATTGGGACATCACCGAGACGCTGGTGGATGGCCGGGGACGGCCGGTCTGGAAGGCCATCACCGCTGGGGCTTCGTCGGAGGACCAGCAGGACATCAGCCGTGTGGCCTTTGCCTACGACGCGCTGGACTCGCTGGTGCAGGCGCACGAGACGCGTGGTAGCGGGAACGTGCTGAACCGGTTCAGCTACGACGGACGCGGACGCATCGAGTGGCTCGAGCGCGGCAAGGACCACGCGACGGACAAGGATGACCGGGTCGACTTCACGTATGTGACGGGGAGCGATCTGCTCCACCGGAGCACGTCGGGTCGCGCGGCGGATGGGGCTCGGCTCGAGGAGGAGTTCGGCTACGACGCGCTGGCTCGCATCAACGCCGTGCGGATGCGCGTCGATGGCGTCCAGCAGAGCGAGCGCACCGTGGCGTGGGAGCCGGGTGGGAGTCGGCTCTCGCGTATCGCGGACGGCTCACTCGTCGAGCGCAACTGCTACGACGGCCGTGGTTGGCTGACGTCGGTCCGGGCCACGACGGTGGCGATGGATGTGGAGTGCAGCCAGTCGCCCAGCGCGCCGCGGCTTGCCTTCGAGTACACCTATGATGCTCGCGGCAATCGCATCCGCGAGGACGCTCGACGCCCGGACGCGCTGGGCGCCCTGGTCAACGAGCCGACGGAGTATGGCTATGACCTGGCGGACCGGCTGACGGGAGTCCGTTACCCGGGTGGCGCGGCGGAGCTGTACAGGCTCGCGGCGGATGGAACGCGGCTGGGGGCGCGGTTCGCCACGAGCCACTCCGGCTCGCTGTCGACGGAAGGGTACGACCTGGCGTCGGGGGCGCAACGGCGCCTGGTGTACGGCTTCGACGGCGCGGGTGGACTGAAGTCCATCGATGACCAGGCGCTTTCGAGCGGACAGCGCGTGGCGGAGTACTTCACGGATGGCTCGGGACGTGTGCGGCGCGAGAAGCGCTCGGACACGGACGTGACGAACTACGACTGGGATGCGGAGGGGCGGCTGGCCCAGGTCCGCGACCAGAAGCCCGGTGTTGGCGGTGCGCCGCCGGTGACGACGGCGACCCAGTACCGCTATGGCTACGACGGCCTGCGGCGGTCGAGGACCACGTCCTCGGGCACCACCCGCTACGTGTGGGCGGGGGAGCAGCTCGTCGAGGAGCAGCTTGTCGGGGGCACGCGGCTGCACCAGGAGGTGCTCGCGGGACTGACGCTCTCTTCGGGTGGAGAGCGCATCGTCCACGATGGACTGGGCAGCGCGGTGGGGCGCGTTGACGGGACCGGAAACCTGACGACGCAGTCCCGGTTCGATGCCTGGGGTGGATACCGGGCGGGCCATGTCCCGGGTGAGAACCAGTCCAGTGTCGGCTTCACGGGGCATGCATGGGACGCGGCGGCGGGGCTCACCTATGCCCAGCAGCGCTGGTACGACGGAAGGACCGGACGGTTCCTGTCCGAGGACTCCGTGGGCGCGGAGGCGTACCTGAATGCTCCCATGGGCATGCAGCCCTGGGGTTATGGCAATGCCAATCCGACCCGATTCACGGACCCCGATGGTCGGTCCTCTTGCTACAGCGGAGAGAGCCACACTGCGTGCGAAGCGCGCCTGGCGTTGTCGGGACGTTGGGGCTCCTCACCCTTCCACCAAGGTGATCTGACCGATTTCCGCGGGCCCTATGAGCGGATGGAGGAGGAGCGGCAGCGGGAACTCCAGAAGAGCGTCCAGGGGGCTTTCCTTGCCGTGGGCGTGGGGATCTCTCTTGCGGCTCCGCCGATCGCTCTTGCAATGGTTGAAGCTGGGAGCATCTCGGGGACAACGGCCGCCACTGGCGTGTGGCTGGTCGAGACAGGGGCAGGAACTGTTTCGGAGTATGGCCTGACCGGCAACGTCACGGCCGAAGGCGTGGCGTTCAATGCCGTGACGGCGGGCTTTGGAACAATCGGGCTTCTGTCTCACGCGGATGCGTTCATGCCATCCCTCGGGTTGACGATGGCCGAGGTTGATGGCGCGGCTCAGGTCGTCGGGGTTGGAAGAGCCGGACGCTTTGTTCGCACCGGGGCCAAGAGCTATCGAAGTGGCGCAGCGGGGCCTGTGATGGACTACATCCCCGCAGGTGTCTCTAGCCGGCTTTCCACCAAACGCTTCGAGCGGTTGCGGAAGAGGTTCGGACTGAGTGGCGTCAAGAGTGTCGCGCCTCGTGAGATGGCCGACGAAGTCTTCGAGGGCACCCGCTTGGGTGGCCGCCTCTACGGCGAGAAGCGGATTGAGCGGCTCAGGGCCTATCTCAACAAGGAGGGTCGCGAGGTCGACTTGATGGTTGGGGACGAGTTCTTGCCCGACAAGAAGGCAGGTGGGTTCTGGGTGAGCCCTGATGAGTCCGTGCGTCCTATCATCTACCTGCGCAGCAATCCCACGGAGTATGAGGTCTGGCACGAGCTGGCCCACTGGATGCACTACAACGAGGTGGGGCGCGATGCGTTCCTGAAGCTGCCACGGAACATCGCCAGCGGATGGCCCACCGAGCAGCGTGTGTTCGATGTTCTCTCGCGGTCGAACAAGTGGCGCACGCACTTCAATGAAGACCAGCGACGCCATGCGCTCAACTATATTGAGGGCAGCGGAGGATATGGTGGGCGAGGGTTGACGGCGGAAGAGTCCGACAAGCTCGGGACCTGGTAGTTCGAGAGGCGCTTGAATGTTGAATGCGGAAGAGGTGGCCGAGATTGCGGGTGCGTTCATCCGTCGAGAACTGGGGCGGGAGTTGAAGCCAGATCCCCTGGTGAGAAAGCACCCCAGGATGCCGGACGAGTGGGTCGTGCTCTTCGAAAGGCGAGGAGAAGACGGGTCGGTGTTCGATGGGCCATTGATGGTCCTGGTTCACGATGCGACGCGTGTCGCGCGATTCCTTTGACGGCGGTGTTGGTCTGGGCAGGGGCCCTGCGCGAGCAATGAAGGCTCGGGCACCGTCACGGCGCTGGATTACGCACCGCGGGACGGAACCGGCCGCTGTGAGAAGCATGGTGTCGGCCATGTCAGCGACCGTTGTCCCGTCTGTTCCGGCCGGTATGCGATGTCTTCGTCCGGCGGCGCGTTCTTGGTTCGTGAAGGCGAGCCCTGAACGGGCGCTTCCGCGCTGAAGAATCTCGAGAGCCCCGAGGCGTGAACGCAGTCGCGGTTGACCCGCGACGCCACGCCGGAGGTGTGTCCGCGCGCCTCGATTCCCGCTCCCGTGAGGGAAAGCGGAAGGCCTGACGACCTCAATTAATGGGTGGCCCCGTATGTGGGTAGGTGCGTCTCGATTGTCGGGAAGTGGGCGGCGTGCAGGTGGGGGTTCCGGAGTTCGTGGTTCGTCGGTGGGAGGGGCTGTGAACAGTCAGGGTTGGAGCGGTGTTCGCGCGGTGCTCACGGTGCTGTGTCTGGGGTTCGCTCTGGTGGCCCGGGCGGAGCCCCCCGTGGTGACGGCGGCCTATCCCCTCGCGCCTCTGCGCCCCGGCGCCCAGAGTGTCGAGATCGGCTTCGACATCGAGCAACAGGTCTCCCAGGTCCTCGTCACCCTCGAGGGCACCTCGGACTCCCACGGCTCCTTCGTCGCCACCTCCAACCTCCGGGTCGAGCGTGACTTCGCGGGCGCCGTGCCCTTCCACGTGCTCGTGCCCCTCAAGGTCGCCTTCCCCGACGACGGCGCCCTGAAGGTCACCGCCACGCCCATCGGGTCCGACTCCGTTCCGGGCACCCCCTTCGTCACCACCTTCAACGCCAAGGGCAGCCCGCCCGGCTTCGCCGCCACGCCCGTCACCGTCCGCTCCGACGCCACCGCGGGCGGCATCGTCCTGCAGGTCGCCTACACCGGCCAGGTCGCCTCCGCCGAGCTCTCCATGATGGGCGCCTCCGCGCTCGCCCTGCGCACCGTGCACGGTGACCTCGGCGAGGCCGAGGCCCAGGCCTTCGTCACCGCGCGCCGGCTCGTCGGCCGTCCCCACGTCGCCACACCCGGCCGCATCAGCTTCTTCATCCCCACCACCGACGGAAGGCTGCCCCCCGACGGCGTCGTCATCGCCGACGTCGCCCTCCAGGACCCCTTCGGCCGCACCGTCCACACCTCCGCCGTCGAGTTCACCAGCTCCACGTCCTTCGATCCGCTCGTCGACATCACCGTCCAGCCCAGCTCGCTCCTGCTGGAGCAGGTGGGCCAGCGCGAGGACCTCAAGGTCTTCGGCAACTTCGCCGTCGCCGGGCAGGCGGACCTCTCCGGCGGTCGCCGCGGCGTCCTCTACGAGTCCAGCAAGCCCGCCGTTGTCGCCGTCACCCAGTCCGGTGAGGTCATCGCGCTCGCGCAGGGCGAGGCCACCATCAAGGTGACGTATGCCGAGCGCACCCGCGAGGTCCCCGTCATCGTCACGGACCCCTCGCGCATCGCGGGCGTGAGCATCCTCCCGGACACCGTCACGCTCGCGCGCGTGAAGGACAGCCTCCAGCTCCAACTGCAGGGCCGCCTGGACCACCCCGTCACCGGCCGCGTCATCGACCTGACCCCGAGCACCCTGCGCACCACCTGGAGCTCCTCGCACCCGGCCATCGTCGCCGTCAGCTCCGAGGGCAAGGTCACCTCGCTCGCCCCCGGCAGCGCCACCATCACCGCCACCCACCTCACCTCGGAGAACGAGCCGTGGACGGACACCCGCCGCGTCGAGGCGAAGGACGGCGTCCCCTCGGTGCGCCTGTCCGGCCCCACCTCCATCGCCGCCGGCGCAAGCGTGGAGCTGCGCGCCGTGGCCTCCGACGACGTGGCCGTCAAGCACGTCAGCTTCCTCGTCAACGGCGTGCCCACCGTCATCGACGACACCGCGCCGTACACCCTGCGCATCCAGGCCCCGCCGAACGTGGGGGCGACCTTCAAGCTGTCCGCCATCGCCGTGGACTCCGGTGACCAGGAGTCCACGCCGGCTGTGCTCCAGGTCAAGGTGACGGCGCCCCCGGGCCCGAGCACCCGACAGGTCGTCTACGAACAGCCCGTCTCCGGCGCGAACCTCATCGAGGGAATCCCGCACATCCTCCGGGTGACGAGCGGCGACTGGACGTCCGGCACGCTGTCCCCGCTCGACTTCCAGGTCGTGCGCTTCACCGTGGACGGCGCCCCCGTGGGCTCATCCTCGACGGCCCGCATCGAGCTGCGCCCCGTCCCCGACAAGGTGCCGCAGGAGATCGTCGCCGTCCCGCTGTGGGAGGTGAGCTACGTGCCGCCGCCGGGGAGCGCGGGCACGGGCGCCTCCATCAAGGCCATCGCCGTGGACCGCCATGGCGCCACCGCGGAGGGCTCCGCCGTCCTCGTGCGCATCGTCGGCAACGCGCCTCCGCTCATCACCCGGCGCGCCCCGCTGGGCAGCACGGTGGAGGTGACGGAGAAGGTGCCGCTCGCCGTCGAGGGCACCGTGGGGGACGACGCGCTGTCCTTCGGCGTCAAGGTGGCGCTGCTGGTCAACGGCAACGCCGTGGCCACCACGCGGCTGGACGAAGGAGGGCAGGGCGGCACCGCGCAGGGCTCGCAGAACTTCCGGCTCCTGTGGACGCCGCCCGCGGGCTCCGCGGGCAGTCGGCCTCGCGTGGAGATTCAGGCCATCGACCATGGCGGGCTCGAGCGCCGCGTCGGCTTCGAGGCCGTCGTCGTGCAGGACGGCCCGCCCAACGTGGCCATCCAGACGCCCACCTTCACGGACTCGTACGTGGGGGGTACGCAGGTGCTCCTCACCGCCGCCGCCTCGGATGACAGCGGCGAGGCGCCGCAGGTGACGTGGAAGGTGAACGGCGTGCCCGTGGGCCAGTCCTCCGTGCCGCCCTACCGGGTGACGTGGCGCACGTCCGTGGTGACGACGGCCACCACCTATCGCCTCATCGCGACCGCCCGCGACGCTCAGGGGCACGAGCGGGAGAGCCACCACGTGGACGTGGTGATTCGCCCGGACCTCAACAAGCCCAAGGTCAACATCCTCACGCCGCAGCACCTGGTGAAGGTGCCCAACTCGCAGGGGCTGCTCGTCACCATCGCCGGCTTCGACGACGTGGGCGCCAAACGCGTGGAGCTCTTCCTGGGCGAGGAGCTCAACACGCCCGTCTTCACCGACACCTCACCCGGCGACAACGCGGGCGTGCCCGGCTCGTTCATCAGCTACACCGTCATCCCCACCGAGCACTTCTTCGACGGCGCGGTCCCCAAGACGAGCCTCAAGCTCACCGCGCGCGCCTACGACACCTCGGACAATCACGACGAGGTGAGCCACACCGTCACCCTCCAGGGGGACCTTCCGCCCACCGTGGAGTTCCTCAGTCCGAGCCCCGGCTTCGTCGGCACCGCGAACACGCTCGTCCCCATCGTCCTCCACGCCGAGGACGACGTCGCCGTTTCCAGGGTGGAGCTCTTCGAGTACCGCGGCGCCGCGCGCCACTCCGCCGGTGTCGCCACGCTGCCGCCGTACCGCTTCGACCTGCGCCTGCCCTCGACGGCGGGGAGCGTGCGGTTGGAGGCCGAGGTCACCGACAGCAACAACGAGAAGAACACGAAGACGGTGAGCCTCACGCTCGACGTGAAGGCGGACGAAGAGCCGCCCATGGTGGCCTTCCGGAGCCCCGCCGAGGGCACGCGCGTGTTCGCGGGCCCCAACCGGAGCGTGGACGTCGTCGTGGTCGCCACGGACAACGTCCACGTCAAGAACGCCCGGCTCTTCCTCCAGGACCCCCTCCAGCCCAAGAACCCGGACGCTCCCGAGTCGCCGGTGGGCTCCGTCAACGCCGGGACGGAAGAGGGGCTGTACCAGGTGTTCAAGTGGAAGCTGGACGTGCCGGCCGCGTACGCGGGCCATCCGCTGCGGCTGCGCGCGGAGGTGGTGGATGACGGGGACCGCTCCGCGGAGCGCCGGCTGGTGCTCCAGGCGGTGGAGAACACCGCGCCCGTGGTCAACCTGATGCTGCCCGCGCCGAGCTCCGTGGTGAAGGAGGGCCAGGACGTCACCATCACCTTCACCGTGTCCGACGACGAGGGCGTGGCGAGCGTCGCGGGTCGCTCCGGCGGCGTGACGCTGGAGCCGTTCATCGGTCCGGTCAACACGGCCATCCAGCAGAAGCTGGTGGTGCGCGCGCCCATCGTCACGTCGACGACGCCCGCGTCCGAGCGCTCGGTGGGGGTCGTCGCCAAGGACGTGAGCCCCGTGCCCCAGCTCGGCCACGAGGACGTGCTGCTCGACGTCATCGACGACGTGGAGCACCCCACCGCGCTGCTCCTGTCGCCGATTCCCGGCACGGCCACGCAGCCCCTGCAGGTCGCCAACCGCAGCAGCCTGGGGCTGCGCGTGGATGTCTCCGACGACGTGCGCGTCTCGCGCGTCGCCGTGGTGCTGGACGGTGTCGAGATCCGGCCCGAGCCGCAGAAGGACTACCTGCGCGCAAGCCACGAGGACTTCGAGGAGGTCCGCGCCCCCAACCCGCAGGGCCCCGGCGACATCCTCGTCAGCCGGCGCTACGTGGGCACCTACTCGGGGACGATTCCCGTCCAGCGCACTGGCACGGACCCGTCCAACACCGCGCCCGAGAAGCACGTCGTCTGGGCCCGCGCGTATGACCCGGCCGGCAACCCCACCGACACGTCCAAGGTCGAGTTCGAGATCATCACCCCCGAGGACAAGCTGCCGCCGGTGGTGCGCATCTCGCTGCGAGGCGTGCCCGACGCGAAGACGTGCGTGTCCGGTTCGGAGGTCACCCTCCAGGCGCAGGCGTCCGACGACAGCGCGGTGCAGTCGCTCGCCGTGAGCTTCGATGATGGCCTGGAGGAGCCCGAGGGCATCGAGGGGCTCGAGCAGCGGCCGGGGACGCTGCCCGCGGCCTCGGTGAGCTTGAGCGGTCCGTTCGTGATGCCCACGCTGACGAGCGGCGCGTCGCGCACGGTGAGCTTCGAGGCCACGGCGACGGACACGCTGGGCCGCACCACGGTGTCCGGCTACTCGTGCCTGCTGGTGCCCGACGCGGCGCCCGTCGTCCGCTGGGTGTCGCCCGCGAGCGGGGACCTCATCGAGGAGCAGCGCTACACGGGCTCGATGGAGCTCCAGGATGACGTGGGGCTGCGCGCGGCGTGGCTCGTCGCCTCCACCTCCGAGGTGAAGTCCGCGACGGCCACGGGCCTGGCGCTCGATGCCCCGTTGCTCACGGGCACGCCGCAGGTGCCCTTCTCGCTGTCGAACCACGCGGTGTCGAGCGCGACGCTCACCTTCGGCGCCCAGCCCGGGAGCGGCACGTCGGCGGGCACCCCGTTCACCTTCGTGGTGACGGGTGAGGACGGCGCGGTGCGCGTCACGCCGCACGCGGCCCATCCCTCGGACAACGGCCCGGGGCAGCTCCGCCTGAAGGTCGCCGCGGACTCGCACGGTGCCCAGGCGCACGTCTCCTACCACCTGCGGCCGAAGACGCAGCTGTCGACCGAGGCGCAGGCGGAGCTGGCGGCCTTCAAGGCCCTGTTCCCCTCCGGTGATTTGACGCAGACGCGCGTGCTCACGCTCGACGCGGGCAACCTGTACGAGGTGGACCTCGGCTTCCCGAAGAACGCGGTGGACGTGGAGCAGGTCCTCGTGTCGCTGCACGCCGTCGGTGGAGACTCGCGCCCGGTGCTGGTCTCCGAGCTGGCGCTGCGCTACCAGTCCGGCCAGCCGCACCAGGTCCGCGTGGCCGCCGCTGGCCAGCGCCTGACGGTGGACCCGCTGTCCGCGACGCTCACGGCGGGCCAGCTGAGCGCGCGCCAGGCGGGCTTCCGCATCCCGGCGGCGTGGACGGCCACGGACGCGCGCCTCACCACCGTCGCGGTGGACACGGCGGGCGTGGTGGCGAAGGACGCTCGCGTCCTGAAGGTGGTGCCCGACACGGTGGACCCGACGGTGGCCTTCGTCGGCTTGGGGGAGGGCGCCTCGGCGGTGACGGGCCAGCCCTTCAAGGTGCGCCTGCGCGCCGCGGACAACGCGAGCCTGGCCAAGGTCCAACTGCTGGTGAACGGTGAGCCCCAGGGCGACACCCTCCTGGTGGGGACCTCGCAGGACGTGGAGCTCACCTTGCAGCGCACGACGCTGGGGCCCGTCAAGCTCGACGCGCTCGTCACGGACCGCGCGGGCAACGACGCCGTGTCCCATCCGGTGTTCGTGCAGATCGTCCCCGACGCCGCGCCGACGCTCCAGCTGGACCGGCTGGTGGCCACGGGGGAGACCATCCACCGCGCGGAGCTGGAGAACGGCTTCGTCAGCCTCCTGCAGGGCAAGGAGGCGACGCTGCACTTCACCGTCAAGGACGACGTGGGCGTGGCCTCCGTCACCACGACCTACGGAGACGGCCTGCCGGATACGCGGCCCTTCACGCCGGCGGTGACGGGCAGCAGGTCGCTGAGCGTGAAGTTCACGCCGCCCATGGGCGCCGATGGCCAGCCCACCGTGTTGACCCTCACCGTCAAGGACACGGCGAACCAGGAGAAGAGCGCGCGGCTGGTCATCGAGAGCCGCAGGCCGCGCGCGCCCCAGCTCGCCTTCCTGGAGCCCGCGGCGGATGCCTACCTGGTGGAAGGCAGCATCCAGCTGCGCCTGGGCGCGCTGGCCGCGGACGACACGAAGGTGACGGGCGTGGAGTTCTTCGTCAACGGCAAGCCCGCGCTCCAGCTCGCCGAGCGCGACGGCACCGTGGTGCCCACGCTCTTCGACCCGGAGGGCAACCCCGTCGCCGCCGACGTCACCGTGCGCGACACGCTCGCGGCCCTGCGCGTGGCGCCCGAGGACATCTCCCGCTTCCGCATCTTCCGCGGGCTGCTGTCGCTGCCCCCGGGCTTCGTGCGCCTGGACCCCACGCGCACGGAGAGCCACGTGCTCCTGCGCGTCGAGGCTCGCGACCTGGAGGGCAACCGCTCCTCCGTCGAGCGGCGCATCCGCATCGCCGAGGACACGGCCCTGCCGGTGGCGAACGTGCTGCGCCCCAGCCTGGGCCGCGACGTCATCGAGAACACGCCCGTGCTCATCCAGGTGCAGGCGCACGACAACGCCTTCGTGGACCGGGTGGAGATCTACGCCGGCCCGAGCGCGGAGGGTCTGAAGCTCATCCACGTCGCCGGAGGCTTCCCGTCGGAGAACGGGCTGCCCGGCTCGCCGTTCGACGTGTACTCGCCGGTGGTGACCTTCCAGTACTCCGTCCCGAGGCTCTCGGAGCTGGGCGGCCTGGACCTGGTCCCGTACTTCATCGCCACGCGCGCCCGTGACGTCTCCGGCAACCAGGGCGAGCTGGAGTACCAGCAGATCGACATCGTGAGGGACCGCGAGCCCGCGCTGGCCATCCTCTCCCCGTCGGATGGCACCACCGTGGTCGCGGACAACCCGCTGCCGGTCATCCTCTCGGCGGAGGACGACGTGGGCGTCACGTCCGTGTCGCTCTACCTGGATGACCAGACGGCGCCCGTCGCCACGCTGAACCAGCCGCCGTTCCGCTTCCTGGTGCCGGTGCCCGCGTCGACGGGGGGCACCCTGCGCCTGCGCGGCCACGCGGTGGACAGCTTCGGGCATGAGGTGAGCTCGCAGACGGTGGTGCTCTCCGTGGTGGGCGACCAGCCTCCCACGGTGGCCATCGCGCAGCCGGCGCATGGCGCCATCGTCACCGAGGGCCGCGACTTCGCCGTGCTGGTGGCCGCGCAGGACGACGTCGAGGTCCAGCGCGTGGAGGTCACCGTGGAGGGCGGGGTCGAGGGGCCGCTGCGCTTCGCCAGCGCCACCCGTCCGTACTCCTTCCGCGTCCCGCTGCCGCATGGCTCGGCGGGGCGTCACCTGACGATTCGCGCCAACGCGCGGGACTCGTCGGGCAGGACGGTCCAGGCGCGTGAAGTGACGGTGCAGGCGAAGGCGGACACGCAGGACCCGGTGGTGAAGCTGGTGTCCCCGGCGAACGGCTCGGCGATGGTGTCCGGCCTGCGGATGGATGTGGAGGCGCGCGCCGAGGACAACGTGGGCGTGGCGAGCGTGACGTTCTTCGTGAAGGTAGGCGACGGGGCGGAGACGCAGCTGGCCCAGGTCCCCGCGCCGCCGTATCGCTTCTCCTACCTGGTGCCCAAGAACCTGGTGACGGAGGCCGGGGTGAGCGTGCCGCTGCGCTTCACCGCCCGGGCCGTGGACCTGAGCAACCGGACCTCGTCGGACGTGGTCACCGTGAGCGCCATCAACGACAAGCCGCCGTCGGTGTCGCTGCGAAACCCGCCGTTCAAGGTGGTGGCGAAGCTGCCGAGCACCTTCGCGACCGAGACGGGCGACGACGTCGCGGTGTCCTACGTGACGTTCCTGGTGGGGCCCGCCAGAGACCAGCTGGCCGAGGTGGGGCGCCGCTTCCAGCTCCCGTTCGAGCACATCCACGTGGCGGACCCGGCGGACGTGGGCAAGCGGCTGTGGATCGCCGCTCGCGCGGTGGACACCGCCGGACAGGCGACGCAGTCGGAGCCCATCGCGTTCAGCGTGGTGGCGGACCAGCTCCCCTCGGTGGAGCTGACGCGGCCGGAGCCCGATGGCACCGTCTTCGCGGGCGCGCGGCTGCGGCTGGAGGCCAACGCCTTCGACGTGGACAGCGGCATCGAGGCGGTGTCGTTCTTCGTGGACGGCCGCAAGGTGGCCACGGCGCTGACGCCCGCGGGCATCCCCGGCCGTCCCCATGCCTACGTGGGAAGCTTCGTGGCGCCCATCGGCAGCGGCAGCCGTGAGTTCTTCATCAAGGCCGTGGCGGTGGACAAGGCGGGGCAGGAGGTGGAGACGCCCGAGCGCAAGGTGGGCACCATCCCCGACACCACCGTTCCCGAGGTGGAGCTGGTGGACCCGCCGCACCTGGACGTCGTCACCGAAGGCGACCCGCTGCTCCTGTCCGCCTTCGCCGAGGACAACGCCGGCATCCACGAGGTCGCCTTCCACGCGGCCTACACCAACGTCGCCGGCCAGCCGGTGTCCGAGCAGGTCGGCGCCTCCGTGGTGCCGGTGACGAGCAGCGCGAACCGGCCCCAGTACCGCTATTCGTGGCTGGTGCCCACGCCGATGGCCGGCAAGGCCATCACGCTCCATGCGCTCGCGAGCGACCTGTCGGGCAACCCGAAGGCGACGCCCGTGGTCCAGGTGGAGGCCGGCATGCGGCCCTCCCGCGCGCCCTACAAGCCCTTCGGTGGCTCGGGTGAGAGCACCCGGCTGTCCGCCCTGGCGGTGGACGGCGAGGGGCTGGGCATCGTCGGCGCCACGGGCCTGCCCAAGGGCGCGCCCTTCTCGCGTGGCGTGGAGTTCTTCCGCGTGACGGACGCCCCCCTGGCGGCCCTGGTGGGACATGCCCTGCAGGGCGCGCCGGTGGCGTCGGCGTTCCACGACGGCCTGGCGCTGGTCAGCGTCCGCCACGACTCGGCGGCGCGCAACGGTGAGCTGGTGCTGTTCAAGACGAACGACGCGGCCCACATCCTCCAGCAGGGCAGCATCGAGCTGTCCGGTCCCGAGGTGGGCGGCGTGGTGGCGGCGGGGCAGCTGGCCTTCGTGGCCAACGGCGCCGCGGGCGTGGTGGTGGTGGACCTGTCGGACCGCGACTACCCCCAGCGCGTGACGACGCTGCCCACGCCGGCGCCTGCGCGCGACGTGGCGGTGCTCGGCGACAAGCTGCTGGTGGCCGCGGGGACGAGCGGCCTGCGGGTGTTCGACCTGCTGGACCCGAAGCTCGGTGAGCTGGGGTACGCGGCGGTGCCGGGTGGCGCGGAGACGGTGACGGTGGTGGGCGAGCGCGTCCACGTGGGCTGCCAGGGGGCCTCGGCCTCGCTGGCGGTGGTGGACGTGCGCGCCGCGCCGCGCGTGCTGTCGCTGCTTTCCCACGCGCCGGGCCGCGCGGACCTGCTGGCCACCGGCCAGCGCTCCGTGTCCGGCCTGGGCAACGTGTCGGTGTCGACGGTGCAGCTCATCGACCCGACGAACCGTCCGGTGAAGGGCCTGCTCACGGCCTCCATCGTGGACGCGGAGGGCGTCACGACGACGTCCGTGCGCGCCAACGTCCCCGCGGCGGGCGACGTGGAGATGACGTCCGGCGGGCCGATGACGCTCTTCGGTCACCAGGGCGTGGCGGAGTTCACCCTGCCGCGCTTCCTGGTGACGGACGTCACCCCGGCGGACGGCGCGGAGCAGGTGTCGTTCGAGGCGCCGGTGTTGTCGGTCGGCTTCTCGCAGCCGGTGGACGCGGCCACGGTGAGCGCGTCGCGCGTCATCCTGCGCGAGGGCCTGCTGAACGGCCGCGTGGTGACCGCCGACGTGCGCGTGAGCGCGACGGATGCCTTCCGCGTCGAGCTGGTGCTGCCCGAGGGCGTGAAGCTGGCGCGCGGCAAGGAGCACTCCATCGCGGTGGAGGCGGACCTGGGCAGCACCTTTGGCCAGACGCTGGAGCGGCGCTACCTCTCGCGCTTCCGCACGCGCACGACGGAGGGCGAGCTGCCCAGCGTGGACCGCGTGGTGCCGCGCGCGGGCCCGGTGGATGGCGGCACGCGCGTGACGATTCACGGCGAGCGGTTCGCGCAGGGGGCGCGCGTGTACTTCTCCAACGCGGAGGCGACGGAGGTCTCCGTCGATGAGACCGGCACGCGCCTCACCGCGCGCACGCCGCAGCAGGTGGAGGGCCCCGCGCGCGTCACGGTGGTCAACCCCGGCGGGCTGCAGGGCAGCCTCCTGGGCGGCTTCATCTTCATGGACATCCTCCAGGTGAGCCACGCCTCGCCGGCCTCGGGGCCGCTGGCGGGCGGGCAGTTGGTGGAGCTGTCCGGCGCGGGCTTCCAGCACGGCGCGGAGGTCTTCTTCCGGGGGCAGGGCTCGCAGACGGCGCGGGGGCGCCCGGCGCGCTCCGTCACGTTGCTGTCGCCGGGCCGCCTGCTCGTGGAGACGCCCGAGGGCGGCTACGGTCCGGCGGACGTCTTCGTCGCCAACCCGGACGGGCAGCTCGCGGTGGCCGAGAGCGCGTACCTCTACACGAACCTGTCGACGACGAAGCGCATCGGCCGGTACCAGCCCTCCATCGATGGCACGGACGGCCGCCCGTCGGACCGGATGCCGCAGGGCCGCCCAGGGCCGCTCGTCATCTCCGGGGGCCGCGCCTACGTGCTCTCCGAGGCGTCCATCCAGCAGGGCGTCGACGTCATCGACGTGCTCAAGCGCAGCACGCAAGGCGCGCTGTCGGTCATCGACGTCTCCGTGCCGGAGAACGCCGGGATGATGGGCGGCGTCTCGTTCCCGCCGCCCTACGAGCCGAAGGCGCTCACCGTGCGCGGAACCATCGCGTACGTGGCGGCCGACGCGGCCGAGCTGACCCACGTGGACATGGTGGGGGAG
Source organism: Myxococcus sp. XM-1-1-1 (assembly GCF_020037095.1). NCBI lineage: Bacteria > Pseudomonadati > Myxococcota > Myxococcia > Myxococcales > Myxococcaceae > Myxococcus > Myxococcus sp. XM-1-1-1. Next base: position 332,614 of record NZ_JAIQDH010000005.1, read on the forward strand.
GGTGGCCCGTCGCTGCTCGTGGTGGACGTGAGCAAGCCGACCGAGCCCAAGCTGGTGCAGGCGCTGCCCTACGAGGGCGAGGCGCTGGATGTCGCGGTGGTGGATGACCTGGCGCTCGTGGCCGCGGGAGACAGCGGCCTGGCGGTGTTCTCGCTGGTGGAGCCACTGCGCCCCATGCTGCTGGGCGCCGTGAGGTCGTTCGTCATGAACGGCACCGTCAAGACGCCCTCCATCGAGCAGGTGCGCATCCTCGGCCGCCACGCGGTGCTGCGGGCCCGGCTGGGGAACGCCGCGGCCACCCTGACGGTGGACCTGGCGCGCCCGGGCTTCCCCGTGGTGGGAGAGACGCCGGACGTGGGGGACCTCGCCATCCACTCGGGCCGGGGCCTCGCCTCGCTCGAGACGGCGGCCACGGTGTCGCTGTCTCCGCCCACGCTGCCGCGCAAGGTGGCGTCCATCCCGTCCCTGGTGGGCACGCGCTTCTTCCAGTCCGCGCTGGGGCCGCACCTGGGCGTGAACGCCGGCGCGGGCGTGCTCCAGCTGTCGGCCGCTTCCGAAATCGACGCTCCGCTCGCCGTGGATGCGGTGGACCTGTGGCCGGCGACGTCGCTCGCCGACGTGGGCATCGACCGGGGCGTGGTCGTGGCCAGCATCAACGGCGTCTTCTCGCCGAGGAACCTGCCCACGCCGAATGACGGGTTCGCCGTCGTCGCGGTGCCGTTCCCCATGGTGACCGCGATGCGTCCGGCCGCTTCCGAGCTGGGCGTGTCCACGCTGGAGACGCTCGTCGCCGAGCTCAACGTCCCCATCCGGAACGTGTCGTCGGTGAACGCGCGCCTGTACGCGCTGGATGGATCCGCGCTGGGTGAGGAGATCACCACGGAGCTCCGGACGCCGGTGGAGGAGGGCGTCCAGAAGCTCGTCATCGACCCCGTGAGCGCGCTCGCGGGAGATGCGCGCTATCGGTTGATCATCTCCGGCCTCCAGGCCGACGACGCGGACGGCTCGCTCATGCCCGGGCGCTTCGTCACCGAGTTCCGGACGTCCAAGGACACCGTGACGCGGCAGGTGGTGGTCGACACGATTTCGCCGCGCGAGGGCCCGGTGGCGGGCGGCACGCTCGTCACGCTGAAGGGGCGTGGCTTCGAGGCGGGCCTGGAGGTCCGCATCGGCGGCCTCCCCGCGGACATCCAGTCCTTCTCGGCGAACGAAGTCACCGTGCGCACGCCCGTGTCCACGGTGGACGGCGCGGTGGCGCTCGAGGTGCGCAACCTCTCGGGCACCTCGCTGACACGCGCGGGTGCGTTCATCTACACGCGGCCGCTGTCGCTGGTCTCGATTTCGCCGGGGCGCGGCCCGTCGTCGGGCGGCACGAAGGTGGTGCTCGAGGGCAACGGCTTCTCCACCAGCGGCACCGTCCGGGTGCTGTTCGGCACCACGCCGGCGCTGCGAGTGCGCGTGCTGGGCATGAAGCGGCTGGAGGCGTACACGCCCAACGGGCTTCGTGGGGCGGTGGACGTGTCGGTGGTCCAGGACGGCGCTCCGCCTGCGGTGCTCGAGGATGCGTACATCTTCGACCAGCCCACGGACGCCTCGGTGGCGTTCCAGGGCGAGATTCGCGACATGGTGGCCATCGGCGACCACGTCTACATGGTGGGCGCGGGCGGGCTGCGCATCGTCGACCTGTCGGGCCTCTACCTGAAGGGGCGCCTGGCCGGGACGCCGATTCCTCCCGAGCGCCGCAGCGAGCTCATCGACGAGGACAACGACCGGCTGGACGACCGCATCATCGGGAAGTGGGACTACCTGGGCGCGGACCTGCTCTCCATCGCGTACGCGTCCGAGTGGAATGACCGCCTGTTCCTGGGCTCGGGCTCGATGCGGGGCCAGAGCTCGTACTCGGCGGCCACGGTCCTGGAGCTGGACATCTCCAACCCCGCGCGGCCCCAGCTGGTGCGGACCACGTCCGCCGGCGACGGCGCGGCCTTCGGCCTGGACCTGCGCGGAGACCGGCTGCTGACGGCGGCCGGCAAGGGCGGTCTGCTCGGCTTCGACATCACGAACGCGGCGTTCCTGCTCCACACGCTGAAGTCACCGCTGGCCCCCGAGGTCAGCGCGCTGGCCGTGGAAGAGGGCCTCGCGGTGGTGGGGACCGGCACGTGGACGCCGGGGCACCGCTTCACCGGGGGCCAGCTGCACACGGTGCGGGTGGACAAGCGTCCGTCGCAGCGGGGCTCGCTGGCGCTGGATGTCCAGCGGGTGCGCCTGCGTCGGGACCACTGGGCCGTCGTGGCGGCGGGCAACGAGGGCCTGGTGCTGGTGAACGTGTCCAACCCCGATGCCCCCCAGCGGGGCGCGTCGGTGGGCACGGACGTGCTCAAGGGCTTCGCCTCGGATGTGCGGGTGGTGGGGGACGTGGCCTATGTCGCGGTGGGCGCGGCGGGCGTGGCGGTGGTGGACCTGAGCAACCTGGCGGCGCCTCGGCTGATGCACCACGTCGCGGGCGCGAACGGTGGCGCCGCCGAGCGGGTGGCGGTGGCGGGGGGCCGCGTCGTGAGCGCCAGGAACCGTGGCGCCGCGGGCTGGGCGCTGGAGTTCGGTCAGGCGGCGGAGCTGACGCTGGTCTCCGCGAGCGTGAAGTCGGGCGACGTCGTCCCGCTGGGCCTGTCCTCGATGATGCTGTCGTTCTCGACGACGGTGACGCCGGAGAGCGCGAAGCAGGCCGTGTCGCTGAGGGTGGACGGCGTGGAGTGGCTGGGCCCGGATGCGCCCGGCGCGGACCTGGAGGCGGGGAGCGCGGAGCAGCCCGTCAGCACGGTGCTCGTGCGCTTCCGTCCGGAGAGGCCGCTGCCTCCGAGCGCGGTGCTGCAGCTCTCCGTGTCCACGGACCTGCTCACGCCGGACGGCCAGCACCTGCTGACGCCGTTCTCGGTGGTGCTGGATGCCGCGGCCGACGACGGCGCGCGTCCGGAGATTTCGCAGGTGGTGCCTCGCGTGGGGCCCACGGGGGGTGGCTCGTTCGTCCAGATCCTGGGCCGCAACTTCGCGGAGGAGACCACCGTCCTGATTGGCGGCGCGAAGGCGACCGTGCTCCCGTCGGACGGGCCCGCGTCGTCGGAGCGGCTCGTCGTCATGGTCCCGGGCGGAGAGCCGGGGCTCGCGGACGTGGTCGTCATCAACGGCGTCGTGAACGACGCGGGCGTGCTCGTGTCGGGCTCGGGGTTGTGGGACCGCAGGGCGGGTGGCTTCCTGTACAAGGCGCCGCTCTTCCTCTCGGCCGCGACGCCGCGCTTCCTCAACCCGTTCGGCGGCAGCCCCATGCGGCTGCGCGGTGACGGCTTCCTGCCGGCGTGGGCCTATGGCGCGCTCGGACCGCCGAAGGTGTATGTCGGCACGTTGCAGGCCACGGGTGTCCAGGTGGTGTCCACCGAGGAGCTGACGCTGACGGCGCCCCTGGGCTCGTTCGGCGAGGACGGCTTCGCCGAGGTCCGCGTGACGTCGCAGCTCCCGGACAATCGGGGCTCCGAGACGGGGACGGACCTGTTCGAGGACGTGCGCCTGGCGCGCAAGGTGGGCTACGGTCTGGAGCGTGGACGTCCGGAGAACGCGACGGGACCCGTGCTGCCCTCGGACGGCGTGGTCTCCGTCAGCGACTTCAACACCCGCGCCCTGGTGGCGGACCTCGACTCGCCGCTCTACCTGTACTCCGCCGCCGGTGCCTCCATCCGGGGCAACCGTCAGCGCAAGGAGTTCCAGGGGACGCACGTCGACGAGGGGTACTTCTTCGACGCGTTCACGGCCGCCACGTTCGACGTGCGGATGCCCGGTCAGGCCCTGGCCTCGATTGGCCAGACGCTGAACCCGAACCCGGCCCGGGTGGACCTGCTGCAGGCCATCCTGTTCGGCTACCTGCCCGCGCAGACGCCGTGGCCGGAGCTGGAGCTGACGGCGGACTCGCTCGACGTGGCGACGCTGCCGGGCCAGGTCCTCATCGCCAACGGCGCGTCGGGCCTCGCGGTGACGACGGCGAATGACCGCGCCATGACGGAGCTGGGGCGCGCGAAGTTCGGAGGCTGGGCGGACCCCGAGTTCGCGACGCGCCTGCTGCCGACGCCCATGGGCAGCTGGGTGGCCTTCAACAAGATGGTGCCGAATCCTCCGCCGGACGCGGGGCCCTGCAAGGGCTTCGAGCCCGCGGCGGGCAACGGCGGTGTCCTCCGGTTGATGGACACGCGCTACCCCGCGGACCCGCTGCTCGTGGGCAGCCTCAGCCCCGGCGGCGAGCCGTACGGCATGACGGTGCACGGTGGCCGGCTGTTCGTGGCCACGGGGCACCACGAGGGCGTGCACTACTGCAACAACCCGGAGGGCACGCTGCCCCCGCCACCCGAGTACTCCGTCGGCGGCGGCCTCGGTGGTGGTCAGCGCACGACGTACCACGCGAGGTCGTCCGAGGCGGGCCCGCGCGGCAGCCTGGTCATCTACGACTCGGCGCGCCCGGACGCCTCGGTGGTGAAGCGGCTGGACTACGACGCGAACCTCACCGACGTGGTGGTGGTGGGCGACACGGCCATCGTCGCGGCGGCGGAGCTGGGCCTGCTCTTCATCGACATCAGCGACCCGGCGACCGCCGAGGAGCTGGAGTCGCTGCGCATCGACTTCGACGAGACGCTCTCCAACACGCCGGGTCAGCCGCAGCGCCTGCGGCTGGTGGGCGACATGCTCTTCGTGTCCGCGAAGGATGGCGGCGTGGTGCTGGTGAACGTGGCGAACCCGCGTGAGCCGGAGCTGGTGAGTGGCGGCAACACGGAGTCCGCGCTGGACACGGCGCTGGCGGGAGACCGGCTGCTGCTCGCGGGGGGCGACAAGCTCACGGAGCTGGAGATTCCGTTCTCCTTCGTCACCGACGTCTCGCCGGAGCGTGGCGCCATCATCACCCCCGACAGCCCCGTGCTGGCGGTGCGCCTCAACCGGCCCGTGCATGGGCCCAGCGTGACGCCCAGCTCCGTGTACCTGCTGGGCGAGAACGGGCAGCCCGCGCTCGGCGCGAACGGCCAGCCGGTCTCCCTGGACCTCACGGTGGAGCGCGTGGATGCGAAGCGGCACTACACGGTGAAGGCCACCGTGCAGGGCACGCTGAAGCCCGAGGAGGACTACACGCTGGTGCTCACGAAGGACGTGACGGACGAGCGCGCCGGACGGCTGCTGTCCGAGTTCCGTGCCACCTTCACGACGGGCAAGGCGAACGCCCGGGTGCCGATGCTGGTGTCCGTGTCGCCCACCTCGCTGCCGCGCACCACGGGCGGCCGCATCACCCTGGCGGGCTCGGGCTTCACGGGCACGGAGGAGGTGCGCGTGGGGACGGACGTGGTGAACTGCGCCCTGGTGGCGGGCACGTGTCTGGTGACGGAGAGCGGCACGCGGATGTCGCTGACCGCCAGGGCGGCGGCGCAGGCGGGCCCCGTGGACGTGTCGGTGAAGCACCCGGGGGGCCCGAGGTCCGAGCTGCCCTTCGCGCTCTTCTTCGTCGATGACCCGGGCCAGGCGGTGGCCACCCTCTCGCCGAACCACGGTCCGGTGGGCGGGGGCACGCGCGCCACCCTGACGTTCGACAAGTCCGTCCTCGAGCCCGGCATGAAGGTCCGCTTCGGCGAGTCGCTGGAGGCGGAGGCGGTCGACATCGTCGACCTGCGCACGGTGCGCTTCACGGTGCCCGCGGCGACCGCGCCGGGACTCGCGACGGTGACGCTGGTGCGCCCGGGCTCCACGCCGGAGACGACGCACACGTGGAACGTGGCGACCTTCGCCTACGACCTGCCGTTCGGCTCGAACCTGGGGCTGCCCGGCTACCCGCCCAAGAGCATCTCCGAGCTGCGGCTCTCCGGGAACACGCTGTACGTGGGCGTGGGCGGGCCGGCGAACGCGGTGGGGCTGGACATCTTCGACGTGACGCTCGAGGAGCGTCCCATCCGCCTGGGCGGCGTGCGGACGGACAACCCGGTCAACGGGCTGGACGTGAGCGGCTCGCTGGTGCTGCTGGCCGAGGGCTCGGGGCTCACCGTGGTGGACGCGAGCAGGAGCCGGCTGCCTTACATCACCGGCCGGGTGAACACCGGTGGCCTGGCGACAGGGGTGCGCATCGAGGGCTCGATGGCGTACGTCAGCATCACCCAGCCCGGCGTGCCCAGCGGGCAGATCCAGGTCTTCGAGCTGCTGGGGCCGCAGCCCGAGTTCGACCACGCCATCCTGCTGTACCCGGAGGACGGGCTCGCGTTGGACCTGGGGCCTGACCGCTTCTACGTCCTCACGTCGAACATCAACGCCTCGGGTGGAAACGGCCTGCGCCTGGCCATCCATGACCGCGCGGGTGCGCGGCTGGGCGGTGTCACCGTGGACGCGAACGCGACGCTGGAGCAGATGCTGCGCGCCCGCATCACCGTGCGCGCCGGCCGGGCCTACGTCACGGTGGGCACGCGCCTGTACGTCTTCGACGTGACGACGACGAACGAGGGCCAGCCGAAGCTGCTCCAGTCCACGTTGCTGGAGGCGGAGGGCTCGGGCCTGACGTGGTTCGGCGGCGCGCTGTGGGTGGCCACGCGCGGTCAGAATCGCAGCGTCGTGGAGGTGCCGTCCTCGGAGCTGCTCGCGGTGGGCTCGGCTCCCGCGGATGGGGCCATGGCGCCGGTGGGCACGGACGTCCGCATCGACTTCACGATGCCCGTGGCGCTCAACACGCTGCAGCCGGGCGCGCTCGTGGTGGAGGCCGTCTCCGACGCCCACCCGACGGGGCGCATCGTGCAGGGGACGCTGAGGGTGGAGGCGACGGGGCTGAGGACGTCGTCCCTGTTCTTCACGCCCGACGCGGGCCATGTCTTCGAGCCGGAGGAGGAGGTCGAGGTGTCGCTGACGGCGGGAGGCGTGCGGTCGATGCTGACCGAGGCCGGCCTGACGTATCCGCTGGCGACGCCCGTGCACTTCCGCTTCAAGGTGGACAAGGCGGGCCGGGCGCGGCCCTCCATCACCCAGCTGACCCCGTCGAGCGGCCTGAAGACCGAGACGACGACGGTGCGCATCGACGGCACGAACCTGGGCAGCCCGGGGCTGGTGGTGTTCGTGGGCGAGACGCCCATCACCGGCGCGGGTGACGTGGTGTACGACTCCGAGACGGAAGCGCTCACCGTGCGCATTCCTCCCTCGACGAACTCCGGCCCGGCGGCGGTGCGCGTGGGGTACGCGGATGGCATGACGGCGACGCGGCTGGGGACGTTCACCTACCGCGAGGCGCTCCAGTTGAGCGCGCCCGTTCCCGACAACTCGGGTCAGCAGGGCGGCGTCGAGGTGGCGCTGCGCGGCACGGGCTTCCTGCCCGACATGAAGGTCTTCTTCGGTGACGCGCGCTCCTTCACGGTGCACGTGCGCTCGGCCAACGAGGCCACGGCGGTGGCGCCGCCTCACGGCGCGGGCCTGGTGGACCTCACGGCGCGGCTGGAGCTGCCCATCCACTCGGGCGGGACGCAAATGAAGGAGGGTGTGCGGCCCGACGCGTTCCTCTACGGCGCGGGCGCCATGGCGCGGCTGGAGACGCCTCCGCTGCGGCAGGTGCTGGTGGACCGGGGCGTGCTGTATGGCGCCATCGGCGGACAGGTGGAGGTCACCGGGCCCAACGGCGCGGCGGTGGAGGGTGGCGGCTCGCGTGCGCAGTCGCAGGGCGGCCTGTACATCGCGGACCTCTCCGAGCAGACGGCGGTCCGGCAGATGGCCCGGGTGATGTTCACCGACAGCGGGACGTCGGGGGCGTACCAGCTCGCGAAGCAGGGCAGCACGCTCTACGTGGCCGCGGGCACGGCGGGCGTGAAGGTGGTGGACGTGGCGCGGCCCTCCGCGGCGAGCGTGAAGTACACGCTGCCGGGAACGGGGGCCACGGTGGGCGTGGCCGTCGCGGGAGACATGCTCTACGCGGCGGACGCCTCGGGCATCCGGGCCTATCGGACCACGGAGAACCCGCAGCCCCGTTTGACGTCGCAGCGGCCCATCCCGGGCGGCGTGACGGCGATGGCGCTGCATGGCCACCACCTGCTCGCCGCCACGGAGGGCGCGGGCGGCACGCGCCTGCTCGTGCTGGACGCGCGGCGCGGAGACCTGGCGCAGGTCGGCGAGCACGCGCTCATCGGCGCCGCGCGCCACATCGCGATGGACGGCTCGCGAGCCTTCGTGTCGCTCGGCGCCAAGGCCCAGGTGTCCATCATCGACGTGAAGGCGCCGGACGCGCCGGTGCTCCTGGGGGCGCTGGTGCTGGCGGACGTGACGGGCCGTGGCCGCGTCTCCGCGGAGCAGACGCGCGTGGCGGCGGGCATCGCGTACGTCGCGTCGGGCGGCGGCAAGGTGCAGCGCTTCCGGGTGACGCACGCCGGGGCTGTCACGCCGCTGGAGCATGCGCTCGTCCAGGGCGACGCCATGTCGCTGGCGATGATGGACCGCTACCTGATGGTGAGCACGCTGGTGCTCGACAAGAACGGTCGCGCGGTGGAGCTGCCCGTGCAGCCTCCCGACGACGGGCGCGGCGAGCTGGCCGGCACCCTGGCCTCGGTGATGCTCGACCACCTGGAGGTGCGTGGCTCCATTCCCGAGGACGGCGAGACGGTGCCGGTAGGCACGCGCCCGGCGGTGCTCCTGTCGGAGCTGCCGAGCACGGACACGCTGGATGAGCTTCGCCTGGAGACGCTGTCCGCGTCGCCGCAGACGGTGGCGGGCACGGTGGAGGCCCGCTCGGACGAGGGCGGCGCCAGGGCCACGTTCATCCCCGCGTCCGCGCTGACGGTGGGCACGCGCTACGTGCTCAAGGTCGGAGCCGGCCTTTCGGACCTGCAGGGCGGCGCGCTGGGCGCGGACACGGAGGTGCGCTTCCAGACGGCCACGCGCAACACCGTGGAGCGCCCGACGCTGGGTGAGGTGAGCCCGGGGTATGGCCTCACGGCGGGCGGTGAGACGCTGACGATCCACGGCACGGGCTTCGAGTCCGGCTGCACGGTGCGCATCGGCGGGCAGCTGGCGGGCGCGACGTCCCTGGGGGCCTGCGCGGTGTCGCAGGGGGGCAAGGTCATCACCGTCCTGGCGCCTCCGGGCGTCGCGGGCGCCGCGGCGGTGGAGGTCATCAATCCGGATGGCCTGTCCGTGTCGCGGCTGGGGGCCTGGCGCTACCTGCCGGTGCCCAAGCTCACGAAGGTGGAGCCGGCCTTCGCGGAGACGATGAGCCGCGCGCAGGTCCGCCTGTCGGGCGAGGGCTTCTACGCGGGCTCGAAGGTGACGTTCGGCGGCGTGCCGGCGCTCACCACGACGGTGGACGTGTCGGGCACGCTGACGGCGACGGTGCCGGATGGAATCGTCGGTCCGGTGGACGTGCGCGTGGAGACGGGCTCGGGCGGCAATGCCCAGGGCAGCTCCCTGGTGGCGGGCTTCACCTTCACGCTCGCCCAGCGCGAGAGCCTGACGGTGGGCGGGGCCGCGAGCGCGCTCGTGGGGACCACGCTGCTGCAGGCGCGGGACAAGGACCTGGTCGCCATCGACCTGTCGACGTCCGGCAACAAGCTGGAGCTGGGCCGCGTGGCCGGTGTGGAAGGCGCGCTGTCGCTGGCGGTGTCGGGCGACCGCGCCGTGCTGCTCGGGACGAACGTGGTGGTGCGCTACGACCTGGGGGCCTGTGGCAGCGGCCCGGGTGTGCCTTGTGCGCCCGAGGAGCTGGACCGTGTCCCGTTGGTGACCGGCGCGCCCCTGTCGACGGTGGCCGTGGGGCCCGGCGCGACGACGGTGGTCGTGGCGGGAGGAAGCGAGCTGGTGGTGCTCGGTGAGCTGCGCGAGGGCGCGCAGACCCGGGACGCGCTGGTGGTCGTGGCTCAGCACTCGGTGGCGCCCGCGCGGGTCGTCGCCCTGGGCGTGGTGGGCGAGGCGCTGGCGGTGCTGATGGACGAGGGCCAGGTGTCGCGCATGGAGCTGCGAGACCTGAGCGACGGCGAGCTGGAGCCGCTCTCCGTGGTGAGCGGGCTGGCGGGCGTGGCCCAGGCCCTGGCCGTGGATGGCAGCCGCATCGCCGTGGCCACGGGCCGCACGGCCCATGTCGTGGAGGTGTTGGACCCGAAGCTCCCGAGGCGGCTGGGCTCGTGGACGTCGGCGGATGAGTCGACGAGCACTCCGCGCACCGTGGCGCTCGCGGGCCCGTGGCTGCTGGCCGCGGGGACGAACCGCGCGGCGTGGATCGACACCACGACGGCGCCGGGTTTCGTGGAGCGCACGTTCTTCATGCACACGGTGTCGTCGCTGCCGAAGGCGCTGCTGGGAGACGGCATCGCGCTGCTCGCGGGCGCTTCGCGCACGCAGCTCTTCGACACGCTGCCGTATCCGACGGTCCGGCACACGTCGCCGCCTCCGGGAGGCGCGCTGTCGCCGGAGGCTCCGGTGAAGGTGTCCCTGGCCAGCGAGCTGCCGCTGACGGTGGCGGCGCAGTCCTCCATCCTCCTGCTGGAAGGGGAGACGGAGGTGCTCGCGAGCGTGGAGCGTTCGGGCTCGGTGGTGCGTGCGCTGCCCGAGGACACGCTGGTGTCCTCGCGTGACTACACCGCGCGCGTCACCCTGGGCGCGACGCCGTACCGTGGCGGAACGGTGCTGAGCCCCTGGTCCTTCTCGTTCAAGGGCGGCGCCGGGGAAGCTGGCGTGCGCGTCAGCCACATCAGCCCGGACCACGGGCCGGTGGCCGGTGACACCGTGGTGACGCTCACGGGCCAGGGCTTCTCCGCCGCGTCCCAGGTGTACTTCGGCGCGACGCGGGCGGAGGCCGACCCGACGCACACCGCGAGCAGCACGGAGCTGCGGGTGCTGGCGCCGTCGACCCTGTTCGCGGGGCCGGTGACGGTGCGCGTGGTCGACGGTGGTGACGAGGCGCGTGTCCCGGGCGGGTTCGTCTACACGGCCCCCATCACCGTGTCGGAGGTCACCCCGAACCGGCTGGACTTCGCCGGGGGCTGGGTGACGCTGAGGGGCACGGGCTTCACCCGGGGCCTGGAGGTCCGCTTCGCGCCGGGTGCTCCCGCCGCGAAGCTGTCCGGCTTCACGTCGACCCGCGTGGATGTCCAGGTCCCCGCTGGAGTGGCGGGCTGGGTGCCGCTGTACCTGTCGCAGCCCGGCGCGAGCCTGGTGCTGCCCGAGTCCCTCTCCCGAGGCGACCTGAAGCCGCCGACCTCGCGGCCCGTGTACGCGCCCGTGGGCGCCGTGCCGCTCGCGCAGAAGGTGTTCAGCGCGACGTTCGACGAGCCCATCCGGATGCACACGGGGATCGAGTCGGCCACCACCGCGGTGCTGACGAACGTCGCCACGGGTGAGGTCCTGCCGGGCACGGTGAGCGTGTCGGGCTCGACGTTGACCGTGACGCGCGGCACGACTCCGCCGACCCTCGCGTCCAACGGCGCTTACAAGCTGACGCTGAAGAACGTCTACGACCTGGTGGGCAACGTCCAGGCCTCGCCGGACGCGCACTACTACTACGCCCAGGACACCATCGACCCGACGGTGGCGCTGGCCTTCGTCGGCCGCGCGATGCCCGTGCACAACGCCACGCTCGGCATCGGCACGGAGTACGTCTTCGCGGTGTCAGGCACGGACGCCAGCGGGACGAATCTGGAGATGGAATTCTTCATCGACGGCGAGGAGGTGTCGCGCGTGGACCGCTGGACGCCGCACTTCCGCTACACGTGGCGGAGCATCCCGCCCAGCGGCCAGTCCACGCTCGTGGCCCGGGTGACGGACCCCAGCGGCAACGACGCCGAGCTGTCGGCCACCGTCTTCCTGACGAATGACCGGGTCCCCTCGGTGCGCTTCCTCGAGCCCACGCTGTCCGCCGTGGAGCGCACGGAGGGGGGCACGCTCCCGCTGGTGGTCCGCGCGGAGGACCCCGACGCCCTCAACGCCCTGGAGCTCAGCCTGGATGGTCAGCCGTTCCGGCGCGTCACGGGCCTGTCGGGCCAGCTGCATGACTTGACGGAGTCGCTCCCGCTGACGCTGTCGGGCTCGACGAGCGAGGTCCACGAGCTGGTCGCGGTGGCGACGGACTCGCGGGGCCAGACGTCTCCGCCCGCCCTGTTGCAGGTGACGGTGACGCCGGACGTGCAGGACCCGACGGTGGCGTGGCTGTTGCCGACGGCGGGCGCGAAGCTGCCCTCGGGCGCGGGGCTGGACCTGCGCGTGAAGGTGACGGACGACAACCGCGTCGCTCGCGTCACCATCGAGGAGCTGGTGGGGACCGGCGCGGCGAAGCAGGTCGCCTCGTTCACGGCCGTGCCCGGGGCGGTGCGCTGGGTGGCGCCGACCGTGTCCCAGGACACGCAGGTGAAGCTGCGCCTGCGGGCCTACGACGCGCGCGACAACGACGCGGAGGCGACGGTGGACGTCACCGTGCTGGGCGCGAGCTCGAGCGCGACGCGGCCGATGGTGAGCCTGCGTGAGCCCGCCGTGGGCAACACGCTCGCGGAAGGGGCGCTCGTGGACGTGCTCGTGGACGTGAGCGCGCCCGCCGGCATCGAGTCCGTGCGGCTGGAGATGGACACGCAGTCGGTGACGCTGACGAACGCGCCGTGGCGGCACACGTTCAAGGTGCCCGTGCTGGTGAAGGACGCGCCGTACTACGTGCCCGTCCGGGCGGTGGCCACGGACGTGGAGGGACTGCAGAGCGAGCAGCTGGTGCACTTCTTCTCCGTGGTGAACACGCAGCCGGACCCGGTCATCCAGGTCGCGACGCGCCCCGCGGGGCCGATGTGGCTGGGAGGCTCGTTCCTGCGCGTGGGCGCCGAGGCGGGCAACATGACGCCCGTGCCCTCGCTCCAGGTGGGATCGGTCGCCCTCACGGAGACGGCGCCGGGCGTGTACCACCTGCCGTCCGGGCCGGAGTCGGCGCCGGTGGTGGCGAGGGTGGAGGCGCTGGAGACGGGCTCGCAGCGGCTGGCGAGCACGAAGTCCGGAACGCTGGCGGTGTTCGCGGGCACGGAGGCGTCCGTGGTGCGGGAGCCGTCGCTGCCGGTCATCGCGGTGGCGGCGCGGAGCGACGCGTGGGCGGTGGTGCGTGAGGACCCGGCGGGCGAGAGCCTGGTGGAGCTGCGCTCGCGCGGCGCGCTGGGGGTGTTGGCCGAGCGTCGGGTGAAGGGCCGCGCGGTGGGCTTGGCCTTTGTCGAGGACTCGCTCGCGGTGGCGGTGCGTCGCGACGGCGCGGGCGTCATCGAGCTGATGTCGCTGCCCGACCTGACGGTGACGACGGTGCCCGTGCGGCGCACGCCCACTGCGCTGGCCTCGGTGCGTGGCGCGCTGTTGATGGTGGGCACGGGCGAGGGCGTGGAGGTCCTCACGGCCTCGGGTGCGCTCGCCGCGCGGCTGTCCGGAGCGCCGGTGAAGTCCCTGTCGGCGAACGGGACGCGCGCGCTGGTGCTCGAGTCCACCCGACTGGTGTCGCTGGACCTGTCCACGCCGCACGCGCCCACGCAGAAGGCGTCGGCGCCCGTGTCGGATGGGCAGCTCGTCGTGGGCGTGGGCGCGGACCAGGCCTGTGTGATGGGGACCCATACCGTGCGCTGCTTCGAGGAAGCCGGGAGCCTCCTGGAGCAGCAGGGGACGGGGGCCGGCGTGGATGCGCCGGTGCGCTCGGCCTCCGTGCTCGGGCCGTGGCTCGCGGTGGGGACGGACCTGGGCGTGCGCGTGTTCGACGTGCGCTCGGAGCCGGTGTCGGGTGGGGTGTATCCGTTCGGCGCGGGTGACTTCCCCGCGCTGACGGGGGCGGCGGTCCTGGCGGCGGGAGACCTCCTGTCCGCGGAGGCCGGGACGGTGGCGCGCCTGCCGCTGGTCCGTGGGCCGGCCAGGCCCGAGCTGTCGCTCCAGGTGGCGTCGTCGACGGCCGTGGCGGGGAGCCGCCTGGCGCTGGCCGCGTCCATGACCGATGAGGTGGACACCTTCGAGGCCTTCGTCTCGGTGCTGAAGGTGAACGGCCGCACGGTGCAGGTGCTGGACGGACGGTTGCCGTCCGCGGTGGACCTGCCGTTGACGGGGGCCACCGCTCGCCTCGAGCTGTCGGTGTTCGACCAGGCGGGCAGGTCCGACGCGAAGGTCGTCGAGGTGGGGCTGACGCCGCCGACGACGGGCCCGGAGTTCGTGTCGCTGGACGCGCCCGCGCAGGTGTACGAGGGCACGCTCATGACGGTGGTCCCGAGGTTCGTGGACCCGTCGCGGGTGAAGCAGGTGACGGTGACGCTGAAGGATGGGGCGACGGTGCTCGACAGCGTCACCGTGAGCGCGCCCTTCCTGCGGGCGGTGCTGCGCGTGCCCATGGTGGGCACCGGCGTGGGCCATGGCGTGACGGTGGAGGCGACCGCGACGGACGACGTCCACACGGCCATCTCCGCGCCCACGCCCGTGCTCGTCTTCACCAACCCCCAGCCGGTGGGGACGGCGTTCACGCTGACTCCCGCGGTGGCCCAGGTCGTCGAGGGCCAGCCGGTGCAGGTGACGATGGCCTTCGGCAGCGGGGTGAGCGCGCCGGAGCGGTACACGGTGAGCTTCTCGGTGGGCAGGACGACGATGACGCAGACGGAGCAGCAGGTCATCGTCTCGCCCGCCACCGTGGCCACGCCCCGGATGCCGAACCTGGCCCAGGGAGAGGTCCAGGCGCAGATGCTCATCACCGCGCGCCTGGTCGATGGTGACGGCCGCGAGTCGGTGGCGAGCACGCAGGTGCTGGTGCTGGAGGATGTGTCGAACCCGACCATCTCCGACATCGTGGTGACGCCGACGGGGACCGAGGTGTCCGCGGGCTCGACGGTGACGGCGAAGCTGGTGGCCGCGGATGGGACGTTGCCGCTGGCGGAGCAGGTGCTGCGCGTGAAGCTGGGCGGGGCGCTGGTGGCCTCGGGTGGGCCGGCGCTGAGCTACACCGTGCCGGTGGGCACGCCCTCGGGCACCGTGCTGCGCGTGGAGGGTTGGGTGAAGGACCTCCAGGGCCGCGTCGGCGAGGCGTTCCGGGAGCGGACCGTGAGCGCGCCGGTGTTGTCCGACGGCGCGGTGACGGTGGCGGGCATGTTCGCCAACGCGGTGGACCTCGCGGTGCTCGGCGACCGGGTCGTCGTCGCCACGCCCTCGGGAGTGGCCGTGGGTCTCCGGGTGGAGGACGCGCAGGGCGTCACCGTGACGCCCGTGGGACAGGTGCGCGTGGAGGGCACGCCCCGCTCGCTGGTGGTCCAGGGACATCACGCCCTGGTGGCGGTGGAGCAGGGCGGCCTGTGGGTGGTGGACGTGTCGAGGCCGGAGGCCCCGCGCGTGGTGGGCCGGCACGAGACGTCGTTGGTGATGTCGATGGGCGCGTCGAGCCGGGCCTTCGTGGCGCACGAGTCCTCGTACAACGTCGACGAGGTGCACCTGACGGAGCCCTCGGCGCCCGAGCTGCGGCGGTACGTGGAGCGCTACAACCCGTGGCTGAACACGCCGCTGCTGGGCGTGTCGAACGACCGGCTGTTCTACGCGTCCGCGCAGACGCTCTACTCGCACAAGGTGGAGTCGGAGTCGGTGCCTTGCTGCGGTGGGCCCATGTCCGTGGGCCTGCAGTCCACGGTCCGGCAGGTGGACGTGGAGGGGGGCATGGCGGTGGTGGGCACCGCGCGGGGCATCCACGTGGTGCACCTGGGCGCGTCGAACATGGTGGCGCTGGGCGAGGCGCAGCTGGGCATCGGGACGCGGGCGCTGACCGTCAGTCGGGGTCTGGCCTACGTGGCCGGCGACGACGACGTGCTGCGCGTGGTGGACCTCCGCGAGCCCACGGCGCCGCGAGTGCTGGGGCAGCTGCCAGTGGCGGCCCGTTCGCTGCGCGTGTCGGGTGGCGCGCTGCTGGCGGCGACCCCGCGGGGGCTGGTGGTGCTGAAGCTCGTCGACCGGGTCTCGGACGGGACGCAGCCGCCGATGCTGGGCGATGGCTGGTCCACGACCGATGCCGTGGTGGGCGTGGCAGCGGCGCGGCGGGGTGTCATCGTGGCGGCCGGGCTGGGTGGCGCGTCGCTGCTGGACCTGGCCGACCCGTCGCACCCGATCTTGAATCGCGCGGTCTCCACCACGCTGAAGGCGGTGCGGCAGACGGAGCGGCTCGGCGGAGACACCTTCCTGCTGAACGACGCGACGCTGTCCGTGCATACCGACGCGAACACCACGGGAGCCTTCACCGTGGACTCCACGCGGGGAAGCCGGCTGGGCGGCATCGGGAGCGTGGAGCGGTTCGCAGTGAGCACCGGCCGGCTGTGGACGGTGGGCGGCGGAGTGCTCGCCACGGCCAGCCTGCCCACGGTGGAGTCCATCAAGAAGCTGGACCTGCAGGGGCCCACGCTCGACGTGGCGGGTGATGAGCGCCGCGCCGTCATCGCGCAGGGCACCCTGGGCTTCACCTGGGCGGAGCGTGACAGCGCCGGAGACATCCTCCGGAGGGCGAGCGTGTCCGGTCAGGCCGCGAACGTGGTGGCGCTGGAGGGACAGCGACTGCTGGCGGGCAACGACGACGGCTTCCGCGTGTACACGCTGGACGCGGCGGGGAGCCTGCGCGAGGTGGGCACGGTGCCCACCGAGGGGGCCGTGCGCCGCATCCGGATGGTGGGCCTGCTGGCGCTGGTGTCGACGGACGAGGACGTGCAGCTCTGGGATGTCTCGTCCCATACGCCCGTGTTGAGGGCCACGCTCGACGCGCCGGACGCGCGCGACGCGGTGCTGGCCGGCGACCAGGTCGTCGTGGCGCGGGGCTTCCAGGGCCTGTCGGTGTTCACGGCGCCCGCGCAGCTCGCGCCTCCTTCGGCGACCCTGCGGTTGGCGGCCGCGCCGCTCATCGTGGAGCCGGGCACGCTGGTGTCGTTCGACGCCCGCACGTCCGGGGCGCGGCTGGGGAGCGCGACGCTGTGGGTGGACGGGGCGCCCTTCGCGCACCTGGAGACTGGCGCGGTGTCGGGGCAGTGGTGGGTGCCGGAGTCGGCGCTGCCCGGCTCGGAGTGGTTGCTCCAGGTCCGCGGACGGACCGCCAGCGGCGCCGAGGCGCAGTCCGAGGCCCAGATCATCCGCGTGAGCGCTCCCGAGGAGGAGTCGCTGTGGGTGTCGATGCAGGAGCCGTATGCCTATCAGGAGTTCGCCAGCGGTCAGCTGGTCCCGGTCCGGGTGGACGTGTCCGGCGGCGCCCGGCCGTACACCGTGACGGTGAGCATGGAGGACGTGTTCGTCGGTGTGCTGTCGCCCGTCGTGGGCGCTCCGAGAAACTACGCGGGGGTCGTCCGGCTGCCGGCGCACCTGGTGGGCAACCCCGAGGTCCATGTGGACGTGGTGGACGCCCTGGGCCAGTCGGTGCGTGGAACCCTGCCGCTCCAGGTGCGTGACTCGTCGAGTCCGCCGACGCTGCTGTCGGGTCTGCCGCCGCGCCTGTTCGCGAGCCCCGCGAAGAACCCGCTCTACCTGTCGGCGTGGGACGACGGGCCGTCCGTGCTGCGCTTCTCCGTGGACGGTGTGGTCGTCGCGAGCAGCGCCTCGGACGAGCAGGGCGGCGAGCACGGCTTCGAGCACCTGCTCGAGTTCCCGACGAAGCAGGCGGGAGACACGGTGACGCTGCGGCTGGTGGTGGAGGACACCCTGGGCCAGCGCGTGGATACGGGTGAGCGCAGCTACACGCTGCTGGAGCCCGTGGCCCTGCCGGACATCGAGTACGTGTCGATGTACGAGACGCGAGCGGAGGGGACGTCCACGAACATGAGCGCCGAGGCCAGCGACGTGGACGGAGACCTGGACACGGTGAGCGCGTGGATCATCTACGGCGCGACCTGGGTGAGCCCCACGCACATCGTGGGAGGCGGGACGCCGCAGCACCTGGCCACCAGCACCGACGGCTATGTCGAGGCCACCTTCCCGGTCCCGCTGCTGTCGGACCCGGTGTTGGCGGGCAAGACGTCCCTGGTGGTGATGGTGGTCGCCCGGGATTTGATGGGCCACGAGAGCCGGCGCTACACCGAGCTGAACATCAGCGAGAACGAGGTGCCCGAGGGCAGCTTCAACTTCGGCTCATGGCCGTGGGGCCGGGAGCTGGTCGCGGACCATCCCGTCGAGGCGGGGGTCAGCGCGTGGGATGACGTGGGGCTCCAGTCGGTGTCGCTGACGGTGACCGACTCCACGGGTGCGGTCTTCACCGCGTCGACCACCTGCTCGGGCACGAACAACTGCTACGTGGCGCTCCCGTCCAGGGCCTTCCCGGCGGGTGCGCTGCACCTCGAGGCGGACCTCACCGACGTCCGGGGGCTGTCCGTGTCCATCGAGGCCACGCACCAGGTCGCGGTGAACCGCGCGCCGTGGTTCTACCTCTCCTCACGTGAGAGCTATGCGCTGGCCGGCCGTCCCATCCAGGTGCGGGCGACCGTCTACGACGAGAAGCGCATCGCGCTGATGTCGCTGACGGCGGACGGCGTCACGCTGGGCGGCAACGGTGGGATCGACGTGAATCCGTACTCCGGTTACACGCTGACGGGCACGCACACGCCGTCGGCCCCGGGGACGATGACCGTCACGTCGTTCGCGGCGGACTGGCTCGGCGCGACCGCGACGTCCGCGCCGCTCCAGGTGCCTGTCTATCCGTCCGACCGGGGCGGGGCGTGCCAGTCCTCCATCACGATTCCCACGGGCGTGGACTTCTTCCCGCTGAACGTGGCGCATGCCACGACGGTGCAGCAGCCCTGCGGGTATGGCTCCAACTCGGGCAGCGGGACGTGGTTGTCGCTGCCGTTCGATGGCCCGGTCGAGCGCCTGGAGGTGTCGGGGAGCTCGGGCTACTACCTGCCGCTGGCGTTCTTCATCCAGGACATGACGGGCGAGGAGGGCTGCACGCCGGTCCCCGAGCGCGCCACGTGCCGGACGACGGCGGTGACGAGCCTCACGACGGGGCCGCTGTCGAAGGACGCGAAGATCTACTTCCCGAACTCCGGGCCGGGCGTGGGGCTGCGGCTGGCGAGCGCCGTGCTGGGGGTCGGGGCGCGGTGCACGCCCGGGAACGCGAACTTCGTCTGTGGCCACGGTGTCTGCGGCGAGCAGGAGAACGAGCAGGACCCGGATGGCTCACCGGTGTACCGCTGCCAGGCGAACGCGTGTGACGACGGCAAGAACAACGCGGACGGAGACCTGGTCTACGACTACCCGAGCGACCCGGGCTGTGAGTCGCCCGAGGACGACGACGAGACGGACCTGCTGCCGCAGCCCGCCTGTGCGGATGGCGACGACGACGACGGGGACGGTCTGGTGGACTGGCCGGAGGACCCGGGGTGTGGCAGCGCGGCCGGGACGTCCGAGTCGGGTGAGGGCGACAGCTGCGAGGCGCCCATCGACCTGACGACGGAGGCGAGCGTGGGCCTGGAGCCGCGGGCCGTGCTGCCGCTCGACTTCACCGAGGCCGTGGATGACCACCGGTTGAGCTGCTCGACGGCGGGGCAGGTGGACCGGGTGGTGGGCATCCGGGTGCCGGGGCCCGGGTCGGTCTTCGTGGTGGGAGACCCGCAGGTGCAGGGCATCTCGCTGCGGGATGCGTGCGCGCTGGACTCGCGGACCCGGACCTGTGACGTGGCGTCGGAAGCGCAGGTCACCGGCTACACGTACCTGCCGGAGGCAGGCGTGGTCTTCGCCGTCGTCGAGGGGACGGGCCTGGGACGCATCGACGTGTCCGGCCTGCTCGATGACGACGCCGCATGCGACCCGCTGCAGCCCTGGTTCCAGTGCTCGGAGACGCAGGTCTGCCGGCCGAAGGAGCTGGAAGGGGGAGGCGTGTCCTCCACGCTGTTCCAGTGCCGGCTGCCCCGGTGCTCGGACGGGGAGGACTCGGATGAGGATGGGAAGAACGACTTCCCGTACGACCCGGGGTGCGAGAGTCCGATGGACGATGACGAGACGGACCCGACCCCGGTGCCGGCGTGTGGCGACTCGGTGGACAGCGAGCCGGTGGGCTTCACGGATGGGTTGATCGACTTCGCCCTGGCGCCGGGGGGAGACCCGTCCTGCACGAGCGCCGCGGATGACAACGAGGTCGCGTGTGGACAGGTCCTGCCGGCGCAGAACCTCCCCACGGCGCCGCTGGTCCTCGCGGGGAAGACGGCGCGGGCGGGGCGGTACGTGGCGGCGCAGTGTGGCGGGGTGAGCGGGGCGTCCATCAACGCGGTGGCCTATGACCTGGTGGCGCCCATCGCGGGGACGTACCGGTTCGCGGTGGAGGGGCGCTCGAACCTCTACCTGTCCCTGCGCCAGGAGAATTGCCGGGGTGGTTTCGTCGCGAAGTGCAGCCGGAACAACTGGCCGGACGGCGTGATGGGCGAGGTGACGCTCGCCGCGAACGAGCGCGTGGTCGTCGTCCTGGAGAGCTACGGCCCGCAGGACTTCACGCTGAACGTGGACATGCCGTACGCGTGCAGCAACGGGCGCGACGACGATGGTGACGGGCGCGTCGACTACCCGGATGAGCCCGGGTGCGATTCGCCCAAGGATGAGTCCGAGGTGGACCCGGCGGTGCTGCCCACGTGCTTCGACGGCGTGGACAACGATGGCGACGGAGAGATGGACTATCCGCAGGACGCGGATTGTCAGGCGGCCTCGGGCCGGACGGAGCGCGCCAACTGCCAGGGCGTGGAGGGGGTGACGCTGACGGGGGCGCTACCCCTCTGGACGGCGGGGAGCACGTCGGGGGCCGGTCATATCGACCACGATGTGCCGGCGTGCCGCTATCCCTCCTCGGCGCCGGAGAAGGTGTTCTTCTGGGAGGCGCCGGCGGCGGGCTCGTATGTGATTGATACGGCGGGCTCGAGCATCGGCACGGTGGTGGCGGTGTACCCGCGCACGTGCGAGCCGAGGCAAGTGCTCACGTGTGATGGGAACTACCGGGGCGAGGGCGTCTCGGAGGTCCGGATGCCGCTGGCGGCCGGTCAGGCCATCTCCATCGTCGTGGATGGCTACAGCGACTGGGACGTCGGCAGCTTCCAGCTCAGCATCCGTCAGGAGTGAGTGGAGGGAACACGGCCCGCGCTCGAGGAGGAGCGCGGGCCGGAGCGTCGTTCAGCAGTGGCCGAAGTCGAAGGTGAGGTACCAGTTCGTCTCGACGCCGGATTTGTAGCCCACGCCGCAGCGGCAGATGTCGGTGCCGACCGAGTAGGTGTAGTACCCGTCGCTGTAATAGGTCGTCTCGACGTTGAGGAAGTAGGGGCAGATGTACGGGCCGTTGGGGCCGCCAGGGTTGGTGGGGCCGCCGCCCGTTCCAGCGTCCTCATCGGTGCCGGCGTCCTCGCTGCCCGCATCCTCGCTCCCGGCGTCCTCCTCGCCCGCGTCCTCCTCGCCTGCGTCCTCTTCTCCCGCGTCCTCGGACGCTCCGCCATCCGGGTCACCTCCGGCGTCTTCGAGGAGGAAGCGGTCGTCTGCGAAGGGGAGGGCCTCGGGGGCGGCATTGCCTCCGCAGCCCGTCAGGGCGAGCAGGGTGGAGAGCAGTGCCACACGGCAGGACGGTCCTGGTTGCATTCACGACTCCTCGAGGGGCTGCGTGGGTGCGGGGGCATCCGCGTCGCGACGCCCCAACCAGGCCGCGACGAGGTGGCGCAGGAGCAACGCGAGCGTCAGTGGAGCCAGCATGGTGCCTTCCCCCGGGAATCCTGGCGGGTGCTCCAGGGACTGAGCGCTGGTGACGCTCCTGGGTGGAGACCCAGCGTGAGCGAGGCCTCACGGGCAGGTCCATCCCAGGAATGTGGGGGCGCCCGGCCTCTGCGCGGTTCACGCCGGGTCCCGTGGCCCACGGCGTGGACGGGCGATCTGTTGATGGGTGGACGGAGCCCTGGCGGTCGGTGCCGCGAACCCGTACGTAGGGTCCAGCAGGGACGTACCCGGTGTCGAACTGCCGGAATTCGACCGGATTCGGTGCGCTTGGGCAGCCGGGCGAGGGGGGACGTACGTGGTGCTTGAGGTACCCCGGGGCTCTTGCTAGAAAGCGCCGTTGTTTCAGGCGTTTGTTGGCACGACCCCGTAGCTCAGTTGGATAGAGCGGCGGTTTCCTAAACCGCAGGCCACAGGTTCGATTCCTGTCGGGGTCACTCGCCAACTCCCTGGAACCCCAGCGGTTTCCTGGGGCGGCGGAGGATGTCGCCGGTGAAGTGGCTCCCGGCGTGGCGTCCACGTGGCGTTGGGCCTGCGCGGCGGCGAGTTGGAACGCCCAACGCAGGACCACCGGTCCAGGAACCATCGCCTTTCGCGCTGCCTTGGAGCCTCCCGTCCGGATGTCAGCGCAATGCCTGACATCCGGACCGACAGACGGGTAGGGCAGACGCTGCTGCTTGACGAACTGCGCGACCTGGCGCTCGTTCGCCTCGGACACGGGAAGCCCCCGCGCCATCGCATCGAAGACTTTGATTCGGACCCACTCCACGACTCGGACGGAAGCGGGAGTTCAGGAATGCCGCTGCCCTCCGCGACATGCTATCCGGGAACAGCTGCACATCGAAGGTCGATGAAGGATGACATTTCGAGCAGGGCTGGACCTGGACATCAATCACATTCTCGCTCAAGCTCGGAATCCTCCCATCCCAGGAGCATTCAATGAGAGGCATATCTCCGTGGGGCCTAGCGAAGACACTCGCGCTCGTGGCCTTGCTGACGACCTCAAGCGCCCTCGCGCAGAGGACCATCACCTACAACAGCTCAAGCGGACTCTCGACCGGCATCTGCAACGTCTTCAATCTCGCGACGCCTGCGAAAGTCAACGACATCATTCATTACCCGGTCTCTGGAGGGGCCAGATTCAATGGCAGCGCAGTCATCCTCGAAGCCCAGGCAGGAAACACCTCAGCCTCGAACCTGGGAACGGCCTATGCCCTGAAGGTCGGGTTCAAGGCCGGACGCAAGTACACCCTCGCGGTGACTGCGTCGAAGATCTCAGATGATCCTGTGTCCAGCCCCCATCTCATCTTCTCTGTGCGCACGTCGCTCCCTGCGCCCAATGAGACCCAACCCACGAGCTGCGGGCCCGTTGGCGCGGACCGCTGGTCGATGCTGCTGGATGACGTCGTGGGGGCGGCCTACATCAGCTCGGCGACCGCCAGCAACTACCCCCTCACCGAGTGGACCGCCAGCGAGGACCTGGACTACCTCTTCGTCCTGGCGACCCAGGGCTCCAGCACGAAGTCGACGCAGGTCTTGATCAACAAGATCTCCATTACGGAGACGATTCCTCCCGTGTTCTCCCTC
Source organism: Myxococcus sp. XM-1-1-1 (assembly GCF_020037095.1). Taxonomy (NCBI): domain Bacteria; kingdom Pseudomonadati; phylum Myxococcota; class Myxococcia; order Myxococcales; family Myxococcaceae; genus Myxococcus; species Myxococcus sp. XM-1-1-1. Next base: position 355,903 of record NZ_JAIQDH010000005.1, read on the forward strand.
ACCCCTGCGTCCATCGCCCTGGCGTGCGGGGACACGTCGGCGCGGACCTTCACTGTGAACAACCTCGGAGGAATTCCGAACGTCACGGCGTACGAGTGGGACCTTGGCTCGGCGAGCAATGGCTGGCTCCACCAGGGCGGACCAGCACCGGCCACGCTGACGACCTCCGAACCGTCCCTCACGTTGACTCCCAACTGCGGAGCTGCTCAGTCGGGCATCGCCGTCTCGGTGAAGGCCGGGAGCACCACTCATGGGCCCTATCGGTCCAGCGTGGCGAACTCTGGCTACCCCACGATGGCTATTACAGGCCCCGACATCCTTTGCGCCGCGACACCCCAGGAGTATCGAGTTACAGGGCTGCCTTGTGGTGCCTCCGTCGTCTGGAACTCAAGCAACCCGACCTTGGCGACGGCGACCACCCACGGCAACAACACTGGAACGCTCGCTCGAGGTCCTCAAATCGGCGATGTCGACCTGACCGCGACCATCACCGGCGCCTGTGGAACCACCACCCTCGCCAAGAGGGTCCGTTCTGGCCCCTACTCATTGACCCGGCCCTACGGAACCCTCACTTTCGAGACCAATGCAGGCTCCTACAGGACGGTGGAGCTGGTGACCGGGACGGACTTCTACGGTTGGACCTACGGCACGAATGGCTTGCTGCTGCGGGCCTCCGTGACCAGCCCAGGCATCGGTGGGTACTGGCTCCTGGGGGAGCCCACGGGAGCGAGCGCCGAGGTCCTGTCGTTTGAAACGACGGATGTAGGCAGGACCGCCATCGTGCGATTCAACCCCTTTGCGCCGGGGGACAAGGTCGTCCATATGACGTTCTACACGACCGCCAATGGCTGCAGCAGTGGCGGCGCCAACAGCCACTGGCTCTTCTATCGAGGAAGCAGCGGTCTCGCGCCAACAGGCGCGTCTACCCCCCGGTGACGCGCGGGGCGAAGGCCTTGGGCCACGAGGAAAAGGAGTCTCCCTGGTCCCAGCATGAGATTGCCCAGATATGACATTCACGCTCCATGATCACCGCAGCGATGCTCCCATCCATCCGCGAGACGGCCTCTGCGTAGCCCGCCGCCGTCACCACCAGGCTTGTCCGCGCGCGTGCCGGGCGGCGAGCACCGCTCATCGCGAATCGCCGGGGTTCTCTGGGGGGCGCGCTTGTCGCGGTGCTGGGCTGGCCGGCATCGGCGCTCGCTGGACGTTCGGCCAGTAGTGGAGGGCAGCTCGCCATGGCCTCACACCGGGGCGTCCGTCGGACGTGCGGGCGGTTGCGGCGAAGCGCTACCCCGGCGGAACACGCGCATGGGGCGTCTTCGCGGGCACATAGCAGCCGCCCTCGTGAACGTAGCCAACAGAACCGCAGTCTCTGATCCACAGCTCCACCTTCTCCCAGCACCCGCCGTTAATGCTAACGGGCGTGGCACCAGGAGCTGGCCGACGGCGAGGGCGAAGATGGAGTTTTCAATCGTGGGTTCATGAGGGCCAAGAAGGGGCGGTCGTTACTTCTTGGCCATTGGTCACTCGGACGTCACCGCGACGGCGCCATGCACTGTGGGCGCTGCGAAGCAGTTGGCCGGTCCTCGTTTGGCTGTGCCTCACACAGTGTGCTCAGCTTGTCATGCAACTGCTTGAGCTGGCTCCGCACCACGACAGGAGAGCGGGTGTCTTGGTATTCAGCCTTCAACTCCTCAAGGAGAGGCTCACAGAAGTCGATGCTACAGTCTTCGCATGATGTGGGAATGGGCTCCGGTAACGGCTCATACTCTCCACAGAGGTACGGAGATAGTGACGAGAAGGCAATGATGTTATTGCAAATCGCCAATTGCGTCTCAGAGTCGCAGGAGCCGTCTCTACACGCAGCCACTCGCTCGTCGAGGAGCGCGCAATACGGCTGCTCGGGCTCCGGATCACGACAACCCAGGGTTGACAGCAGCGCTCCAAGCCCAGCAAACCACGATATTCGAATCATCCCGAGAACCCCTGAGAGAGGACTCACCGTCGCAGGACAGAAAGGTGCCAGCCATCAGTCGCGAGGGAGGCCGGCAGTCCACTGCCGAGCAGAACTCTCCTGCACGCCGCGTGTCACGACCGTGCCAATGCCCAGGGGCGATAGGGGCATGGTGTGCGTGGCCGGGAGAACGGGCGGACCCGAACCGTCCACCCCTTCTCGCGGGCATGCACGACGCCGACGTACGTCCCGCGCTCCTCGCCCACGTCCGGGCCAAGCGCCCTCACGCACGGGTGGTCGAGGTGGCGCCCCAGTCGTTCCTTGGATTCACCGCCGGGACGCGCCATGCGAGCGGTGATGCCGCGCAGGCGCAGCCCACGTCAGCTCCTCTTCGATGCGTAGGCCTTGTCACCATGCAGACGACGACGAGGTTGACGACGGCAGCGCCGACGTCCCGGTCATCGGCGCATCAATGCTGATTCCAGCGCCGCCCTTGGATGTCCTTCCCTTGTCCGACTGCTCCGGACGGCGTGGCTCCGCCGTCCGGAGTGAGTCGGTAGGCTACGGCGACCAGCGAACGCGCCGAACGCCGCCGTGGTTGCTACACCTGCCCTGAGCCCAATCCAGACAGTTGCCACAGACCTGGTAGGAACTGTCCAGGTCTCCATCACAGCAACGGACTTCGCACGTGCGCCACCCGGGAACGCAGGCTTCCGCGAACTCGAAGCACGCGAGGTCCGCACCTGGCTTCTCGACCACCTCCGCCGACTCCTCGCGGGGGGCCGCCTCGACTCCCTCCTGCTCCTCCGGGAGGGGGCCTCCACACGCGGTCATCAACGTGAGCCCAACCCACAACACATAACGGCGCAGTCCAACAGCTGTCATTGCGGCCTCCACTTCGTTTGTGTCTGTGCGCAGCCTGGATGACGGACATGTGAAGGGCAAGGTCGTGGGGCGCGGTTCTGACGCTGTCAGGGGTTCGGGTGTGCTGGAGTTGACGGATGGGTGTTTGTGGTTGGAATGGAAAGTTCTGGTTGCTGCTTTGTCAGTCGTGTGCAGGGATGTGTCTATGGGGCTTGGTTGCAATCCCCTGTCCAGGTTGGACGGACACGTCCTCGAAGTACGTCAGCTCCGGGAACACATCCTTCCATCCGTAACGCTCACAGGACATGTGAAAGTAGATGTAGCCCTTCATGTCATTCTCCAGCAGTGAGCGCATCCGCTCCGCCCCGGGTGGGGCCGCTGCCAGGATGAACCCGCGGGCATCCATCTCCGCCTGAATCGTGGCGACCTCACGGTCGATGCTCGCCAGGTCCACCCGTGGCACATAGCGCAGGTCGGCGGGGGCGCTTGGATCCGCACCCATCACCTGAAGCAGCTGTCCACAGACAGCCCGCATCGAGGACCCGCTCCACGAGGGCTCGGTATCCCTCGTTCTCGATTCCGCTCAGCCCGGGCGCGCTTCGGTCATTCGCATACATGGATGTCGGGTCCTGGCGATGGGGTTCGTTTCGGGCATCCAGCGTCCAAAACTCCACGCTTCGTCCTGGGCACGGGCTTTCGACAAGCGCCCCAGTTCCTGGGGTGTCCGCCATGCGTCAGTGTCATGCCCTCGAGGAGGAGCCGACGAACGTCTCCGGGGACTCCTCGAATGCCCAGGCGCGTCGCGACGAGTCGCTCCAGGATGGCTCTTGCGATTGGGTATGGTTTGCCCTGGGCCCTCAAATCCCGGAGGATGTCCGTGGCCCGGTGGTCCCTCGCTCGCACACGCTCACGACAGGGGAACCCTCATGAAGAGTTTGAAGCTGCTGTGGGTGGCTTTCGCCGTCATGTTCGCACTGGGGTGTGGCGGAGCCGCGACAGAAGTCGTCGGCGAAGAGGCATTGAGTGAAAGCTCGCAGGAACTGGCGACGTGCTATGCCAACTGCGCCAACGGGCCCATCAGCTGCTCGGGAACGCCGTGTCAGGCCGTCGACTACTCGGGAGTGACATGCAGTGGGGTCTTCCATGCGTGTCCTCCTACGAATCCTCCGGATCCCACGTGCGCGTATGCGCCGTGCAGTTCGGTCACCAGTCAGCAGTGCTGGGGAGGAGAGAGTGTCCTCTGCTGCAACAGCGCTGGAGGGAAGAGTCAGTGCACGTGTCTGGGCGGATGGTCCTGCGTCGACGTTGATTGGTAGGCCGCCATGGGGGCTCCTCCAGTCTCCTGGGCTGGGGAGCCCCGTCGTGGTGCTCCTCCTGCTTTCCTCAGGTGTTCCGTGACGCGATGAGCGCGAGGTTTCGCGGCGACACGTCGGGCTCGAAGAGCTGGAGCAACTCGACCTGGAAGCCCAGTTCCTCCAGGAACATCGCGCGATCGAGCAGGAGCACGACCTCCAACGCCCTCGCGAAGCGGTCCCTCAGCAGATGGCAGAGCAGGAGCTCCCGCGTCTCGGCGCGAACGGAGACCTCGAAGGCATCCAGTTCGGCCTCGGTCATTCCCGAGGAGAGCCCCAGGCGCTCCAGGCGGTCGAGCGCATAGATGGCGAAGGGGCCGTCATAGAGCGCCCGGGGCGCGTCTCCCGCCCTCACGAAGTCTCGCTCGGGAAACCGCTGCTTCGACAGGAGATGGAACGCGAAGCGCCACGCGTACACCTGCTTCATCCGCGCGAACTCCGCCTCGGTCTTCCGCGGCCGTTCCCGCGTCGTCAGTGCCAGGGCATGTGGCGTGAAGGGCAGGGGATGTTCGCGGCCGACTCGGGAGACGGGGTAGTCCCTTGGGACCTCGAGCTTGTCGTAGCAACAGCCGATGTTCAGGATGAAGCCCGCCCCCTGGCTCTTGCGGATCTGCGTGAGCGCGAGTGGCCCGCAGGTGTGCAGGCCGATGGACGCCCGGTCTGGACCGGAGAAGAGCGGGTCGAGCCGCGGTTGGCTGCCGTCCTCGACGGAGGCTTGGATGAAGCTCAAGGGGCCCCCGACAGCGGAGCGGGTCCTCTTCAGCCACTGTCGGCCCTTGTCCTGCAACGCGGCGTCCCTGTCGATGCTGTGGAAGGTCCAGCCGAACGTCCGCGCACAGAGGCGGGCCAGGTGCCCCATGCCGCCGCCGATGTCGACCGCCTGCTGGATGAAGCGCGTTCTGGGCCCCAGCAGGGCCAGCACCCGTTCGAGCTCGTGGGTCTTCTTGTCGCTGAGTCCCTGCGTCTCCGTGACCGTCAGCGCGTGACGGCCGTCGTGCCAGGGAATCGCCGTCAGCTCCTGGAGCGCGCCCAGGAGCGCAGCCAGGGAGGGAGGCGGCACTCCCTGGAGCACTCCTTGGTCCAAGCTCCGCTCGCCTGCTTCATCGAGTGACCGGGCATAGGCCCGCCACTCCTCGGGATAGGCGGCGCCGGACTCGGGCCAGCCCTGGAGGATGGAGCGGGACCAGAGCGCGGACCAGGGGCGGAGTTGGTGCGTGAGCGCCTCGAGCCGCGCCTGGAAGTCCATGGCGGCGCATCCTATGCGCCACCGGGGACGAGCGCGTGTTACGTCGTGCTCGGCGGCCCGAACCATCGGGCCAGGGCTTCAGGCAGTCCCTGCTCCGTGCCCTCGCCGACCCATGCGACGTGTCCGTCCGGACGAATCAGCACCGCGACGGGTGCGGGGACCACGCCGAGCACTGGGAGCACCCACTCGCCCGGGTCGCGAGCCGAGACCCGTTGAACCCGGTCCGCCCAGGGCGCGATGTCGAGCAACCCTGGTTCGCCCAGGTCGAGCAACACCGCCCGTGCCTCGTGCAGCAGTTGGAACACGCGGCGTGGGCCGTCGGCGGTCACCAGGTCGAGGTCCGGCACGCGCCGCCCGAGCAACGGGTGTCCAGCGCCCAGGTCATACTGGACGTCCAGCCCCGACATCATCGCCGCGTACTGCTTGCGAGGCTCGTCCATCCGCAACAGCTCCGACAGCGTCTCGCGCACGGCATCCATCCGCGCGTCGCCGCGACTGAGCGCGGTCTGCGCCATGGTCTTGCGTAACGCGCGGGCCGCGACGGGGTGTCGCTCGGCCTGGTACGTGTCGAGCAGGCTCTCCGGCGAAACGCCTCGCACGACCTGCGCCAGCTTCCACCCCAGGTTCACGGCATCCTGCACACCGAGGTTGAGCCCCTGTCCGCCCATCGGCGAGTGCACGTGGGCCGCGTCTCCAGCCAGCAGCACCCGACGGTCCCGGTAGGACGCCGCCTGCCGCGTCATGTCGGTGAACCTGGAGAGGTACGTGGCGCTTCGCAAGCCGAAGTCCGACCCGTAGAGCTTGACGAGGCCCTCGCGCAGCGTCTCGAGTGTCGGCGCCTCGCCCGTGTTGACCTGTTCCTCTCGCAGCACGACGCCGACGCTTCCGTCCGCCTGCTTGCCCATGGCGAACGTGCCCTTCTCGTCCCGCCGGATGCCGAACGCGGGGGCTCCGGTCATCTCGACCTCGGCGATGAGGTAGCTGATCGACGCGTCCCAGCCCGGGAACTCGATGCCCGCTGACTTGCGGACCAGACTCCGGCCCCCATCGCACCCGACGAGGTACTTCGCCCGCAGCGAGCGGCCGTCGGACAGCGCCACGTCGACGCCCGTGTCGTCCTGCGCGAAGCCCGTCACCTCGCATCCTCGGTAGATGGGCACCGCGAGCTCCTCGACCCACTGCGCCAGGATGCGCTCGAAGCGCTCCTGCAGGAGCGCGAGCCCGTGGTTGTGACGCGTCGGGAAGTCACTGAGGTCCAGCGGCGTCTGTCCGAACGCCACGTTCTGGACCGGCTGCCCTTGTGAGACGAAGCGCTCGACGACTCCGCGCTGATCGAGCACCTCCAGGCTGCGCGCGTGCAGGCCTCGCGAGCGCGAGCCGGCGACATCCTGACTGGCACGACGCTCGACGATGGCCACGTCCACCTTCGCCAACGCCAGCTCCGCCGCCAGCATCAGCCCGGTCGGGCCTCCTCCCGCAATCACCACGGCGTGTTGCGTTATCATGTCCCTGTGCATGGCTCGGTCCTCCCGCTCCTGGGTCGAAACGGGCGAGGGTGGACCATGACCGGGGGGGCTTGCGGCAATACCCGGGGTCTGGCATTTGCTGATGGTGGAAGGAAGGCGGGCCCGCGCCGTGGCGGTCGGCCAGGGCGAGCGCCGCGAAGAAGCGCCACGCCGCGGCCAGGTGATTTCCTGCCCGGAGCCCTCTATGTGACGGTGGGGAGTCCGCCCTCTGCTGCTGGGAGCGGCGGGCCGTACCATTGCCTCCCAGCGACCCGTCCAATCACATAGAGGCAGATGTTGAAGGGCAGCAGATACGTGAAGAAGAAGGGCATCGTGAGGAACTCGGAGCCCGAGACCTCATATTCGATGGATGCGATCTCTTTCTCCTCGCCTTGGGTGAACAGCACCTCCCGATAGGCAAAGAGGTCATTGCTGAGTTCTCCCGACGTGCAGGTGATCAATCGCATCTGCCCCGAGTCGCCTTGCACGGTGATCGCCTTACCTCGTCGTGACGAGGCCCAGTTCCCGCAGACGCTCTCAATCTGCGGACGAAGTTCTTCCACCGACTCCGTCCGAGAGAGGTCTCCCGGTAACGTGATCACCGCCGCCATCAGCCGGTCATGCATGCACCTGGACGTGAAGTCGAAGAGCGGGCATCCGATGAACTCGCTCGGCACGATGGGCTGAGTCGGACGCAGCTCCACATCCCCGTTCGGGTCGCTCCTGAAGGACGTCAGTGCTTCGAGTCGGCGCGAGGCGGCCAGCACGCCCGCTCCACTTGGCGGCGTGATGAAGTAACCCCAGAGGCTGTAGCAGAAGACCGAGGCCTCGAGACCGCTGATGAACACCAGCGCGAGGACGACGAAGGCCTTGTTCAGCATGGCGTCGAATCCCTCCAGGGATTCCGGGTGACGCGCCGGCAGCGCCACACAGAAGAATCCCTCGCCATCCTACCTGGAAGACTCGTGCACCGCCGCCCCTCCCATGTCCGGCATGGGACGGGAGGGGCGTGATTCCAGCCATCCTCGAGCGGAATCGAGGACGGCCGTCAATGCGCCGCGACTAGAACGCGCAGGCCCACCGGTAGGGAGGCCGCGTCGCGCCAGCTCGGAAGCACACGCAGGAGCTCTCCCACGAGCCGGACGTCTCCACGATACAGCAGGGCGTCTCGGCGTTGAGGGAGTTGCAAAGCTGGCCCTGAAGCGTCGTGCAGAGCGGCAGGGAAGGGTCGCACTCCTGCGGCTCCGGCGGAGGGCACGGGATGTCAACGCCGTCGCACGTCACGCCCACGTAGTGGGTCGCGGAGCACGTCGTCGACGAAGACGGACAGCTGACCGTGCCCTGCTCGCAGGTCGCGGTACATCCAGTCAGCTCCTGGGCAGCGCCGGTCGCGTCCTCGACGGCGAGTTCGTCCGACGGAGTTCCGCAACCGAATGCGAGCACGGCGACGCATCCCAGCAACAACAGCTTCAAGCGGTTCATGGAGAATCCCCTGATGTGAAGATGTGCGAGCGAAGGACGACCGGGCCGCGCGCATCGTCGGGGATTCAAGTGCGGGGAGCAACCTGGGTCGATTCCAGACACCTGAGTCGTCCCGGCCCCGCATCCCGTGACTCGTCACTTCTCGCAGGTCAGGTCGTAGCCGGTGTTCCAGCTCATGCCATCCATCGAATACTGGCCGCGCAGGGTCAGCATCCCAGGCGAGACGAGGTGCTCGGTGTCCTGGATCTTCATCCTGCCCATGGGGCCGGTCGACTCGCCGACCCAGGTGACGCCGTCCGTGGACGAAGACGTGGCATCGCCTCCCATGTTGTCGAGGATGACATTCCTCCACGTGCGAGCCGTTGAATCGAACGTCCGGTACGACGTGAACTTGTAGGGGTACTCACCGGACACCGCCACGAAGTCGGTGCGCAGCCAGGCCTTGTCGAGCTCGAGCCGGGCCTCGAATCGGACTTTGCTCGGGCTCGCACCGCCGGGTCCGTGGATGGAGCCGTTGCAGGTCCAGGTCCCGGTCAGCTCCCTGGCGGCGTCAGACACTGCTGACGCCGCAGGGGCCGCGGATTCGGCCATCGAGGGTTGCACGGAGGCGGTGTTCGAGGACGTGCCTCGACAGCCCATCAGGCAGACAACGGTGACGAACACGGTGAGGGTCGGACGCGCGAGCAAGAGATCCTCCGGGAAGGCTGCTGTGAATGCACAGGGCATCTAAAGCAGCCTCGCTCCATGAGGACAGGGCGCCGTTTACGCGAGGATCGGCGGATCCGAGGGTGGGTTCGGATTAGAGGCCGTTGATGTACAGGCGGCCTGCTCCGCAATCGCCGCTGTAGCCGTCGACGATGATGAAGAGTTTGCGGCCCTTGGGTTGGTCCCGGAGCACGACTCGAGACCGATAGTTGCCATCCGCCCAATCGTCATTGCAGGCATAGACAACGCCCGTGTCCGCGGCCCTGCGGACCTCCAAGATCGTGTCGTACGACGACCCGTAGGTGGTGATGGAGTAGTCCCCGGTGACAGGAACCGTCCACGTGTACGACATGTCCCGCGCCGCGCCCGTGCCGCAGGTCGTGCGCCACTCGTTGTTGGCGGCGCAGCTATCGAATGAGGCGATGTGGCCCAGCGCACTGCCCAGATGCCCCCCGAACGTCGCCTGCGACACGCTGCCGTCCTCTCCTGGCTCTTCGACTTCGGGCGAAACGTCCTCCGACCGAGAAGGAGCGCCGACGTCGCCTTCGTAATCGGGGCCGCAGGCGCTCAACAGCAGGGCACAGCTCAACGACGAAAAGACTGCTCTGGGAGGGATGGGCATGTCTGGACCGGCGGGGGTGCGCGCCCAATGCTTGTCATGACAGGCTGGGCGGTCAGGCACCAGGGAGTGTGCCTGGCTGCTCTATCCTTGGGTCCACGGCTGGAGCCGGCCACTGTCTCTGTCGGGCAGGTCTCCGTCCGCTGATGGACGCTGGTGGCAATCACTCACCGAGCGAGCGTCGGCGCCTGCTGGAACGGCCGCGCGTCCTTGGGAATGTCGATGGTGAAACGGGTGCCACGCTCGGGAAGGCTGTCCACGGTGATGGTGATGGGCCGCTCCGAAGAGCCGTACTGCACCGCGTTGCTGGTCAGGTTCTCCACCGCGCGCCGCAGCGGCTCGGGCGCGGAGTACCCCCGGACCTGTGAACGCCTGGCTTCAAAGCCGGGCGCCAGGCCGAGTCCCAGGCAGGCCCGGCGAGCTCCTGTCCGCAGGGCTCGCCGACGGAGCGTATCGGCTCACCGCTGTAGTCCTGGCAGCAGCGGCCCGGCGCCGAACTCCGGCGTCGCCGCGAGCCTGCGCAACGCCAACGTCAACAACCCCAGCACCTCCAGGCGCGTCAGCCCTTCCTCATCGCTCCACACCGTGAGGCTCAACGGCGGCGCCATGTTCCGCCGCGCGCTCTCACACGCCTCATCCCAGAGCCGGTGCTCGACGACCTGGGCCGCCGATGGCTCCGCCGGGAAGGGCCGCCGCAGCTCCTCGCGACTCGACTCCTTGCGCGTCTCGGCCAGCAGCTTGTCGAGGTACGCGTGGGCCTCCGGGGACATACGCACCTGTCGCTCGACCAGGTGCCGCGCGGCCTTCAAGTCCGGGTCCCCCGAGGCAATCCGGGTCCGGAGCTCCTTCAAGGCCTGCGTGAGCGTGTGGCGAAGCATCCGTGAGCCTCCCGCGACTGGTGGGGACCCGCTCCAACACCAACACCCTGGCCATGCGCACGCCGCACGGCCACCGCCCAGCGTGCCACGTCCGAGCCCCGCGCCTCCAATCCCGGCCCCGCCCCTGATGACGACCGTCATCACCCCCTTGCCCCCAGACATCACCGCCCCCGCCCGAAATCGTCCCCTCAAAACCGCAACCCACTGGAATCACGAGCCCCAGGTGACGGAGTCGAAGTGGGGAAGGGTCGGCACGGCGAATGCTCCAGGGCTTCCACGTCACCGACTCCCACTCCGAGGCGATCCCCCATGAAGCTCCGCTCCCGCCCGTCGTTCTCCACGCCGGCCCCCAAGACGGACACGACGTCGCGCCCCCGCTCCAACAGCACCCCGGCGAAGCCCGAAACGACGTCGCTGCCCAAGGCCCGTCCGTCCGCCACGGAGCTCCAGGATGGGAAGAACCACCTCAAGCCCACCGACTACGGCGTCACGCACCCGGACCTCCCGGGCATCCGGACCCGCCGCGATGGCGGCCAGAGCGGCGCCCAGTTCGCGGACTTCACCCGCGACACGCGCGAGTCCACCCACACGTTGATGAACCGGCCCACCGGCAATCGCATGTTGACGGAGCTGGACGGCCGCACCCAGGCGCTCAACCCCGGCCAGACGGGCACCGTGCGCAACCCCATCACCTCCACGGACATCTACTCGGGCCGCAACGCCGACATGCCCATGTCGCACCTGCCGAGGCACCAGGGCACCTACGAGTCCATCCGCCCGGCCTACCGTCACGATGGCCAGCCCAGCGCGGGCCTGCCCAGCCGCATCAACTACGATGAGACGGCCCCCGGCAACATGCGCTTCAACAGCCTGGGCCACGAGTCGGTCCACGCGTGGCGCGCCTCCAACGGCCTCCAGGTGGGCTCCATCGAGTCGAGCAAGCACGCCAACGCCGACGTCTTCAAGCGCTACCCCGACTTCGCCGACAACATGAAGGCGAACCTCAACCGTCGCACGATGCTGACCGAGGAGTTCGAGACGGTGGGCCTGAAGCCCACGCCGCACACGCCCGCGGGCTGGGCGCCCACGGAGAACAAGATCCGCGCCGAGCACGGCCTGCCCAGCCGCAATGACTACTCGGGCCGCGCGCCGAACCTGCCCAACCCGACGAACGAGGCCATCCAGCGCTACGACGAGGGCTCCGACAATCGCAGCGTCTTCCAGAAGATGATCGGCACCCCGACCCCCATCGGGAAGATCCTCGGCGACATCGAGGGCTGAGCACCCCCGACGCCCGGCTCCCACAAGGGGCCGGGTAGGGGAATGCGAGGAGGCAACTGCCGGACTTCCGGGCCCGCTCCGTATACGTCACGGACTGTTCTCCGGAGGCGTCGTGAGCCAGCAGGCTGGGATGAAGAGGGGCGCCGCGCTCCTGGGAGTGTTCTTCGTGATGGCATGCGGCTCGCCCGCGCCGAAGAGCGCCGAGCCCGCCGCGCTGGTGTCCCAGCAGACGCGGGTCCTGACGGCCTCGCCCACGTACAACCGGACGGGCTTCACGCAGACGACGCTCGCGGATGGGCGGGTGCTCGTCGCCGGAGGCACCGCGCAGGGCGCTCCCGCCGACTTCCGCGCCACCGAGCTCTACACGCCGGGCGCCTCGACGCCGTGGAGCACCACCGGGGACATGGTGGTGGCGCGGTACGAGCATGCCGCCACCCGGCTCCAGGACGGGCGCGTGCTCGTGTCCGGAGGCATCACCCCCCTGGGAAATGGCCGCGACGCGGAGCTGTATGACCCGGCCACGGGGACGTGGACCGCCACCGGCTCGCTCATCGCGGCGCGGGCCCGACACACCCAGACGCTGCTCCAGAACGGCAAGGTGCTGGTGGTGGGCGGCGACGGCACCGCCACCACGCAGGGCCTTGGCTCCGCGGAGCTGTATGACCCCGCCACCGGCACGTGGACCCTCGCCGCCTCGCCTTCGAGGGGCGGGTACTCCGGCCACACCGCGACGCTGCTGCGCAATGGCGACGTGCTGCTCCTGGGAAACCGCAACCAGCACGAGCGCTATCGGCCGAGCACCAACACGTGGATCGCCACGGCGAACAGCGGCGCGGTGCTCGCGGCGGGACACTCGGCGACGTTGCTGACGACCACGGTCAATGGCGAGGTGCTCGTCGTGGGGCCGCAGTGGCAGAGCGATGTGCCCAGCCAGATGGCCTCCCGCTACGACCCCGTCGCGAACACCTGGACGACCGCCATCTGGGCGCCGTTCCCTCGCGTCGGACACGGCGCGGTGGAGCTGAGCAACGGCTCGGTGCTGGTGGTCGGCGGATATCACCCGACGACGGGCGCGCCGGCGCAGTGGGTCTCGCGCTACGACATCGGCACGGGCGGCTGGACCGCGTTGACGGCGCTCGCGCTGGCGCGGCGGGACTTCGGCATGTCGCTCGTTGGAAACGCGCCGGACCAGGTGCTGCTCAACGGCGGGTGGAACGTCGACTCGAATGGCGTGTGGTCCCGCCAGCCCAGCGAGCTGTACTCGACGGGCTGTGTGCCGAAGACGTCGTGCCTGGCGAACAACTGGCAGTGCGGCAGCCCCTCGGATGGCTGCGGCGGCAAGCTGGAGTGTGGCTCCTGCGGGGTCGGCTACGAGTGCAACCCGCTGAACTACTGCGAGTCGAGCTGTGTGCCGGACCCCCTCCTCACCACCTGCCAGAACCGCTGCGGCTGCGTCGCCAACAACTGTGGGACGTCGGTGAACTGCGGCCCGTGCCCGGACGGCGGCGCGTGCCCGACGGGGCAGCAGCTGTGCTGTGACGGGGTGTGCCGCTCCAAGAACGAGTGTTTCATCATCGCCTGCGCCACCTCCGCGCAGCCCCACGAGTCCGTCGGACTGTCCTGCGCGCCGGAGTCCTGAACACGACGGCGCATCCTGGGCCTGGATCCAGAGCGGGGGGCGCAAGTACAACCCAGGTGTCAGGCGGGCACGACGCCCGCCGACCTGGGACGCATGCTCGCCAATCTCCATAACGCCGACATTCCCCGCCCCGTGCTCGACGTCATCGCGCGGCTGCGGGAGCTCAACCACGCCGTGTACCTGGTGGGCGGCTGCGTGCGGGACATGGTGCGCCAGGTCCCCCCGAAGGACTTCGACGTGGCCACCAGCGCGCTGCCGGAGGAGGTCCAGCGCGCCTTCCGCAAGGTCATCCCCACCGGCATCCAGCACGGCACCGTCACCGTCGTCCAGGGCGGCACGCATGTGGAGGTGACGACGTTCCGCTCGGAGGGGGACTACCTGGACGGGCGCCGGCCCAGCTCCGTCGCCTTCGAGCGCGACATCGTCAAGGACCTGTCCCGCCGCGACTTCACCATCAACGCGATGGCCTACAACCCGTTGGACCGCGACCTGGTGGACCCGTTCGGCGGCCAGACGGACCTGCGGGCCCAGCTCATCAAGTGCGTGGGCTCCGCGTTCGAGCGCTTCTCCGAGGATGGCCTGCGCCCCATGCGCGCGGTCCGCTTCGCCGCGGTGCTCGGCTTCTCGCTGGACTCGGCCACGCGCGACGCCATCCCCGCCACGCTCGGCGTCTTCCGCAAGGTCGCGCTGGAGCGCGTGCGCGAGGAGCTGGTCAAGCTGCTGCTGTCCCCGCGCGCCGAGGGCGGGCTCGTGTTGCTGGTGGAGACGGGGCTGTTGGACGTGTTCCTCCCCGAGGTGGCCCGCGCCGCGCCCGAAGAGGCCCGGCTCGCGCGCGCCGCCGTGCAGGCCGCGCCGGCGGAGGTGGAGGTCCGGATGGCCGCGCTCCTCGCGGACCTGGTGGACCGGAGCCAGGCCCGGGACATCGGCCTGCGCCTGAAGTTCCCCAACAAGGTCGCGGACCTGGTGGCGCTGCTCGTGGAGACCGCGAAGCTCGAGGAGCGCTTCGCGGACCCGGACCCCGCGCTGCGCCGGCTCCTGGCCCGGGTGGGGCTCGCGCAGCTGCCCGCGCTGATCACCGTGGCCCGGGCCCGCGTCCAGGCTCGGGCGCCCGAGCGTTCGGCGGAGCTGGAGCGGCTGTGCGCCCGGCTGGAGGCGCTCGCCGCCGCGAAGCCGCCCCTGGTGGCCAAGGACCTGGCGCTCACCGGCGGCGACATCATGTCCACGCTCGGGGTCGGCCCGTCGCCCATCGTCGGAGAGGCCACCCGCTTCCTCATGGACTCCGTGCTGGATGACCCCGCGCTGAACACCCGCGAGGCCCTGGCGCAGCGGCTCAAGGACTGGCACGCGGCCCGCCCGAAGGCTTGAGGCGGGGACTGCTCGCGCGGCGGTGCGCGGGCTGCCACCTGGCTCGGTCGAAGGCCCGAGGTGAGCCCCTCGCGCGGCGGCGCATGGCTTGTCAGAGGGGCCCCGAGGTTGGCGGCCCGGCGTCCGAGCTGACACGCGGCTTGCCAGAGCCGCCAGGGGCGGCTCGCTTCCCCTGTCGGGCGTGGGCCCACCGGGGCGCACGAGGGCGCGCCTGCTCTCGTGTCGGCCGGGGCTGCCCTGTCCAAGGGGGGCTCCCGGTCGGGTTCCGGGGGCATCCAGCGTCCTGCCGCGTGCGCCCGGAGGCCGGGGCGTGTAGGAAGGGACACCATGCGAGTCGTCGTTGCGATGAGCGGCGGGGTGGATTCCTCGGCCGCTGCCGCCCTGCTCAAGGAGCAGGGCCACGAGGTCATCGGCATCACCCTGCGCGTCTGGTCCTACGAGGGCAAGGCGAAGTGCGGCAGTTGCTGCAGTCCCGACGACATCGATGACGCGCGCGCCGTCGCCCAGGCGCTGGGCATCCCGTACTACGTCGCCAACGCGGAGGAGATCTTCCAGGACCGCGTCGTCAACCCCTTCGTCCAGTCGTACCTGGGCGGACGCACGCCCATCCCGTGCGTGGCCTGCAACCGCGACGTGAAGTTCAACTTCCTGCTCAAGCGGGCCCGGGCGCTCGGCGCCAGGTTGGCCACGGGCCACTACGCGCGCGTCGAGGAGCAGGACGGCCGCTACGTCCTGCGCCGCGCCGCGGACCTGGCCAAGGACCAGAGCTACTTCCTCTTCACGCTGGGCCAGGACGAGCTGCGCGACATCGTCTTCCCCGTGGGCGACATGACCAAGGCCCAGGTGCGCGCCGTCGCCGAGCGCCACGCGCTGCCCACCAGCCACAAGCCGGAGAGCATGGAGATCTGCTTCGTGCCGGACGGCGACTACGCGGGCTTCGTGGAGAAGGTCGCCGGCCCCCAGCCCGAGGGCGACATCGTCGACGCGGAAGGGCAGGTGCTCGGCAAGCACCACGGCATCCATCGCTACACGGTGGGCCAGCGCAAGGGCCTCAACCTGGGCGGCGGCCAGGTGCGCTACGTCCAGCGCCTGGAGCCGGACACCCACCGCGTCGTCGTGGGCAACGCCGAGGACACGGGGCGGGATCGCTTCGGGCTGCTCCAGCCCCACTGGGTGGACGCGCCCCCGTCTCCCGAGACGCCCGTGGAGGTCCGCATCCGCCACCGCCACGCCGGCGCCGCCGGGCGCGTGGAGATCTCCCCCCACGGGCTCGTTTCGGTGAAGCTGGAGGCGCCGGCGCGCGCCGTCACGCCGGGACAGGCCGCCGTGGTCTACGCTCAGGACCGGGTCCTGGGTGGTGGGTGGATCGTCTGAGCTCGAGTCAACCGGGAGGAGTACGGGACATGGCGCAGCGCCTCGTGGGATGCCTGCTGGTCGCGGCCAGTCTCGTCGCCGGCTGCAAGGAGCGCTCGGACAAGCCCATCGCCGGACTGCTCGCGGCCGGCGCCCCCGTGGTGCGCAAGGAAGGCAAGGCCGAGTACACCATCGCCGTGGGCGCGCAGCTCCTGGGCGACGTGAAGCTCACCGCCACCGGGCCCGCGGTGCTCGAGTACTTCGGCGGCGGCCTGCGCTTCCTGGAGAAGGGTGACACGCTGGAGGTGGGCGACGCGGACGAGGCGAAGCTGCACGGCTCCAACCTCCCGTCGTACCGCTGGGCGGACGGCGGCGTGCAGGAGGCGCCCCGCGCGCTGCGCATCGTCGCCGCCCGCTACACCAACGTGCAGGTGACGCCCAAGAGCGCGCACGAGGACGCGTACACGTCCACCCAGTACTTCGTCGCCTTCTTCACGCCCAACGGCCTGAGCCGGCTCGGCTCCGACACGAAGCACGAGGGGCCCCACCAGCCGCTGCCCGCGCCGCCGTTCCGCCCCAAGGTCCCCTTCATCCACGCCGGAGACCTGGGCGAGGGCGGGCTGGTGGCGGTGGTGGAGGACGGCTTCGCCGTGGCGGAGACGGATGACCTGGCCACCGCGGTGCTGCTGGAGGGGCGCGAGGTGCCGCTGGGCCGCACCGTGCGCCTGCTGGTGCCGGACGGCGCGGAGGTCACCCTCAAGGGCGCGGGCGGCGTCGAGGTGGAGGTGGAAGGGCCCGCCGACGTGCGCCTGCGTTGAGCCTGGACCCGGGGACGGTTTGTCCTCGCGGGGCCGGCTTCTGTAGAGTCCCTCGTCCCTCTCGGCCGGGGTGTGCCATGACGAGGAGTGAGCTCATCGAACGCATCGCGGAGCGTGCGCCCCACGTGCCGCGACGTGAGTTGGAGTCCATCGTCCACGCCGTCTTCGACTGCATGGCGGAGGCCCTCGTGGCCGGCCGGCGCATCGAGCTGCGCGGCTTCGGCGTCTTCTCGCTGCGCACCCGGCGCGCGCGCACCGGCCGCAACCCGAAGACGGGCAAGAGCGTCGCCGTGCCCGAGCGCCGCACGCTCTCGTTCGCCGCGGGCAAGGAGCTGCGCGCGCGCCTCAACGCGCCAGCGCCCCGACAGGAGCCCGTGGGCTCCGTGCTGCCGCCGGGGGTGCTCGCCACGCAGCCGCTCGCGTCGACGTCGCTCGCCCCTTAGCGGGGGCGCGGGCGCGCGGCTTTCCGTGAATTTGACCGTGTGGGAGGTGGGGCGTACCTTCCCTCGACGCCGACGCTACAGGCCGCAACACGGACTCGTGTGGCCCGCTCTGTCCGCGCGCGAGGATTCCTGAGTCATGCGTGATGCCCACCGGATGAAAGAGAAGTTCGATGTCTCTCTGGACAACCGGCAGATTGTCAGCCTGTTGATCGCCGGCATCGTGGTGCTCGGCGCCGTCTTCGTGCTGGGCGTCGTCGTGGGCAAGAAGCTCGCGGGCGATGCCCAGACGGCCAGCGCCCCCGACCTGCTCTCCGCCCTGGACGCCAACGCCCAGGCGCTGCAGGCCGTGCGCAAGGAGCCGCAGCTGACGTTCCAGGACGAGCTGACGCGCAAGGCCAGCGCGGAGCCCATCGCGCCTGTCGCGCCCAAGCCCGCCCCCAAGGCGCCCGTCGTCGCCGAGAAGCCCGTGGCGAAGCCCGCCGAGCCGGTGAAGACCGCCGCGCTCGCCCCGACGCCGGACCCGGACACCGGTGAGCTGCCCCCGGAGGAGCCGGCCGAGGAGCCCAAGGCCGTCGTCGAGGCACCCAAGCCCGTGGAGAAGCCCGCCGCCGAGAAGCCGGCCGAGAAGCCCGCGGCCCTCGCGGTGAAGCCCGCGGTGGTGTCCGGCAAGGTGGAGGTGGCGGCCGTCCCCACGCGCACGACGCAGAAGGAGGGTGGCGGACTGAAGGAGGCCATCGCCCGGGCCGCGCAGTTGCCGGACCCCGCGGTGAAGGGTGGGGCGTTCACGCTCCAGCTCTCGGCGTTCCAGGACAAGCAGGAGGCCGAGCGTTTCATGGGTCGGTTGCGCGACCGCGGCTATGCCCCGTATATCGTCACCGCGGAGGTGGCCGGCAAGGGCACCTGGTACCGCGTGCGCATGGGCACCTTCGCCTCGAAGGACGCTGCCACCCGGTATCTGTCAGACTTCAAGCGAGAGACGCAGCTCGACGCGTTCGTGGCCGGCACGAACTGAAGAGCGGCCGAGGAAGACAGGAAGCACCATGACGACGACGAGGCGGGTGGAGAAGCCCTGGGGCCACGAGCTCATCTGGGCCCACACCGAGCGCTATGTGGGCAAGCTGCTGCACGTGAAGCAGGGCCACAAGCTCAGCCTGCAGTACCACAACCAGAAGGACGAGACGATCCACGTCCAGAGCGGCAAGCTGCTCTTCGTCGTCGACGAGGGACAGGGGCTCATCGAGAAGGAGATGAACCCCGGCGAGAGCTACCACATCAAGCCGCTCACCAAGCACCGCATGGTGGCCCTCACCGACTGCGACATCCTCGAGGTGAGCACCCCCGAGCTGGATGACGTCGTCCGGCTGGAGGACTCCTACGGTCGCACCGGCACCAGCAAGCCGTAGCCGTCCTCGCCGCACCCGGAAGGTGGACGCGGCCCGGCGCCTTCAGTCGCTGGCCGCGTTGTTGGGATTGCGGGTCCACTTGTCGACGGTGCCGTCGCCGTCCAGGTCCTCGCCGATGCGGTCCACCTGGCCCTTCTCCCAGTACTCCCAATAGTCCACGCGGCCGTCGCCGTTGGTGTCGCGCTCCTTGCGCACCAGCACGCCGCGCTCGTAGTACGTGACGCTGTCGGGCTTGCCGTCCCCGTCGAAGTCCCGCTCGCGGCGCGTGTTGGCCCCCTTCTCGTAGAAGTAGGTGGCGTCCACCTTGCCGTCGTAGTCCAGGTCCATCACCTCGCGCATCAGCGCGCCGGACTCGTCGAAGAAGCGCGTCAGGTCCACGCGCCCGTCCCAGTTCAGGTCCAGCTCCTGGCGCACCTTGCGCAGCGTGTCCGAGCCCTCCACGTCCACCGTGTACGTCCACACGTCGGGCTTGCCGTCGCCATTCACGTCCTGCGCCGTGACGTGCTCGCCGCGCGCGCGCTCGGGCTGCACGGACTCGCCGGTGGTGGTGGGTGAGGATTGACCCGAGGCGCCCTGCTTGGGCCCGGAGGCCTTGTTCCCGGCACAGCCCGCGAGCAGGCCCGTGGTGACGAATCCGAGGAAAATCCAGCGCTTGCCGACTGTCATCCGGGGCTCCCGCGACGATGGGGCGTCTGGGCCAGGACATGTGCACGAGATGCTTCCGCGCGCCACGTCATTCCATATATTTTCACATATCGCCATGGCCCGAAAGAAAGTCAGCACCACCATCTACATTACCCCGGAGCAGAACGAGCTCCTCAAGGCGCTGAACCAGAAGACCAAGGTGCCCGTGGCCGAGTACATCCGCCAGGGCATCGACCTGGTCCTGGAGAAGTACAAGGCGCAGCTGCCGGGGCAGGCGACCTTCGACGAGATTTGAGAGAAGAAAGAGGCGGCACGTGAAGAGCATGCAGGGGAAGCGAGTGGTGGTCCTGGGCGGCGCGGGCTTCGTTGGCTCGCACCTGTGTGAGCGCTTGCTGGATGACGGCGCGGCCCGGGTGACGGCGGTGGACAACCTGATCACGGGCAATGAGGAGAACCTGCGCACGCTGAAGGGGCGCCCGGGCTTCTCGTACGTGAAGGCGGACATCACCGAGGGCATCCCCGTGGAGGGGCCGCTCGACTACGTGTTGAACCTGGCCTCGCCCGCCTCGCCCATCGACTACGCGAACCTCCCGCTGGAGACCTTGCGCGTGGGCTCCATCGGCACGGAGAACGGGCTGAAGCTGGCGGAGAAGCACCACGCCGTCTTCCTGATGGCCTCCACCTCCGAGGTGTATGGAGACCCGTTGGTGCACCCGCAGCGCGAGGACTACTGGGGCAACGTCAATCCCATCGGTCCGCGCTCGGTGTACGACGAGGCCAAGCGCTACTCGGAGGCGATCACCGCGGCCTACGGGCGCAAGGGCGTGCAGGTGCGCATCGTGCGCATCTTCAACACCTACGGCCCGCGCATGCGCCTCAACGACGGCCGCGTGGTGCCGGCCTTCGTGGGCCAGGCGCTGCAGGGCGAGGACTTCACGGTGTTCGGTGACGGCAGCCAGACGCGCTCGTTCTGTTACGTGAAGGACCTGGTGGACGGCCTGGTGCGGCTGGCGCTGTCGGACGAGCCCAACCCGGTCAACATCGGCAACCCCCGGGAGATGACCATCCGCCAGTTCGCGGAGGCCGTGCGCACGGCGGCGGGCGGGGGCGGGAAGATCATCGAGAAGCCCTTGCCCAAGGACGACCCCAAGCAGCGTCAGCCAGACATCACCCGGGCCCGCACGCTCCTGGGCTGGGAGCCCAAGGTGCCGCTGGAAGAGGGTTTGCGAGAGACCATCGCGTACTTCCGCGAGGTTGCCGTGCGACGCTCCCCGGCATAGGTTGCCGCCGCGAGTGATCCTGGATGTGAAGACGGGTCCGGCCACGGCCGGATGGCGGGGAGAGCGATAGCGTGAAAGTCCTGGTGACGGGTGGCGCGGGCTTCATTGGCTCGCACGTGTGTGACGAGTTCCTCCGGGGTGGGCATGAGGTCATCGCCCTGGATGACCTGTCCGGCGGCCGGAAGGAGAACCTGGACCCTCGCGTCCGGCTGGCGGTGCATGACATCCGCAGCCGGGAGGCCTCGGAGCTCATCAAGGCGGAGAAGCCGGACGTCCTCTGCCACCTGGCCGCGCAGATGGACGTGCGGCGCAGCGTGGACGACCCGGGCTTCGACGCGGACGTGAACATCCGCGGCATGCTCAACCTCCTGGAGGCCGCGCGCGTCTCCGGCGTCAAGAAGGTCATCTTCAGCTCCACGGGCGGCGCCATCTACGGAGAGCAGGACGTGTTCCCCGCGCCGGAGTCCCACGCCACGCGGCCGGTGTCGCCGTACGGCGTCTCCAAGGCGGCCGGCGAGCTGTACCTGGGCTACTACAAGGCCCAGTACGGCCTGCCGTACGTCGCCCTCCGGTACGCGAACGTCTACGGCCCGCGCCAGAATCCGCACGGCGAGGCGGGCGTGGTGGCCATCTTCTGCCAGCGCCTCTTGTCCGGGCAGGGCTGCACCATCTTCGGCGAGGGCAAGCAGACGCGTGACTTCGTCTTCGGTCCCGACGTGGCCCGCGCCAACCGGCTGGCCTTCGAGAAGGACTACGTGGGCGCCATCAACATCGGCACCGGCGTGGAGACGGACATCAACCGCCTCTATGGTCTGCTGGCCGAGGCGGCCGGCTCGTCCGCGCCCGCGGCCCACGCCCCGGGCAAGCCGGGTGAGCAGCTGCGCTCGTGCATCGACAACTCGCTCGCGAAGAAGGTCCTGGGCTGGGAGCCCACGGTGGACCTGCGCGAGGGCGCCCGCCGCACGGTGGCGTTCTTCCGCGAGAAGGCCGAGCCCGGCCGCGCCCACGGCTGAAGCCCGCCGGGTCGCAGGGCAGGGGAGTCCGGGAGGGGCCCTCGGGGTGCCTCCCGGGGTCCTGTCATGGCCTGGGGCGTGCCTCGGGCGGCATGATGCTTGGGGAACAATCGAGCGCCCCTGACGGGTTGCTCGTCGGGCAGTCGTTCGCGCGTAGATTTTCGCGCGGTTCG
Source organism: Myxococcus sp. XM-1-1-1 (assembly GCF_020037095.1). Classification (NCBI taxonomy): domain Bacteria; kingdom Pseudomonadati; phylum Myxococcota; class Myxococcia; order Myxococcales; family Myxococcaceae; genus Myxococcus; species Myxococcus sp. XM-1-1-1. Next base: position 377,921 of record NZ_JAIQDH010000005.1, read on the forward strand.
ATGTTACTCACGCCCGCTTCTTTCGACGAGCGCCCCGAACATGCCGGCTGAAAACGCGCACATCCGCAACTTCTGCATCATCGCCCATATCGACCATGGGAAGTCGACGCTGGCCGACCGCCTCCTCGACAAGACGGGGACGCTGAGCAAGCGCGAGGCGCAGGCCCAGTTCCTCGACAACATGGACATCGAGCGCGAACGGGGCATCACCATCAAGGCCCAGTCCGTGCGGATGAACTACACGGCGAAGGACGGCAAGCAGTACGTCCTGAACCTCATCGACACGCCGGGGCACGTCGACTTCGCCTACGAGGTGAGCCGCAGCCTGGCCGCGTGCGAGGGCGCGCTGCTGGTGGTGGACGCGTCGCAGGGCGTGGAGGCGCAGACGCTCGCCAACGTCTACATGGCGTTGGATCACGACCTGGAGATCATCCCGGTCATCAACAAGATCGATCTGCCCAGCGCCGACGTGGACCGCACGCGCGCCGAGATTGAAGACGTCATCGGCATCGACGCGTCGGTGGCCGTGCCCGCGTCCGCGAAGGAGGGCATCGGCATCCACGAGATCCTCGAGTCCGTGGTGGCCCGCGTGCCCCCGCCGACGGGCATGCCGGACGCGCCCCTCAAGGCGCTCGTGTTCGACTCCTGGTACGACAACTACCGGGGCGTGGTGACGCTGGTGCGCGTGCTCGAGGGCACGCTGAAGCTCAAGCAGAAGATCAAGCTGTGGAGCAACAACAAGGTCTTCGAGGTCCAGGAGCTGGGGGTCTTCAGCCCGTTCTCCCGTCCGGTGCAGCAGCTGATGGCCGGCGAGGTGGGCGTGCTGGTGGCCAACATCAAGGAGCTCCAGGACGCCAAGGTCGGTGACACCGTCACGGAGGAGGCCCGTCCCACGGACGCGCCGTTCCCCGGCTTCCAGGAAGTCAAGCCGATGGTGTTCTCCGGCATCTTCCCGGTGGACTCGGACCAGTACGAGAACCTGCGCGACGCGCTGGCGAAGCTGAAGCTCAACGACTCCGCCTTCACGTACGAGCCCGAGTCCTCCACGGCGCTCGGCTTCGGCTTCCGCTGCGGCTACCTGGGCCTGTTGCACATGGAGATCGTCCAGGAGCGCCTGGAGCGCGAGTACAACCTGGACCTCATCACCACGGCGCCCAGCGTGGTGTACCGCATCACCACCAGCAAGGGGGACGTCCTGCTCGTGGACAACCCCGCGAAGCTGCCGCCGGTGCAGAGCATCGAGAAGTTCGAGGAGCCCATCCTCACCTGTCACATCCACGTCCCGAATGATCACCTGGGCGCTATCCTGAAGCTGTGCCAGGAGCGCCGCGGCGTGCAGAAGGACATGAAGTACCTGGGCAGCAGCGGTCAGCGCGTGCAGGTGACGTACGAGATGCCGATGGCCGAGGTGGTCTTCGACTTCTTCGACAAGCTCAAGAGCGTGTCGCGCGGCTACGCGAGCCTGGACTACGAGCTGACGGGCTACGAGGAGGCGGACCTGGCGCGCCTGGACATCCTCATCAACGGGGACCCGGTGGACGCGCTGAGCGTCATCGTGCACCGCGAGCGCGCGTACCTGCGCGGCCGCGAGGTGTGCCAGAAGCTCAAGGAGGTCATCCCGAAGCAGATGTACGAGGTGGCCATCCAGGCGGCCATCGGCGCGAAGATCATCTCGCGCGAGACCATCTCCGCCATGCGCAAGAACGTGCTCGCCAAGTGCTACGGCGGCGACATCAGCCGCAAGCGCAAGCTCCTCGAGAAGCAGAAGGAGGGCAAGAAGCGCATGAAGCAGGTGGGCACGGTGGAGATTCCGCAGGAGGCCTTCCTCGCGGTCCTGAAGACGGAGCAGTAGCCCATGAACGCCGCCAGTCCTTCGGCCACCCCTCCCGCGAAGCTGGCGTCCGTGATGGCGGCCCGGCGCACCCCTGAACAGGTGCGCGCCCGGCGCACGCTGGTGTGGCGGGAGATGCTCACCAGCCTGTGGGCCCCGCTGTGCATCATCGCCATCGTCCTGTTCCCGTACACGGTGCTCATCGAGTACGTGCCCACGGCGGCCTCGTGGGCGCAGCCGGCGATGAAGGGGCTGGGGCTGTTGATGGTGGCGTACTTCGCGGCGCTGCTCGTGTGGCGCAACGTGTCGCCCAAGGAGAAGCAGCTGCGGCGCCTGCGGCACGAGGCGCACGAGCTCATCTCGGAGAACGAGCGCATCCTCCAGAAGCCGGGCGTGCGGGAGAAGGTCTCCCCGGCGGTGGCGGAGCAGATCGCCGAGCAGGCGCTGAAGGTGGAGGGCGCGTCGGCGGCGGGTGACTCGGACGCGCTGGTGCGCGAGGTGAAGGCGCTGGAGGCGCTGACCACGCAGCACCTGGGGGCGTTCCGCAAGGAGTCGGCGGCGGACTTCGTGGGCGGCTTCGTGAAGATGCTGCTGGTGGCGCTGGTGTTCCGCACCTTCATCGTGGAGCCCTACCGGATTCCGTCCGGCTCCATGCTGCCCACGCTGCAGATCGGCGACCAGGTCTTCATCAACAAGTTCATCTACGGCGTGCGTGTGCCGTTCGCCAACGTGGTGCCGTTCGTCATCGTCCGGCCCCCCGCGCGCGGCGACGTCATCGTGTTCAACAACCCCGTCAACGAGGCCACCGACTACATCAAGCGTGTGGTGGGCGTGCCGGGCGACACGGTGGAGATGTACGACGGCGTGGTCCACATCAACGGTCAGCCGCAGGCGCGCCAGCTGGTGGACGGCGAGTACATCGTCCACAACATCACCGACAGCGGCCAGTGGTACGACCAGCAGGAGGCGCTCTACCAGGAGAGCCTGAGCGGCGTGCCGCACAGCGTGCTCCAGACGCCCACGCGCATGCCCCGCCACGAGGGCCCCTACGTCGTCCCCGAGGGCCACGTCTTCGTGATGGGCGACAACCGCGACAACAGCTCCGACAGCCGCCACGGCCTGGGCGTCACCGGCTACGGCCGCACGGAGTTCGTGCCGTACGGCCACATCAAGGGCAAGGCCATGGTGGTGTGGCTGTCCCTGGGCTACCACGGCCTGTTCCACGGGCTGTTCGGCGGCACCGGTCTGCGGTTGGACCGCTTCTTCGAGCCCGTGCGGTGACGTCGCCCGTCCCGGGTTGACGGGAGCTCCTGGCAATCGTTCCCCTCGTGGTTCGTAGAGGGGAGCGGTCGACCATGAGCTCCTCGCGTCCCTTCGCCGTGTCCGTGGTGTCGTTGCCCTCCCTGATGGCGACCCGGCGCACCGTCGCGCAACGGCAGGCCTACCAGCGGCTCCGGTGGCGAGAGCGGCTCACCAGCCTGTGGGCCCCGGTGCTCATCATCGCCGCGGCGCTGTTCCCGTACATGACGCTCATTGCGTACGTGCCCTCGGCGGCGAGCTGGGCGCAGCCGCTGATGAAGGGGCTGGGGCTGCTCATGGTGGCGTACTACGTCGTCCTCTGGGTCCGGCGTGGCGTCCAGCCCACCTGGTTCCAGGCCCGTCGCGCCGCGCGCGAGCAGCTCGACGAGAGCGAGCGGGCCCTGGCCCGGGCGCAGGCGAAGCAGGCATTGGCCGTGGGGACGGGCGAGCTCTTCGCCGAGCAGGCGCTGAAGGTGGAGTCAGCCTCGGTGCGCGGGGACGCGGACGTGCTGCGCGGCGAGGTGAAGCTCCTGTCGGCCCTCACGGAGCGGCACCTGGGCGCCTTCCGCAAGGAGTCCACCGTGGAGCTCTTCGGCGGCGTGGCGAAGTTCCTGCTCATCGCCCTGGTGTTCCGCACCGCCTGCGTGGAGCCCTATCGGATTCCGTCCGGCTCCATGCTGCCCACGCTGCACATCGGCGACTTCGTCCTCATCAACAAGTTCATCTACGGCGTGCGCGTGCCGTTCGCCAACGTGGTGCCGTTCGTCATCCTGCGTCCCCCGGCCCGCGGGGATGTCATCGTGTTCAACAACCCGGTCGACACGTCTGCCGACTACATCAAGCGCGTGGTGGCCGTGCCGGGGGACACGGTGGAGCTGTTCGACGGCGTGGTGCACATCAACGGCCAGCCGCAGGCCCGCCAGCTCGAGGACCCGGAGTTCGTCGTGCACGACCTCGCGGAGGGGACGTGGTTCGAGCGGCGGGAGGCGCTCTACCGGGAGGACCTGGGAGGGGTGTCGCACGCGGTGCTCCAGACGCCCACGCGGACGCCTCGCCACGAGGGGCCCTACGTCGTCCCCGAGGGCCATGTCTTCGTCCTGGGGGACAACCGGGACAACAGCGCGGACAGCCGCCACGGGCTCGGCAGGCCCGGGGGCTACGGCGAGCCGGCCTACGTCCCGTATGGCCACATCAAGGGCAAGGCGCTGGTGATGTGGCTGTCGGTGAGCCACGGCGGTCTGTTGCACGGACTGTTCGGCGGCACCGGTCTGCGGGTGGACCGCTTCTTCGAGCCCGTGCGCTGAACCACACCCAGGGGGCGAGCGACCCGCCGTCCCTCGGACGGTGCTTGACGCGCCGCACGGCCCGGGGTACGCGGCGGCCCCGGCCATGAGACACCTCCTTGGAATCGAAGGCTGGCGCCGGGACGAGCTCGAAGCGGTGCTCGACAGGGCGCGTGCGCACCTGCCCGGTGGCCCGGATGCCACCCACACCCTGCGCGGCAAGGTCGTCGCCAACCTCTTCTTCGAGGACTCGACGCGCACTCGCACCTCGTTCCACATGGCCGCCCGCGGCCTGGGAGCGGGCGTGCTCAACTGGAGCCCCTCCGGCTCGTCCACCTCCAAGGGCGAGACGCTGCTGGACACCGCCCGGAACATCGAGGCGACGGGCCCCGTGGCCATCGTCATGCGGCACCGCTCCTCGGGCGCGCCGCACCTCGTCGCCAGGCACGTGCGCTGCGCCGTCATCAACGCGGGCGACGGCACCCACGAGCACCCCTCCCAGGCGCTGCTGGACGCCTTCACCCTGCGCCAGCGCTGGGGCGGCCTGGACGGCCGCACGGTGCTCATCGTCGGCGACATCCTCCACAGCCGCGTGGCCCGCTCCAACCTCTGGTGCCTGAAGGCGCTGGGCGCGCGCGTGGTGTTCTGCGGTCCGCCCACGCTGATGCCCCCGGGGCTGGCGGAACTGGGCGCGGAGGTGACGCACAACCTGGACGCCGCGCTGCCCCAGGCGGACGCGGTGATGTGCCTGCGGCTGCAACTGGAGCGGATGGGCGAGGCGTTCCTGCCCTCCACGAAGGAGTACTCGCGGCTGTTCGGCCTCACCGCCGCGCGCGAGGAGCGGATGAAGGCGGGCGCGCTGGTGATGCACCCGGGCCCCATCAACCGAGGGCTGGAGCTGGCGCCCTCGGTGGCGGACGGGGCGCGCAGCGTCATCCTGGAGCAGGTGTCCAACGGCGTCGCCGTGCGGCGGGCCATCCTCGAGGTCTGCACGTCATGAGTGCCACGGTGCTTTTCCGCAGAGGCCGCGTCATCGACCCGCGCAACGGCGTGGACGGCGTGCGCGACGTCCTGGTGCAGGACGGCAAGGTGGCCCAGGTCTCCGACGCGCCGCTGTCCGCGCCCGCCGGGGCCGAGGTGGTGGACGCCGACGGCAAGTGGGTGCTGCCGGGCTTCATCGACCTGCACGTGCACCTGCGCGAGCCAGGCGAGGAGGGCAAGGAGACGGTGCTCACCGGCTGCCGCGCCGCCGTGGCCGGAGGCTTCACCGCCGTGGTGGCCATGCCCAACACCAAGGTGGTCAACGACAGCGGGCTCGTCACGGAGCTGGTGCTGTCGCGCGCCCGCGCCGCGAACCTGTGCCACGTGTATCCCGCGGGGGCCATCACCAAGGGCCTCAAGGGCGAGGAGCTGGCGGAGACGGGCGAGCTCATCTCCTCCGGCTGCGTGGCGATCACCGACGACGGCCGGCCGGTGATGAACGCGGCCCTGATGCGCCGCGCGCTCCAGTACGCCACGCAGTTCGGCGTGCCGGTGATGGTGCACGAGGAGGACCTCACGCTGTCCGCCGGTGGCGCCATGCACGAGGGGCCCACGTCCACTCGGCTGGGCCTGCGCGGCATCCCCGCGTCCGCCGAGGTGGCCATGGTGGCGCGCGACCTGGTGCTGCTCGAGGAGACGAAGGGCCGGCTGCACATCGCCCACGTGTCCTGCGAGGGCAGCGTGCGGCTCATCCGCGAGGCCAAGCGCCGGGGCCTCTTCGTGACGGCCGAGGTGACGCCGCACCACCTCATCCTGGATGACCGGGCGGTGGGGGACTACGACACGCACGCGAAGATGGCGCCGCCCCTGCGCGCGGACCGGGACGTGGAGGCGCTGCGCGAGGCCATCGTCGATGGCACCATCGACGCCATCGCCACGGACCACGCGCCCCATGGCGTGCTGGACAAGCAGGTGGAGTTCGAGAAGGGCATCAACGGAATCGTGGGGCTGGAGACGGCCCTCGGGCTGACGATGGAGCTGGTGCACGCGGGGCGGCTGGACGCGAAGCGGGCGGTGGAACTGCTCTCGCATGGCCCGGCGAAGGCGTTCGGCCTGCCGGGCGGCCACCTGGCCCCCGGGGCTCCGGCGGACATCACCGTGGTGGACCCCTCGGAGGAGTGGACGGTGGATGCCCACCGGTTCTATTCCCGCAGCCGGAATACCCCCTTCCATGGCCGTAAGCAGAAGGGACGCGTGGTGCAGACCTGGGTTTCTGGCCGGAAGGTGTACGCCGACGGTCAGGTGAAGGAGTCGCGGTGATGACGAAGCGGGCAGTGCTCGCCCTGGCGGATGGCACCACCTTCGAGGGTCGCGCTTTCGGCGCGGTCGGCGAGACGGTGGGTGAGGTGGTCTTCAACACGTCCATGTACGGCTACCAGGAGATCCTCACGGACCCCTCGTACGTCGGGCAGATCGTCACCATGTCCTACCCGGAGATGGGCAACGTCGGCACGACGCCGGAGGACGAGGAGGCGGGCAAGCCGCACGCGGTGGGCATGGTGGTGCGCGCCCTCGCGAGCCAGCCCTCCAACTGGCGCTCGAAGGAGTCGCTGGACGCGTACCTGAAGCGCCACAACGTCGCCGGCATCGAGGGCCTGGACACCCGCCGCCTGGTCCGCCACCTGCGCACCCACGGCGCGCAGATGGGCGTCATCTCCAGCGAGGGCCTGTCCCCGAACGCCCTGGCCGAGCGCGCCCGCACGGCGCACGGCATGGAGGGCCTGGACCTGGCCACCGGCGTGTCCACCAAGACGCCGTACACCTTCACCGCGCCCTCTCCGGACGTCTTCACGGGCATCGGCGAGGCCCACCCCCAGGGCGAGCCCCGCTTCGACGTCGTCGCGTACGACTACGGCCTGAAGAAGTCGATGCTGCACTTCCTGGTCGACGTGGGCTGCCGCGTGACGGTGGTGCCGTCCCACACCACGGCGGACGAGGTGCTGGCCCGCAAGCCCCACGGCGTCTTCCTGGCCAACGGCCCCGGAGACCCGGCGGCGGTGAAGGGCGCGGACCGCACGGTGGCGGCGCTGCTGGGCAAGGTGCCGGTGTTCGGCATCTGCCTGGGGCATCAGATCATGGCCCTGGCGCTGGGCGGCCGGACGTACAAGATGAAGTTCGGCCACCGCGGCGGCAACCAGCCCGTGAAGGATTTGACGACGGGCAAGGTGGAGATCACCGCGCAGAACCACGGGTTCGCCGTGGACGACGCCAGCCTCAAGGGCAAGGCCGTGGTGACGCACATCAACCTGAACGATGGCACGGTGGAGGGTCTGGCCGTCCCGGACGCGCGGGCCTTCAGCGTGCAGTACCACCCCGAGGCCTCTCCGGGCCCCCACGACGCACGCTATCTCTTCGGCCGCTTCGCGAAGCTGATGGCGGGGTAGGATCTACCACCCAATATGGACTCCCCGCTGTCACCGCTCTCCTACCAGCCGTACCTGGACCAGCTCATCGCCTTCGGCAGCGCGGAGTCCCGGAAGGAGGACCTCCTCGCGGCCAAGGCGGAGTACTTCCGCCTGACGGGAGAGGTCTTCGAGGACGACAAGCTCTTCGAGCTGCGCATGGCGTCGTTCCTCGACTTCTACCTCTACGACCGCGTCTCGCCGCTCACTGGCAAGACACCGGCCGCGGAGTTCTACGAGCAGCGGCTGGCCAACACCCCGCCCGAGGAAGCCAACGCCTTCCGCAGCTTCACCGAGACGGTCCACGGGCTCTTCGAGGTCCGCAAGCTGGCCAAGGGCCTGGTGCGGCTGCGCGAGCTGTACTCGGGCAAGGACTTCGACGTGACGGAGCGCCGCCACATCGCGGGGCTGGAGACGGGCGACATCCTGGAGGCCCGGCTCATCCCCTTCGGCGGGCACCTGCTGTTCTCCGCCGCGTTCTGCTACCACCCGCGCGTGGCGCTGAAGTCCATCAAGGCCGAAGTCAAACGCCGCAAGAAGAAGGAGCCGCAGCGCACCCCCAACGAGCTCGTCTGGGAGTGCGCCCGCCGCGCCCTCAACATGGACCGCTACCGCCAGCTCTCCGTCGAGAAGATCTACGACTTCGAGCAGAAGGTGCTCTGACGACGCGCGTCCACCGCGCTCACACGCGGTGGATGCTCATCAGGTTGGTGTTCCCCGGGATGTTGAGCGGCACGCCCGCGACGACGACGACGGGCGCGCCCTCCTCGCAGATGCCCTCGCGCAGGCACAGCTTTCGCACCTGGCCCAGCATCGCGTCGGTGGAGCGCACCCGGCGCACCTGCAGCCCCGTCACGCCCCAGTACAGCGACATCCGGTTGACGGTGGTCTCGCTCGGCGTCAGCGCGATGATGCGCGCGTTGGGGCGGAACTCGGAGATGAGGCGCGCGGTGTGGCCGCTCTCCGTGTACGCGACAATCGTCCCGATGTTGAGCTGACCGGCCGCCGCCACCGCCGCCGCCGCCACGCCCGTGCCCAGATCCTCCGAGCGCTCGAAGGGGGAGTGGTGCTGGTGGCGCGTCACGCCGCGCTCCGTCTCCTCGACGATGCGGGCCATGGTGGCCGCGGCCTCCGTGGGGTAGCGCCCCGCGGCCGTCTCGCCCGACAGCATCACCGCGTCCGCGCCGTCGAGAATCGCGTTGGCCACGTCGGACACCTCCGCGCGCGTGGGGCGCGGGTTGCCCACCATGCTCTCCAGCATCTCCGTGGCGACGATGACCAGGCCGCCCATCTGGTTGACCACCTTCACCATGTGCTTCTGGATGGCGGGCAGCTGCTCCAGCGGCATCTCCACGCCCAGGTCCCCGCGCGCCACCATGATGCCGTCCGCGGCGCGGGCGATGGCCTCCAACTGCTCCACGGCCTGGGGCTTCTCAATCTTGGCGATGAGCGGCGTCTTGTTCTTCGCCACGTGCTTGCGGGCGCGGTGGATGTCCTCGGCGGTGCGCACGAAGGACAGCGCCACGTAGTCCACGCCCACCTCCTGGCCGAAGGCGAGGTCCGCCTCGTCCTTGGCGGTAATCGTGGGCACGGACATGGGCGAGCCGGGCAGGTTCAACCCCTTGTGGTCCTTGAGCAGGCCGCCCACCTCCACCTCGCACAGCACGTCCTGGCCGGACACCTTGCGCACCCGCAGGCGCACCCGGCCGTCGTCCAGCAGGATGGCGTCCCTGGCCGCCACGTCCTTCACCAGGGACTTGATGGGGGTGGGGATGATGGAGCCCTGGCCCACCACGGCCCGGGTCGTCACCGTGACGCGTTGGCCCGGCTTCACCACGAGCTGTCCTCCCTCGAACTTTCCCAGGCGGATCTTCGGCCCCTGGATGTCCTGGAGGATGGCCACCGGCAGCTTCAGCCGCTGGGCCGCCTTGCGGATGAGGGACACCCGGTGGCGGTGCTCGTCATGCGTGCCGTGCGAGAAGTTCAGCCGGGCCACGTTCATGCCCGCGCGGATGAGGCCCTCGATGGCCTCCAGCGAGCTCGTTGCGGGCCCCAGGGTGCAGATGATCTTCGCCTTGCGCATAGGTGCGCGCATCCTAGGCGCCCGGGTGCGTGGCTTGACAGCTTCGCGCTCGGGGGACTAACTCTTCGCGTCCAAGTACCGAGCTTCAGCAAGAAAGCCCGGCTTCCCTGGGAGGGGGGGCCGGGCTTTCTCGCGTCCAATGGGGCGCGTCACAGCTCGAGGGTCTTCCCCGTGCCCTTGGGCCCGCCCAGCGGCGGGTGGCCCGGCGGCAGCACCTCCGCGTCCATGTCGATGGGAGGCGCGCTGCCCGGGGCGGGCATGCCGGGAGGAGGCAGCGGGGCGGGCTCGTCCATCAGGCCTCCCGGGCCGCTGCCACCCACGCCAGGGCCGCCCTCCTGGAGGGATTCGATCTCCTCGCGGCTGATGCCCGCGAGCGTGAGCACCTTGCGCGTGACGCGGATGCGCGCGTGGCTGGTGAGCGCCATGGCGATGGAGTCCGAGGGCCGGGCCTCCAGCGTCATCTTCTTCGCGCCCTGCTCCAGGAAGACGCGGCCCGAGTAGACGTTGTCGCGCAGGTCGTCGATGCGGACCTCCGTCACCTTGCCGCCCAGCTCGTCCACCACGTTGTCCAGGAGGTCCTGGGCCAGCGGCTGCGGCGGCTCGCGCTTGGCCAGGCGGAAGGCGATGGAGACGGCGGAGGCCTCGTCCACGAAGACGGGCAGCACCACCTGGCGGTCCTTGGTGGTGAGGACCACCGCGTGCGTCTGGGCCTCCATCAGCGGCACGACGTCCTGGACTTCCAGTTCGACCAGCTCCGAGCAGGCCTTGGGGTCGCCCCCGTGCTCGGTGATGCAGGGTTGCTCGGTGGCGCCAGGCAGGGTGGCGGCGACAGCACCGGGCGCCGTGAAGGCGGGGAGCAGCAACGTCCCCCCCAGCGCCAGCAACAGCGCCGAGAGGGGGGCGAAGAAGAAAGTGGCGCGGTTGGGTGTTCTCACACCCTGAAGCTACGCACCCGCACCCCTGTCGGGAGGGTACGGCTTCCGCCCGGTTGCCCTGGGCGCCACGAACCGGCCGCCCGGAGGGCAAGGGAGCGAACGTCAGCGGCGCTCGTCGTCCTCGTCCTCGTCGTCGTAGTCCTCTTCGTCGTCGACGTCCTCGTCCTCATCCTCGTCGAGGTCGTCATCCTCGTCCTCGGAGTCCTCGTCCTCGTCTTCATCCTCGTCGTCGAGGGTGTCCGCGACGTCCTCCGACTCCAGCGTCATGGAGACGGCGAACTTCTTGTCGAGCACGGCGATCTGCGCGCGCATCTCCGAGAGCGCGGCGACGAAGTCCTCCGTGAGATTCGCGGGCGCCTTCGCGTCGCAGTGGGGACAGACGATCTTCTCCGTCCCCTCGATGAGGTCTTGAACGTCAAGCTCGAAGCTTGCCTCGCACTTCTGGCAGGTGAAGTCGATGCTCATGGTCGGGCGCGGCATACAAAGCCCTCCAACCAGCTGTCAACGTCCGCGAAAAGGGGGCGTGGTGGTGAGGGCCCTACATCCGGTAGCGTCCGTCGGATGGACCTCCCGAAGACGATGGTGCATGCCCTCCATGACCGGGCCGCGCAGCATGAGCATCGGCCGGCCCTCTGGACGCGTCGAGGACGCGCCTATGTCCCCACCTCCTGGTTCGAGTACGCCCAGAAGGTCAAGGCCTTCGCCCTGGGCCTGAGGAGCCTGGGCTACGGCGCGGGCCAGCCGCTGGGCATCATCAGCTTCAACCGCGAGGAGTGGCACGTCGCGGACCTGGCCGCCATGGCCATGGGCGGGGTGCCGGTGGGCCTGTACACCACCAGCGCGCTCGAGCAGCTCGAGTACATCCTGGGCCACTGTGAGGCCACCGTCCTCGTCGTGGAGAACGAGAAGCACCTGGCCACGGGCCTGGCGCTCAAGGCCCGGCTGCCCAAGCTGCGCCACATCATCGCCCTGGACGTGCCGGAGGGGCCCCTGCCCGAGGGCGTGTGGCGCTACTCGGAGGTGCTGGCGCGCGGCACGGGCGTGGACGACAAGCCCTACTGGGACAGCGTCAATGCGCTCCAGCCGGAGGCGCTGTGTACGCTCATCTACACCTCCGGGACGACGGGCCACCCCAAGGGGGTGATGCTCAGCCACCACAACATCGCCTGGACGTCGCGCCAGCTCATCATGGCCGTGGAGTTCGGCAAGCAGGACGGCGTCATCCTCTCGTATCTGCCGCTGTCGCACATCGCCGAGCAGGTCATCTCGCTGCACAGCCCGCTGATGCTCGGCGTCCAGGTGTACTTCGCCGACTCGGTGGAGGCGATGCCGGGCAACCTCAAGGACGTGCGCCCCACGTTCTTCTTCGGCGTGCCCCGCGTGTGGGAGAAGTTCCGGGCCAAGGCGGAGGAGGGCCTGCGCTCCCAGCCCCCGCTCAAGCGCCGCATCGTGTCCTGGGCGCGCGGCGTGGCGTCCGAGTACCACTCCCGGGCCCAGCGCCACGAGCGCATCCCCGTGACGCTGGACGCGCAGTACAAGCTGGCGCAGCGGCTGGTGTTCGAGCCGCTCAAGGCCCGCATCGGCATGGAGCGGGTGGACTTCTTCGCCACCGCGGCGGCGCCCATCGCCCGGGAGGTGCTGGAGTTCTTCGCCTCCATCGACATCTTCATCCACGAGGTGTGGGGCATGACGGAGGTGTCCGGCCCCGGCACCGTCAACACCCAGGAGGCCACGCACCTGGGCACCGTGGGGCGCGCGATGATCGGCGTGGAGGTGCGCATCGCCGAGGACGGGGAGATCCTCGTCAAGGGCGGCAACGTGTGCATGGGCTACTACAAGAACCCGGAGGCCACCGCGGAGCTGCTGGAGGGCGGGTGGCTGCACTCGGGGGACGTGGGGCAACTGGACGGCGAGGGCTACCTGCACATCACCGGCCGCAAGAAGGAGATCATCGTCACCTCTGGCGGGAAGAAGACGGCCCCGGGAAACATCGAGGAGCTGCTCAAGTCGCTGCCCGCGGTGGGCCACGCGGTGGTGGTGGGCGAGCGGCGCAACTACCTGGTGGCCCTGCTGGCGCTGGACGTGGAGAAGGTGCGCGCCCTGGCGAAGGAGAAGGGCTGGCCCGAGGACGTGGGCACGCTCGCCCGCGACGCGCGCCTGCGCCAGCTGCTCCAGGAGAAGCTGGACCGCGACATCAACCCGAAGCTGTCCCGCTTCGAGACCATCAAGCGCTTCGCGGTGCTGGAGCAGGAGCTCTCCGTGGACGCCGGTGATTTGACGCCCACGCTGAAGGTCCGCCGCAAGGCCGTGGAGCAGAAGCACGCGGCGCTCATCGAGTCGCTCTACGCGGAGCTCGGCGCGGCCCACACGGGCTGAGGCGGTGCGGGGCAGGGTGGCCCGCAAGCAGAAAGGGGCGGGAACCTCTTGGGTCCCTCGCCCCTTCTCACCTCACGGAGGACCGCGGCCTACTTCGCGGCGCGCTTGTCCATGGGGACGTAGTCCCGGCGCTTCTGGCCCGTGTAGACCTGGCGCGGACGGGCGATCTTCTGCTCGGAGTCCAGGACCATCTCCTCCCACTGCGCGCACCAGCCCACCGTGCGGGGGATGGCGAAGAGGACGGGGAACATCTCCGCCTGGAAGCCCATCGCCTCGTAGATGAGGCCGGAGTAGAAGTCGACGTTCGGGTAGAGCTTGCGCTTGACGAAGTACTCGTCCTGCAGCGCGATGCGCTCCAGCTCCACGGCCAGCTCCAGCAACGGGTTCTTGCCCGTCACCTCGAAGACCTCGTCCGCCACGCGCTTGATGACCTTGGCGCGCGGATCGTACGACTTGTAGACGCGGTGGCCGAAGCCCATCAGCTTCTTCTCGCCCTCGCCGCTCTTCACCGACTTGATGAAGTCCGGGACCTTGGAGATGTGGCCGATCTCACGCAGCATGCGCAGCACCGCCTCGTTGGCGCCGCCGTGCAGCGGGCCGTAGAGGGCGCCGATGCCCGCCGTGACGGCCGAGTACGGGTCCACTTCCGACGAGCCCACCGTGCGCACGGACGTCGTCGAGCAGTTCTGCTCGTGGTCCGCGTGCAGGATGAAGAGGACGTCGAGCGCGCGCTCGAGCACCGGGTGCACCTTGTAGGTGGTGGTGCCGATGCGCTTCACCATCGCCAGGAAGTTGGCGACGTAGGACAGGTCATTGTCCGGGTAGATGTAGGGCAGGCCCATCGTGTGCCGGTAGGAGAACGCGGCCAGGGTGGGCATCTTGGCGATGAGCCGGGTGATCTGGATGCGGCGGCTGAGCGCATCCTTGGTGTTCTTCGCGTCCGGGTAGAAGCTGGACAGCGCGGCCACGGTGGAGCCCAGCATGGACATGGGGTGCGCGTCGTAGCGGAACCCGTCCATGAAGGACTTCACGTTCTCGTGCACGAACGTGTGGTGCGTCACCAGGTGGACGAACTGCTCCAGCTCCTTCGGGGTGGGGAGCTCACCGTTCAGCAGGAGGTAGGCGACCTCCAGATAGCTGGACTTCTCGGCCAGCTGCTCGATGGGGTAGCCGCGGTACTCCAGGATGCCCTTGTCACCGTCGATGAAGGTGATGGCGCTCTTACAGTTCGCGGTGTTGAGGAACGCCGGGTCGTAGCCCATCAGACCGAAGTCATCGTCCGAGACCTTGATCTGGCGGAGGGCGTTGGTGCGAATACAGCCGTGCTCGACCGGGACCTCGTACGTCTTGCCGGTCCGATTGTCGGTGATCGTCAGCGTGTCCTTGGGCATGGGCGGAGATTTCACAGGGCGCAGATCGCTTTCAACAAAAAAGAACGATAAGTCGGTGAGGGAGACACTGATGTTTCCTACGGGGACGCTGAAATGCGGACGCCCGAGCGGGTGAGCTGACGCCAGAAGCCCGGAAAGCTCTTCTCGACACACTCGGGGCCGGTGAGGACGAGGGTCACTCCGGACAGCACGCTCAGGGTCGCGGCCGTCATGGCGAGCCGGTGGTCACCCCGGCTGTCCATCTCGAAACGGGCGGGCGGCGTGGACGGGGACGTCACGAGGAGGGTGTCATCCTCCAGCTCCGCCTTGCCGCCGAAGGCCGTCACCAGGTCCCGGATGCCTTCCAACCGGTCGCTCTCCTTCAGTCGGAGGATTCCGACGTCCGTGAGCGTGGAGGGCGCGGGGAGCACACAGGCGAGCGCCGCCAGGGTCGGCAACAGGTCCGGGCACTCCTTGCCCGAAGCCCGCAGGCCGCCCGTGGGCCGTCCCGTCACCTGCAGGACGTGCGCCTCCGACGCGGGTTCGGTCCTCAAGCCCACCTGCTCGATGAGCCGGAGGATGGCCTGGTCCGGATGGGCGCTGGCCGTGTCCGCGCGCTCCACGGTGCCGCCGGCCTTCCAGGCCACGAGCAGCAGGTAGCCCAGCGAGGACCAGTCGCCCGGGAGCGTGGGGACGCTCGGCGGCGGGGTGTAGCCGCAGACGGTGTAGCGGGAGGCGGACTTCTTCAGCTCGAAGCCGAAGCGCTCCAGCCACGTCAGCGTGAGGTCCAGGTAGCCCGCGCTCGTCAGCGTGCCCTCGATGTCCACGCTCCACGCGCGGCGCTCGCGCAGGTACAGCGCCGCGCAGCCCAACAGGAGGCTGGAGGCGTACTGGCTGCTCTGCGAGCCGGGGACACGGAACACGGGCTCGACGGAGGACGTGTCCGTGGGCGCGGTGATTTCCACCGGCCAGGGCTGTCCCTCGGTGAGGGTGAGCCCCGCGGGGCCGAGCGCGTCCTTCAGCGACGTGAAGAGCGGCCCGTGGGGACGCTCGCCCAGGCGAGGGGTGCCGGTGAGGCGCACGCGCGCGCCGGGCGTCACCGCGACCTGGGTGGCCAGGATGCGGAACGGGGCGCCACCGTCGGCGCAGTCCACGTCTCGCACGGGGCCGGCCGGAAGGCGCAGGGCCTCCACGCCCCGGCGCAGCACGCGCACGTCGGCGGGCAGGTCCTCGTCGGACTCGGCCTGCACGGAGGGCAGCGGCCAGGAGCCGGTGAGGTGGCCCAGCACCAGCGCCCGCTGCGCGTCCGACTTGGACACGGGCGGCGTGAGGGGCGAAGCCTTCAGGCCCGAGGTCTCCACCACGATGCGATGGGTGCTGGCGCTCACGGGCGCACCCCCTTCGCCCACGCGGGCCACAGCGCGCGCCACGTCTCCGGGCCCACGTCGCGGACCTCGGTGGCGCCGATGGCCGTCAGCAGCACCATGCGCAGCTCGCCCTTGGCGCCGGCCTTCTTGTCGGCGTCGAGCAGGGTGGTGATGGTCTTGAGCGATGCGGGGCGCAGCAGTTGGGCCACGCGCTCGCGGCCGAGCACGCCGGGGCCGTTCTCCAGCGCGGCCTCCGCCTGGGCGGCGATGGGCTCGGGGGTGACGCCCAGGTGGCGGCCCACGTCCAGGGCCAGCAGGATGCCCAGCCCCACCGCGTCGCCGTGCGACAGCTTGAAGTGGGACACGCTCTCCAGCACGTGGCCGAAGGTGTGGCCGAAGTTGAGCACCCGGCGCAGGCCCTGGAACTCGTACGGGTCCTGGGCGCAGACCTTCTCCTTGAGCCCGCGCGCGTGCTTGACCAGCCTCTCCAGCGCGGGGGGCGTGCGCGTGTAGCGGCGGAACAGGGCCGCATCCAGGCTGATGACCATCTTCCACGCCTCGAGCGAGCCCTCCCGCACCTGCGTGGGCGACAGCGAGGCGAACAGCTCCGGGCAGATCCACGACTCGTCGGCGTAGTGGAAGACGCCGGCGGGGTTCTTCACCACGCGGCCCTTCACGGTGAGGTCCACCGCGCCCTTGCCGCCGAGGCTGCTGTCGACGGCGGCGAGCAACGTGGTGGGCACCTGCACCAGCCGCACGCCGCGCTTGAGCAGGTGCGCGGCCACGGTGGAGACATCTCCCACGGTGCCGCCGCCCACGGCGACGAGCGTGCCCGAGCGCGGCAGGGACAGGCCCGCGGCGAGCACCTTCTCCAGCGCCGCGAAGCTCTTGGCGCTCTCACCGCCCACCAATTGGACGATGGCGCGAGGCGCGCGGGCCTCGAGCGCGGGGAGGAGCGTCGGGTGGAGCCTGGCGACGGTGCGGTCCACCACCGCGAGGCTTCCCTCGGGGAGGCGCCTGGCGAGTCGGGTGAAGGGTCCCCAGCGATCGTTGGGTGGACGGTAGGCGCCGGGAGGGTAGGGGGTCATAGGGTGTTGGGGCGTGCGTTCATCTGTTGGACGAGGTCTGCGATGACCAGGGACACCATGGACTCCAGCACCGGGACGGCGCGGGGCATGATGCACGGGTCGTGACGGCCACCCTTCGCGTGGTCCGCCAGCGTCGCTGGGGGTTTGAAGTAGGCGCGGACCTGGAGCGGCTCGCCGTTGGTGAGCCCGCCCTGGATGCCGCCGTAGACGTCCTTCACGGAGTGGAACTGGGTGCCCGGCTGACCGATGCGCTGCATCAGGTCCGGCGGTCCCCAGACGACGCCGGTGACGGCGCCCACGCTGCCCAGGGCCTGGGCGATGAGCGCCTTGATCTTCCCGAAGATGGGCTCGCCCAGTCCCACCGGCAGGCCCTCCACGCGGATGTCGATGGAGCCGCCCAGGCTGTCTCCGGCCTCCTTGGCGGCGAGGATGCGGCGGGACATCTCCTCGCGCACCGCCTCATCGGGGCAGCGCGTGGGGTGTGCGTCCACCATGGCGCGCGTCAGGCCCGGGGCGGGCACGGAGGCGATGAGGTCGCCCACCTGGGACACGTACGCGACGGTGCTCAGGGTGGGCATGTCCCGCTCCAGGTACGCCTCGGCGATGGTGCCGCCGATGACGCGGCAGAGCGTCTCGCGGCCGCTGGTGCGCCCGCCGCCGCGGTGGTCGCGGTGCTTGTAGCGCTCGCGCCACACGGCGTCCGCGTGGCCGGGCCGGTCCACCTGCTTGAGCTCCTTGTAGTCACCGGAGCGCTGGTTGGTGTTGCGGACGATGGCGGCGATGGGCGTGCCGAGCGTCTTGTCCTCGAACACACCGGAGAGGATCTCCACCTGGTCCGGCTCGTTGCGGGGTGTGACGAGCGCGGACTGGCCCGGGCGGCGGCGGTCCAGCGCGGCCTGGATGCGAGCGCTCGTCAGCGGCACACCCGCGGGGCAGCCGTCCACCACCGCGCCGAGCGCGGGGCCGTGGCTCTCGCCAAAGGTCGTCAAGCGAAAGAGGACGCCGAAGGTGTTCATGTCGCGGTCTCCCAGAGCTGGCGCTGTCGCCGGGCCTGCGCGACGAACCACGCCGCACCCAGCAGGACCGGGGTTCCGCCGCGCCGCGTGATCTCCGCCGCGATGCGTCGGCCGGGCGCACCGTACGCGATCACCGCGACGCGTGCTCGCTCGAATCGCAGGGAATCCGGTGGAGCCACCCGGTCCGGCCAGGTCCACACGACGGCCCCCGTCACCGGCCCCTGGATGTCGGCGCGCCGCAGGACTCGCAGCGCCTGGCCACGCTCGGCGGCCACGGTGCGCAGCGCGGAGGTCGCCCCGCCGTCGCCCAGGATGACGACGTCCTTCGCGTCCAGGCGCTCCAGGACCTTCCGGGCGCCCTCGGTGTCGGTGTTGAAGGACTCCCACTGGGAGCCCCGGCGGACCAGGGTGTTGATGGCGTCCAGCGACGAGCCGGTGTGCTTCGCGAGCCGCAGCTTGAAGGGGCTGGTGACGGCGAAGCCGCCGTAGTGGGGCACGAGCGAGTCGAGCACCGCCTCGACGGGTCCGTCCTCGGGGAGGTCGATGCGGTCGAAAGGCTGGCGGTGGATGCGGGGCGAGCGGGAGTGGGTGATGGCCGTCCCGAAGATGCCCAGGCGCAGGGGGGCGGGGAGCGTCGTGCGGTCCGCGCCCCTCCACTCGCGCACGGCGTCGTCGAGCAGCCGCTGTCCCGGCGCCGCGGCCCAGGAGCCGCCCGCGGCCACGTAGTCGAGCAGGTTGTTGCGCGCCAGCACCGCGCGCGCCGGCAGCGCCACCGCGCCCATGCCGAGCACGGTGACGCGCGACACGCCGAAGCGCTCGCCCAGCTGTCGCTGCGTCTCCAGCAGCACGGAGAGGTGGGCCGGGTCCGTCATGGGCTCCACGTGCTTCACCAGCGCGTCGGCGGGCAGCTCGCGCGACCACAGCGCGAGCGCTTCATCGGTGGTGAGCTGCCGGTCCGCGTGGTGCGACGCGAGCAGCTTGCCGGAGGGCGCGTCGAGCGGGCCCTTCTGCCCGGTGGCGTCCATCAGGTCCCGGTCCACGCGCCACGCGGCGGCGACCCAGGCGGGAGGAAGGGGCTTGCCACGCTCGGACACGAGCAGCGGGAGCACGTCCGCGAGCGCGGCGGCGTCCACGGCGTCGGGGGCGTGCAGGTCGGTGCGAATCTCCAGCACGTCGGCGCCGCGACGCTGGCACCCCCGGGCGAAGTGCACGGCGTCGGGGCCGAGCAGGGTGGGGGGCAGCGTCACGATGCGCCGGGCGGGCGTCACAAGACCTCCTCGGGATGCAGGCAGCCCCGGAGGAAGTCCACCAGGGCGACGGTGGGAACGCGGGCGTGCAGCGCCTCGCGCTCGCGGAAGATGGAGGCGATCTCCTCTTCCAGGGAGACCTCCGGTCGCAGCCGGGGGCGCGTCCGGTCCGTGAGCAGCCGCTCGCGGTAGGTCTCGAACGTCACGGGGATGATGAGGGTGAAGGTGCCGGCGAGCGCGTCCGGGTGATGCGACAGGAACCCGCCGCCCACGGCCACGAGCCCCCCGGGGGGCAGCTCCAGCAGCGCGCGGCGCTCGGCGGCGCGGAACTCGGCGGGGGCCTGGGCCACCCAGGTGCGCAGCGGACGTCCGTGCGTCTTCTCCAGGTGCGCGTCCAGGTCCACGCCCGTGCGCCCGAGCAGCCGGGCCACGCGGGGCAGCAGCGTGGACTTGCCGGCGCCCCGGTGGCCACCCAGCACCACGGTCTGCCCCGCAGCGGGACGGGGCGTGGGCCCCGGGCGCGTGAGGGCGTCCCTCAGTGCCGGCCTGAGCCGGGGATCCACCGAGGAGAGGACATTCTCGACGAGGTGTTGCCGCGGCTCAGCGGACGAGGCCGACATACACGTTCGCCGTTCCGAACGTCAGCGGATGCGCGCTTCGCTCCGCATAGGCGCCGGACTGGTCCATCAGCGACAGGAAGCGCTCCCCCGCGGGGAACGCCGCCGACGTGCGGGGCAGGTACTCATACGCCGCGCGGTTGCCGGTGAGCAGGCCGCCCACCGTGGGCATCACCGTCTTGCTGTAGAAGCGGAACAGCGCGCCGAAGACGCCCGTGGGCTGACCGAACTCCAGCACGACGACGCGGCCGCCCGGCTTCACCACGCGGCCCATCTCGCTCAGGCACTTCACCGGGTCATCCACGTTGCGGATGCCGAAGGCGATGGACGCCACGTCGAAGCGGTTGTCCTCGAAGGGCAGGTCCATGGCGTCGGCCACCTGGAAGTCCACTGGGAGCCCCGCCTTCGCCGCCTTGGCGGGGCCGCTCTCCAGCATCTCCGCGCAGAAGTCGGTGCCAATCACGTGGCCCGTGGCGCCCACCTTGCGCTTGAACGCGAGCGCCAGGTCACCCGTGCCGGAGGCGCAGTCGAGGACGCTGTCCCCCGGCTTCGCCTGGCTCAGGCGCACCGCCGTCCGTCGCCACAGACGATGGATGCCGAACGACAGGACCTCGTTCGTCACGTCGTACTTCGTGGCGATGGAGGAGAACATCTGACGGACTTCGGTGCTCATCTCGCCCTCACGACCTGGGCCGGACTCTCCGGCCGCCAAAGATGTCGACCCACCGCGTCTAGCACGGGTGGTAGCCGCTGCATCAACGTTTGGAAGCGCTCCGGCGTCAGCGCCTGGTTCCCATCGCACAGCGCCTGCTCGGGCCGGGGATGGACTTCAATCAGCAGCCCGTCCGCGCCCGCCGCCGCGGCGGCCAGGGACATGGGCAGGATGAGGTCCACCTGCCCCGTCGCATGGGACGGGTCGACGATGACGGGCAGGTGCGTGCGCTGCTTGGCCCAGGCGACCGCCGCCAGGTCCAGCGTGTTGCGCATCTCTGTCTCGAACGTCCGGATGCCCCGCTCGCACAGCATCACCTGCTCGTTGCCGCCCTCGAGCACGTACTCCGCCGCCAGCAGCCACTCCTGCAGCGTCGCCGACAGGCCCCGCTTCACCAACACCGGCCGGCGCACCTTGCCCAGCGCGCGCAGCAGCGAGAAGTTCTGCATGTTCCGCGCGCCCACCTGGAGGATGTCCGAGGACTCCGCCATGAAGGGAATCTGCGCGGTCTCCATCACCTCACTGATGATGGGCAGCCCGTGGCGACGGCCCGCCTCGGCCAGCAGGTGCAGGCCGGGCTCGCCCATTCCTTGGAACGCATAGGGACTGGTGCGGGGCTTGAACACGCCACCCCTCAGCACGTGGGCGCCCGCCTGGGCCACGGCGGCGGCAGTCCGGTCCACCTGCTCCAGACCTTCGACGGCGCACGGCCCCGCCATCACCACGAACCCCGGTCCACCCACCTCCACCGAGCCCGCACGCACCCGCGTGCCCTCGGGACGGAAGGCTCGGAGCACACGCCGCGCGCCCGTCTCCTTCCCGGCCACCGCCGGCGCGGATTCGTCTGGCTGCTTGCCTCCCACGAGCCCTCCCATCCACCGAGTTCAAGAGGTTTTGAACTCCTTGGTGCATGTATAGCCGTTATGGCTTAGAAGACAACCGAAGGTGATTTCAGGGCAGTCGCGGATGAGGACCGCTGATGAAGACGCTCAATCCCGTTGAGGGCCAGCGCTGGGTGGCCGGAATGATGCCCCTGGCGGCGGTGGATCCACTCTCCGGAGCGGATTCGCTGGGCGTTCCGACGGTGTATTGGGAGCGGCCCCTGGCGCGCGAGGCGGCGGCGGGCTGGGGCGAGGCGGCGGTCGTCGAGGCGACCGTGCCCGCACAGGTCCCCGCGGTGCTGGGCTCCTTGGGTGTCCTCTCGTTGCGGTGGTTGGGCCCATCTCCGTCGGACATGCCGGGTCCCTGGTTCGGCGGGCTCCGCTTCGGCGCGGCGGGGGTGGTGGACGAGGCGTGGGCCGCGCATGGCGTGGCGCGCTGGACGCTGCCGGAGGTGCTGGTGTGGCGCACCGGGAGCGGGCTGGCGGTGGCCGCGTTCGCGCCCGAGGAGCGAGGGGGCGAGGACGTGGTGCGCTCGCGGCTCGAGCGGGTCCGCGCGCGGTTCTCCGCGGGGTATCGCCACGCGCGGGGCGCGGACGTCGCGCTCACGGTGGTGTCGTCGCGGCCGGAGTTCGAGGCGCGCGTGGAGCGGGCGCTGGAGGCGATTGCCTCGGGACAGCTCCAGAAGGTCGTGCTGGCGCGGCCCGTGGATGTGGAGGCCGCCGAGGCGTTCGACGTGGTGGACGTGCTGGCGAGGCTGCGTGAGCAGAACCCGCGCTGCGCCACCTTCCTTTTCCGCGCGCTGGACGGGACGTGCTTCCTGGGCGCGACGCCGGAGACGCTGTGTCGGGTGGAGGGCCGGGCGCTGGAGACGGAGGCCCTGGCGGGCACCGCGGCGCCGCGCGAGGCCGAGGGGTTGCGAGGACAGGACAAGGACGCGCGTGAGCACGCCGCGGTGGTCCGCTACATCCTCGCGGCGCTGCGCACGCTCGCGGACGAGGTCCACTCCGACGCGGAGCCCCAGCTGCTGGCGTTGAAGAACGTGGTGCACCTGCGCACGGGCATCGGCGCGCGGCTGCGCGAGGGGGTGTCGGCCGCGCAGGTGGTGGAGGCGCTGCATCCGACGCCGGCGGTGGGCGGGACGCCTCGGGAGCGCGCGTTGTCCTTCCTGGTGGAGCACGAGGGGCTGGACCGGGGCTGGTACGCGGGGCCGGTGGGGTGGGTGGGGCCCGAGCGGGCGCACCTGATGGTGGGGCTGCGCTCGGCGCGGGTGCGGGGTGCTCGCGCGCGGCTGTACGTGGGTTGCGGAATCGTGGCCGGCTCCATCGCGGAGGCGGAGTGGCGGGAGACGGAGATGAAGAGTCTGGCCGTGTTGCGTGCGTTGGGAGGCGGGGATGTCGGGCGACAGTAATCTCAACCTGCTGTGGGCTCGCGCGCTCGTGGAGGAGCTGGTGCGCGGCGGCGCGCGACACGCGGTGGTGTGTCCGGGGTCGCGCTCCTCGCCGCTGGCCATCGCCTGCGCGCGCGCGGAGGGCCTTCGCACCTGGTCCGTCATCGACGAGCGGAGCGCGGCCTTCTTCGGGTTGGGGCTCGCGAAGCAATCGCGCACGCCGGTGATCCTGGTCGCGACGAGCGGCACCGCGGGCGCGCACTTCTACCCGGCGGTCATCGAGGCCTCGCTGTCCCAGGTGCCCCTCATCGTGCTCACCGCGGACCGACCGCTGGAGCTGCAGGGGTGGGGCGCGGCGCAGACGGTGCCGCAGGCGCGCTTCTATGGTGAGCACGCGCGCAGCTTCACGGACGTGGGCGTGCCGGAGTCGAGCGACGTGGCGCTGTCTCACCTGCGCGCGACCGCCGCCCGCGCCGTGGCCACCTCGCTGCGGGCCCCTCGGGGCGCCGTGCAGCTCAACGTGCCCTTCCGCGAGCCGCTCGCGCCGGTGACCGAGGCATATGGTGAGGAGCGCCTGTCCGCGCTCGCGAAGCACGGTCGCCCGGGGATGCCGTTCACGCGCATCGCCGCGCCCGCGCCGGTGCCGGACGCGGCGGTGCTGGAGTCGGTGCGTCAGCGCATCGCCGCGACGGAGCGGGGTGTCATCGTCTGCGGTCCTCGCGACGAAGTGGACGGTTTCGCCGAGGCCATCTCCGCGCTGTCGCAGGCCACGGGCTACCCGGTGCTGGCGGAGGCCACGTCCCAGGCTCGGTATGGCGGCGGTCCGCTGACGCTCTCGCACTACGACGCGATGCTTCGTCACGCGCCGTTCGCCAGGGCGCATCGGCCGGAGCTGGTGCTGCGGTTCGGGGGTGGGCTGACGCCCAAGGTGCCGCAGCAGTGGCTGGACGGCTCGGGCGCGGACATCGTGCTCTTCAGTGACGGGGGGGCGCTGTTCGACCCCGCGCACCGCGCGGCCACGGTGGTGGAGGGCTCGGCAGTGGCGGCGTGTGCCGCGCTGGCGAAGGGCGTGAAGCGGAGCGTGGGCCGGTGGACCCAGGGCTTCCTCGCCGCGGAGCGGATGGTGCGCGGCGCGTTGGAGACGGCCTTCGCCGAGCGACCGGACTTGCTCAGCGAGCCGCGCATCGCTCGCGAGGTGGTGGCCGCGCTTCCGGCCGAGGTCCCGCTGTTCGTCTCCAGCAGCATGCCCATCCGGGACGTGGACGCGTTCGCCCCGGCGAGTGGTGTGCCGCTGCGCGTGCTGGCCAACCGGGGCGCGAATGGAATCGACGGCATCATCTCCAGCGCGCTCGGTGTCGCGGCCGCGGCGTCGCGTCCCGCCGTGCTGCTGACGGGGGATCTGGCGCTGCTGCACGACGTGGGCGCGTTCGTGACGGCGGCGCGCTCGCGCGTTCCGCTCACGGTGGTCGCGGTGAACAACGACGGCGGCGGCATCTTCTCGTTCCTACCCATCGCGCAGGCGGCGAAGCCGGACGAGTTCGAGGCATTGTTCGGCACGCCGCACGGCGTGGACCTGTCGCACGCGGCGGCGCTGGGTGGGGCTCGGCTGCATCGGCCCACGACGCCCGCGGCGCTGCGAGCGGCGGTGCGTGAAGGACTGGAAGGCGGCCTGCACCTGGTGGAGGTGCGCGTGGACCGGGCCGCGAACGTGGATGACCACCGGCAGCTCTTCGCGAGAATGGCCGCCGCACTCGGAGAGGGACCATGGGCGTGACGCTGGCGTACGAGACGTGGGGCGAAGGCCCCCGACCGCTCGTGCTGCTCCACGGCTTCACCGGGAATCGCGGCTCGTTCGACGGGCTGAAGCCGCTGATGGGCCGCTCGGTGAAGGCCATCGCGGTGGACCTGCCGGGCCACGGCGCCACGCCGCTGCCCGAGCGGCGCGGACGCGATGGCTTCCTCGATACGGTGGACGCGCTCGTGTCCCTGGTGGACTCGCTGGGGCTGGGCACGGTGGACCTGCTGGGGTACTCGCAGGGCGCGCGCGTGGCGCTGGCCGCGGCGGTGCGCGCGCCGGACCGCTTCGGTCGGCTCATCATGGAGAGCGGATCGCCCGGGCTGCACCGTCGTCAGGAGCGCGCCGAGCGGCGGGAGTCGGACGGGCAACTGGCGGCCTTCATCCGCGCGAAGGGCGTCGACGCCTTCGTGGAGCGCTGGGAGGCGCTGCCGCTGTTCGACTCCTTGCGCGCCATGCCCGCGGAGCGGCGGGAGCGACTGCGGGCCCATCGCCGGGCCTGCACGGCGGAGGGGCTCGCCGGAGCGCTGGAGTGCCTGGGGCTGGGCGTGCAACCCGATTACTGGTCGGAGCTGCACCATCAGCGCCTGCCCACGCTGCTCTTGACGGGGGCGAAGGACGAGAAGTTCACGCAGACGGCGCGGCGGATGGCGGCGGAGCTCCCGGTGGTGTGGCGACATGCCTTCACGGACTGTGGCCATGCGCCCCATCTGGAAGCGCCGGAGGAGTACGTCCGCGAGGTGCTGGGCTTCCTGCAGACGCCCTGGTACGAGGCGCCCCAGTTCGAGGCGGCCGCCACGGGGGCGGACCCTGGGAGGATGAGTCCGTGAGCACGTCGGTTCCTGGCGCACCGGTGTCCCTGTCGAAGCCTCGTCCCACGGTGAAGACGTGGTTGATGGCCGTGCGTCCGAAGACGCTGACGGCGGCGCTGGTGCCCGTGCTGGTGGGGACGTCGCTCGCGTTCGGCCTGGGCGTGGGGCGACTGCTCCCGGCGCTCGCGGCGCTGGTGGGCGCGGTGCTCATCCAGATCGGCACCAACTTCATCAACGACTACTACGACTTCAAGAAGGGCGCGGACACCCACGAGCGCCTGGGCCCCGTGCGCGTCACGCAGAGCGGGCTCATCGCGCCGGGCACGGTGTTGATGGGCGCGGCGGTGTGCTTCATCGCGGCGACGGCGGTGGGCGCCTATCTGGTCGCGGTGGGCGGCTGGCCCATCGTCGCGATTGGACTCGCGTCGCTGCTCTGTGGCTACGCGTACACGGGTGGGCCGTTCCCCTTGGGGTACAACGGCCTGGGAGACCTGTTCGTCTTCATCTTCTTCGGGCTGGTCGCGGTGACGGGGACGTTCTACGTGCAGGCCGGCACGGTGCATCCGGCGGCGTGGTGGGCGGCGATCCCCGTGGGGGCGAGCGGCACCATGCTCATCGTGGTGAACAACCTGCGCGACGTGACGACGGACGTGAAGGCCGGCAAGCGGACGCTGGCGGTGCGCTGGGGCACGACGGCGGGCAAGGCGGAGTACGTGTTGTTGCTCGCCGCCTCGTTCGCCACGCCTGTCGCGATGTACGCGCTGGGGTACGCGGCACCCTGGGTGTTCCTGTCGTTCCTGAGCCTCCCGTTGGCGGTGCCTCCGCTCCAGCGCGTGATGCGCGAGCAGGGGGCGGCGCTGAATCCCGCGCTGGGCGGCACCGCGCGCTTCCAGCTCATCTTCGGAGTGCTGTTCGGGCTGGGCCTGTACCTGCGATGATGTGAGTCCATGCGCATCGTCAAGGCAACCCTGACCCCGCTCCGACTGGAGCTGCTCCAGCCCCTGAAGACGGCCCGAGGCACCTATTCCGCGCGCGAGGGTTTCCTCGTGCGCCTCGAGGACGAAGAGGGGCGGGTGGGGCTCGGTGAGGCGATGCCGCTGCCCGAGTTCGGCACGGAGTCGCTCCCCGTCTGCGGCGAGGTGCTGGCGGCGTGGCTGTCCTCGCTCGAAGGGCAGTTCCTGGGCGACACGGTGCGCGCCGTCGAGGACACGCTGTCTCCGTTCCCGCCGACAGTGGCGAGAGGAGAGGGTGTCCGGGTGCGAGCCCGTCATCCCGCGCCTCCGGGGCCGGTGCCCGCCGCGGAGCATGCGCTGGAGCTGGCGCTGTTGGACCTGCTCGCGAGGCGGCAGGGGGTTCCGCTGTGCTGGCTCCTGGCCGAGGAGGCGCGCCCCGAGGTCCTGGTCAATGCGCTGCTGGGCGGTGAGACGGCGGAGGCGCTGGTGGATGAGGCGCGAGTGGCGGTGGCCGAGGGGTATGGGACGCTCAAGCTGAAGGTGGGCGGTCGCGCGCTGGAGGAGGACGAGCAGCGCGTGAAGGCGGTGCGCGAGGCGGTGGGGCCGGACGTGAAGCTGCGGCTCGACGCGAACGGTGGCTGGTCGGAGCTCGAGGCGAAGCGCGCGTTGGACAAGCTGGGCTGGTACCAGTTGGAGCTGGTGGAGCAGCCGACGCCGGCGGACGACCTTGCCGCGTTGTGGCGCGTGCAGCGACGTGCGCCGTGCATGGTGGCGGCGGACGAGTCGCTCGGTTCTCCGGAGACGTTGCGCGCGCTGCTGGGTTCGGATCCATTGTTGGGCGGTGGGCCGGCGGTGGGCGCGGTGGTGCTCAAGCCGATGGTGTTGGGAGGGCTGCTGCCCGGGCTCGTGGTGGCGATGCGCGCCGCTCGGCTGGGCATGCAGGCGTATGTGACGAGCTCGTTGGACGGCGTGGTGGCTCGGGCTGGGGCGGCGCACCTCGCGGCCGCGTTGCCTTCAGGGGCGCTCGCGTCGGGGCTCGCGGTGGGGAAGCTCTTCAAGAGTGAGCCCGCCGTGCATGACTACCGGCCGCTGCATGGGCGCATCCGGTTGCCGGAGACGCCGGGGCTCGGGCTGGATGCCGGAGCGGTGGTGTGACGACGTTCGGTTGTCCCATCCGCGAGGGCGCCCGCGTTCATCCGGAAGCGGAGGCGCTCACATACGCCGGGCGCTCGTGGAGCTACGGAGCGTTGGACGCCGAGGTGAATCGGTGGGTGGCCGCGCTCGAGGCCCGGGGCATCGGCGCGGGAGAGCGGGTCGCGCTGCTGTCGACGAACCAGCCGGCCTGTGTGTTCCTGTTCTGGGCCCTGGGGCGGCTGGGAGCGCTGCTGGCGCCGCTGAACGCGCGCCTCACTCGCGCTGAGTTGGCCCCGTTGGTCGAGGACATCGCGCCCGCGCTCACCTTGGCGATGGGGGCCTTGCGAGAGCGTCTGCCAGGGGCGGAGCCGCTGGAGACCTTCGCGTCGACGGCGTACGTGGCTTCGGGGGAGGGGCTCCCTCGCGAACGGACGCCGGATGCCTTCGCGTCGACGACGTTCGTGGCGTCGGGGGAGAGTCTCTCACGCGAGCGGACGATAGAGACCTTCGCGTCGCCGGCGTACGTGGCGTCGGAGTACGTGGCGTCGAGGGAGCGGCTACCGCGCGAGCGGACGAGGGAGACCCGCGCGTCGTCGGAGACGCCGACACCTGAGCTGGCGTCGGGACGGCAACTGCCGAATGCGCAGTCGCTGAAGTCCTCTGTGGCGTCGGCAGTACGACCGCCAGACGAGGAACTCTTGGTAACGGGTGCGTCGCTGACGCCGTCCACGGCCTGTGCGTCGTCGACAGGGCGACCGACGGAAGGCGAGCCCCTGGCTCCCTCGGAGCCCTCGACGACCTGCGTGCCGCTGGTTGAGGACGCACCGCGCGTCGTGCTCTTTACAAGCGGGACGACGGGCAGGCCGAAGGGCGCGGTGCTGACGGAGGGCAACTTCCGTGCGTCGTGCCGAGCCTCTGCGGAGAACCTCGGAGCGCATCCCGCGCCGCGCTGGCTCGGGACGTTGCCACTGTTCCATGTCGGTGGTCTCGCGATGTTGACGCGCACCGCGTACGAGGGAGGCTGTCTCGTGCTGCACGAGCGCTTCGACGCGGAGGCCACCAGTCGAGCCATCGACGAAGGCGTGACGCACGCGAGCCTCGTCGCCACGACGCTGGAGCGGGTGCTCGACATCCGAGCCGGTCGCCAGGTGCCGGAGACCTTCAAGCTCGCGCTGATTGGCGGTGGGCCCGTGCCAGTGTTCCTGTTGGACCGGGCACGCGCAGTGGGGCTCCTGGCGCTCCAGACCTACGGTCTCACCGAGGCCTGTTCCCAGGTGACGACGGAGTCTCCGTCCGAGGCGGATGGGAAGACCGCGGGACGCTCTCTGCCGGGGACCCAGGTGCGCATCGTCGGAGACGACGGCGCTGCACGAGGCCCTGGCGAGGAAGGCAACATCGAGGTCCGAGGCCCCACGGTGATGGCGGGCTACTGGAATCGTCCCGACGCGACGCGCGAGGCGTTCCGCGACGGATGGCTCCACACGAAGGACCTCGGGGTGCTGGACGCGCGAGGTCGCCTCACGGTGCTCTCACGTCGAACGGACCTCATCGTCAGGGGAGGGGAGAACATCTACCCGGCGGAAGTGGAGGCGGTGCTCGCCAATCATCCCGCGGTGCAGGAGGCCGCGGTGATTGGCGTCCCCGACGCGAGATGGGGCGAGGTCCCCGTGGCGTTCCTCGCGCCACGCGCCGGGCAGTCGCATCCGGACGCACTGGTGCTGGAGACCTGGTGCCGTGAATCACTCGCGGGCTTCAAGCTGCCCACGCGCTTCATCTGGCTGGACGTGCTGCCCCGCAACGCGATGGGCAAGCTCGAGCGCACGGCGTTGCGCAAGGTCATCACGGAGGGGTGATAGGACTTTCCGCCGTGGGAGGCAGTGGCGCACGGGCCGAGGACTTCAGGAGCACCTCCCTGAAGCGCCCATCAGGAGCAGCCACGCAGACGTTGAACCCGTCCACGTTGCCGCAGGTGACGTGCTCGCCCAGGCGCTGGAACAAAGCCAGCTTCGGTGGGTCCACGACGTAGAGCGTGTCCGACGAGAGCCGGCCTTGCTCGACATCGGTCTTCAGCTCCTCACAGACCTGCTGGACATGTCGTTCATTGAAGCGCGCGGCGTATCCGCTGTTCGTCGACAGGCCCTTCCGGTACGCGAGGTCCCCCCAGCGTACATAGTCATCCCGGCGGAACGTGTTCTGGGTGCATGGCAGCTTCGAGTCATGGATGTACGGCGGATACAGCACCACGTGCCGGTAGAACGAATCCAATTGCGCCCACTCCGGTGCACCGAGCCGAGGCCACGGCGCCGGTCGAAACCGCCTCTGCGTCCACAGTTCCTCGGTGTCGACCACCTGGATGACCACCGCGCCCAGCAGGATGCCCGTGAGAACGGCGGGACGCTCGCGCCAGCGCCAGATGACGAGTGCCAGGATGCCGGTGAGCACCAGGTAGTGGAGCGGCCAGATGAAGCGGCCTGAGGAGCGGAACATCCCCAGCACCGGCATGAACACGTCGGCCAGCTTGCGCACCGACAGCACGACGACGCCACCGAGGGTCAGCGTCGTCGAGAACGCGAGCAGCGTGAGCAGACCTACCGCGGCCAACAGTGGCTGATGGGCTCGGGCCCACGCTCGAACCTCGGGCCACCAGACAGAAGGTCGCCCCAGGACCGCGCCGAGCGCGAGCACTCCCGTGCCGAGATAGCCGAAGCCCTCGTACTGGTCCTTGCGCGTCGGGAGCGCCGGCAACACCCATGACCACGCCATCGGGTTGATCAGCGTGAGCATGTCCGAGCTGTAAGCCCCGAAGCCATGCGCCGCGCCTCGTACCCCCTGGCCCACATAGCCGAACGCAAAGAAGAGCCCGCCCAGCATGAGCGTGCCCCCCAGGAACACGAGTCCCGCCTGCCGCCGCGTGAGCAGCCGCTCCTGCCACGTCATGCTGACGAGCAGCGCCGTCGAGAGCGCGAAGACCATGACCATCAAGTACGGGTGGACGCCAGCCGCGAGCACGTTGATGAGCAGGACCTCGCGCAGCGTCCGCCACGCACTTCGCGCATCCGGCCGCGGACGCAGGTGCAGCCACAGCAAGGCCGTCAGCATCCAGTGCGCGCAGAGCGTGTCGTGCTCGAATCGGAAGACAAGCACCGGCGCGAGCACGAACAGCGCGGCCCCCAGGAGCTGATGCGCGGCCCGAGGCGTGAACAGCGCCATCAGCTTGACGCCCATGAACCCCTGGAGCGCCAGGCATGACGCGAGCCACAGCCCGATGAACTGGAAGTCCTGGGGCAGCCAGCCCGAGAAGGGCTTGAACGCCAGCGCGAGCCACGGATTCGAATCCGTGAAGCCCACCGTGGTGGTCAGCGGCGCCATGTAGCCGGGAGTCCTGCCGAGGGGAAAACCCCAGGGGGCCTCACGGAAGAACCACCAGCCGAGCACGTGCTGCGCCCAGTCCCCCCAGCCCAACCACTCCAGGGACGTGGGGTCCAGCGCCCGCGCGCCGCCCAGCGCGATGAACCAGAGCACCCCCAGGAGCGCCCCCGCCCAGGGGACAAGTCGCGTCAGCGCCGTCTCGGGGCGCGCTGCGAGGCCAGGGCTGCGTGTGTGGGTACCCACCGACGTCCTCTTCCGCACACCAGGACCGCGACGAGGCGCGGCACTCGAAGTGGGAGGGGAGCAATACCCCGGGCGAAGGGGCGGAACCAGCCCGCCGATACGCGGGAGGAGGAGCCACCGTGGATTGACAGGTCAATCAAGTGCGCGGCGAACCGCGAGGTCCCTGTCGTTTCCACCGGAGGGAGGCGGGCATGGAGCCCTCGAGGGCCCTTCATGCGCTCACCGTCGACGGTGGAGCAGGGTGTGTCCTGAGCATCACGAGGTGCCGGAGCCCCGGGGCTCACGGCGGCCCCGCCTGGGGCTCAGGACTCCGAGACGGGGTGGCCCCAGGGGTTGGTGCGCGGATACTCGCGGAGCATCGCGCTCAAGCGGTACGCCGCCGCCACCGTGGCGCTCATCCGGACCCGCCGGGTCAGGGAGGCTCCGCGGGCCGCCGTGTCGCCCAGCCGCGCCGCCTGCTGCGCGAGCTGACGCTCCACCTCGGGAGACCAACGGGAGAATTCGAGCCATTCCATGGAACTGCTCCTTCGCGAACCACGCGTGAGGGGGAAGCGCCACCTAACCACTGGCGATCTCCGAATGCACGACGCCGCGCGTTGCCCACGACGTCAATGCGGTGTTTCCGACAGCGATTCCTTCTGCCGTTCGACAACTGTGATTCGGTGTGAGTGCAATGTTGAAGTCCGTAAGGAATGTCTGCCCACCTTGACTCCTCGCGGGAACCCACCGGGTGGGGAGTGCACCCCCGCCTGCAACCGCGAACACCCAGGGGCTGATTCCAGAGGCTCGCCGAGGGGTGAAACTCAAACATGCAAGGAATTTTCCCCGGGGCGTTCTTTGAATCGAGAGGCACGGGGTCGGGGTGACGGGATGGGTCGCACGCTCGCCGGTGGAGTTGGCGAGGACTCGGGGCCGCATTGTTTGCGTGGGCCGAGTGAAAACGCGACGGCGGCGCCTTTCTGGAGTCCACTCGCGTGAGGGGACCGCGCGAGAGCGAGGGTGAATGGCCCGCTGATAATTCCAGCCATGGCCTGGGGGATGAATCATCAAAGGCAGCTCAACAACGAGACGACCCGGAGGGCGGACGTGGCTCCAGAAACTGTTGATGTCATCATCGTGGGATGTGGACCGGTCGGAGCGATGGCGGCCAACCTGCTCGGACTGCAGGGCGTCAGGACGCTCATCGTGGAGAAGGAGCTGTCCGCGCATGCCCAGTCGCGCGCCATCAGCCTGGATGACGAGGCGCAGCGCATCTTCCAGTCCGCGGGCCTGGAGGGAGAGCTGGGGCCGGGCTTCCATCCCTGCAAGACGCTGCGCTACCTGGATGACCGCCTGCGCGTGCTCGCGGAGGTGGACTTCACGAAGCTGGACCGCCCCTACGGGCATGACGTGGCCACCTTCTTCCAGCAGCCGCGGATGGAGGCGATGCTGCGCAAGGGCATGGCGCGCTTCGAGCACGTGGAGCTGTGGCAGGGCCACGAGGTCGAATCCTTCGTGCAGGACGCAGAGGGCCTCACGGTGCGCGTGCGCGAGCTCGCCAGCGAGCGGGTGCTCACCGTCCGCGCCCGCTACCTGCTCGCGTGCGACGGCGCGCACAGCCCCATCCGACGCAAGCTGGGCCTGAAGCTCGAGGGCACCACGGGCCTGGAGCACGCGCTCGCCATCACCGTGAGCACGTCGTCGCCGGAGCCCGACTACACCAGCTACCTGTGTGGCCCGAAGCGCCGCGGGTTCATCGCGCGCACCGCGCGGGACGAGATGCGCTTCGACATCATCGTCGACCCGGACGCGGACCTGGAGGCGGTGCGGCAGCCGGACCACGTGCGCACGCTCATCGCGCCGTACATCGACCCGTCGACGGTGAAGATCCGCTCCATCAACGTCCACTCGTACCAC
Source organism: Myxococcus sp. XM-1-1-1 (assembly GCF_020037095.1). Lineage (NCBI taxonomy): Bacteria > Pseudomonadati > Myxococcota > Myxococcia > Myxococcales > Myxococcaceae > Myxococcus > Myxococcus sp. XM-1-1-1. The sequence continues at coordinate 411,059 of NZ_JAIQDH010000005.1, forward strand.
TCGCGCCTGGTGGACCGCTGGCGGGTGGGACGCGCCTTCCTGATGGGGGATGCCGCGCACCTGATGCCGCCGTTCCTGGGCCAGGGCCTGTGCGCGGGCTTCCGCGACGCGGCGAACCTGACCTGGAAGCTGGCGCGGGTGCTGGACGGCTCGGCGGACGACTCGCTCTTGGATACGTACGAGCAGGAGCGGCGCGGCCACGTGGCCGAGGTCATCAAGAGCTCGGACGCCATGGGCCGGGTGATGATGTCCGGAGGCCAGGTGCTCTCGCGCGTGCGCAACGCGCTCATCCAGCTCCTCTACCGCCTGCCCGTCACCGGGGAGTTCATCCGCCAGTTCAAGGTGAAGCCCGTCTTCGCGCTGGAGCAGGGGTTCCTGCTCGGCGCGCGACGCAAGAAGGCCGCGCCGGAGGGCACCTACTTCCCGCAGCCGCGCGTGGAGGTGCTCGAGGGGCAGCGGGTCCTGCTGGACCACGTGCTGGGCGATGGCTTCGTCGTGCTCACGCGGCCGGGCGCCTCGCAGGACCTGCAGCGGGAGGCCCGTGCGCTGGCGGCGGAGCTGGGCGCGCGTGCGTGGACCGTGCTCTCCGCGGAGCGCATCGGCGAGCCTCCGCCGGAGGCGCTCGTGGACACGGAGGGCCGGCTGGTCGCGTGGTTCGCCCGCCACGGCAAGGACGTGGTGGTGCTGCGCCCGGACCGCTACGTGTTCGGCACGGCGACGGGGCCGGAGCTGGAGGGGCTTCGCCGCTCGCTGCGTGGACGCATCCGTCCGCGCGCGCGCACGGCGGACGCGGTGGTGCGTCGCGCGGGGTAGGTCGGTGGAACACGACGGGGCGCCCAGGCCGATTCCTCGGCTCGTGACGCCCCCGGGGCATGACTGAGCGGGGCTCGCCTTCCGAGCGGGCCCCGGTGGGACCTCAAGCCGCGGCGGGCTTGATCATCTGCTGGGCGCGCTCGACACAGTCGCCCATGAAGCGCAGGTAGATGTCCAGCGCCTGCGCGCCCGTCTTGCCGATGACCGCGGTCTTCTCCGGGACCTGGTCCAGCAGCTTGCCGAGCATGACCTCGTTGAGCGCGGTGTGGCCCACGTCCAGCTCCGCGTGCTCCTTCACGAAGGACATGGCCTCCATGATGTCCTCGCCACAGACGCGCTTGGCCTGCTCCATCAGCCCGGGCGCGAACACGACGGACAGGTTCTCGATTTCATATTCGATGGCCACCTGCGCCGCCGGCATCTCGCCGACGATGGTGTCCTCGTGGATCTTCCGGTACTCGACCATCGCCTGCGTGGGCGTCTGGCTCAAGAGCGCGTTCACGTCCAGCTGCGGAGAGCGGCGCGAGTTCCACCGGGCCACCAGGTTCTTGGTGTCCTCGATCATCATCAGGTGGTGGCCCTCCTCGTGCTTCGCGTGGGTGATGAGCTTCTCGCCCACGTCCTTGAGGCCCATCTTCACGGAGGCCTCGCCCGCGCGGCGGATCCACTTGTCCACCGGCTCCGTCATGTAGACACCCAGCGAGTTGAGCTGGATGAGGAAGCCCTCCACGAGCGCCGGGTCCACGTTGGGATCCAGCAGCGCCTTCAGGGCGGGGGACGTCTTGAGGCGCTCGCGCACGGGGGCCACGTGCGGAACATAGTTCTGCTCCACGAATTGCTTGCTCATGTGTCTACCTCTGGGGCGTTTAGCGAGGGTTGTGGGCGCCGCGGCGCCCGATGGTCAGCTCACTGATGTGCTCGAGGAAGTCCGGAATCAGCTTGGAGGAGATGATCCACATGTAGGGATCGGGCCCTCCGTGGATGCCGGCCTCCTGCACGTAATCCCCCCCCTCGTCCTCACATAGGAAGTGGAACGAGGTGCGGCGGCGCGCCGCGTACCACCGGCGCGCGGCGTCCACCAATGCGACATAGGTGGACGGTCCTTCTTCGGTCAGCGGGAACAGGCGGGCCATGTCCAGCAGGCAGTACAGGTTCGTGCCCCGCTGACCCAGCTCCAGCACCGTCGCGGCCACGGGGACTCCGTTGCGCCGCGCGACCAGGATCTCCCGCTCACGCTCGAGATTGAACTGCTTCCAGCGCGCCTGCACCGGACGCATGTCGATGCGCTCGCGCGTGAAGTCCAGCGCGTCCACGTAGCAGGCGGGGCGGGTGCGCGCGATGGTGTCCGCCAGCAGCGTCAGCTCCTGCGCCGTCGCGAGGCCAATCTGGATGCCCTCGTGCGCGCGGCCCGTCTGCTCGTGCGTGTACACGTCCAGCATGTGCACCTTGCGCGTGAAGGCCAGGCCCTGGCCCGTCTCCATCTGCCGCTCGGCGTAGCGCACGTGCGCCTTGGCGATCCACGGGTTGAGCGCCTCCACGTAGGCCACCACCCAGCGGAAGTCCGGGTCGCTCTGCGGATGCTCGAAGGTGCGCACGTACAAGTCGCGCATGATCTGCCCCGGCTCCTGCACGCTCGGGGGCGGCTTGCCGGGACGCTTGGCGACCTGGTGCCCCATCCACGCGTGGCGGTAGGGCTTCATGAAGGACAGCGTCGCCTCGGGGCCGCGCTCGGACGGCCACACCGCCTGGCAGAACAGCTGCGGAATCTCCGCGCCGCGCTTGGCCATGCTCCGGAAGGCCAGCCGCTGCTCCTCGAACTCCTCGGACGTCTTGCCCGCGAGGCTGAAGAAGCCCGAGCGGGTGAACAAATCCCACAGCCCGTCCTCCATGTTCTCGCTGGTGCGAGTGGCGGGGGACGTCGTCTGCGACACGAAGCGCACCCAGCGCGCCTCGTCCACGGAGTAGGGCTGCACGCTCAGGCCGCACAGCATGTAGCCATCCGCGCGGGGGCTGGTGACGTAGCGGATCTCCCCGCGCAACGTCAGCGTCTGGCCCTCGCCCGTCTGCAGCTCGATGTGCGGCGGCAGCAGGCCGGGGAACATCAGGTCCTCGGGCTTGCAGCGCAGGCACAGGCCGGAGAACGACAGGTCCACCACGTCGCGCTGCAGCTCGCCCAGCTCCCGCCACAGCGGGTGATGGAAGCGCACGTTCGCGCCCGCGGGGGCGGGGACGCGGCGGTGCCAGCGGTGACGGATGCGGGAGATGCGCGTGGGCAGCTGCGTGTAGAGCCGCTCGCCGTCGCCGCTGCCGCCGTCCAGGCGCATGCGGTACGCGCTGTTGTAGCCGATGACGTCCACGTCGAAGGGCGCCTCGCCCCACTCGGTGACGGGCTCCTCGGAGCGCCACTCCAGCTGCGACGTCGCCGTGTTGAAGCGCTCGAGCACCATGCGCACCGAGCGGCCCTTGCGGCGCAGCACGCCGTTGTTCCCGGACGCGCAGATGGCCACCAGGATGGAGCGGATGCGCTCGGCCTGCTCGATGGTGTCCTGCACCGGCAGCACCGACGCCGCCGGCTCCGCCACGCCGTTCTTCAGCGCGTCCGCCAGCAGGGAGAGGATCTGCCGGCCCTGCTCCACCGTCACGCCCACCAGCTGCAGGCCGACGGGCGCGCTCGCCGTCTCCGCGTCCGCGCGGATGAACGCGCCGACCAGGGGACCGATGGTGAGCCCACGGCCCTTGAGGAAGACGGGCAGGGTGGGGCCCTCGGTGTGCGTCACGGGACCGCGCGGCATCACCCAGACCACGGTGGGGCTCAGTCGCGTCACCTCACCGAGCGTCGCGTCCAGCGTGCCCAGCGAGCACGTGATGGCGTTGGCGCCCCGGCCGTGCAGCGAATAGCCCGAGTCGTCCAGCGCGGCTTCCGCTGGCGGCAGCGGAATCACATTGATGAAAGCGTCGCGGCTATCGAACTCGACCGTCCGCCGGTCGGAGAGCGGGTTTCCCCCTTCCATGTCCAGGAGCCCCCTTCTCCGGTAGTGAGGAACGCCTGATGCGGATGGCGAAGTTGCAAGCACAACAGTTCCTCCCTGCTCCAGCGGTGCTGCGGTGGGCGGCATTTCGCTATGGGTCCGTATCATACGGAGTCGAGAGGAACAGTCAAATCGAATTTGTGCAGCCTTGCTGTTTTCGTCAAGGCCGGAATCTAGGGCACTGGGTCAACCGTGACAGGCCATTTCTCCAAGTTTCACGAACTGCATGCCCAGCACCCGACAACGGCACGGCCAAGATGTCGCGAAGCTGTAATGTCTCCAGTCAACCACGCCCTGCGTACTTTCTCGTAGTGAAATGGAGCGCGTCGGATTCCGCCAGTAAAGTCCCTCTGTAGGGCCAACGGGACGAGGTGCGGCATGAGCGCGGCGCGGGATTGGGTGGACAGGACGTCGGGTGAAGCCGGGGCGGCGCCCCAGGCTGCTTCCCGGAGGGCCTTGCTGGCGTCGGTGGAGGGTCCGGATTCCCAGCAAGTGGAGGTCGCGGCGCTCATGGAAGAAGCCCTGGAATTGCTGGAAGCCACGCGAAGAATCCACGGCATCGAAGTGAAACTGGAACTTCCAGGGGAAACCGTTCTGGCGCGGACAGGGGCGCGACGTACACGGCAGGTGTTGCTGCTGTTGCTGTCGCACGCGGCGGACCACGCGGGGGAGGGAAGTGTGCGCGTGGTGCTGGACGCGCCGGATGACTTCGGTGACGAGCCGCCGCGCTTCCAGGTGGTGACGTCCGCGGCGCGGCTGTCCGCGCGCGAGCTCCAGGCGGTGTTCCTGTCGCCCATGTTGGTGGGGCCCGCGCATCGTCGGCTCGCCCGGGCGCGGGAGCTGGTGGAGTCCGTGGGCGGGGCGCTCGGCGTGGAGCGCGGCGATGGCGAGGGCCTCACGGTGACGGTGGAGCTTCCCGCGCCGGGCCTCGCCTGCTGGTAGGTCGGTGCGCAGGCGCGGTCCTCCAGGCCTGGCGCGCGTGCCCGAGCGCATGCGGCGCCGCTGGGTCCGATAAGTCCTGCAACCTGGAGGAGCGGCCAAACTCCTTGACGGGAGGGGGGCGGGTTCTCGACTATCCCGCGCCAATTCTTACACGGCCACACCTTCCAGGAGTACGTCCATGGCTCCCCCGACTTCCGGCGAGAAGATCACCCTCCAGAACGGCAAGCTGTCCGTGCCGGACCATCCGATCATCCCCTACATCGAGGGCGACGGCACGGGCCGCGACATCTGGCGCGCGTCCCAGGCCGTGTTCGACGCCGCGGTGGAGAAGGCCTACAAGGGCAAGAAGAAGATCGCCTGGCATGAGGTCCTCGCCGGCGAGAAGTCCTTCAAGCAGGTCAACAACTGGCTTCCCGACGAGACGGTCGAGGCCTTCCGCACCTACCTGGTCGGCATCAAGGGCCCGCTGACGACGCCGGTGGGCGGCGGCATCCGCTCGCTGAACGTGGCGCTGCGCCAGCTGCTCGACCTGTACGTCTGCCTGCGCCCCGTGCGCTACTTCAAGGGCGTGCCCAGCCCGGTCAAGTCGCCGGACAAGGTGGACATGACCATCTTCCGTGAGAACACGGAGGACATCTACGCGGGCATCGAGTTCGAGGCCGGCAGCCCCGCGGCGGCGAAGTTCCTGTCCCTGCTCAAGCAGGAGTTCCCGAAGGAGTTCGGGAAGATCCGCTTCCCGTCGGACATCGGCCTGGGCGTCAAGCCCGTGTCCAAGGAGGGCAGCGATCGGCTCATCCGCGCGGCCATCCAGTACGCGGTGGACCACAAGCGCAAGAGCGTCACGCTGGTCCACAAGGGCAACATCATGAAGTTCACCGAGGGCGCCTTCCGCAAGTGGGGCTACGAGCTGGCCGCCCGGGAGTTCGGTGACAAGGTCTACACGTGGGACCAGTGGGAGGTGACGAAGGCCGCCAAGGGCGAGGAGGCCGCCAACGCCGAGCAGAAGGCCGCCGTGGCCGCCGGCAAGATCGTCATCAAGGACTCCATCGCGGACATCACGCTGCAGCAGGTGCTCACGCGTCCGGACGAGTTCGACGTCATCGCCACGCTGAACCTCAACGGCGACTACCTGTCGGACGCGCTGGCGGCGCAGGTGGGCGGCATCGGCATCGCCCCGGGCGGCAACATCAACTACGTCACGGGCCACGCGGTGTTCGAGGCCACGCACGGCACGGCGCCCAAGTACGCGGACCAGGACAAGGTGAACCCGGGCTCGGTCATCCTCTCCGGTGAGATGATGTTCCGGCACCTGGGCTGGCACGAGGCCGCGGACCTGATGATCCAGGGCATGGACCGCGCCATCGCCGCCAAGACGGTGACGTACGACTTCGCCCGCCTGATGAAGCAGGAGGGGCAGTCCGGGGTGACCGAGGTGAAGTGCTCCGAGTTCGGTCAGGCCATCATCAAGCACATGTAGTCCCCTCGCGGGGAATTGGGAGACGGCGAAGCCATGGCTCAGAATCGCAAGAAGAAGATTGGCCTCATCGGTGGCGGGCAGATCGGCGGCAACCTCGCGCTGCTGGCGGTGCAGAAGTCGCTCGGTGACGTGTTCCTGTACGACATCCCGGCGGCCGAAGGCCTGGTCAAGGGCAAGGCCCTGGACATCAACCAGCTGGCGGCGGTGGACGGCTACGACTGCCGCGTCACCGGCACCACGGACTGGAAGGATGTCGCTGGCTCGGACGTGATCATCATCACGGCCGGCATGCCCCGCAAGCCGGGCATGAGCCGCGAGGACCTGCTGGAGATCAACCTCAAGATCATGACGGACGTGGCGGGCAACATCAAGCAGCACGCCCCCAACGCCTTCGTCATCAACGTGGCGAACCCGCTGGACGCGATGGTGTTCGCGCTCCACAAGATCGCCGGCCTGCCGGACAACATGGTCGTGGGCATGGCGGGCGTGCTGGACACCAGCCGCTTCAAGTGCTTCGTGGCCGAGGCGCTCGGCTGCTCCATCCGTGACGTGGAGGCGCTGGTGCTCGGCGGCCACGGCGACGACATGGTGCCCCTGGTGCGCCACAGCACCGTGGGCGGCGTGCCCCTCACGGAGCTCATCGCGAAGGACAAGCTGGACGCCATCGTCAAGCGCACCCGCGAGGGCGGCGCGGAGCTGGTCGGCCTGTACAAGACGGGCAGCGCCTACTTCGGGCCCGCGGCCTCCTCCATCGCCATGGCGGAGAGCTTCATCTTCGACCGCAAGCGCATCCTGCCGGGCGCGGCCCTGCTCAAGGGCCAGTACGGCATCAACGGCTACTTCTTCGGGACCCCCGTGCAGATCGGCGCGGGCGGCATCGAGAAGGTCATCACCGTCGACCTGAACGACGCCGAGAAGGCCGAGCTGGAGAAGTCCTTCCAGTCGGTCAAGAAGACGGTCGACTCCGTCAAGCTGTAGGCCGTTCCAGTCAGAAGCCCGTCGGGAACCCCCGGCGGGCTTCTTGGCTGATGCCGCGAATGACGCGGGCTTATCGAGTTTCTCGCCGCCGTTGCGGCGTGCTTCCAGCAAGTTAACTAGCCTGTAGAACTCGCACGGAGATGTCCGGAGCGTGGCGCGCCGGTTGTGGCGGGCCGGCTGACGGCAGGCGCCCTGGATCCGGCGGTCAAGGAGACGATGATGGCAGCAGCAGCGCGGTTCACAGTGGTGGGCGGCGGTCTCGCCGGGCTGATGACGACGATCAAGCTCGCGGAGGCGGGCCACCAGGTGGATGTGCTCTCGCTCGTCCCGGTGAAGCGCTCTCACTCGGTCTGCGCGCAGGGAGGCATCAACGGCGCGGTGAACACCAAGGGAGAGGGTGACCACCCGGAGATCCACGTCAAGGACACGCTGCGCGGCGGCGACTTCCTGGCCGAGCAGATCTCCGTGAAGGGCATGTGCTACGCGGCCCCCGGCATCATCTACCTGCTGGACCGCATGGGCGTGACGTTCAACCGCACGCCGGAGGGCCTCTTGGACTTCCGCCGCTTCGGCGGCACGCTCCACCACCGCACCGCCTTCGCCGGCGCCACGACGGGCCAGCAGCTGCTCTACGCGCTGGACGAGCAGGTCCGCCGCTACGAGGCCGAGGGCAAGGTCACCAAGTACGAGTACTGGGAGTGGCTCGGCACGGTGAAGGACGAGGGCGGCCGCTGCATCGGCAGCGTGGCCGTGGACCTCCGGACGATGGAGATCCGCACCTTCCCGGCGGAGGCCGTGTGCCTGGCCACGGGTGGCCCGGGCATCGTCTTCGGCCGCTCCACCAACTCCGTCATCAACACCGGCACCGCCGCGGGTCGCGCCTACATGGAGGGCGCCATCTACGCCAACGGCGAGTTCATCCAGGTTCACCCGACGTCGATTCCAGGCGAGGACAAGCTGCGCCTGATGAGCGAGTCGGTGCGCGGCGAGGGTGGCCGCGTCTGGGTGCCGCGCAAGAAGGGCGACACGCGCGGGCCCCGGGACATCCCGGAGAGCGAGCGCTGGTACTTCCTCGAGGAGAAGTACCCCAAGTACAAGAACCTGGTCCCCCGCGACGTCGCCACGCGCGAGATCTTCATGGTCTGCCGCGACCTGGGCCTGGGCGTTGGCGGGCGCGACGGCGTGTACCTGGACGTCACGCACATCCCGGCCAAGACGCTCGACGCCAAGATCAAGGGCGTGATGGAGATCTACGAGAAGTTCGTCGGAGATGATCCGCGCGTCACGCCGATGGTCATCTTCCCGGGCATGCACTACTCGATGGGCGGCCTGTACGTGACGTTCGAGGCCGACTCGAAGACGCTCACGCCGCTCGAGGGCAGCCCCAAGAACCAGTCCACCAACATCCCGGGCCTGTACGCCGCGGGCGAGGCGGACTACGCGTTCCACGGCGGCAACCGCCTGGGCGCCAACTCGCTGCTCTCCTGCATCTACTCGGGGATGATCGGCGGCCCGGCCATGGCGTCCTTCGCCAAGAGCCAGACGACGAGCGCGGCGGCCATGCCGGAGAAGTACTTCCAGGACGCCAGGCGCTACTGGGAGGACCGGTTCGCCACCATCAAGAAGATGGCGGGCCCGGAGAACCCGTACGGCCTGGCGCAGGAACTGGGCGACGTGATGACGGAGAACTGCACCGTCGTGCGCTACAACGACCGCCTGAAGAAGACGGTGGAGAAGATCCGCGAGCTGAAGGGCCGCTGGAAGAGCGTCAACGTGCTGGACACGGGCAACTCGTCCAACCGCTCGATGTCGTTCGTCAACCAGCTCTGGAACATGCTGGAGCTGGGCGAGGTCATCGCCACGAGCGCGCTCTTGCGCGACGAGAGCCGCGGCGCGCACTACAAGCCGGACTTCTCGCTGCCCGAGCCGAAGACGAAGGATCCCAACGACGATCCCGCCTGGATGGCGCTGTGGCAGGCGCGCCACGACAAGTGGGCGAAGACGACCATCGCGAAGTACGCGGAGCAGGGGCCGAACATCTCCTACGAGGATGTGCCGACGCCCGTGCTGAAGCCCGAGCCTCGCTGGTACGCGTAAGGCACCGGGGAACTTTCTGGGCGCGCCCGCGCCTGTAGCGCGCGGGCCCCCGTAACTGACTTGGAAGCGAAGGGTCGAGCGACATGGACACCGCACAGGCAGGCGCCGTCAGCAGCCAAACCATCTCCTTCCGCATCTGGCGGCAGGATGATCCGAACCAGCCGGGCCACTACGAGGAGTTCAAGGTCCCCTATCGCAAGGGCGCCAACGTCATCTCGTGCCTGATGGAGATCCAGCGCAACCCCGTCACCGTGGAGGGCAAGAAGGTTGCGCCGGTGGTGTGGGACGCCGCGTGCCTCGAGGAGGTCTGCGGCAGCTGCGCGATGAACATCAACGGCCGCGTGCGCATGGCCTGCTCGGCGCTCGTCGACAAGCTGGAGCAGCCGATCACGCTGGAGCCCATGAGCAAGTTCCCCGTGGTCCGGGACCTGGCCGTGGACCGCAGCCGCATGTTCGAGGCCCTCAAGAAGGTGAAGGGCTGGATCCCGACGGACGGCACGCACAACCTGGGCCCCGGCCCGCGCCAGTCCCCGGTGGACCAGTCCACCATGTACGTGCTGTCCACGTGCATCACGTGCGGCAGCTGCCTGGAGGCGTGCCCGCAGGTGACCCTGGGCAACGACTTCGTGGGCGCCGCGGCCATCAGCCAGGCCCGCCTGTTCAACATGAACCCCACGGGCAAGCTCAACTCCGAGGAGCGCGTGCGCGCGCTCATGGGCCCCGGCGGCGTGCAGGACTGCGGCAAGGCGCAGAACTGCGTGAAGGTCTGCCCGAAGGAGATCCCCCTCACCACCTCCATCGCGATGATGAACCGCCAGGTGACCAAGCTGGTCATCAAGGACCTCTTCTCGCAGGAGGAGGAGAAGAAGGGCCACAGCGGTCCAGGGTGACGCTCGCGCGGACGCTCCGCCGTGTCCTCGGCCCCGCGCCGGTCTCCCTCGTGGAGCCCGGGCGGGGCTGTTGACGTTCCAGGGGCAGGGGCGCGGTGAAGGGCGCCTCATCTGCCCGGACATTCCTGGTTATCAGCGGTCCACACCGTGCCGCACCGCGGTGCCTGTCGGGTCAAACGGCCTTGCCATCCGTCGGTTTCTGCGCAATGAGGGCGACGCGCTGACGCCTGTAAGGGGTCGTCCCCCTCGTCTCCACATGGAGCCTCGATGAAGATCCACGAGTACCAGGGCAAGGAAATCTTCCGGAAGTACGGCGTGCCCACGCCGAAGGGAATCCTCGCGCTCTCGCCCAACGACGCGGAGGCCGCGGCGAAGACGCTCGGCACGCCCGTCGTGGTGGTGAAGGCCCAGATCCACGCCGGTGGTCGTGGCAAGGGCGGCGGCGTGAAGCTCGCCAAGAGCCCCGCCGAGGCGAAGGAGCTGGCCAAGCAGATGCTTGGCATGAAGCTCAAGACCATCCAGACCGGGCCCGAGGGCCAGACGGTCCACAAGGTCTACATCGAGCAGGGGCTCGACATCGGCCAGGAGCTGTACCTGGGCGTGACGCTCGACCGCGCCACCAGCCGCGTCACCTTCATGGCGTCCCGCGAGGGCGGCGTGGAGATTGAGGAAGTGGCGGAGAAGCACCCGGAGAAGATCCTCCGTGAGACGGTGGATCCGGCGGTGGGCTTCCTGGACTTCCAGGGCCGCAAGCTGGCCTTCGGCCTGGGCCTGACGGGCCCGACGGTGAACAAGTTCGTCCAGTTCTGCACCGCGCTCTACAAGATGTTCGTGGAGACGGACGCGTCCCTGGTGGAGATCAACCCGCTGGTCATCCTGAAGGATGGCGGCGTGGTGGCGCTCGACGCGAAGGTGACCTTCGACGAGAACGCGCTCTACCGGCACAAGGACCTGCTCGAGTACCGCGACCTCGCCGAGGAGGAGGCGCGCGAGACGCAGGCCAAGGAGTGGGACCTGGCGTACATCGCGCTCGATGGCAACATCGGCTGCATGGTGAACGGCGCGGGTCTGGCCATGGCCACCATGGACACCATCAAGCTGGTGGGCGGTGAGCCGGCCAACTTCCTGGACGTGGGCGGCGGCGCGACGAAGGAGAAGGTGACGGCGGCCTTCAAGCTCATCCTGGCCGACCCCGCGGTGAAGGCGGTGCTGGTCAACATCTTCGGCGGCATCATGAAGTGCGACGTCATCGCCGAGGGCATCATCGCCGCGGCGAAGGAGGTCCAGCTCAAGGTCCCGCTCGTGGTGCGCCTGGAAGGCACCAACGTGGAGCTGGGCAAGCAGCTGCTCAGCAACTCCGGCCTCGCCATCACCCCGGCGGACAACCTGCGTCAGGCGGCCGAGAAGGCCGTCGCCGCGCTGAAGTAGTCCGCGCGCTTCATTGCCCACACTTTAAGGAGCGCCATGAGCATCCTCGTCAACGACAACACGAAGGTCCTCTGCCAGGGCATCACCGGCTCGGCGGGCTCGTTCCACTCGAAGCAGATGCTGGAGTACGGCACGAAGCTCGTGGCCGGCGTGACGCCGGGCAAGGGCGGCACCCAGTTCGAGGGCAAGGTTCCCGTGTATGACACGGTCGCCGACGCCGTGAAGCAGACGGGCGCGAACACGTCCGTCATCTTCGTCCCGCCCCCGTTCGCCGCCGACTCCATCATGGAGGCCGCCGACGCGGGCGTGTCCCTCATCATCACCATCACCGAGGGCATCCCCGTCCTCGACATGGTGCGCGCCAAGCGCTACCTGCAGGGCAAGCCGGGCGTGCGCCTCATCGGCCCGAACTGTCCTGGCGTCATCACCCCCGGCGCCAAGTGCAAGATCGGCATCATGCCGGGCCACATCCACAAGCCGGGCCGCATCGGCGTGGTGTCGCGCTCGGGCACGCTGACGTACGAGGCGGTGCACCAGCTCACCCAGCTGGGCCTGGGCCAGTCGACGGCCGTGGGCATCGGCGGAGACCCGGTCAACGGCACCGACTTCGTGGACGTGCTGAAGCTGTTCCAGGCGGACCCGGACACGGACGCCGTCATCATGATCGGTGAGATCGGCGGCAGCGCCGAGGAGGCGGGCGCGGAGTACGTGGCCCGCGAGTTCACCAAGCCCATCGCCGGCTTCATCGCCGGCCAGTCGGCGCCCCCGGGCAAGCGCATGGGCCACGCCGGCGCCATCATCTCCGGCGGCAAGGGCACGGCGACGGAGAAGATCAAGGCGATGGAGGCCGCGGGCATCCTGATGGCCGCCAGCCCCGCCGAGCTGGGCACCACCCTCCAGGAGGCCGTCAAGCGCGGCCCCAAGAAGCGCTAACACCCCTTAAAGGGAAAAGGAGCCAGTCACATGGCCATCGAGCGTACGCTGTCCATCATCAAGCCGGACGGTCTGCAGAAGGGCGTCATCGGGAAGATCATCAGCCGCTTCGAGGAGAAGGGTCTGAAGCCGGTCGCCATCCGGCTCCAGCAGCTCTCCCAGAAGGAGGCCGAGGGCTTCTACGCGGTCCACAAGGCCCGGCCCTTCTTCAAGGACCTGGTGCAGTTCATGATCTCCGGCCCCGTCGTCCTGATGGTGCTCGAGGGCGAGAACGCCGTCCTGGGCAACCGCGACATCATGGGCGCCACCAACCCCGCGCAGGCGGCCGAGGGTACCATCCGCAAGGACTTCGCCACCAGCATCGACCAGAACACGGTCCACGGCTCCGACAGCCTGGAGAACGCGAAGAACGAGATCGCGTACTTCTTCCGCGAGACGGAGATCCAGCCGTACGAGTACAGCGCCAAGAAGTAGGCGACAGGGCCCTTCCAAGGGCTCCTGACCCGCGGCCCGGTGTCGGCACCCGTCATGGGGCTGGCCCGGGCCGTTGGTTTTCGAGCGGAGCGGTGTGGGGATGCGTAGGGTTGGGGGAGGGGAGTGCGTTCCCGTGTCGACCAGGCGACCGGGGCCTCCTTTGACACCTCGACCCCAGGTGTGGGAAGGGACGCCCCCGGGCCCCCGTTTCACTGCGCGACGACGATGACCGAGACCACCGCCACCGCCACCCTTCCCGTCACGGAGCCCTTGCCGGCGCCTGCTCCCGCGAAGCTCGTGGACGTGGCCAGCCTGTCCATGGAGGGGCTCACCCGCTTCGTCACCGAGCAGCTGGGCGAGCGCGCCTTCCGTGCCCCGCAGATCTACCGTTGGCTGCACCAGCGCGGCGCCACCTCGTTCGACGAGATGACGGACCTGTCCAAGGCCTTCCGCGAGAAGCTCAAGGTCGCCGCGGAGATCATCCCGCTGGTGAAGGACCTGGAGCAGCGCAGCGTCGACGGCACCATCAAGTACCGGTGGAAGACGCGCGACGGGCGCTACATCGAGTCCGTCTACATGCCCTCCGAGGACCGCCGGACGCTGTGCGTGTCCACCCAGGTGGGCTGCGCCATGGCCTGCGGCTTCTGCATGACGGGCACCATGGGGCTCAAGCGCAACCTGACGCCCAGCGAGATCGTCGCGCAGGTGCACGCCGTCAATCGCGAGGTCCGCAAGAACGAGGGCCACGAGACGCTGCGTCCCTTGAGCAACCTCGTGTTCATGGGCATGGGCGAGCCCCTGCACAACTTCGAGAACCTCAAGACGGCGCTCGCCATCCTCCAGTCCGAGGACGGGCCCAACTTCAGCCACCGCCACATCACCGTCTCCACCGTCGGCCTCGTCCCCATGATCGAGCGCTTCGGCCAGGAGACGGACGTGAAGCTGGCCATCTCGCTCAACGCCAGCACGGACGAGCAGCGCAGCAAGACGATGCCCGTCAACCGCAAGTGGAACATCGCCGCGCTGTTGGACGCGTGCCGCAAGTTCCCGCTGCGCCAGGGCCGCCGCATCACCTTCGAGTACGTGCTCATCCAGGGCTTCAACGACAGCGATGAGGACGCGCACCGGCTCATCCAGCTGCTCAAGGGAATTCCGGCGAAGGTCAACCTGATTCCCTACAACGAGAACCCTGGCCTGGGGTTCCTCACCACCGCGGAAGAGCGGGCGGAGCAGTTCCGGGCCATCCTGTCGGACGGCCACGTGGCCGCCTACATCCGGAAGAATCGGGGCCGGGACATCGCGGGGGCCTGCGGGCAGCTCGCGAATCGTGGCGAGGCCACTCCGGCCGAAAGCACGACATAAAGTCCCGAGCTTCCTTGACAATCCCGCGGGTGCGGCGTTAAGAGCGCCACCCCGTTTACATCGTCGTTTCTTGTTCGCTGGAGCACTCCATGGCCGTCGTCCTCCGTCTTGCCCGCGCGGGCGCCAAGAAGAAGCCCTACTACCACGTGGTCGCTACCGACTCCCGCAACCCGCGGGATGGCAAGTTCATCGAGGCCGTCGGCGCGTACGACCCGAACCTCAACCCCCCCAAGGTGGAGTTCAACGAGGAGCGGCTGAACTACTGGCTGAAGACGGGCGCGACCCCCTCCGAGACCGTCGCGGACCTCATCAAGGTCAACGCGAAGGCCGTGAAGTCCACCCCCGCGGCTTGATCCGCGACCGGCTTTACTGAGCGGACGTGGAGCAACTCCTCACGTATCTGGCGCGGGCCCTGGTCGATCAACCTGACCAGGTGGGCCTGCGCATCTCCGAGGTGGACGGCGCACGGCTCTACGAGCTGAAGGTCGCCCCCGAGGATGTCGGCAAGGTCATCGGCCGTGACGGGCGCACCGTGAACGCCCTCCGGACGCTGCTCAATGCCGCCGCCCAGAAGTCTGGCCAGAAGGTCCGGCTGGAGATCCTGGACGACCGCCGCAACGCCGCCGGCACGCCGCCCGCCGCCGCACCGGACGCGTCGCGGTGACGCAGAAGCCCCTGCTGGAGCTGGGCTTCATCTCTCGCGCGCACGGGCTGCGGGGCGAGCTGGCGGTGCGTCCGTTCGACCCGGGCTCGCAGACGCTCTCCACCGTGGACCGGGTCCGCGTCCGCACCCGTGCGGGCGTGGAGCGGGACCTGGTGCTGGAGTCCCTGCGCCCCACGCCGAAGGAGGACATCGTCGCCTTCGAGGGCGTGGAGTCCCGCACCGAGGCCGAGGGGCTGGTGGGCTCCACGGTGTTCGTGTTCCGCGAGGACCTGGAGCCGCCCGAGGAGGGTGAGTTCTTCCAGGGAGACCTCCTGGGCCTGTCCGCCGTGGACGAGGCGGGGACGCCGCTGGGCAAGGTGGAGGAGATCTGGGCCACCGGTGAAGTGCCGAACCTGGTGATCCGCGCCGCGGGCCGGCAGGAGCTGGTGGTGCCGTTCGCGGACGAGTTCGTCCCGACGGTGGACCTGGCGGCCCAGCGCATCGTGATCCGTCCTCCCGAGTACGTGGAGGTCGGCCGGCGCGACGCCGACAAGGACGCCCCGGACGGGTCCGAGTCGTGAGCCCGCCGTATCCGGTGGAGCTGCTCACGCTGTTCCCTGGGATGGTGTCCGGCTACCTGGGCGCGAGCATCCTCGGCAAGGCCCAGGAGAAGGGCCTCTTGTCCGCCACCGTGACGGACATCCGCGAGTACGCCGAGGGCAAGCACCGTGTCACCGACGACGCGCCCTACGGAGGCGGTGCGGGCATGGTGATGAAGCCCGAGCCGCTGGTCGCGGCGATCAGCGCGGCGCGGGCCCGACTGCCCGGGGCGAAGGTGCTCTTGATGAGCCCTCGCGGCGCGACCTTCACCCAGGTCACCGCGCGCGAGCTGGTGGCGCACACCGCCGGGCTGATCCTGGTCTGCGGCCGCTACGAGGGCGTGGACGAGCGGGTGATGAGCCACCTGGACGGCGAGCTGTCGCTGGGGGACTTCGTGCTCACCGGCGGGGAGATCGCCGCGATGGCGGTGGTGGACGCGGTGGCGCGGCTGGTGCCCGGGGTCCTGGGCAACGTGGCGTCCTCGGTGTCGGAGAGCTTCGAGGAGGGGACGCTGGAGCATCCCCAGTACACCCGCCCGCCCGTGTTCCAGGGCGTCGAGGTGCCGGCGGCCCTCCAGTCCGGAGATCACGCGCGCATCGCCCGGTGGCGCCGGTGGAAGTCGCTGGTGCTCACGCGCGAGCGACGGCCGGACCTGTTCGCCCGCCTCACCCTGTCCAAGGCCGACGAGAAACTGCTGGCCCGACGGGAGGAAGAGCTGTAACCCTGGGGGTTCTTTGGGAGTCGGGCCTCAGCGGGCTTGTCCGACACCGCTCTCTCTGCTAGTACGGCCCGCTCTTTCACGCGTTCTCATCGCGTCAGCTTCCGCTTCACTGGAGTCCGAAATGCGTAACGCCGCCATTCAGCACGTCGAGGCCAAGTACCTGCGCCAGGACGTCACCTCGTTCCGTCCTGGTGACTCCGTGCGCGTCTTCTGGAAGGTGAAGGAGGGCGAGAAGGAGCGCGTTCAGGCGTTCGAGGGCACCGTCATCCGGAAGACCTCCGGCAGCCACCGCGCCACGTTCACCGTGCGCAAGATGTCCTTCGGCGTCGGCGTCGAGCGCATCTTCCCGCTGCACAGCCCCCGCTACGAGAAGATCGAGGTCCTCTCGCGCGGCCGCGTGAACCGCAGCCGTCTGTTCTACCTCCGCGACCTCAAGGGCAAAGCCGCCCGCGTGGACGTGCAGGAGGAGGCGGACACGACCCAGGGCAAGGGCGCGAAGGCCTGATTCCCTGAGTCCTCGTCGGCCCTCGGGCCGTCGTGAGAAGGAGCGTCCGATACCGGGCGCTCCTTTTTTCATTCGCGCTAACATGGACGCGCCATGCAATTCGTCGAGGTCGCCGTCCAGAATGTCCGGGGATTCACTGCCGCGGGCCGCTTCGCGCTGAAAGCCGGGTACCTCGTCCTCAAGCCGCCCTCGGCGGAGGCGAGTCCCTTCGCGGGCGTGCTGCTCGCGCTGCTCTACGCCGACGGGCGGGGCGGGGATGCGTCCTTCATCGCGCCGGGCGCGAAGTCCGGCAAGGCCGCGCTGACCTTCGTGGGCATCGACGGCGCCACGTACCGCGTGCTGCGCGAGCTGGGTGGCTCCGGGACGCTGCACCGGATGAACAAGACGACGCAGCAGCCGGAGCTGGTGTCGTCGGACGCCTCGGAGATGAACCAGTTCCTGCGCGGACAGGTGGGCCTGCCGCCGCGCACGAGCTTCGAGCAGCTCTACTGTCTGCAGCCGGGGCAGCTGCCGTCACGGCGTCCGCGCAAGGCCGCGGCGAAGGCGGCGGATCCGAAGACCTCCGGCAAGTTCCCCTCGCTGGCGAACGCGTCCTCGGTGGCCGCGGCGGAGGACATCCCCGCGGCGGAGGCGAAGGTGCGCGCGCTCGAGGCGGAGCTCGTCTCCGCGCGCGAGGTGGATCAGCTCCAGTTCAAGGTGGATGGGCTGTCGTCGCAGATCTTCGACGCGGACCAGCGCCTCAAGGGCACCGAGGGCCTCAAGGCGGCCATCCACGAGGCGGAGAACGCGTGGCGGGCCGCTCCGACGCCGCAGACGCTCGGCCTGCCCCAGGACATCCTCAACCGCGTGCAGCGCTATCCCAAGGCGCTGTCCCGGCGTGACGAGGCTTTGAATCGGCTGGGCGCGGACCGGGACGCGGACGCGGCGGACGTGCCGGACGCGGTGGAGCCGCTGACGCAGGACCGGATGTTCTGGTTGGGCATCGTGGTGGGCGTGTTGTTCCTCGGGTTGTCGTTGGGCCTGGGGCTCGGCGTGCACCGCGCGTTCCGCTACCTGGCGCTGCTGGACATCCCGGCCTTCGGCTTCGCGGCCTTCCTGGCGCTGCGCTACGTGGACGAGCTCCAGCGCGCCTCGCGCAAGGGCAGCAAGGAGGGGCGCTTCGACGCGCGCGAGAAGAAGATCCACGAGGAGTTCGAGGCCGAGGCCGCGCCGGTGCGCATGGCGCAGAAGGCGCTCGGCGTGGAGAGCCTGGACGAGATTCCCGCGGCGCTCGAGCGCAAGGAGCTGCTGGCCGCGCGGGTGGTGGAGCTGAAGGATCAGCTCGCGGCCGTGGAGGCCGACCCGGAGTTCGTGGCCGCGTCCACCCAGCGCCAGGCGCTCAAGGAGCAGATGGACGCGCTCAACGCGGAGCTGACGCGCAAGGGCTCCTACGTGCGCGACATCCGCGAGGTGGAGCGTGAGCTGGGGCGCGTGAAGGAGTCGATCACCCTGGCCAAGGCCCCGCCCGCGCCGGTGACGCAGGCGGATGGCTCGCCCGCGCCCGTGGAGCCGCTGGAGGACCCGTCTCCCGCCGTGCTGTCCCAGGCGGCGGACATCTTCACGACGGATGTGCTGAGCGTGCAGGGGATGCTCAAGGAGCGCTGCGTGCAGTACCTCACCGCGCTCACGGACCGGCGCTACCAGGGCGTCGAGTGGGACAAGGAGGGGCGGGCCTTCGCGCTCGCCTCGGGGCGCCGCGTGCCGGTGGGTGAGCTGCCGCCGAAGGACCTGGACCTCTACTACCTGGCGCTGCGGATGACGGTGGTGGAGAAGGGGAGCGCGCGGGTGAAGCGGCCCTTCGTCCTGGAGGACGTCTTCGCGGGCATGGACGAGGTGAAGCTGCCGCTCATCGCCCGCATGCTCAAGCACCTGGGCACCCTCACGCAGGTGGTCCACGTCACGTCACACCCCGGCTTCGCCCAGATGTCGGACGGCACGGTTAACGTGTAGTCCGATGTGGCGGGTGCCCTCCATGGAGGAGGGCGTGGGAGTGGGGGCGGGATGGGGCGTGGGGTGCGGCGGGAGTATGGGGATGAGGCGGAGGCGGCGGCGGTGCGGTACCTGGAGGAGCGGGGCTGGCGCGTGCGAGCCCGCAACTGGCTCTGTCGGTATGGCGAGCTGGACGTGGTGGCCGAGCGCGAGGAGCTCCTGTGCTTCGTGGAGGTGCGGATGCGCTCCACGGCGGTGTGGGGAGACCCGGCGCACACCGTGTCGTTCGCGAAGCAGCGTCGGGTGGTGAAGGCGGCGCTGCACTATCTCTTCGCGCATGAGCTCCAGGGACGGATGATGCGCTTCGATGTGATAGCCGTCGTCGGGCGCGGCGAGCGGGCCACCGTGGAGCACATCCCCGGCGCCTTCGATGCGGGCATGTGAGGGAAGTCATGGCTGGAACGCTGTACCTGGTGGCCACGCCCATCGGGAACCTGGGTGACATCTCTGCTCGCGCGCTGGAGACGCTCCGCGCCGTGCGCTTCATCGCCTGTGAGGACACGCGGCACTCACGCGTGCTGCTCGACCACTTCGGCATCGGCGGCAAGGACCTGGTGAGCCTGCCCGCGTTCGCGGAGGGGCAGCGCGCCGGGCGCATCCTGGACCGGCTCGGGGAGGGCGAGGACTGCGCGCTCGTCACCGACGCGGGCAGCCCGGCCATCAGCGACCCCGGTGAGCGGCTGGTGGCGGAGGCGCTGGAGCGGGGGCTGACGGTGGTGCCCGTGCCGGGCGCCACGGCGCTCGTCGCGGCGCTGAGCGCCTCGGGGCTGCCCACGGGCCGCTTCCACTTCCTGGGCTTCCTGCCGCGCAAGGGGCCGGAGCGGCGGGCCATGCTGGAGGAGGTGGCCTCGCTGTCCGCCACGTTGGTGCTCTACGAGTCTCCCCGCCGCCTGGGCGAGACGCTCCAGGACCTCCAGGAGGCGTGGGGGGACCGCAGGGCGTGCGTGGCACGCGAGCTGACGAAGCTGCACGAGGAGTTCATCCGCGCGCCGCTGTCCGAGCTGTCCGCGCGCTACGCGACGGAGGAGGCCCGGGGCGAGGTGGTGGTGCTGGTGGAGGGGCGCACCGGGGAGCGGCGCTGGTCCGAGGAGGAGCTGCGCCGGGCGCTCGAGGACGGGCTCGCGCGAGGCGACAAGCTCAAGGCCCTGAGCACGGAGCTGGCCCGCCGGGCGGGGTGGTCGGGACAGGACGTGTACCGACTCGGGTTGTCGCTGAAGAAGTAGGTGGTCCGGAACCGGGAGGCGCGTGCTCGAGGCCCGCGTCTCCCGGGGACTTCCCTGGCGCTAGAAGTTGAAGGACGCGCTCAGGTCGAAGCGGAACGTCGTGCTGCCGATGGCGCGGAACCGGCGCGACACCAGGTCGTAGCGCCAGTCGAACGTGGGGTTGAGCTCGGGCGAGCCGAGGCTCGCGTCGATCTCGCCGTTGCCGTCCAGGTCCTTGCCAAGCTCCTCGTTCGTGAGCGTGTGGTCCGTGTTGTAGAGGAACGTGCCGCCCGCGCGAATCTTGAAGGTCTCCGAGGCGCTCGCGGTGACGCCGAGCATGCCACCGACCTGGAAGTACTCCTCCGAGGTGAGCAGCTTGCGCAGCGCCGCGCTCAGCTCGTTGTGGTAGCGGCCCGCGCCCACGTAGTTGCCGATGGCGCGCAGGTCCAGGGTGAACTTCTGGTGCTTCTGCGGCCGGTCGAACGGCACCAGCTCCACGCCGGCGAGGATGCCCATCATCTTGGGCGCCTTGATGCCCGTCTCCTTGCGGTCCCACGGCCCGGTGCCGCAGTTGTCAGGAGCACCCAGGGTGGTGGGATCCGCGTCGCGCTGGTCGCAGTTCGAATAGAAGACCGGACCGCGCACGGGGATGGTGTAGCTGGCCTTGAAGTACGGCTCGGCCACGCCGATGCGCCGCGAGAACGACGTGTAGAGCTGGTACTTGTGGACGCGGTCACCGATGTTGCCGCGGTCGTCCGAGTTCGTCGTGTCGACGCTCGGGTCCCGCTGCTTCGCCGTGGGCGCCTCGTAGTCGATGCCGACGATCCACGTGGGCTTGGTGACGTCCTTGTCCTGGTTGAAGAACGCGTAGGCCAGGCCGAAGTGCAGGTTGCCCAGACCGCCGCGGAAGCTCTCCTGGGGTACCCCGAACAGGGGCACGCCGTTGGCATGCGGGTCGTCGAGGCACCCTGGATCGTTGTTGACGAACGTGCCATCGGGGTTGATGCAATTGCCAGTGATGGTGGACGTCCCTTGCGACGACTGGGAGGTGAAGTCCCAGCGCTCGTTCTGCTGGAACACCAGCGGGAGCGTGAAGGACAGCTCCAGGTCGCGGTAGAGGCCGACGGCCATCCTCAGGTTGAGGCGGGCGTCCACGCCCTTGTACCAGAGCTCCGAGGCATCACCGCGCCCGGGTTCACTCCCCACCGGCGCGAGCTGCTCGCGGATGATCTTCGCGCGAGTCTGGGTGCGTTCGAACCCGACGTCGATGAACAGATCGAACGGGTCATCGTCCTCGAAGGACGAGGCGATCCGGGTGATATCCGCCGCGCTGGCGGCGAACGGCGCGCCTAGCGTCAGCGCGGCGAGTACGGCGCGAAGCCTGTGCATCCGACCTCCGACGGCGAAACGACCGGGCCTTCCGGCAAGCCCGGGGGGCTTCCAGCTAGCCGCGCCGTCGGAGGAGTGTCAAGAATCGGGTTGCTTTTACTTCCCCGCGACGGACGTCCCGAGCAGCCCTTCCAGGCGGCGGACCTCGTCGTCGAAGGCCGTCTTGTGGTTGGCGGCCAGGGTGCGGCGGTAGGTCTTGTGCTGGTCGAAGGGGTCCAGGACCTTCTCCTCGCCCTGCATGAGCTGGTAGTGCAGGTGGGGCGCGAAGGAGCGGCCCGTGTTGCCGCTCCGCGCGATGACCTGGCCCACGTTGAAGCGCGTCCCGGCCTGGATGTCCTTGGACACCTCGTCCAGGTGCAGGAAGAGCGCGCGGCGGCCCTTGCCGCCCGTTTCAATCAGCTCCAGGCAGTTGCCGTTGCTGCTCCAGTTCCAGTTCTTGCGCTTCACCACGCCGGAGAAGGGCGCCTTGACGGGCGTGCCCACCGGGGTGCGGAAGTCCACGCCCTTGTGGCGGCGGCCATCGCGCAGGAGCGACGTCACCTGCTCGTAGTCGTCCAGCGGGGACTTCTCCAGCCGCAGCTCCAGCTCGTCGCCGGAGGGCAGGTAGTAGCGCGCCGTGTTCTCCGCGGAGCCCTGGAAGCGGTAGGCGCTCATCGTCTTGCCCAGCTTCGCGCTGGTGAAGCGCACCGCGTGCACCAGCGGCTCCTCGTTGGGGCGGCGCTGGAAGAGCACGTCCAGGGTGTCCCCGCGGAGGATTTCGTTGGGGACGGCCACCCACCACACCAGCGTGCGCGTCACCACCTGCGCCAGCGCCGGGCCCACGTCCGCGCCCGCGGAGTTGACGAACGCCGTCTCCAGCGGCCCGTCGATGCGCATGGAAGCGCGCTCCATGCCCGCGGCCTTCACCGGGTCGGTGGGAGCGGCGGGGGCGGTGGGCGCCGCGGCCAGGGCGCCCGCGTCGGGCGTGGCGGCGGCATCGGCGGTGGCCTGGGTGACGGCGGCCTCCTGCGTGGCGGTGGCCATGCGCTGCTTCCACCACCACACGCCCCCGGCAGCGCCGCCGAGGATGAGTGACACGGCGACCACGGGCCCGATGGGGCTCCGCTTCGGAGGTGCACCGAGGGTGGGAAGGTTCGGCCGCATGCTGGCTCCATGAATCGGAAAGAGTGAGCGGGCGCGAAACCAGCGCCCGCGACGAGGAATTCCGCCAACCGAGGGTCAATCCTCGGGGCCGTCCTCTTGCTCGTCAGGCGTGGTGTCTCGCAGACCGAATTCCTTCATCTTCGTCTGCAGGGACTTCCGGCTGATCTGGAGGAGACGCGCGGCGCGGGTGACGTTGCCGCCCGTCTCGTCGAGCTTCTTGACGATGAGGTCCCGCTCCAACTCCGCGGCCTTCATCCGGACGATGTCCTTCAGGCCCACCTCGCCCGCGGGAACCTCCAAGGCGGGCAGGGAGGACGCCGAGGTGGGGCTCGCCTGGACGCCCGCTCCCTGACGGATGGGCTCGGGCAGGTCCTTGGCGGTGATCAACGGCCCGTCCGCGAACAGCAGGACGCGCTCGATGAGGTTCTCCAGCTCGCGGATGTTGCCCGGCCACGAGTACGCCTGGAGCAGCGCCAGGGCGTCGTCGGTGATGCCCTCGATCTTCTTGTTGAGGCGCTTGTTGTACTTCTCCACGAAGTGCCGCGCGAGCATCAGCACGTCGCTGCGGCGCTCGCGCAAGGGCGGCAGGGACAGCGGCACCACCGCGAGGCGGTAGTACAGGTCCTTGCGGAAGCGGCCCGCTTCGATCTCCGCCTGCAAATCGCGGTTGGTGGCGGCGACCAGGCGCACGTCCACGCGCGTGGTCTTGATGCCCCCCACGCGCTCGAACTCGCCCTCCTGCAGCGCGCGCAAGAGCTTCACCTGCATCTCGACGGGAATCTCGCCAATCTCGTCGAGGAAGAGCGTGCCCTCGTCGGCCAGCTCGAAGCGGCCCGGCTTGGAGGTGACGGCGCCGGTGAAGGCGCCCCTCTCGTAGCCGAACAGCTCGCTCTCCAGCAGCGTGGCGGGGATGGCCGCGCAGTTGATCTTGATGAACGGCTTGTCGCGGCGGCTGGACGCGCCGTGCAGCGCGGTGGCGATGAGCTCCTTGCCGGTGCCGCTCTCTCCGGTGATGAGCACCGTCGACGGTGTGTCCGCCACCTTGTCGATGACCTTGTAGACCTCCTGCATCTGCGGCGCCTCGCCGATGATGGCGGCGCGCGCCTTGAGGTCCGGACGCACGGAGCGACGGGCGCTCTCGTTGGTCTTGGCGGCCTTCGCGACGACGGAGGACAGCTCCACCTGATCGAAGGGCTTGGTGATGTAGTCGAACGCGCCCGCCTTGATGGCGTCCACGGCGGAGTCCACCGTGCCGTGCGCGGTGATGATGATGACCGGCACGTCCGGGTTGGCGGCGCGGATGGTGCCGAGCACCTCCATGCCGCCCACCTTGGGCATCACCAGATCGGTGACGATGATGTCCGCGCCGTTCTTGTTGAACTCGGCCAGGCCCTGCTCACCGTTCTCCGCGACGGTGACGTCGAAGCCGTCCCTGCGCAGCATGGCGGCGAGCACCTTGCGCAGGTTCACCTCGTCGTCGATCACCAGGACCTTGGCCATGGGGGGCTGGACTACCGACGGGCGGCAGCCGCGGGAGCGCCCTCGAGGGTGCAGATGGCGTCCGGGTGCTTGATGCGCAACAGCAGCGCCTCCAGCACGCGGAACGGGTGGTTCATCCTCGACGCGCCCAGGTACGCGGCCACCATGTCCATGGAGACCGCCAGGTCCATGTTCTCGCGGCCGGTGGACACCACCACGCCCGAGTCGCCGCGCAGGCGGTTGGACTGATAGACGCCGTCGGCGGCCAGCTGCTTGATGGTCTCGATCTCCAGCACGCCCGTCTTCTCGTAGATGCGGTGCAGCTGCGAGTAGAGCTTGGGCGACAGCACCACGGCGTAGGGGCCGAAGTGGCCGTGCTCGTTGAGCGTGCGCGTGGCCTCGACGATGGCCTGGAACCCGCCACCCGCCGCCGTCCAGTCACCGAGCGGCACGGTGAGCCGGCCATTGGCCGTCATCAGGCCCTCGTAGCCCAGGCGCGCGTCGCCGTAGAAGATGAGCTCGTCCTCCTGCTGCGCGCACAGCGCCGCGGCGCCGGCGGCGGCCGAGACATCCAGCGGCATGTTGTGCGTGCGCGCCGCCTCGATGTCCCGCCAGTGCAGCAGGAAGTCCTTGTAGATGATGGGGATGGTCTTGAACTTGCGAGCGTCCGTGAAGACCATCGCGGTCTCCTGCTCGCCGACGATGTCCACAGCGCCCGGGGACACGCCCTGGAACTCGTCGTAGGGCACCGTCTGCACGCCCGCGCCCAGCGGACCGTAGATGTCGAGGATGCGGCGGCCCACCAGTGAGCGGCGCGCCACCTGGATGACGGTTTCATTCAGGCGCGCCCACTCCTCCTCACGAAGCGGGTTCTCGGCATGTCCAAGGAAGTCAGGCATCGAACAATCTCCGGCTCAACATCTAGGGAGAAAAAGGGGAACGTCGTCAGCGATTACCGCCACCACCGCCACGGCGCAGCGAGCCCACCGTGAGGGGGTGGGACTCGACGGCGGGCGGCGGGGCGGGCAGGCCATACATGAGCCGCTGCGGGGGCAGGGCGGTGAGGGGCTCCACCGGAGAGCGGCCGTTGAGGACCTGCTTGGCCGGAGGCGGAGGAGGCGGCGGCGCGAGCACGGCGGCGGGAGGTGGCGCCTCGCCCACGGCCTGCTGGAAGTGACCCGGCGCGATGGGCGTGGTGAAGCGCGAGTCCTGGTGGGCGTCGAGCATGCGCAGCATGTGGACCGCCTCGGACACGTGCTCCTTCTCCTCCGTCGCCAGGTGGAGGAAGAAGGCCCGCACCTCTGGGTGGGAGGACGCCCGGGCGAAGGCCTCGTACTCGTTGATGGTCTCGAGCTCGCGCGCCAGCACGAGGCGGATACGCGCCACGTCGTCCAGGTCGCTGTCCGGTATGTCGGCCATTGAGGACGGACCCTCGCAATCCGCCGGGGGCACCGTCAAGAGAAACAGGGGCCATGGGTTTCGCGCTTCATGCCACTTGACGTCACGCATAGAGTCCCCGGCCCGTGACCGCCTCCGCGCCCGAGCCTTCCCCGACTCCTCCCGCCTCGACCGGACGGTCCGAACGCTCGGGGGGCAGGGGCGCCATGCTCGTGGCCACGGGCATCCTCGCCTCGCGCCTGATGGGCCTGGTGCGCGAGCGCGTCTTCGCCCACTACCTGGGCAACGCGGAGGCGGCCGCCGTCTTCAAGGCCGCGCTGCGCATCCCCAACTTCCTGCAGAACCTCTTCGGTGAGGGAGTCCTCTCCGGCTCCTTCATCCCCGTGTACGCCCAGCTGCTGGGCCGCAAGGACACGGAGCAGGCGGACCGGGTGGCGGGCGCGGTCTTCGGCTTGTTGTCCCTGGCGACGGCGCTGCTGGTGTGCGCGGGCATGCTGTTCACGCCCGTGTTCGTGGACCTCATCGCTCCGGGCTTCGAGGGCCACGCGCGAGAGCTGGCCATCCGCGTGGTGCGCATCCTCTTCCCCGGCACGGGCTTCCTGGTGCTGAGCGCCTGGTGCCTGGGCATCCTCAACAGCCACCGACGCTTCCTGCTGTCGTACCTGGCGCCCGTCGTCTGGAACGGGGCCATCATCGCCACGCTGCTCGTCGTGGGCGGCCGCTACGAAGAGGACCGGCTGGTGGAGCTGCTGGCCTACGGCGTGGTGGCCGGCGGCTTCCTCCAGTTCGCGGTGCAGGTGCCCCGCACGCTCCAGCTGCTGGGGAGGTTCCGCCCGTCGCTCTCCACGGCGACGGAGCCGGTGCGGCAGGTGCTCCGCAGCTTCGGCCCGGTGGTGCTGGGGCGCGGCGTGGTGCAGTTCAGCGCCTGGGTGGACACCGCCTTCGCCACGCTCATCTCCGAGCGCGCCATGTCGTCCCTTGTGTACGCGCAGACCATCTACCTCATCCCGGTGAGCCTCTTCGGCATGGCGGTGTCCGCGGCGGAGCTGCCGGAGATGGCCCGCGCGGCGGACGGCGCCGGGTCGGAGGAGGTCGCCGCGAAGCTGCGTCAGCGCATCGACGGAGGGGCGCGGCGAATCGCCTTCTGGGTGGTGCCCTCCGCGGCGGCCTTCCTGTTCCTGGGCGACATGGTGGCCGCGGCGCTCCTGCAGACGGGCCGCTTCGACGCGGCGGACTCGCGCTACCTCTGGTACCTGCTCATGGGCGCCGCCGTGGGGCTGGTGGCCTCCACCGTGGGCCGGCTGTACGCCTCCGCCTTCTACGCCTTGAAGGACCCCAAGACGCCCTTGCGCTTCGCCATCGTCCGCGTCGCGGTGGGCTCGGTGGGCGCCTGGGTCCTGGGCCTGCATCTGCCCGGGTGGCTGGGACTGCCCTCGGAATTGGGCGCGCTGGGGCTCACGCTCGCCAGCGGGCTCGTGGCCTGGCTCGAGTCGTATCTCCTGCGCCGCAAGCTGACCCGGCAGTTGGGGCCCGTGGGCGTTCCCCCGGGGCTCCTGCCCCGGCTGTGGGGCGCGGCCGTCATCGCGGGCCTCGTGGCCCTGGGCGTGAAGCTGGGGCTCGCGGCCGTGCTGGGCCCCATGCCGGGAGTGCAGGCGGAGTGGGGCGGGGCCTTCCTCGCGCCCCCCAGGCTGCACCCCGTCCTGGGCTTCCTGGCCGTCGCCATCCCCATGGGAGGCATCTATTTCGCGGTGGCCGCCGCGCTGGGTGTCCCCGAGGCCGGCGCGGTGTTCCGCAAGGTCTCCGGACGGCTGCGCCGGGCGCGCTAAGTGCTCGCCGATGCTCGGCTCCTCACGGAGCGGGCAGGGGGTGGTTGGAGCAGCAAGGAGGGGGTGGGCGGGATGGGCTGGCGGGGGGCCTCCGTTGAGGTCCTTGCGGTGGTGTGGGCCGCGTGCCTGTCTTCGGGGCTTCCTCCGGACAGGGCGCGCGTGTAGAGTGCGCCGCCTTTTTCATGGGCCCGGCTTCACGGGAAGTCTGGCTGACTTCGTCTCAGGAAGGTCTCGGCAGTGAGCGACGAGAAGAACGGTTCCAATGCGGGCGGTCCGGGTGGGATGGGCGGCCCCAAGAAGCCGAAGGCCACCTTCGGTGACGTGATGCTCGGCATCCCTTCGGGCGGCAGCGGCCGTGGCGAGGGTCCTCGCGGCGGCGGCGAGCGCGGCGGTCCCGGTCAGGGCCGTGACGCGCGTCCGCGCTCCGAGGGAGGGGCTCCGCGCGACGAGCGCCGTCCTCCTCGTGGCCAGGGCGGTCAGGAGCGGGGTGGAGGCGAGCGCCGCGGTGGCGGCGAGCGCCGTCCGTCCGGTCCCATGGTCGTCGTGAAGCGCGCGTCGGGCGCCATCGAGACGCGAGGCCCGGTGGGGGAGAACCCCGCCGAGGCGACCGCGACCGCCGAGGCGACCACCGCGGAGGCCGAGGCCTCCGGCGCGCCGACGACGACCTCCGCGCCGCGCCCTGTGACGCCGACGCCGGCGCCTTCCTCCGCGCTGTACGAGGAGGTTCCCGAGTCCGAGTCCTTCGCCGAGATGTTCGAGGCGCAGGCCAAGGAGGGTGGGGCGCCGGGCCGCCGGGGCGTGCGCCTGGGCGAGAAGGTCAAGGGCACCATCTTCCAGCTTGGCGCGGACACCGCGTTCGTGTCGCTGGAGGGCGCGTCCAAGAGCGAGGCGATGATCGAGCTGCGCGAGCTCAAGGACGACGAGGGCATCCTGCGCTACGGCGTGGGTGACAGCCTGGACGCGCACGTCATCGAGGTGGGCGCCAAGGGCATCGTGCTGAGCCGCGCGCTGGCCAAGGGCAGCGCCTCCATGGCGATGCTGGCCGAGGCCCGCGCGTCGGGCATGCCCGTCGAGGGCATGGTGCTGAGCGTGAACAAGGGCGGCGTGGAGGTCGCCATCGGCGACGTGCGCGCGTTCTGCCCCATCAGCCAGCTGGACCTGCGCTACGTCGAGAAGCCGGACCAGTTCATCGGCGAGAAGCTCAAGTTCCGCGTCACCGAGGTCCGGGACCGCAACGTGGTGCTCTCGCGCCGCTCGCTGCTCGAGGACGAGCAGCGCCAGCTGGCCGCGGAGACGCGCAAGAACCTGGGCGACGGCAAGGTCGTCAAGGGCAAGGTCACCGGCGTCCGGGACTTCGGCGTGTTCGTGGACCTGGGCGGCGTGGAGGGGATGATCCCCGTCTCCGAGCTCTCGTACACGCGCGTGGGTCACCCCAGCGACGTGGTGAAGGTCGGTGATGACGTGGAGGTGGAGATCCTGCGCATGGAGGCCGCGCAGCCCAACTCCCCCGACAAGAGCAAGCAGAAGGAGCGCATCACGCTGTCCATGCGCTCGCGGCAGGAGGACCCGTTCAAGAAGGCCATCTCCGAGATCAAGGAGGGGGACCGTCTGCAGGGCAAGGTCGTCCGGCTCCAGCAGTTCGGCGCCTTCGTGGAGCTGCGTCCGGGCGTGGATGGCCTGGTGCACATCTCCGCGCTGAGCGACCGCCGCATCGCACACCCGCGCGACGTGGTGAAGGAAGGCGAGACCATCTGGGTCGCCGTCGAGAAGATCGACGAGAAGGACAAGCGCATCGGCCTGCGCCGCATCTCCGAGGAGGAGGCGCAGCGTCCCCCCGAGGAGCGTCCGGCCGCCTCGGCGGAGAAGGCCGCGCCCGCGGCTCCCGCGGCGCCCCGTCCCAAGGTGGGCCAGGTCGTCGTCGGCAAGGTGGACCGCATCGAGCCGTACGGCGTCTTCCTCGTGTTCGCCGGTGGCAAGGGCCTGCTCCCCGCGAGCGAGACGGGCACCGAGCGCGGCACGGATCTGCGCAAGCACTACGCGCTGGGCCAGGAGGTGAAGGTGGCCATCCTGGACATCGACGCGTCCGGGAAGATCCGCCTGTCCGTCACCGCCGCCGTCCGCGCGGAGGAGCGCGCCGAGGTGGAGGCCTGGCAGAAGACGCAGCAGCCGCAGGGCGCGGGCAAGAAGGGCTTCGGCACGATGGCCGACCTCTTCAGCAAGCTGCGCAAGTGAGTCACACCGCGCGCTCGAGCACGTGTTGGATGCGTGCTCGGGTTCGCTCGAAATAGATGTTGCAGTCCCCGGCGAGGGGCGGTACTACCTCCCTCGCCGCTGACGCGGGGTGGAGCAGCCTGGTAGCTCGTCGGGCTCATAACCCGAAGGTCGCAGGTTCAAATCCTGCCCCCGCAATTCAGGAAGCCAGAGGTCCGGTGAATCAAAGCCGGACCTCTGGTGTTCAAAGGCAGACATCAACATGACGCGGGGTGGAGCAGCCTGGTAGCTCGTCGGGCTCATAACCCGAAGGTCGCAGGTTCAAATCCTGCCCCCGCAA